>CAJBNH010000063.1 GCA_903955385.1 uncultured Myxococcales bacterium | reverse complement strand
GGGGGGATCCGGCGGCGCAGACTCTCGCTTGGACGCTCGGGATGGGCCGACTTGGGGTCGGTCTCGCGGCGGGCGATGGTGGGCTTGCGGGCATAGGTGGTTTGCGTGTCCTATGCCCCCTTGCCGTCCTGAGGAACTCGATCCGCGACGTCGGGCTCGTCTGCCCTCCCGTCGTCTGGAAGGCGAGGCCATCGGGAGAGGCTTGGCGTGACGGGGCACAAGGCAGCGCCGTCTTCCTCATCCTCGATGGATGTCGGCGCATCGCCGCCCTGAAGGAACTCTTCGAGGAAGGTGCCGTCCTTCCCCAGGGCCCGGTACCGTCCGTCCAGTGCTCGGTTCTGGTCGGGCACAAAGACGATGCGCGCCTTCTCCGGATGCTGCTCCATTTTGGCTCGACCGCGGAAGGGCACACCCTCGGCGACCAGTCCGTGGCCGCCCACAACGCGCTCACTCGCGACACGCTCGCGCGTCGGACTGCTCTCTGGGATGGGCAGCCGCAGGCTGCGCAGGCTCTCGGTGTGTCCCAATCGTGGGTGTCCGAGGCGGTGGCCTTCGCGACACTGCTTCCCCCCGCCGACCTGCAGGCGCTTCGGGCCGGGCAACTCACCAAGCAGAAGGCCCTGCCGCTGATTGGCCGAACTGGCGGTGATGCTAAGGGCGGCGCCAACCGGCCCGGGAGATAGCCCGGCGGGCCGCGCCTGCTACCGCTCCCCAGGCGACCGCCAGGCCAGGAAGTGCTCGAGAGCGTCGACGCCCCCCGCCAGTTCCCGCGCACGATCAAGTCGCGCCCGCAGCGCGGCGCGTTCGGCTTCGCCCAGCCTCGACCCACGCCGTTCGATGTCGTCGAAGAAGTCCTCGATCGCCTTCGCCGCAGCCCAGGCCTTGATCACCGCATCGAGTTGCTCGCGGCTGTCCTTGAGGTTCTGCGCGTGCCGCCGCTCCTTGGCTTCCCGTTCCCATTGGGCCTGCTGAACGAGCCATCGTTGGTGAGCGATCTCCCGCTGGCGCTCGACCTCCTCCACAAGGGGCGGGATACTGGCCGCGCCCGAGCGCAACTCCCTCACAAGCGCGTCGGTCTTCGAGGCCAGGTCCCCGGGCTTTGACTCACGCCACTGCTGCTCCCAGGAAGTGCCGGGGTAGGGGGAGTAGACCTGCAGGCCGAGTCGGCCAGAGGGCATGTCCTTCAAGGTGCCTTCGTCTTCCCAGCGGCGTTGCCGTCCCCTGGCTGGAACTGGCGAGGGCTCGATTCGGTAGTACCTCCCGTCTCGATACCGCGCGCTGGCGGGCTCGCTCAGTTCAAAGAGGGTCAAGCCGATCGCGACGCTCCCGACGTAGACGAGCGTCGGCCTTGCCGGCTGCCAGTCCTTCCAGAAGTACCGCTCCGTCTTCGCCGGTACGGACCTCTCGTCCAACTTCGACCGCCACATCCTGACGTCCGTCGGGGCGAAGACCACACGGAACCCGAAGTCCTCGAGCGTCAGGTAGAGGTCGTTCGCAATGGCGAAGGCGCGGTCGAGCGCGTCCTTCGAGACGAAAATGTCCGGAAGCAGGCGCTTCTGGGGCCGGAGATAGCCGACATCGGAAACGCGTCCGACGAGGAACTGTTCGCGGGTGCCCACGAGGAGCTTGTGCAGCTGGGGCCGCTGGTCCTTCCGGCGCCGTCGGATGCGGGTTCCATCGACGGGGGCGCGCGGCGGTTCCCGTGGGGCTCGTGCCGGCGTGCCGTCCCTCGACCACTCCAACTCGTCACCGGGACGGGGCGGAGGCAACGGAGGCCTCGTTGGCGCCTTGCCTGCTTCGAGCTGAACCCAGTAGCCGCGCTGCGGGCGGGGTATGTTCAGGCGTTCGAAGACGCGAGCCAGGAAGCTGGATGATACGTCGTACTTGGCGGCCACCTTGAGCATCGGCTCAGACCAGGCTTGTTCGTAGAGCTCTTCTCGGGTCACGGACATGGGCCAGTTCCTGCTTGTGGGCGGCGGGGAGACCGGAGGCCCCAAGCAACGGCAGTCGCTTCGCTTGGCCGGGTCCGTTCGCGCCACGGCAGGATCATCCGCACTTCGGTTCCGATCAACAGTGCCGCGCAGGTCTGCTGTTGCGTGGTGGCAGCCAACCGGAGGCAGAACGACGTCGCGGGCGTGGCTGCCCCGGCCGTTGCCAGGGAAAGCGTCGTCTATGGGGACGGCTCGCCCTGGCCGCGCGAGAATCGCCGCAGGGTGTCGGTGCCCACCCGCACCGGGCAACTCCTCGATGTTGCACAAGACGGATGGCAAGCGGGCCTCGTGGCCCCACCTTCGGATGCTATCTCCGAGAGACGTCCGGCACGGGCGTGCCGGTGAAGCGCATCAAGGTGCGACCGCGTGCTTTCGGCGGGGCTAGGAGAGATGACGATGGAGCAGCAGCGCATCTGCTTGCGGGGCGGCAGCGGCGACGTATGCGGGAATTGCCGGAAACGCGCGGGAATGCGAAGTCGTCAACACCTCCTGATGGAGGCCGCCGATAGGCTGGGTAGGGGCAAAGGGTCGGCCTGCGCAGAGGATCTCCAGATAGTGCACCAGAAGGTGCCCGTGGGGTAGGATTGGCCCTTGACCACATCCCGCCGGCGTGTGATAAGGTGCCCGTGGGGATGGATGTCCCCACGGGAACCTATAACAAGATGCGAGGCAGGCATGAAACCGCAGACAGACTTCGATCCAGGCAGCTTTACCGACGTGTTCAACCCCAGCAGCGGACTCGGACTCGCGTTGTGGGAGTGGATGTGGAGGGATGACAACATCGTTCGCATGGAGACAGCGAGCGACCTCCGCCGTGTCGCTGTCGAACCGCTGCAACGCTTCCTGCTGGAGGACTTCGATCCGGCGTCGATTCGAGAGCAGCGGATCAAGCAGATGATCGGGGCGATGGCCCGGCAGGTTCTAGGACATCGGGGCTACGAGTGGGAGGGGAAGAACTACAAGGTGCCGACGGGCGACCTCTTCACAACCGGCTCGAAGTACCGGCGCAAGACGGCGGAGGTCAGCTCATGATCATCGACGTGATGAGCGGGAGAGAACTTGGGATGCCCCGCGCCCAGGACTTCAAGCTGCTCCGCAGCCGCATGTCGGTCGCAGAGTTCGATGCCGCTGTGATCCACATCAACGGGTTGATCGACGGGGCAGGTGGTGAGATCGCGACGGCGGGCTGGCTCCCCGGCCGTGAATGGGGCGGGAGCCCGCTCCAACCCATCCACGACAAGGCCGCCGCAGGGAATCACAGCCTCTCGGGCAAGTTCTTCGGTCTCCTGGTGTGGCACACCTTCATGGAGCGGACGGAGACGTGGGCAACCGGCAAGTACGAGATCAACGGCCGCGAGATCGGCAGTCGAACGTACTTCATCGTCGGTACGCATTCACCCCCTCCCAGCCTGAGCGCGTAAGAAGTTGACGATCGGTTATCCGGGATCAATCTGCGACCGCGACCGCTTGTCGGACGCGGGAGCTGGTGGTGGTGACGGAGGAAGAGGGACAGCGGCTGCTGGAAG
>CAJBNH010000062.1 GCA_903955385.1 uncultured Myxococcales bacterium | reverse complement strand
TTGGGCACGATGGCGTTGATCAGCAGCGAGCCCTCGGACAGCGTGGCGAAGAGCAGGGCGCCCGGCAGCAGCAGCCACGGTCGATTGCCCGACAGAAGTGCAATCGCGATGCCCAGATAGCCTGCGCCGGACACGAAGCCGGTTTCGAAGTAGCCCTTGTAGCCGAGCACGAACGACGTGCCGCCCAGGCCCGCGACGGCACCGGACAGCAGCAGTGCCAGGAACGTCAGGCGCGCGACCGGAATGCCCACGGTTTCTGCGACCTTGGGGGCGCTGCCCAACGTGTCGACGTGCCGACCGAACGGCGTGCGCCCCAGCAACACCGCCAGCACGGCAATCAGGACCAGCGCCACCAGAAGCGCCGCGTTGACGGGCGAACCCTTGAAGGCCGGCACCCACTCTGTCAGCCGCAGCAGCCGGGCACCCGCGACGACGGGCGGCGTGTGGGTCGTGTCCTCGACGTGCATCAGCGCCGAGACGACCCAGTTGGCGACGGCCATGGCGACAAAGTTCAGCAGAATCGTGGTGATGACCTCGCTGGCACCGAACTTGACGCGCAGCAGCGCCGGACCGCTGACCCACAAGGCACCCGCGGCGGCGGCGGCAAGCAGGCAGAGGGGCAGGGCGATCCATGCCGTCAGGTCGGGGGGCAGCAGGGCTCCGGTGACGGCGGCGGCCAGACCTCCCAGCGTGATCTGGCCCTCGGCACCGACGTTGAACAGCCCGGCGCGAAAGCCCACCAGCGCAGCCAGGCCCGACAGCAGCAGCGGCGTCGCCTTGAACAGCACCTGCGCGATGCCGTACGGGGTGCCCCAAGTGCCGGCCAGGATGCGCCAGGCGATGTCGAGCGGATGGCCGCCCGAGACGACGACCAGCACGTTGGCGACCCCCAACACCACCAGCACGGCGATGGCGGCGTCGACAGCGATTTCCTTTGCGGCGGAGCGCGATTTCACGGCGCCACCTCCCGACTCGTCGCCCCGACCATGCACGCCCCGAGCGAGCGCGCGTCGGTGTCTTGGGGCCGCAGCAGCTCGGCCACCTTGCCGCGGCGGAAGACGGCGATGCGATGGGAGAGGGCCAGCAACTCGCCCAGATCCGCAGACAGCAGGATCACGGCGCCACCCTGCCGCGCAAAGTCGGTCAGCACCTTGTGGATGCGCGCCATCGCCCCCAGGTCCACGCCTCGGGTCGGCTGGGCACACAACAGCACGCGGGGAGCACGCCCAACCTCGCGCGCCACCACCACTTTCTGCTGGTTGCCGCCCGACAGCGCCAGCGCGGGCAGGGTCGCATCGGGCGGGCGGATGTCGACTTGCCGCACCAACACGTCCGCGTAGGCGAGCACCGCCGCGTCGTCCATGAACCCCTTGCGAGCAAAGCGGTTTTCGTCTCCCAACACGGTGTTGGCCGCCACCGGGTCGCGCACCACCAGACCCCGCTCGCGCCGATCCTCAGGCACGTGGCCGATGCCCGCCTCGCGCCGCTGCCGCACCGAGGTCCGCGTCACGTCCTGTCCGTCGAGCAGGATGCGCCCGCGCACCACCGGCCGCAGACCCGCCAGACACTCGATCAGGGCGTCCTGACCGTTGCCCTCGACGCCCGCCAGCCCCAGGATCTCGCCCGGCCGCACCTCCAGCGTCACGTCGTCGACCACCGCGTGGCCCTTGGCGCGCTCGACCCGCAGCCCTTCGATCCGCAGACGGGGCGCCAGGTTGGCGTCAGGCACGGCGGGCCGCTCGACCTCCGGCAGATCGGTGTCGCCCACCACCAGCCGACCCAGCTCGTGCACCGTCCGCCCCGCCGTGGTCCCCGCAAACGCCAGCCGCCCGTGCCGCAGCACCGTCAGCCCCGTCGCGATGTCCATCACCTCGTCGAGCCGGTGCGTCACGATGACGATGGTCCGCCCCTCGTCGCGCAGCCGCGTCAGCACCTGGAAGAAGCGCTCGACCTCGGGCGGCGTCAGCACGGCGGTCGGCTCGTCGAGCAGCAGGATGCGCGCGCCGCGGTACAGCACCTTCACGATCTCGAGGGCTTGCCGCTCGCCCAGCGACAGGTCCGACGCCCGCCGGTCCGGGTCCAGCGGCACACCCACGGCCTGCGACAGCTCGCGCGTCTTCTGTCGGGCCATCTCTCGGTCCAGCAGCCCCAGGTTGCCCGCAAACGCGAACTTCGCCGGTTCGGCCCCCAGCACCACGTTTTCCGCGACCGTCAGCGACGGCACCAGCATCACGTGTTGGTGCACCAGCCCGACGCCCAGCCGCACGGCATCGTGGGGCGAAAAGCGCGTGACGTCATGGCCTTCGATCCGCAGCGAGCCCGCCGACGGCGTGACCAGACCCCCCACCACGTGCATCAGGGTCGACTTGCCCGCGCCGTTCTCGCCGACCAGCGCGTGGATGCTGCCGGTCTCGACCGCGAAGTCGACGCCGCGGTTCGCCAGCCGCTGGCCGTAACGCACGTCGATGCCTTGGGTTTGCAGGGCCAGCGTCACGGCGCCACCTCGGCCGGTGCGACTTGCGACGGCACCTGAATCCGACCCGCCACGATGTCGCGCCGCAGGGCCTCGATCCGTTCGCGCATCTTTGCGTCAATCAGGTTGGCGTTGCGCGCATCGGCCACGTAGTCCACGCCGTCCTGCGCCAGACCGAACACCCGCACACCGGCGATGTCGCGTCGGTGCGGCTGCTCGCTGACGGCCTTGAGCGTATCGAATACGGCCACATCCACGCGCTTGACCATGCTGGACAGCACATGCCCGGGCGCCTCGTGCGTCTGGTCCGAATCGACGCCGATGACCAGCCTGCGGGTGCCGGGGGGAGCCAGCCGCGCCGCCTCGAAGGCCCCAAGGCCGGTAGACCCCGACGCGTGGTACAGCACGTCGGCGCCGCGGCCGAATTGCGCCAGCGCCAGCTCCTTGCCCTTGACGGGGTCCTTGAAGGCTTCAGGCGTAACCCCTGCGTAGGCACTGAGGATCTTGCACTCCGGGCACACCGCCTTGACCCCCGCGCGATAGCCCGCCTCGAACTTGCGGATCAGCGGCATGTCCATCCCGCCGATGAAGCCCACGGTCTTGGACTGGGTGGCCAGACCCGCCGCAGCACCGACCAGGTACGAGCCCTCTTCCTCGCGAAACTTCAGCGCAATCACGTTCGGCGGCAGCTTTTGGTCGGGCAGGACGATCATGTCGACGCAAGCGAACAGCACGTCGGGATAGTCGCGCGCCACCAGCAACACATCGTCCGTAAACATGATGCCGACGCCGATGACCAGGTCGAATCCGCGCGCCGCCAGCAGCCGAATCGCCGACTCGCGATCCGCACCGTCGCCGGGCTCCAGGTACTCGCCGTGGATGGGCAGCTCGCGCAGTGCACGCTCGAGGCCGCGGTAGGCCGAGTCGTTGAAGCTCTTGTCGCCGCGCCCACCCAGATCGAACACCAGCCCCACTTTCGCCGTGAACGCCTTGCCCGTGCCCACGTCGTCGGCGCGCAACATGCCCACGGCCGCGATGGCCAGGTTCGCGAGCAGCAGGGCGGCGAGGAGGAGCAGGCGTCGGCGCATGGAATCCAGGGGTGGCGAAGGGGGACCGAACAGACCGACATCGTGGCAGAGCGAGGGCCGGGGCTCAAGGGGAGGGGTCAGGTATGAGCAGTTTACAGTTAGATAGCCGTTCTTTTGATGAAGTAACAATAAGTTCCATAGGTGTCAGGTATGAGCAGTTTACAGTTTAGCGGACTGGAAGCCCCCGCAGGTCCGCCACCCAGACCCGCATCGTCGGGTCTTGCCGCCACTGCGCTTCAACTCGTGCGACTCGCTGGCTGATCACCGTGTGCGAGGCGCCAAGAATCGCGCCAATCGCCCCGTGCGGAACGCCACACTGCCGACTCAGCCACCATGCCGCGAACCACTTGGCGGGATTGCCCTTTCGGCCATATCGCGTAGCTGTCAGCTCGTTTGGCGCCAGACCGGTGATGGCGCAAAGGGCCGCGAAAGACTCGGCCAGATTGGTCCGCGGACCGTCGATCTTGGGCATCGCCACCGCCCCCGTGCTCTCCGGAGCCCAGAGCTTCTTCGGGTCGAACCCAGCGGGAGGCTTCACATTTCCCTCGTACGCAGCGCAAAGAGCCTCGCTGTATGTCGCCGGACCGCCGAACAACGCCAGCTGCTCGTCGACCGTGAGCCACGCGGGGCACTTGTCACGCTCGACGTAAGCGCGGTGACTGGTCCACGCCGCAGTATCGATGTCGGTGAGGCCAGCCCGTACGGGATTCAGGTGCACGTAGAGCAGCAGGTGGCGCCAGTACACATCGGTGCCCACGATGCGGTTGCGGAAACGACCACGGAACACGGGGCCATCCCAGCCGCTCGCCACATTCAATCGCCGTGAGAACTCGCCGCCAAGATGGCGCATCGCGCGCGACAGCTCACCCCGGACTGACTCGAGCATCAGGTGGTAGTGGTTGGGCATCAGCGCGTAACCATGCACGCGGACACCAAATCGTGCTGGCAGCTCTGCCAGCGTCTGCAGAAAGAGGTTGCGGGTATCGTCGTCCACGAAGACGGCCTGGCGACGCGCGCCGCGGTTCATGACGTGGTGGCGGGCTCCGGGGAAGTCGATTCGTGGGGTGCGCATGGGGGCGAGTCTACTCAAAGCGGAGAAAGTGTAAACTGCTCATACCTGACCCTCGTCTATCTAGATGTTTCAACAAAGGTATATCTAATCAGAAACTGTAAACTGCTCATACCTGACCCCATCGGTTGACCCGGCCGATCCGCCGTTGCAGACTCGCGCCCGGTCGCCGGAACGGCACCCTCGACCACTAAGGAGTCCGCATGGCCTATCAGCGCGCCCGCGACGTGTCCGCCGCGTTCACTCCGGACGGCCGTCTGTTGGTCCGCGCGCCGATGCGTGGGGTGGCCGTACGCACGCCGGCGTTTGCTGCAGAGCTGCTGGCGTTTTGCAGCGAACCTCGGGAGGCCTCGGAGGTGGAGCGCAGCTACGGTCCCCAAGCGCGCCAGCTGTTCGAGCGTATGGTGGCCGTCGGGTTGCTGTGCGCGCCGGATCAGGCGCTCGAGACGCCAGTTTTCTTTGCCAATTTCGCTAGCTTGGATACCCACCGCCGCATGCTTGCCGACGGTCCGCGCATGGATGCCTACGCCCGCGCCATCGCCGCCACGGTTCGGCCCGGGATGGTCGTGCTCGACGCCGGCACCGGCAGCGGCATCCTCGCTGCACAGGCGGCACTGGCCGGCGCACGCACCGTCTATGCAGTCGACAATTCCGACGCGCTTGACCTCGCGGTCGAGGTCTTTGCCGCTTCCGGCGTCGCCGACCGTGTGCGCCCTGTGCGTGGCGATTTTCGCAACGTCGCTTTGCCGGAGAAGGTCGATGTCATCGTCACCGAGACCTTTGGAGCCTTTGGTTTGGCTGAGGACGGCATGTCCGACATCGCCGAGTGCGCCACCCGCAACCTCGCGCCGGGCGGCGTAATTTTGCCGAGGGCGCTTGATCTGTGGCTGGCACCCACTTCAGAACGAGCGGCGCTGGACGAGGCCGTCGGGCCGTTCGCTTCCTTCCGCGGCGTCGATCTGTCACCGCTGCAGCAGGCGGGTTGGGGGCGGGGCATCACCCGCGAGCTGCGTGCCGACGCCCTGATCGCAGAGCCCCAGCGGGTCCTGCACGCGGACCTCGGCTACGACCCGCCGGCTCCGACGGCCGCCGGCTTCGAGGTCGCCGACGCTGAGTTTGTCGGTTGGTGCGGCTGGTTTGACCTGGATATGGGCGATTTCGTGTTTTCCACGGGGCCGTCTGCGCCGATGACGCACTGGAAGCAGCAGTACTTGCCATCGCCGCCGCTGCAGGCCCCTGGCTCTTGGACGGTGGAGGTCGGGCTCGCTCCGCCTCCGGACGACAGGCGGGGGCTCGAGGTCAGCTGTGCTTGGACCGCAGGAGGGGCGTCGCGGCGGACCTGCCATCGGCTCCGGTGAGCGCGTGGTCCCTGCCGGTGCGACGAGCGGCTTGTGTGTCGAGATCCAACCCGTCAAGCTGGCCGTCCATCGGTCCCGCGCGGGCGTGAGGACCGGTGGCAGGGAGCCAGTCAGGCGTCAGACGGGGAGCGTGCGGCCATGAGGATCCTGATCGCGGAAGACGATGTCACCTCCCGCGCCTTGCTGAGGTTGCTGATCACCAAGCGCGGCCATGAGCCCGTGGTGACGGTGAACGGCACCGAGGCCCTTTCCGCCATGCAACAACCCGACGCGCCGTCCCTTGCCATCCTCGATTGGATGATGCCGGAGCTGGACGGCATCGACGTCTGTCGTCGCATCCGTGAGGTTGCCACGGAGCGGCCACCCTACATCATCATGCTGACGACCAAGGGAGAGACGGCGGACATCGTGGCCGGTCTGGTCGCGGGTGCGGACGATTACCTGACCAAGCCCTTTGACGCCAACGAGTTGTATGCCCGGGTCGACGTCGGGCGTCGCCTGCTGGACCTTCAGGCCGTGCTCGCAGGCAAGGTCGAAGAACTGCGCGATGCCCTCGCCCAGATCAAGACGCTGCGCGGCACGGTGCCGATTTGTGCGTGCTGCAAGAAGATCCGCGATGACAAGGGGTACTGGAAACAGGTCGAGGTGTACGTGCGGGACCACACGGAAGCCCAATTCAGCCACGGCATTTGCCCGGAGTGCTCGGCGAAGTTGTATCCGGAGTAGAAAGGTGCGGGGGGGCACATGGACACATCACGGGAGTTTGTTCCCGTCACCGTCATGCGTACCGACAAGAGCGTCGTGCCGGGAGATATCGTCTTTCCGTGGGGGACGACCATCGACAAGCTCGACTGGGGGATCCGCCCGACGTCCCTGAAGGCCAAGCACGTCATCTTCAAGGGCCGCCGTCCCAAGCGCGGGCGCGAGGCAAGCATCCTCGCGGTCGACGTGTACGCCCAAATTGTTGTGCGGCGCAGCGTGTTGCAGAAGGTGCTTGCCGATTTTCCTGACGAGCGGCTCGAATTCGTTCCCGTGGCCCTGTTTGAGGAAGGCGAGCTGCTGGACGACGACTTCGCCTTGCTGGATCCGAAGTTGCTGTTTCCCATCGACCGTGACGCGTCAATGGTGGACTGGGCGGCCCCGGACAATCCGCATGGGTCACTGTCCAAGGTCGTCCGCAAGCTGCAGTGGGGCAACGGTCGTGCGCCGGACGTGACGGCTTTTCGTGCAGGTGAGCAACCGCACATCATCCTGATGCGACGCAACCTTGCTGAGGCACTGGAGAAGGCGACCAAGCAAGCCATCGTGATCGCCACTGCGCCCTATCCCGGGCGAGAGCGGCGGTTCAGCATCGACCGCGAGCCGAATATCCTGGTGCAGTATCAAGAACACGGCGTCGAGGCGCAGTTGGCGCCCTGGCAGCCCGCCGACGAGGCAGCGCTGTCCGGTCAGGCGTTCTGGGAGCTGTGGGCGGGGCGAGGCGATGCCACCACCCGAGCGCTGGCGCTGCGAAGCCCGCACTACGCGTTTTGGCTGGCCCGTCTGGTCGACCTTGCGCCGGCGGACGACACACGTCAGGCCGCGCTGCAGCACCCACACTACGCCTATCGCTATGCGAATCAGGTGGATAGGGCCGCGCACGACGACACCCGGCTGGCAGCGTCGCGTGTGCCGTTGTTGGCGTCGCTGTACTCCCGCTTTGTCGACCACGCCGCCCACGACACGACGCGCCAAGGGGTGGCCGGCACCGACTGGGCGGCGCAGTACGACAAGGACATCGCAGAAGCTCAGCGCAGTTGGGCGCTTGCGACCGGGGGCGCCGACGTTCCGCCTGCTCCGGCAAAGCCAACTCCGCCGCCCCTTGTGGCTCCCCGGATCTGGCCGGTGCACGACCGACCGCGCTATGCCGAGTCCAGCCCGGACCCTGCCGCTGAGACAGCGCACGACGCCCTCAACGCCGAGTTGCGGTCCGACGTCGACGCCTTCATCGACCACGGCTTGGCCTATGTCGGTCTGGGTCCGGACGCGACCCCGGAAGCCGTCGTGTCGGCGATCCATGTCTACACGGGTGAGGTGCAGGCCAAGACGCGCAAGCTGGGGCGGCAGAAACAGCGCATTGTCATGGCGTTGGGGTGCGCGTACGGCGAGCAGGTCCACCGGGCGCTGGGCTGGCAGTGGGCCGATGTGCGAACCCCGGCAGGCGGCGGCATCGCTTTGGTGAATGCGGACCGGTCGGTCGCCTTCTACGCGCTTTACCTGATCGAGCGACTGCTGGAGCCTGGACAGACGTTCAACAGCGTTGCGCTCGGGTTCAACATGGTTGCCGACGGGGCGCTGCCCCCGGGCTCGGCACCGGGGGCGTACGCGGCGCTTGCCTGACGCGTTCCGGGGCCACACAACCACCCGTCGCGGCTTCTATTCTTCGGTGGGCCGGGTCCAGAACGGCGGCTGCAGCCGCGCCAGCGCCGACACCGGGTCGTCGCCCAGCGCCATCACCACCGCGGGGTCGGCCGGCGGCAGCGCGGCAAGGGCATCCACCGCGACGGGGCCGCGCAGCTCCAGCGCAACCAGCGCGGTCGACAGCGTCCGCGTGTCCGGAAAGTACAGCTGCGCCAGTCTCGCGCTCTGCACGCCGCCGGCCGATGGCAGCAGGCGACGCAACCTCGCTTGCAGACGAAGGATCCGCCAGTCTGCGGCAGTTCGCCCGCTGCGGTCGGTCAGTGTGGTGTCGGCGCCGTGCTCCAGCAGCAGCTGTTCGACGTGGTCGCACCCGAAGGCAATCGCCGCCATCAGCGCCGTTCGACCGGTTTCTGCGGCTTGCCAGTTCACCCGTGGCGGGCCGTTGAACAGGACTTCCAGCTCGGCCTGCTGTTGTGCCCACGTCGCCGGGTCGATGCGGTCGGGAAGGCCAAACAGGGCATCGCCGTCGACGTACGACAGGTCGCTCAGAAACCTGTCGAGGGTCGGGTCCCAGGCCGCCGCAACCCGCATGAAGCTCGGCTGGAACAGCGCATCGAATCCGTGCAGCAGTTTGAGCAGCCCCTCTGTGTCGTCGTAGCAGCTCAGCTCGCGAAAGGCCCAAGTGGCCACACTGCTGCCCACCGGAAAGCTGCCGTTGCCGCTGGCCAGGTCGGCGACCCGTTCCAACAGGACAAACTGCAGCCAGTGCCCCGGCGTCAGGGTCTTCATGCCGAACGCGCCGGGGTCGGCCATCGCCTCCGCAGACGGCGGGGTGTCCGACCACCAACCGAGGCGCTTCAGATCTTCAGCGATGGCGACCGCTTGGGCGACAACTGCAGGGCGCAGGGCATGGTCGCGGTTCACTGCGGTGACTCCAGGGCGCAAGCGGGCAGGGGCGTTGGCGTCGTGTCGAAACCGCAGGGCCGGCTCCGCCGAGGCACTGCCTCCCCGCAGTGGACCTGAGCAGATTGCCTTGTGAAGTCAAGATGGTCAACACGAGGGACGGGGGCGCCGCCGGGGCGTCAGTTCTTGCAGGTGCAGGGGCCGTTGTTGTCGCCCGGCTTGCAGTTGCCGAGTTGGGCCGCGGCTCCGGTGCCCACGGCGCACGCCTTGGGCTCGCACAACGGATTGATCTCGTTACTGCAGGTCTTGCAGACGCAGAACTTGCTGACGTTGTAGTCGCCGTACATGCCGGGGGGGCAACCGTCGGCGACCACGTAGGGCTGGGTGCACACCATGACGGTCAGCGCCGTGTTGTCGTCGTCGCGGCAGACCAGGCCTCCCGTGCAGTCGGCGTCGGTCTGGCATTTCACGCACGGGTTGGTCGTGACGTCGGGCTTGCAGTCGCAGCCGCCCGCGGCGTCGGCCTTGCACTTGCCAAGCGTCGATGCTGCGCCGGTCCCGATCGGGCAGTCGTTGGGCATGCATTGCGGGTTGTAGACGCTGCCGCAGTCCTCACAAATGCAGTACTTGCTGATGCTGTAGTTGCCGTACATGCCGGATGGGCAGCCGTCAGCGACAACATAGGGCTTGGTGCAGACCTTGGGGGTCAGCGTGTTGTTGTCGTCGTCGATGCACACAAGCCCGCCGGTGCAGTCGGCGTCGCTTTGGCATTGCTTGCAGGGGTTGGCCGGCTGTTCGGCGGGCTTGCAGTCGCAGCCGCCCGCAGCGTCGGACTTGCACTTGCCGAGCGTCGAGGCTGCGCCGGTGCCGATCGGGCAGTCGTTCGGCAGGCACTGCGGGTTGAACGGGCCGCCGCAGTCTTCGCAGATGCAGTACTTGCTGATGTTGAAGTCTCCGTACATACCGGCAGGGCAGCCGACGGCGACGACGTAGGGCTTGGTGCAGACTTTGGGGGTCAGCGTGTTGTTGTCGTCGTCGATGCACACAAGGCCGCCTGTGCAGTCGGCGTCGCTTTGGCATTGCTTGCAAGGATTGGCGGGCTGCTCAGGGGGCTTGCAGTCGCAGCCGCCGGCCGCGTTGGACTTGCACTTGCCGAGCGTCGAGGCTGCGCCGGTGCCGATCGGGCAGTCGTTCGGCAGGCACTGCGGGTTGAACGGGCCGCCGCAGTCCTCACAAATGCAGTACTTGCTGATCGCGTAGTTTCCGTACATGCCTGCCGGGCAGCCGTCGGCGACGACGTAGGGCTTGGTGCAGACGGTGGGCGTCAACGTATTGTTGTCGTCGTCGATGCACACAAGGCCTCCCGTGCAGTCGGCGTTGCTTTGGCACTGCTTGCAAGGGTTGGCTTCCTGTCCGATGGGCTTGCAGTCGCACTTGTCACCGATCGGTTGGCACTTGCCCATCGTCGTCGGTGAGGTCAGGCCGATCGGGCAGTCGTTCGGCAGACACTGCAGGTTGAAGGGGCCGCCGCAATCCTGACAAACGCAGAACTTGCTGAC
This sequence comes from uncultured Myxococcales bacterium, assembly GCA_903955385.1. GTDB lineage: Bacteria > Myxococcota_A > UBA9042 > UBA9042 > UBA9042 > CAJBNH01. The sequence goes on along the minus strand of CAJBNH010000062.1, from coordinate 20,742 downwards.
GTTGAAGTTGCCGTACATGCCGGCAGGGCAACCGACGAGCGGGTCATACGGCTTGGTGCAGACCGTAAACGTCGCCGGGTTGTTGTCGTCGTCGTAGCAGATCAGGCCGCCCTGACAGTCGGCGTTCGTCTGGCACTGTTTGCACGGGTTCTCTGCGGGAGTGACGATATCCATCGCACTATCAGTGATTTGGTCCGCTTGCACCACATCGTGTTGGGTGTTCGGTATGTCCGTCAGCGAGATGGTGTCGTTGGTCGAGATCGTATCTGTCGGGTCCTCGTCGCCAGGGCAGCCCTGCAGGAATAGAACGCTCACTGCCAAGATCGTCGCGATCGCCAGTCTCGTCATGGTGTCCTCCGCGGTTCCCGCCGGCATTCGTGCTGGCGTGGATCACAGCGTAGGCCCGCCCGGCGTCGCTCGTACGCCGGTCGGGCAAAAGCGAGCAATTGGCTGGGTTCTGCCTGGGGTCTGCGCAACCCACCCGCCGCCGCTGCGACGAAAATCTCGCCTCGGCGTGCGGGAATTGTCTGTGAATCGCCGCAAAGTGCACCGAGGAGCCGAGCTGCCCGGACGCGATCGCCGACGGGCGGGGGTGCGGCGTCTGGACCCCGCCCTCGAGACGGCTACTGGTACAGCACCAGCCAAGTGCGCATGTTGATACTGGCGCCGAACCCGCCTTGCGGATTGGGGTTGGCCTTGGGCACATAGTCGGCGCCCTTGAACAAGCCCTTGTACGTCAAGGTGTTTTCCCCGCCGATGATCGCATCCTTGGTCACGTCGACGCGGTAGGGCTTGACGTCCTGCCCCGGGCACCAGCCGCCGCGGCCCAGATTCCACGTGCCAAACTGGTTGGGCACCGCACCGTCCTTGTCGACCGCCTCTGCGCAGCCCATGAACGCGCCCGCCACCGGGTTTTCGTGAACGTAGGCCTTGCCGTTGACGGTGTAGTGGTGGGTGTGGTTGCAGAATTCCGCGCAGTTGTCGAGCTCGGTCCCATAGCCGTGGCCGGTGATGAAGGCGTAGAGCTCGACCTTCTTCGTCGCTTTGGGGATGGTCACCGTCTGCGGCACGTACTTCTTGTTGTAGTCCTGATGGAAGGGCCCACCGCCGAACACGTCGATGATCTGCACCGGCCGCAACGGGCTGCCGCGCTTCTGGAAACGCAGCGACAGGTCGGCCATCGGCAGGTTGGCCGCGTCGAAGCGGATGCGCTGCTTGCCGCCCTTCTGCAGGTACGTCAGCGCCGGGGTGATGTCGCTGACCCAGCGGCCCTCGCGGTGGTAAGGGGTGATCCAGCGGGCGATTTCCAGCGTGCAGCCGCAGGGACAGGCCTCGAAGCCGCTGCCGTCTGCCTTGCAGCTGGCCTGCTTGTCCTGAGCCGCGCCGTCCAGCCCCGTGCACTGGCAGGCCTGGGTCTCCGTCGCCGCACACGGTTGGTCGACGACCGGGACCAGCGGGCGCTCGCACAACGATGCAGACGCGATGTAGTCCCACTCAGCGCAATTCTCGTCCTTGTGGTCCTTGCACCATGCACCCAGATCGATCAGCAGCGTGTCGTACTCGGCCAGCTTGGAGGCATCGGGCAGCTGCACCTCCAGATCGAAACCGGCGCCGTCCTTGGCTGCGTGCAACGGCACCACCAGCTCGGGCGCTTGGGCAAGCTCGAGCTCGCGCTGCACCTCCCAGTTCCAGTAGCGCGGCTCGTAGGTGGTCAGCTTCAAGTCCGGTTGGCCCCCCACGGTTTGCAGCAGCCCCATCTGCCGCCACTGTTGGAAGCGGTCCACGCCCATGGCGAGCTGGCCTCCCATCGCCTTGACCAAATTGAACAGCGGGCCGCCGAACAGCTGCACGGGCGCATTGGCAAAGTGGAGGCGCCCGGACCACTGGCACTGCTCCCGCGCGGTCATCGTGGCGAGCACGCCTGCGACCTTCGTCTTCTGCTGGTCGACCAGGGCTTGCGCGGCATTGGTGTCTTTGGCCGGCAGGGCGAAGAAGGTGTAGTGCACGTTGGTCGGCGAGGCCTTCAGAAAGGTCTTCAGGTTGGACTTCCAAAGGGCGGCGGCGGGAGCAAAGCCCTCCTGCGTCAGGAAGAACACGAATACGTTCCTGCCGTTCCACAGCTCCTCAAGCGAGAGTGTTCCTTCGTCCGTGGGCACCAGCGGGTCCGCAGCGGTCGTGCGCCAGGCCGAGCCCACGCCGTCGGTGCGCCACGGTGCGCCGTCCTTCCACAGCCCCAGGCAGTCGGCGGCGGATTCGCAAGTCTTGGCTGCGGGGTCAGCGACGCACAGCTCTGCACACGGGTTGGCCTTGCACGCGTCCAGACACGCCTGCAGCGGCACGCACTGCTGCCACTTCTGACAGGCAAGGGTGCACGGTGTGTCCACCGCGACATCGGCGTCCGTCGCGTCCTCGACGGTCACCGTGTCGGTCGACGCGTCGGCATCCAGGTCGTCGATGATCTCGTCGGTTCCCACGGCATCGACCGAGGTATCTTCAACAGGAACAGACACTTCTGTAGTCCCGCCGCAGCCCCACAGGACCACGACCAGCGTCACCATTCCGTACCCGCGCATCCATCGCCGCATGACCGCCCTCCGAGGTTCTACCACCGCACCGGTGCAGGCGTGTACGCTGCGAGGCGTGCACCGTCAATGCGAGGGGTTCTTCAGGGAAGTCACGCGCTTGTCGTCATGGCCCCGGGCGGTGACCGAGGGCGCGCGCGGGGGGCGAAGAAGCTCAGACTTGGTGGCGACACCTGACGCGAGCCCAACAGCGCGCCCTTTCCGGCCATCCCGCATCCAATAGCCGGAGGTCTGGATGCGAGACAACCAAGCTCAAGCGGCGGAACGAACCGCAGTGCGCGTCGCCCTTTGGCGCGCCTTGCACGTCACGCTCGACCCGCCGCCGCATGTGTTTCACGACGAAATCGGTCTGCAGCTGGCGGCCCCGGACGAGGGGTGGCGTCGCCGTCCCGACATGGGCGCGCAGTCCACGCGCCGGGCCCGTGCGTCCATCGTGGCGCGGGCCCGGTTCATTGAGGATTTGGTGGTCGAGCACGCGGGGCAGGGCGTCCTTCAATACGTCATTCTGGGTGCGGGGTTGGACACATTCGCCCAGCGCCGGCCGGACCTGACGTCAGGGCTGCGGGTCTTCGAGGTCGACGCGCCGGGTCCTCAGGCATGGAAGCAGCGACGGTTGGAGGAGTTGGGGCTGGCCGTGCCCCCGTGGTTGCGGTTCGTACCGGTTGACTTCGAGGCGGGCGTGGCTTGGCTGGACCTGCTGGTTGCCGCCGGCTTCGACCCCAGTCTGCCGGCCGTCGTGGCCTCGACCGGCGTCGCGATGTACCTGACCCGCGAGGCGAATGTGGCTCTGTTGCAGCAGGTGGCGGGGCTTGCCGCGGGCTCGACGCTGGTGCTGTCGTTCATGTTGCCGCTCGAGTTCGTGGACGAGGACGAGCGTGCCCAGCGGCAGTCCACAGAGCGGTTCGCGGCGATGGCTGGGACGCCGTTCTTGAGTCTGCTCAGCCCCACCGAGCTGCTTTCCATGGCTCGCGACGCCGGTTTGCGCGACACGACGCACGTGTCGTCCTCTCGCCTGACCGACCTCTACTTTGCCGAACGGACCGACGGGTTGCGGCCATCCAGCTCTGAAGAATTGATCGTCGCCAAAGTAGGTTAGCTCGCCTGTCGAGGGCGACGTCCGACCAGGTTGTTGCCCGGACGGCATCCAACGAGTCCCGTGGGCGAACGGGCGCTGCCCCCGTTGACGTCTGCCGCCCCTCCCGCACAAGCTCTTGCTGCACTGGTCGCGTCCACTGCCGACCACGTCAGGAGCTTCCCATGCGCTGGTTCGTTCGCGGCGACCTCGACGGCTTCTTCGGCCTCGCACTCGACAACTTGGTCCAACTGCTGCTGATCGACGCCCTGTGCAAGTACGTGCTGGGCTTTCCCGATGCCCTGCTGTACGGCACGGTGCTGCCGGGTGCGGCCATGTCGCTGCTGGTCGGCAACGTCTTCTACTCGTGGCAGGCGCACCGACTGGCGCAGCAGACCGGGCGAACCGACGTGTGCGCGTTGCCCTACGGCATCAACACCGTCTCGCTGTTCGCCTATGTGTTCCTGATCATGCTGCCCGCCAAGCTGGCCGCGCAGGCCGCTGGCGCTGCCGACCCCGTTCAGGTCGCCTGGCACGCCGGTCTGGTGGCGTGCTTCGGCTGCGGATTCATCGAGCTTGCCGGCGCCTGGGTCGCCGAGCGCATCCGCAAGGCCACGCCCCGGGCCGCGCTGCTGTCGACGTTGGCCGGTATCGCGTTGTCCTTCATCTCGCTCGGATTCCTGTTCCGCACCTTCTCCCGACCGATCGTCGGTCTGACGGCGCTGGGCATCGTCATGTTGGTGTACTTCGGCCGCGTGCGCTTCAAGGGGGGGCTGCCCGGCGGCTTTGTCGCGGTTGTGCTGGGTACGGGGCTTGCGTGGCTGACGGGCATCGCTCCCGGACATGGCACGCCGCAGGGTGCTGGCTTCCACCTGCCGATTCCGGTGGTGGGCGACTTGTTCCAGGCCCTGACCGGCCCCTACGCGCTTCAGTACATGTCGGTGATCCTGCCGATGGGCCTCTTCAACATCCTGGGCTCCCTGCAAAACATCGAGAGCGCGGAGGCTGCCGGAGACTCGTATCCCACCGCCCCCTCACTGGCGGTCAACGGCTTGGGCTCGATCGTCGCGGCGCTGTTCGGTTCCTGTTTCCCCACCACCATCTACATTGGCCACCCGGGGTGGAAGGCGTTGGGAGCCCGCGCGGGCTACTCGATCCTGAACGGCGTGTTCGCGACCGTGGTCTGCCTGACCGGAACGCTTGCGTACATCGCTTGGGCAGTGCCCATCGACGCCGGTATGGCGATCGTGCTGTGGATCGGCATCGTCATCACCGCGCAGGCGTTCCAGACTACTCCCTCGTCTCACGCACCTGCCGTGGTCGTGGGGCTGCTGCCGGCTGTGGCGGGGTGGGGCGCGCTGATGGCCAAGAACGGCTTGCGGGCGGCCGGGATGGGCGACGCCGACGGCCCCGCGTTCTCGTCTGCCCTGATCCCGGCGTTCGAGAAGTCGGATACTTGGATTCATGGGGCGTTTGCGCTGGAACAGGGCTTCATCTTTACCTCGATGATTCTGGCTGCGGCGACCGTCGAAGTGATCGAGCGGCGTTTCGAGCGTGCAGCGGTGTGGTGCGGCATTGCCGCGGCGCTCTCAGCGGTCGGTCTGATGCATTCGTATGTCTTCACACCTGGCGACACGGCATTTGCGCTGACGCCGGCGTGGCCGTGGGCGATCGGCTACGCGATCATGGGGGTGTCGTTCCTGTCGGCCCGCTGGCTCACGGTTCCGGGCGAGGGGCACTGACATCGGCCAACCGATTGGGCTCGACCGGGGACTTTCCGAACGGCCTGCTTGACGCGGGCTTGCCTGTGGCAGTAACACCGCTTCCGGACCCCTGCTGCGAGCGACATGTTGCGATCCTTTTCACTGCGAGTCGTCTGGCTCGTCGTCCCCATTGCGACGGCGTGTGCCGAGTCGCGCCCGGCGCATCCGCCGCCGCGGCCTTCGCCCATCGACGTCTCCGCACAATGCGCGCCTGGCCACGAACGTCCTTCACGCCTGCGATTGGGCTTTCCGTCGACCACCACCTTGACCCTGCACGGGCGCCCGGTGGCTTCCACAGGGTTTGCTGGCGTCGGCGAGCGGATCGGCGCTGCGGTTGGTCTGCCCGTGGACTCGACCGTCGTTGGCCGGTACGAGGACTTGGTCCCCGCTTTGCTGCGCAAGGACCTCGACGTGGCCATCGTACCGTCGGTCGTGTACGCACAAGCGCGTGATGCGATGCCCTGCCTAATCCTTGCGGGCACGATGGTCGGTGATGGGGAGACCTTCTATTCGGGTTACTTGGTGGCACTGGCCAACTCGGGAATCCATTCGCCTGCCGAGCTGGCCGGGCGCCGCATCGCCATGGTCGACTCAGCTTCGGCTTCCGGCTGGTTGTTCCCGATGGCCTGGCTGCTGCAGCATGGCATCGACCCGCTTCGGGCGCCCACCCAGATCGTGCCAGAGGCGGACCACGCCTCTGTCCTGCAAGCCGTCACTTCGGGAGAAGCAGATGCGGGCGCCACCTTCTTCGGTGCCATCCAGCGCGCCCGCAGTGCAGGGGTCGACGTCGGCTCCCTGCGGGTCATCGGTGTGACCGGGCGCATCCCGTACGACGCAGTGGTGGTACGCGCCGATCTGGACCGCGACCTGGCCCTGAAGATCGCCTTGGCAATCCACGGGATCCATCGGGCCACCCCAGAGGGTCGCGCCGCACTGGCCCCCTTGGGCAACATCGACGGCTTTGTCCCCTCGACCGATGCGTTTTACGACTCGGTGCGCCAGATCCGCCGCATGGTGCCGCAACCGGGAGGCCGCCCATGACCATGCGGGCCCGGGTGTTGCTCTATGCGATCAGTACGTTGGCGTTGATCGGTCTGATTCAGGCCGTCGCAATGGGCTGGCTGCAGTGGTCGTCGCTGCGGCAGGAGACGGAGCTTCGCGCCCGCACCTTTGTCGATACGGTCGCTGTCGCCGCCACCGCTGACTTGGCCGCGATGCGGATCGAGGATCTGGACCGTGCCATGGGGTCGCTGGTCCAACGCAATATGGAGACGCTGGACGTCCGCTTCGTGGCCGTGCTGGACCCCGACGGGCGGGTCGTGGCGCACAGCGACCAGCGCTGGTACGGGCGGATGGCGACAGAGCCGCTGTGGGTCGACGCCGTCCACTCGGATCTGGGGCTGTTGCGCGAGGCGACCTTTGGCGACCGCCCGGTGATTGTCGCCTCGCGTCCAGTCGTGTCGCAGGTGCCGGGAGCCACGGGCGCGCGTTGGGGCACCGTCATCGCAGGCGTCGGCGTGGACAGGATCAGTCAGGCGGTGGTGCGCCTGCTGGTCAGCACGCTCATCGTGACGCTGCTGTCCTTGGTGGTGTTGGGGGTGTTGCTGGACCAGTTGTTCGTGAACCGCCTGACGCGGCCCCTGCGCGACGTGGTCGGTGCCGTGCAGCAGTATGCCCGGGGTGACCTGACGGCGCGTGCACCGCTGGCTCGCAACGACGAGGTCCGGGTCGTCGCCTCTGGTTTCAACGATATGGCCGCGCGCATCGAACGGCACACCCGTGACCTCGAGGAGCAGATCCGCGACCGTACGGCCAGTCTGGCGGCCGCCAATCAGGAATTGAGCCAGGCCAACGCGGCGCTGGAGGCGCTGGCGACAACCGATGAGCTGACGGATCTGTACAACTTCAGGTACTTCCGCGCGACGATGGCGAACGAGTTGCACCGCAGCCACCGGACCGGCGCACCGGTGGCGCTGCTGATCCTCGACGTCGACTACTTCAAGCGCTGGAACGACCGGTTTGGTCATCCGTCGGGCGATCAGGCGTTGCGTACCTTGGCGGCGCTGCTGAAGTCCCGACTTCGACGGACGGACATCGCCTGTCGTTATGGCGGAGAGGAATTCGCCATCATTCTGGTCAATACCGGCATGCAGGGCGCGCTGCACGTGGCGGAGGGCTTGCGCGCTGCGGTGGAGGCTGCGGAGTTCGGCACCGACGACGGCACGCAGCTGACCGTCAGCGTTGGCGTTGCTGTCTGTCCGGACCACGCCACGGAGCTGGACACGCTGGTCAAGGCGGCCGACGACGCCCTTTACCGGGTCAAGGGCATGGGGCGCAACCGCGTGGTGTCGGTCGGCGGCGAACCGATGGAGCCAGAGCAGGACCAGATTTCCTGAATGCGTTTGAGGACATGGCGACGGGCACCGCGGGCATCCTCACCGCCCCACGCGCCACCAGCCGCCGTGCACCCAGACCCAAAGCAGCCCGTTCCACCACCAACCGCCGGGGACCCAGACGACGCCGGGCATCGGGGCGGGCACCAGCTCTGGCGCGGGCGGTGGCGGCGGATCCGGTGCAACGACGGCCACTTGCCGGTCCTCGTCCGGGATGCGCCACCAGCCGGTCAGCCAGACGTAGGCAAATCCCGACCAGTGCCACCATCCGGCCACCCACTCGGCGTGTGACGACGGTCGTGTTGGGCGCGGGTCCGCTTCGGGGGCGGGAGGAGGTTCTGTCGGATCATGGGGTTGCGGCGCGGCAGCGGCGACCGGCACCACGACCGGCGGCGCTTTGGCCCGGGCTTGGTCTTCCCGGCGACGTCGCGCGTCGGCCTCGGCCTGCCGGCGCCGCAGACCCTCGTAACCTCCCTTGCCCCAACAGTCTTCGTCGTTCAGGTGGGTGCTGCAGTGCTGCTCGCGCTTGGCCCGCTCCTTGCGGTTCTCTTCGAGCCACTCTGCCGCCTCGCGTTGCTGTTCGGTCTTCTCCTTGCGCAGGAACGCCAGCCACTCGGCCTCGGGGACGTCGGGCACCGCGACCTCGTGGACCAGGCGGAAGCGCGCCCCCTCCAGATCGTTCGGCTCGGGGAACCACACCCGCAGCACCATCGCCACACCCTTGGCAAGACCTTGGAACACTTCCGGATCGCGCCACTCCTGCGACCAATCGAGGATCGTCGCGTGGTGCAGCAGCGTATTGTTCGACGGCTGGTCCGGCAGCAGCAGCGGGCGATGCGGATCGGGCTCCGGCGCGGCTGGCGGCACGGCGGGCGCAGGGACAGGCACAGGCTCGAGAGCGGGCACTGGCGGCGGCAGGGCCATCGGAGGCGGGGGCGTCCAGCCCGGTGGCGCGGGCACCCAACCGGGGGCAGCAGCGGGCGGTGGCGCCGGAATCGCAGACGGAACCGGGGCTTGCACACTTTCCACGGCGGTGTCGGCGGCGGTTGCCGTTGGCCTTGCGATGCACCTCGCGTTGTCCGCTCGCTCGTCCTGCTGCCACTGGTAGTTCGGGTCGCTCATCGAGCTCGACATGGCCACCCGCTGCTGGGTCACGAACTGGCCTTGCGACACCACCGTACCGTTGATCACCCACTCATAGCGACCTTGAAGCGCCCGGGGCGACTCCGCCTTCACAACGACGTGCTCGCCCCAACGCGCTCCCGCGGCTTCAGTGCTGAACTCGAGCGGCCCCTGAGCGCAAGCGACGTCGGCCTTCCAGTTCCTCTCCAGGTGGGTCTGGTGGGTCAGCGACGGCCCGCAGCCCGTGGCCAGCCACGCAAGGCAGGTCGCGGCGAGGGGAAAGCCGGGGTGGCGCATGGGGTTCTCCGGGGCTTGGGGACGCAGGGGCCGACGGTGCGACCCCAGCACAACGCGACAGGTGCGGGCCGATTCGATTTGCCGCCGCTTGGGTCGTGGACTACCTTGGGCCTGTGCCCCCGTGCGCGATGCACCAGGAGTCCCCCCGATGTCCTTGTACGCAGCTCTTGCTCCCCATGGCGCCAGCGGTTTTGGCTATGGCTCGACGGCCGAAGAGGTGACGGAGGGCCTGTCGCTTGCCGGCCGCACCATCCTGCTGACGGGCTGCAATTCCGGCCTGGGCCACGAGGCGATGCGGGTGCTGGCCCTGCGCGGCGCAACCGTCGTGGGTACGGCCAGGACGCTGGAAAAGGCGACCGCGGCGGGTCAGGCCGTTCAGGGCAAGACGATTCCGCTGGCGTGCGAACTTTCGGACCCCGCGAGCGTGCGCGCGTGCGTGCGGCAGGTGCGCGAGCTTGGCCTGACGCTGGATGCGATCCTGTGCAACGCGGGCATCATGGCGCTGCCCAAGTTGGAGCGGCTGCACGGCTATGAAGCCCAGTTTTTCACCAATCACATCGGGCACTTCCTGTTGGTGACTGGATTGCTGGACCAGCTGGCGGACGACGGGCGCGTGGTCATCCTCAGCAGCACCGCGCACCGCATGGCGCCCAAGGGGGGCATCGCGTTCGACAACCTGAAGGGCGACAAGGGGTATCAGGCTTGGAGTGCCTACGGTCAGTCCAAGTTCGCCGACTTGTTGTTCGCCAAAGAGCTGGCGCGTCGATTCGCCGGCACCTCGCGGACCGCCAACGCGGTGCATCCGGGCGTGATTGCGACAAACCTGATGCGGCATCTGGGCTTGGGCGCTCGTCTGGCCTGGAGTCTGGGCGGCCTGCTCGCGTTCAAGTCGATCCCGCAAGGTGCCGCGACCGAGGTCTATGCCGCCGTGCACCCTGCGCTCGCCGGCATGTCCGGACTGTACTTGGCTGACTGCAACGTGTCTCGCGCAAGGGCCGACGCCGACGACGCCGAAACCGCGCGACGGCTTTGGCAAGTGTCGGAAGAAATCGTCGCCTCACTGTGACCGCGCGCGTCCTTTGGTCGATAAGCGACCTGTTTTGTCGCAAGCAGGGGGCAGGCTAGGAAGCTGACGCGGGTCACGGAATTCGACCTGCCAAGGGCCGCGCCGATGTCCAAGTCCCTCGACCCCCTGCGTGACCGTTTCCGCGGCGTCCTGCTAGGCACGCACTGCGGCGACGCGCTGGGGATGCCGGTCGAAGGCTGGACGGCCGATCAGATACGCAGCGAATTCGGACTCTTGAACAATATGTCGCACGGTCGGCTGGCACGGGGTTCCTTCACCGACGACACCGAGATGACGCTGGCACTTGCGCAGGCCCTGGTCGACGGGCAGGGCGGATTCGAAGAACAGCAGCTGGCGCGGACGTTTGCAGAGCACTTGCACGCCAGCCGTGGCTATGGCCGCAACACGCTGGCCATCCTGTTTGAGGTGCGCGACCGCGTCCCTTGGGAGCTGGCGGTGCGCCGCAAGGGCCAGACGGGGGGCTCGCACGGCAACGGAGCGGCGATGCGCGTGGCTCCGGTGGCGCTGGCGGCGTTTGGCGACGCAGACCGATTGCGCGACCTTGCGGTTCGGCAGGCACGGGTGACGGGGCACGGCCATCCTGACGCGTTGTTCGGCGCGCAGCTGCAGGCGCTGGCGGTCATGCGTGCGCTGCAACTGGGGCTCGCGGGTCGGCCGTTGGGGGGCAGGGCGTTCCTGAGCGAATTGCTTCAAGAGCTGCCTGAGGTTCCGGCGCCGCGCTTTTCGGCGGCTCTGTCGTGGCTGCTGGACCACTGGGACGCCCCGGCGACCGCCGTCGTGGCGCAGGTCGGCGTCGGTGTCTACATCGGGGCCTCGCTGCCGGTGGCGCTGTGGGCGGCCCTGACCGCGGACCCGGCCGAGGGTGCAGAGGGCATGGTCGTCCGCACCGTCAACCTGGGCGGCGACGCCGACACGACAGGTGCGATGGCAGGGGCATTGGCAGGCGCGTACTACGGCGCAGCGGGGTTGCCGGTCAGGTGGCTCAAGGCTTTGGAAGGGGGCAAGAATGCCCGCGACCGGATCGAGCAGCTGGCGGACGCACTGTGGGTGCAAGACGAAGGCAGGCAGGCGGGCGGAGCGACTACCTTGTGAAGCCGTCCAGCGGAATCCCCAGACCCAGCGTAAGCGACCGATCCGACGGCTCCGTCGCTGAGAACCGGCCAGAGAACATCAGGCTGAATGCGTCCAGCCAAACGCGCGCGGAAATCGACAAGTAGTCGGACGCTCCTGCGCCTTCCATGCCGAGCACGCCCTCGACGTGGGGCTGACCCGGCTCCAGCGCATCGGCCAACGGCAAGTCGAAGCCCAAGCCCAAGCCTATCGCGTGGTACGCCGTCCCGGTCGTGCCGCCGTTGAGCACGTCCAGCCTTGCGTTGAATTGGCGTGGACCCACGCGCAGGTGGCCGCACGGCATCACGGGCAGGTTGCCGTTCACCATGAACTGAGGCTGCGTTCCCAGATAGCCCACCGCGCCGAGCCCACCGCCGACCCAGTCGGCATCGGCCAGCAGCTGCGCGCGCATCCAGCCCACCGTTCGGCGGTAGTTCGTCGGGGGCGTCGCGGGGGTGTCGTCGCCGGGCGTGGGTGCCTCTGGGGGCGTTGCGTCGGTCACCTGCTCGACCGCGCCGCCGCCCTCTACCCGAAAGGCGAAGTTGTCGTCCACCGGCACCGTGTAGCGCGCCGATGCTTCCGTGTAGTCCGATCGACGCATTTGGCACGCGCCAAAGCGGTAGCTGCCCGTGCTGCCCGACAACTCGACGGCGTGGTCGGCGGCTCCCATCAACAGGGGCAGCAGCGGCAGGGCCAGAACGGCCAGCAGCCGCGCACGGTGCGGGCCTTGGGCGGTGGACATGGCAACTCCATCGACTTGCAGCGGGTCTCGTGCCGAGGCAGAGCCTACGCCGGGCATGTGGGGTGGGGCAAGACGCCTGACGGAGCGCCTACACGGGTGCGTTGCCGCTCGAGTGGCCCGTTTGGCACCGACGGTTTCAGAGCCAGGAGAATCGCGAACCGCGAGGCGTCTTGCCGGAACAGGTTGACGCTCCAAGCCGGGCGGGCTACACGCGCCGCAACGACACGGGGATGCCCAATCGATGCCGATCCAAACCGAACACCTCTCTCGTCTGCTGGGCCTTGTGGGGCTTGCGCTGCTGTCGTTCGCCTGCGGCAGTTCTGGCTCGCTTGGCGGCGGCTTCTTTGTCACCCAGGCGGGCGCCGCTTGCACGATGGAGGAGACGGTCACCTGTGGAGCTGCCGGCGTTGCCTCAGCCGCGCTTGTCTGCACGAACGGCAAGTGGGAGGTGGCCCTGGTCTGCGAGTCCGGCACCGTTTGCGTGCAGACGCTGACAGGTCCGGCGTGCAGGAAAGCCACCCAGGACACAACAGACACGGTCGACGTCATCACGCCGGACATCGACGACACGGGTGACGCAACGGACGAGACGGACACCGATTTCGGAGACTTTCTGGACGTTGCCGACTCCGACGACAGCGCGACCGACGAAGTGGCCGATGCCACCGACCTCGACGTCATCGACGCCATCGACGCTCCGGATGTAGTCGTGGCGGATGCGGATGCCGACGTCGACACGGACATGGGAGCGCCGGTGGACTGCGTGGGCGGCTGCCCCGACGGCAAGGTGTGCAGCAGCAAGGGCGTCTGCGTGAAGCAGATTTGCGCCGACGCGACCTTTGGCCCCGACGTGCAGAAGTTTTCGACGCTGGAGATCAGCGCCGGCACCGAAGGGTGCGACGTCAATGGTGATGGAACACTTGACAATGCGATGGGCAAAGCTCTGAGTTCGCTGAACTTCCTGTTCAAGGCGAACAGCGCCCTCGGCGAGCAGATCGCGTTGGGCAAGCTGGTGCTGTTGTTCGAGACCGACGCGTACCAGGCCGACGGCACCGAGTTCCCGCTGAACCTGCTGCAGGGCGACGCGGACCTGGCTGCGGGCTCTTGCGACTACACGAAGGCCAGCTGCAAGTACACGGTGCGTCCCGACAGCTACGACCTGGCCGCGCAGACGCTGGGGCCGTGTCCGGCCAAGGTGCTGTTTCCCGACGCCAAGATCATGACACAGACGCTGAAGGCCGCCGCAAAGGGCAAGCGCTTCTCGCTGCCGCTGCTGACCTCGGGCCTGCCGCTGGGCATGACGGTGGTCGACCCGGCGTTCGAGGGCGACGTGTGGGCGGCGTTCGAGTGGACCTACTCGCAAAATGGCAAGCTTTGCGGCGTGTTGGCGTATGAAGACCTGCTCAAGGGCATCGACGCTGCGCCGGACTCGGTCATCCAGGCGTTGGGCGTGGGCGACAAGGCGGCGTTGAAGTCCCTGATGAAGTCGATGTTCAAGGCCGACATCGACCTGAACGGCGACGGCACCAAGGACGGCATCTCCGTCGCTTTCCGCTGGTCGAGTGTGCAGGCGACGTTGACGGGCTTCACCGCCCCCTGACGCCGCAGCCTGCGAGGACCCGCCATGGGGACGTCCACCGACCCGGCCCCGCGCGCGACGCCTGAGTCGCCCGCCGACACGCTGTTCGGCTTCAACAGGAACATTTTCTACGCGGGCTTGGTCAGCTTCCTGACCGACACGTCGACCAAGATGGTCTACGCGGTCATGCCGCTGTTTCTGATGTCGATCGGCGCGTCCAAAACGACGCTTTCGCTGATCGAAGGCATCGCAGAGAGCACCGCCGCACTGGTCAAGACCGCTTCGGGCTTCTGGAGCGACAAGATCGGTCGCAACAAGCCCTTCATGGTCATCGGTTACGCCATCACGGCGGTCGTCACGCCGGTGTACGCCCTTGTCGTGTCGCCAGCGCACGTGTTGGGGCTGCGGTTCATCGAGCGATTCGGCAAGGGGGTGCGGACGGCGCCGCGCGACAGTCTGGTGGCGGGCTCGGCCGCCAAGGGCGACATGGGGCGGTCGTTTGGGCTGCACAAGGCGATGGACAACAGCGGGGCGATTCTGGGGCCGCTGCTGGCGTTTGGGCTGCTGCTGGCATTCCCGGAGGACTACCGCACCGTGTTTCTGCTGGCGGCCATCCCGGCGGTGCTGGGCGTGGTCACCCTCCTGTGGCTGATCCGCGAGGCGAAGAAGCCCGCAGCCAGCCTGTACAAGCGCTTCAGCTTCAAGGACTTTTCCGCCAAGTATTACCTGCTGCTGGCGATTGTGTTCGTGTTCACGCTGGGCAACTCGACCGATGCACTGCTGCTGGTCAAGGCGAACGAAGTGGGCGTCAAGGTCGCCTACATCCCGTTGGTTTACCTGGTGTTCAACGCGGTTTCGGTGGTCGCGTCGGTGCCGGTGGGCAAACTGTCGGACCGGGTAGGGCGCGAGAAGGTGCTGGTGTTCGGCTATCTGGTCTACGCGCTGGTGTACTACGGCTTCGGGCGCGCGACAGATGTGGGCGTGGTGGTGGGGCTGTTCGCGGCGTACGGCCTGTACACGGCAGCGACCGACGGCATCCAGAAGGCGTTCGTGGTCGAGCTGTTGGACAAGAACAAGCAGGGCACGGGGCTGGGGATCTACAACGCCTTGCTGGGCTTGACGCTTTTGCCGGCCAGCCTGATCGCGGGGCTGCTCTACGACCGCGTGAACTCTCGCGTGCCGTTCTACTTCGGCGCGGGCATGGCGACGCTGGCGGCGCTGCTGATGGTGGCGTTTGGGCTGGCGAATCGGCGGTCGCGTCTGACGGCCTAGGTTGCAGTCGGCTGCGGCGTCGTTCACGAAAACGCCTGGAAAGCAAAGGTAAATGCCTCCGTAGCTGGCAGCCTTGCGGCCGGAAGCGGTGCGCTTGACCGGGGTTCGACCGGAGCGTAAACGCTTGTGTCGGCGTATGTTCGGCAGGTCAGGGAAGCCAGTCGTGACGGTGGCCTTTGCCGCGTCCGACCAAACCCGGAGTTCCAAGCCATGAAGCGTTCCTTTTCGGTCGCAGTCGTCCTTGTGGGGTGTCTGGTCTTCGCTGCCACAGGGTGCGGAGGGCGCAAGACGGCCAAGGTTCCCGGCGCGGTCGAAGCGAAGGGCGAGGGCGAGGCCGCGACGGCTCCCTTCACGACGAACTACCGGCTGACGGCCAACAACATGCTTGCGTTCCTCGAGAACGACACGCTGGAAACGGCGATGTGCGGCGGGCCGTTCTATCCCGGCAGTCGGCAGCTTCCCGGCCAGAACACGGCGGCCTTCGACAAGGCGCGGGCTGCCAAGGTGACGGCCATTCTTGCCGATACGCGGGCGCTGGTGCAGGCGTGCCTGGATGCCCAGCCCGCGATGGCCAAGCTGAGGGCCGGCTACACCAACTACCTGGATGAGCTGCGAGAAGCCGACGAGGGCACCGCCAACTTTGCCGGCGCGACGCTGCGGGTGCTGGTGGGCAACACGCTGAAGCAGGCCATTGCGCAGGCCGAGTACGAGGCGCTGGCAAACCCCGCCAGCCCGCCGGGCAAGGCGTTCACGGCGTCGTTCGTCGCCTATCTTGGGTTGGCCAGGGCGGTCGCGCTGGGTGGGCTGTACCTTGAAGACCTGAACCAGATCGCAGGCTTCTCGGCGATCTGTCTGCAACGCGAGGCGGCAAATCCGCTGGCCACGACGGCCAATGCCAAGTTCGATGCGACGATGGAGCGGGACTTCGCAGACGCCGCGCAGGCGCTCGAACCGGTGGCCGCCGGGATCGCCAAGGTACAGGACGGCTTGCGGCGGCTGGCCTCGGCGGACCACTACTTCGCGCGGGAAGCGATCGACTTCATGCAGACCGAAGTCGGGCGGCTGCAGCCGATCGTCGCGGCTCTGGCGGTGCGGGAAGGGCTGACGGCACAGGACGTTGCCGATACCCGGCAGTTGTTCGACGGCTATGTCTGGTGGGTGGCCGAGCTGCGCGGGATCGTGGCCCAGACGGCCGCCGCCACGGACATCGTGCAGGTCGAGCGGCCGCGCACGGACTTCAACCCGTTTGGCGTGTCGGTCGCGTATGCCGACGGGTACACGCCAGGCAAGGACTATGGCAAGGCGGTGGGCGCACTGACCGACGCGCCGCAAGTCAGCCCGCCTACAGAGGAAGGGTATCTGTCCAAGGCCTGGGGTGGCGTCAAGAGCGCGTTTGGCAAGGCCAAGACCGGCTTGGGAGTGGTCATCGACGGGACGGGCGTGGCGGTGTCGATCGTCTCGTCGGTGGGCACCGGCATCTACTACGGCAACTCGACCAGCGAAATCGTCGACAACATCGGCGCCGCGGCGGAAGAGGCGGTCGACAACTACGACAAGGGCATGTCCGGCGCCAAGACATTCAAGACCGCGGGCGAGTACATCGAGGCAGTCGAGCAGGGCGCGGGCGACATGGCAGGCGCGGCGGTCAGCGGCACGCTGGCGTGGGGGGCCAAGAAGGCGGGCGCCTCGACAGAGACCCAGAAGTCCATCGCAAGCTGGTCGGGCTGGGCGGCGGGCGGCATCACCAAGATCTCGGTGGGCATGTTCACGGGCATGGCCAAGGGCATCTACAAGGTCAGCAGCAAGGAATCGTCGACGGCCGATGTGGTCGCGGGCATCGTCGACATCGGTCTCAGCGCCATCGGCAGCAGCAAGGTCCTGCTGAAGTCCAGTCAGATTCCGGGGTTGGTCAAGGGCTCGTACCAAGGGATGAAGGAGCTGGGCCGGTCGATCCTGAACCTGGGCCGGTCCGCAGCCAATGTGGCCGAGCGCAAGGAGATCGAGGCCTCGATCCGTGCCACCCTCGCGGCCGGAAACCTCGCGCCAGCGGCGATCAACCGGCTGATGACCGACAGCGTTCGCTTGGAGATCGCCGAAGCCACGGCCAAGGCACTGGCAGAGACGCGTGGGCAGATCATGACCAAGCTGCGGGACCTCATCGCGTCTGGCGGCAAGCAGTGGTGGGTCGACCTGAAGGGCACGATCACCAGCTCGTGGACCGATCTCGTCAAGAAGAGCTTCGTCAGGGGCGGGCAAGGCTACCTCGATGCCGGCACCACGGTCATGGGCGCGACCGTCGGCGAGTACGTCGAGAATCTGGTCGCGGCGGGTGCCAGAGACGGATGGCTCTCGGACTTCGTGAACCAGGCCATCGCCATCGCCCCCGATCCCGGTCAGGTCGACGGCAGGTACACCGGCGGTCTGCTGGTCCAGGACATCGTCATTCCTCCCGGCACAGAGAAGACCGCACAGGATGCCAAGTGCCGCGAGGCGTTCATGCAGTTGAAGGGCAAGACGCTGCCACTGAACCTTCAAGTCGACGCGACCAACGGCACCGCGACGATGACCAACGACAAGGGCTCGGCCAGCGGCACGTGCTCCTATAGCGGCGGCCAGATCACGATCAGCGTCGCAAACGACGGCTCGGCGGTGACCATGACCGGCGTCGCCAAGCTTCGCAAAGAGGGCGGCGTGGGCATGAGCGGCACCTGGCGCGTGCCGTACAAGGGTTCCGCCATCGTCCTGTCCGGCACCTGGACCGCCACCAAGAGCAACTGACCCACCGTGTGGACAACCCTTCTCGACACGCACTGGCTGGGCACGCAAGTCGTGCTCGACGCCTATCGGACGCTGATGGGCGCAGGCGCCTTGCTGGGCGTGTACCTGGCGCTGTGGCTCGCGAGGCGCCGCGGACTGCCGGTCGGTCGGTCGGCCGCGGTATTGCTACTGGCGGCCACTGCGATTCCCGTGGGTGCACGGGCACTTGTCGTCGCCACCGACCCCGGCCGCTTCGCCGCCGACCCCGGCGCGATGTTCCAGTGGCGTCTGGTCGACTTCGGCCTGTACGGCGGGCTGTTGGCCGCGGTGGTCGTCGGTCCCTTGGCCGCCCGCGCCCTGCGTGTCGACCTGTGGCGGCTGGCAGACGCGGCGGCGCCCGGCATCGCGCTGGGCATCGCCATGGCCCGGTTCGGCTGCTTCTGCGAAGGCTGTTGCTTCGGCGTCGCCAGTGACGGCCCCCTTGCGGTCACCTTTCCGCTTGCCAGCCCCGCCCACGCCGCGCAACTGATCGAGGGAACCGCCGGCCTGCTGGGGCCCGTGACCCCGGTGCTGCCCACGCAGCTGTTCGAGGCGGCCGGCGCGCTGACGTGCGTTGTGCTGGTGTTGGGGCTGCTGCGCGTGCGGAACCTTCCGCATGGCGTCGCGTTTCTGGCGATGGCCGGAGGGTTTACGATCGTTCGGTTGGTGGTGTGGCCGTTGCGGTGGGTCGAGCCGGAATTCATTGCTCCGGTTTGGACTTATCCGGCGATGTACGGGGTGTTGCTTTTGGTTTGCGGGTGGGTTTTGGTGGGGCGGGTTCGGGGGGCGGGGCGGTAGCGGTGGGCAAGGAGCTGGGACAATTCTTGCAGATAGCAACGTTAGACGTTATCTTGGCATAGAATCGTCTCGAAGCGCTGAGACGTATCTTGGCCAAGGCAACACTTGAGATGATATTGACGGAGAAACGTAGCGCATGCGTGCCCGAGCGTACATCGAAGAGCTGGCCTCGAACGGGCGCCACCACTTCACCTCGGTCGAGGCCTTCCAGGCGATCGGCGGCAGCCAGGCCGCCGCGCGAGCCCAGCTTCGCCGGCTGAGGGAGCAGGGACTCATCGCCGAGCCCTCGCGGAGCTTCCACGTGATCGTGTCGCCCGAGTACCGGCGACTCCGCTGCCTGCCCGCTGAGCAATTCGTCGATCAGCTCATGAAGGTCTGGGAGGAGCCCTACTACGTCGGGCTGCTGTCCGCAGCCGAGAGACACGGGGCGGCGCACCAGCGACCGCAGTGCTTCCAGGTGATCGTGCGCAAGAACCGAGCGGCGCTCTCGTGTGGGAAGGTGCGAGTCGAGTTCATCGCGCGGGGCGACCTGGAGAAGATGCCCGTCGCCACCTTCCACACGCCACTCGGCGTCCTTCGCTACGCGACCCCGGAGGTGACGGCGCTCGAGCTCGTCGGCTACCCGAACCACGCCGCCGGACTGAGCAACGTCGCCACGATTGTCGGCGAGCTGGCCGAGCGACTCGACGCGGGCAAGCTGCTTGAGGTCGCGCGGCTGTCGCCCGTCAGTTGGTCGCAGCGGCTCGGCTACCTCCTCGAACTGCTCGGCCACGAGGACCTCGCCAAGGCCCTCGAACCTTTCGTGCAGGCACAGGCAAGGAGCTACACGCCACTGCGGCGCGCGGCGGCCGTCGCGCCGGCAATGCGCAGCGCGAGGTGGAAGCTCATCGTCAACGCCGAGGTGGAGCCCGACGCATGATCCCGAAAGCACACATCACCGCTTGGCGGGCGAGGGCGCCGTGGCTGGCCGACGCGCAGGTCGAGCAGGACCTCATCATCAGCCGGGCGATCGTCGAGCTGTTCCGGGTCCCGGAGATCGCGAGTAGCCTCGTTTTCCGCGGTGGCACCGCGCTCTACAAGCTCTACCTCGACCCGCCGGCGAGATACTCCGAGGACATCGATCTGGTGCAGGCCCGTGCTGAGCCCATCGGTGACACGCTCGACAGGGCACGGGCGGTGCTCGATCCCTGGCTCGGCGTTCCGCGCCGACTCCTCAAAGAGGGCCGGGTTAACCTGGTGTACCGATTCGACTCCGAGGACGCGCCGCCACTGACCTTGCGGCTCAAGGTCGAGATCAACACCCGCGAGCACTTCACCGAGCTGGGCGTGGTCCGCGTCCCGTTTCGGGTCGACAACCCTTGGTTCACGGGCGCCGCAGACGCCTCGACCTACGTGCTCGACGAGTTGCTCTGCACCAAGCTTCGCGCGCTCTATCAGCGCAAGAAGGGACGCGACCTCTTCGACCTCTGGCACGCGCTCGACCTGGGCCGGCTCGACCCGAAGGTCCTCCTCGTGTGCTTCCAACGCTATCTGGCCGAAGAGGGCCGCACCGTCACCCGCGCGCAGTTCGAGGAGAACCTCGCCGGCAAGCGGTCGGATCCCGACTTCCGCGACGACGTCGGGCCACTGCTGCGACCCGGGTTGGCCTGGGACTTCGAGGCCGCGATGGACGACGTCCTCCGAAGGCTTGTGGGGCTTCTCGCCGGCGAGCCGTGGAAGGGCGCGGAGGGTGAGAGGTCACGAAGGTGAAGGTGGTTGGGAGGGAATCCGCCGTGAGGATGTCGGCGTGAAGGCCGGACCACTTCCAGATTCGGTAATGCGCTTTGGGCCTTTAGTATCAAACTGTTGAGTCGTGTCGTGAGGAGGATTCTTGTCAGAGGATCTGGTAGGTCTTTCTGACGGAGGCTCCCGGTTGGCTGGGGCGACCCAGGTGTCCGAAGGGTCTGCTGCCGGCGGTGGCTCGCAGAACCGGCCGCGCGGTGGCGACCACCGCGTACTCGAGTGCGAACGTTGTGCCAAAGCAGAAAGGGGCCGGATCTCACGATCCGACCCCTCTTCAACTTCTCGTAAACCCTGCGGTTTTCTGGCTCCGATGCGCGGACTCGAACCGCGGACCCGGTGATTAACAG
>CAJBNH010000061.1 GCA_903955385.1 uncultured Myxococcales bacterium | reverse complement strand
GTGCAGCAGGCTGCCGGAAGCCGAAAGGGTGCTCAGCGTCAAGCGAATCGGCTGCGCACCTGACCACGGGCCAAACGCTGCCGGGACATCCAGCGCGGTCTGCGGCGCCCACACGCCGTGCAGGGCCAGCTCGACGGCGACCGCACCTTCGTGCGTGCGGTTTGCGGCCGTTTCTCGCGCCGCGGCCAAGGCACCGGGCAGGTCGGACAGGCGACCGAGGATGCCGACCAGCGGCGCCGGGCCCTCGCCAAGATCTGCCGTCATGTCGAGGACCACGCAGCTGTGGGACAGCGAGTGGCCGCGCACCTCGTGGATGCGGCTGGCGTAGACGCGGCGCAGCAGCACCTGACCCACCAGAGCGGCGTCGGGGGCGTCGGGGCCGGCGCGCTCGAGCAGCAGCGGAAAGATCGGCTGTGGCGAGCGGACCAGCTCGGTCAGCGCCTCGGCAAAGGCCTCGGTACCCGGCGCGGCCGCCGCCAGACGTCCCAGCATCCGGTCCAGCTGCTCGGCCACGACGTCGCGGCGCAGGACGTAGCGCGCCTGCTCGAACAGCAGATAGGCGGCCTGCCGGGCGTTGTCGGCCATGAAGGCGAACTCGGGCAGCGCCAATTCCGCCACGCGATCCAAGGCTTGCCGCAGATCCGGCTCGGCCGTCAGGGTGACGCCCGCCTCGTGCAGCTCGATGACCACCCGCAGCACCGACGCGCACAGCCGCTGGCGCACCGTTCTGTGCGAGCGGGCAATCGCCAGACGCCACAGGGCTTCCCGAAGGGCGACGCCGGGATCCAGACCCTTGACGCCGTACGGCAGCAGCGCCTTGCGCAGCGTGGGACGGAACTCGGGCCGCGTGCCGGTCTCGCCCTCGCGGTGGCGGCGGCACGACTCGTGAAACGCCGCGTCCGCGCTCAGGGCCGTCGACTCGTCGCCCAGCTGCAGCAGCGTGCGGTCGAACACCGCCTCGGTGTCGGCAAAGGTCGGCAGCAGCGCCGCGATCGGCGACCAACGCTCCGGGTGCGCCGACTTCGAGGGGTCCAGATCCTGCCCCAGCAGCCGGTGCAGCCGCTCGACGAGCTCAGGCGGCACGTCATGGCCCAGCAGCATCGACCGCACGGCGGCGACCACGTCCTGCACCACGTTGAGTGCCTGCGCGTCGTCCAGCAGGTCCAGACGCTCCGGGAGCAGGACGCCGCCATCCAAAAGAGCATCCAGTGGGCGGGGTTGCGGGTCGGGCCAGCCGGTCGGGGGCGCGTCGTTGGACTCGTCGCTCGCGGCGCCGGCCTCCTCCAGCACCAGCAGCGTCTGACCCGCGGCCACCTGCTGGTTGGCGCGCGCGTGCAGCGACCTGACGACGCCAGCGTCCACCGCCCGCAGCGGCATCTCCATCTTCATCGCTTCCAGCGTGCACAGCAGGTCGCCGGGCTGGACCGAGTCGCCTTCCGCCACGTGGATCTGCACGACGACCGACGGTGCCGGCGCCCGCACGGCCCCGCCCGCCGCACGCTCGACCGTGTGGCGCGAGCCGTCGACGTCGATGGCGACACCCGCCGCGCCTTCTGCATACAGCACCTGGTGTCTGCGCCCGGCGATATGCAGCACCGCCGTGTGCGGGCCGACCGGCTCGAGCGTGACCGGGTGCAGCGACGACGCAGGCCCGGCCAGATAGCCGTCGCGACCGATGGCGTACACGTCGATGGCGTGCTTGCGGCCGCGCAGGCGCAGCTCGACACGGGTGCCCTCAGGTTTGGGCAGCGCACGCGGAACCCCACCCTGCACCTCAGCAAAAAAGCGGTCGATCTCGTCGGATCGGCGGCGCTGCGAGTCCAGCACGGCAGCGACCAGCAGCGCTTCGACCTCGAAACGCGGCGTCGACAGCTCACCCTGGACCATCGCGCGGTCCAGCCAGCCGGTATCCGCCGTCGAATTCACCACTTCGGGATGCCGCAGCAGGTCCAGCAGAAAGCCCTTGTTGGTCGCGCCGTCCTCGACCACGACCTGCAGCTCGCGCAGCGCCCGCTCCAGCCGCGCCAGTGCCTGCGGGCGGTCGGGTGCCCACGCAATCACCTTGGCGATCATCGAGTCGAACGCGCCGGCAATCGTCATGCCCTCTGCGATGCCCGCGTCCACGCGCACGCCCGGGCCGGCTGGCGGACGAAACACCCGCACAATGCCCGGGGCGGGCTGAAAGTTCTTCTCAGGATCTTCCGCATTCAGGCGGACTTCGATCGCGTGGCCGCGGGGAGCCTCGGTCGGCTTCTGCCACGGCAGGCCGCGCGCGATGTCGATCTGGGCCTGCACCAGGTCGCAGCCGGTGACCATCTCGGTGACGGTGTGCTCGACCTGCAGCCGCGAGTTGACTTCGAGAAAGCTCACCGTGCCATCGGCCGGCTGCACCAGGAATTCCACTGTCGCGACGCCTCGGTAGCCGCCCGCCTCGAGCAGCCGCTCCGCTGCCCGGCACAGGACATCGCCTGCCGCTGCGGACACCACCGCCGACGGCGACTCCTCGATCACCTTCTGGTTGCGCCGCTGGATCGAACAGTCGCGGATGCCCAGCGCGGTCGCCACGCCATCGGCGCCCACCGCCACCTGCACCTCGATGTGCCGCGCTTGGGTGATGCAACGCTCGAAGAACAAGGCGCTTTGTCCGAACGCCCCGCCCGACTCCCGCTTGGCCACCTCGATGGCCTCGAGCAGTCCCTCTGGCACATCCACCCGCCGAATGCCGCGCCCGCCGCCCGCGCCCGACGCCTTGACCATCATCGGATAGCCGATGGAAGCCGCTTTCGCCGCAAGCACTTCCGGGGCGTCATCCGGGTTCGGGATCAGCCAGGGCGCCAGCGGCATGTCGGTCGTGATCGCCAGATGCCGCGCCTCGATCTTGTCGCCCAGGCGCTTCATCGCGCCGGACGGCGGCCCCAGAAAGACGATGCCCGCCGCCTCCAGCCGCGCCACGAACACCGCGTCTTCCGACACGAAGCCCCAGCCCGGCCACACCGCCTCACACTTGGCGCGCTGCAGCTGCTCCAGGATGAAGTCGTGGTCGGTGTACGCGCTGACCCGCAGGCCCGCGGCGTTGACCCGCATCGCTGGCCCCAGCGCGATGGCGTCGTCGCCCAGCCGCACCCAGGGAGCCGAGGCGTCCTCGTCGGTGTACAGCACCACGGGCTCCAGCTTGACCCCGCGCGCGTGCTCGTACTCGCGCGCGGCGCGCAGGAAGCGCAGGGCGGCCTCGCCGCGGTTCAGGATGGCGATGCGTCGGAAGTCCTTGCGGACGGGGTTCATGACCATTGAGCGGTCTCCAAAGGGCGGTCGAGTGTGACGAAGGCGGCGGCGCACGGGCCGTCGTGGGTCAGCGAAACGTGGAGGGTCACGGGCCCGAGGCTCGCGAAGGCCTCTGCCGTGCGACCGTGCAGGGTCAGCGTGGGTCGCCGGCGCAGATCCGATACGACCTCAATCTCGCGGAAGTCCACGGAACTCATGGGATTGGGCGACTCACCCAGCGCGGCAGACCACGCCTTGACGAAGGCTTCCTTGGCCGCCCAGCGCGCCGCCAGGTGACGTGCCGGGTCGCCGCCGGGTCGGTCGGTCGCGTCGCGCCGCTCCCCAGCCGTGAAGACGAATTCGGCGAAGCACGAGGCCGGATCTGCCAGCTGCTCGCGAAAGCCGACCACATCGACCAGATCGATGCCGATGCCTGCGATCATCGTGTCCCCGCGTGGTACAGGCCGTCGACGTCCAGACGGGCGTTCGGGTCCAGCAGCAGCCGGGCCTCCTCGTCGACCTGCGCGTCGGTGCCGTCGGCGGCGGCAAAGCGACGGTGGCTGCGTTTGGCAAAGGCCATGCGGTCGCCCAGCAGCACAGCGGTGCGTGCGTGTTCCCGAGCCATTGCGCGGTCTTGCACCTGCGCGGCGTACGCGGCGCGGTCACCGGCCGGAATGCGCTGGTGGAAGGCGTCCGGGTGCAGGACCAGCCCGATCGCGCCCACGTGCCCAAAGCCCAGACTGGTCAGCAGGCCCGCGCGCAGCTTCACCGCCGGGCCGGGACGCAGGGTCGCATCGGAAAATCCGATGTGACGGTATTTTCGCATCGCCTCGTCCACGGACTCGAGGTTGCGGTTGCCGGGCACCACACCTTCGGTCAGCGCCTGACACAGCCCGATCGCCTGCCAGGCGGCCGCACCGCCCTTGCTGTGACCCGTCAGCGCCTTCTGCGACACGGCGAACAGCGGCAGCCCCGGCGTGCGGCCCAGCGACTGCTGGATGCGGTGGTGCAACGCGTTTTCGTTCGGGTCGTTGGCTCCCGTCGAGGTGTCGTGCTTGTAGACCAGCGCGATGTCGTCTGCTGTCAGCCCAAAGCGACCCAGCGCCCGCCCCAGCGGCGAGTCCATGCCACCGGCGGCGCACGCAAGCACGCCCAAGCCCGGGGCCGGAATCGACTTGTGGATGCCGTCGCCGTGCGAGCTCGCATAGGCCAGCACACCGTGCACCGGCAGCCCCAGCCGCAACGCCACGTCACCGCGCGCCAGCAGCAGCGTCCCGCCGCCGTGCGCCTCGACGAACCCTCGCCGCCGCACGTCGTTGGCGCGCGACATCTGATCGGGCTCCAGACCCATCGCCGTCATCTCGTCCGACGAGGCCGTGGCGTTCATGTCGGCAAAGCCGATCGCGCCCTCAGGGCCGTAGTCGTCGAAGCCGCCGGCGACCACGAAGTCCGCACGACCGCCCGAGATTTTGTCGAAGGCCTCTTCCAGCGATACGGCCGCCGTGGCACAGGCGCCGACCGGGTGGGCCATTGCGCCGTACGAGCCGACGTAGGCCTGCACCACATACGCAGCGACCACGTTGATCAGGGTCTCTTGCAGCGTGTCGTTCTGTCGCTCGTTGCCCAGCACCGGGTCCAGATACAGCCGGTGCATCGCCTGCATGCCGCCCAGACCGGCGCCCTGCGTGTTGCCGATGCGTGCGGGGTGCAGGTGACGCAGCAGCTCTTCGGGCTCCAGACCGGCAGACAGGAAGGCGTCGACCGTGGCGACCAGATTGAAGAGCGTGACGCGATCCACGCGTTCCACCATGTCGCGCGGGATGCCGTAGCGGGCAAAGTCCAGGCCTTGCGGCACCTGGCCGACCACCAACCGGTCCAGCCGCACCTGCTTGGGCACGCGGATCTCGGCACCGGCCAGCCGCGTGATGCGCCAGCCCTCGCCGTCGGCCGTGCGCTCAACGCGGGTGTACTTGGGGTCCGCGGACTGGAAGGCGTAGGCCTCGGCCTCGGTCTGCACCGTGAAGCCGAAGTCGCGCTCCAGAAACACCGTGGCATACACGGGCATACGGCTGGGATCGAAGCCGGCGGTCGCGGGCTCGACCCAGCGGATGCCGACGCGGGTGCGCAGGGCGTCGCGGTAGCGGTGGGCCAGGTCGGCCTCGTCGACTTCCTCGCCCGAGGCCACGTCCTGCCACACGCCGCCGCGGCCGTTGTCGACATAGCGGACCAGGCCGGTGACCCACGCGAGCTCCAGCACGCCAGCCGCCGACAGCTCGCCGTCCACCTCGACCTCATGGCGGGTGCGCGAGCTGCCCAAGGGACCGATCTCGCCCGTGCCGACGATGACGACCACGTCCGCCAAAGAAGGTCCTTGCGAGACAGGTAGTTGCGCCAGCGCTGCAGCAAGGGGCGGCGTAGCGTCGGGGCGCGGCCACGCGGGCAGCGGCCGCACCGTGGGCGCGGCGGGCGGCGTCTGCCCCAAGCGCTCGGCGTGCTGCCGACCCAGCTGGGTGCGGCGGCGGGCCAGCGTCGACTCGGCGTCGAGGCCCTTGCGGATGCCCTCGACCACGGCCTTGACGTCGCCGATCGCGCCGAAGCCGCCGGTGACATCGGCCTCGACGGGCGTCAGGCGCGCGGCGTCGCTGGCAGCGGTCGTGCACAACCCTGCGAGGATCCACCCCATTTCTGCGGACGCGAACGTCCTTACCCCGGTCTGCTCCTCCAGTCGTGCGGCGACCGGGTCGTTGGCGTCCATCAGGCCGGTGCCGCGGACCCAACCGATGCGTGCGCCGCACAGGGTGGTCGCGCGGCCCCAGGCTTCGGCCTCGCTCTTCCACTTCGGCAGCAGCACTTCCAGACCGATCTTGGTCTCGGCATATGCGCCGTCGCCCCCGAAGTTGCCGTGGTTGGGCGACAGGGGCAGCAGCACGTGGCAGGGGCGGTGGGGCAGGCCATCGCGCTTGTGGCGGGCGGCGATGCCGACGATCAGCCGCTCGACGCCCAAAAGCTGTGCGCGGACGGCAGCTTCCGAGCGGGCGCCCATCGTGTCCAACGTCCCCAAGTCCTTCAGCGCCGCAAACGGCACCAGCAGGTCGGGCGCCCAAGGCCGCTTCAGCACGCGCACGGTCGCGCCCGACTGCTCAGCCAGCTCGGCGAACAGCCAGTCGACCAGCCCGTCGATGTCCTGAAACGACGCCTGATTGAAGGGCACCACGTGCAGCTCGGCCCCCGGCGCGCCGTCCTGCTGGAACAGCCTGCCGTAGAAGCGCAGGCGCTTGCGGTCATAGGTCGACGTGGTCACGACCACGCGCGCGCCACCCCGCAGCAGGTGCCGGACGATCTCCAGCGCGATCGAGCCGGGGCTCGCCCCCGTGACCACCGCCGTGCGGCCAGCGAAGTCGAATGGCGTTTTCGCGCCTTCTTCCAGTACCTTGCGAAGAAGGTCATTGGCCGCGCCGCCCGCACCGACCTGCACCAGCGGCGCCGCATCCCGGGGCCACAGCGAGGTCGCGAACGTCGCCAGCGCGTTGTCCGATCGATCGACCTGTTCGCTGTAGCGCATCGTCCCGTCGGCCGCGATGTCCAGCCGGGGCCGCGATGGACGCACGGCCACCGGACCCGCCGGACTGCCCGCCGTGACTGCATCCAACGCCGCAGCCAGCTTCAGGTTTCCGTCCTGCCGCGCACGTCCGGCATAGAACTGCGCGGTTGCCTGCACGCGCTCGTCGCCGCCGTGGATCTGCAGCCGCGCCGCCTCTGCCGCCACACTTGCGTCGTCCAGCCGACCGTTCGTTGCCTCGAAGGCCAATTTCGCCACGTCGCGCTGCGCAAACGCCCACGACGACAGGAACGCCACGTGCTTCTTGCGGTCGAACGCGGGCGCGATCAGCTCCGCCACCGCGCGGCCCAGCTCCTTGTCCAGGATGGCCGCCGTGTCGGGTCCGGTCGGCGCCTCGGGCAGCCCCGCACCGGCCGCTTCCAATCGCAGGCCCAGGTGACCGGCCAGGTCGCGGGCGGTCTGCATCAACACGCCTTGCGCACCGGCGATTCGCTCCTCCAGCTCGCGCACCACGGCTGCGTCCACCGCCGAGCCGCCCGCTGCACTGCCCGCCCGACCCAGCGCGAACCCGCGGCGCTTGCCCACGAGGCCCGCGGCCTGCTCGACCAGCGCCAGACCCTCGGCCCGACTGCCCGGGGCTGCCCCCGCCAGCTCGCCCAGCGCACCGCCGCGTCCAGACTCCGAGTCGCGGGTTTCCAGCGTCAGCGTCGCGATCGTCTGCTCTGCCACGCCCTCGCCAATGCCGAATGTGTCGGCCAGATGGGCGACGATGTCCTTGCGACCCAGACCGCTGCGGCCCAACACGCGCTTGAGCGCCTCGTCCTCTGCCGCACGCAGGTACCGACCCGGAGCCTTCCAACTACCCGCACGCTTGGCGATTTCCCCCGCCAGCACGGCCAGCGGCTTTTCGTGGGCGCCATCCAGCGTCCCGGCCTGGAACTCAGCACCGATGTCCAGCAGCGCCTGGTTGCGGCGTGACGAAACCCCTTGAAACAGCTCGTCGATGGTCTCGGTGTCGCTGATCTGGTCGGGCCGCACCTTGGCCTGCAGCGCCAGCAGCATCTTCAGCGCCTCGGCCGGCGACAGCTGCGAGTCGGCGATGGGGCCGGACGACGCCGCAGCGACAGGCGCCGCGACCGGGGCCGCCGCAACAGGGGTCGATGCAGCAACCGGGGCCGCAGGAGCGACCGGTGCCGCCGACGCGGCCGGGGCCTCGTCGGTGTCTCGAGCAAAGAGGGTGTCGGCGTTGGCTTCCACGTTGCGCAGTGCGACCTTGGCCGCGCGCGGCCCCAGCACTTCGGCCGACTGGCGCGCCATGTTCAGCAGCGTCGGCTGATACCCCACGCCGACTTCCACGATCTGCTGCATCCCCAGACCGCCCTCAGCAACCGGGCGCATCAGCAGCTCTTGCGTCTCGATCCAGCGCACCGGGCTTGCGAACTGCCAGGCCAGCAGCTCGACCAGCAGCAGCCGCGCCAGCTCGGGTTCGCGGCCCAGCCACGCGGCGCGGTTCGTCAGCACGGCCGCCAGCTCTGGCGAGCTGGTCGCATCGAACACCGCTTGAATGAACGGGATCTCCAGCGAGAACGGCAGCGGCACCAGGTTGGGCACGTACTTGCCGACCAGCCGATCGGGGTCGAACGTCTTGGGCAGCCGCAGGTCCAGCGTCGCGCGGAACACCGGCACACCTTCTCGCAACACTGCGGAGTGGAAGGGCACGTCGATGCCGGGGACCTCGACCCAAGCAGGTCGCTTGCCGCCGCCCCCTCGCGCGATCAGGGCGGCTTCCAAGGCCTCCAGCGCCGCGACCTCGCCCGTCACCGAGTACTGCCGGTCGCGGACGTTGTAGTTGACGATCTGGATGAACTTGCCGGTTTGCTTGCCGATCTCGGCGACCAGCGCCTCAGCCCCGGCCTGGTTCAGCTTGGCCACGTTCGGACGGATCACGCCCATCCGGTAGGCGCTGCGGCCGTGGGCATCGCGCGGCACGAAGGTGTGCATCACGCAGCCGCGCTGGTACACGATATCGACAACGGATTCGATAGGCAGCACGCGGACATACGCCGACAGCGCGTTGTACTCGCCCACGCTGTGGCCGCACGCGACGGCGCCGGACACCAGCGCACCCGCTTCCTCCAGCTCGGCAACCTGTGCCGTCGCCAGCACCGCCATCGCCACCTGCGTGAACTGGGTCAGGTTCAGCACGCCAGTCGGGTGTACCTGCGGCACGCCCTGCACGATCAGCTCGCGCGGGTTGTCGCGCACCACACGCAGGATCGAGAACCCAAGGTGCTCGCGGGCGTGCGCATCGGCGCGATCCCACACGGCGCGGGCGGCGGGCGAGCGGGCGTAACCCTCCATGCCCATGCCCTTTTGCTGGATCCCCTGACCGGGGAAGACGTACGCCGTCCGGGGCGCGGCCACCACGGCCTCTGCTCGCACGACGGGAAGCAGCTCGGCCCCGCGTCGCACCGACGCCGTCGCCTCGACCACCAGACCGCCCTGCTGCAAGCCCGTGCGCGCAACTTCGATCTCGACCGGCTCGCCGCGCAGGGCGGGGGCCAGGAATTCGGTGTGGGTGCGAAGGATCGGGCCCTGTTGTTCGCCCACGGCCGACTCGATCCACTCGCGGGTACGGGCGGCGGTCCACATGCCGTGCACAATGGGCTCGTCCAGACCGGCCAGGCGCGCAGCGGCGGCGCTTCGGTGGATCGGGTTCAGGTCGCGGCCAACCTCAGCAAAGCCCGCCATGTCGAAGGGCGTCCGGTCGGTCGTGCGCGCAATCGTCTTGCGTGTCGCAGGCTTGGCCGCGACGGCCGGAGCCGCCAGCAGCGCGGCCACCGCACGCACCGGGTGTTCGCGCAGGTCAGCCGTTTGATTCAGGGACACAGTGCCGACGACCCGACCGTCCTGCGTCAGCGCGCCCTGCGCCCGGAAGGTCGGCAAGCCCTTGCGTGGTCTGGTCTCGCCCAGCGTTGCCGACAGTGACAGCGGCTGACCGAAGGCGATCTCAGCCTCCCACCGCACCCAAGGCTGGGCGCGCAGCAGCTCGACGGCCGGGGCATCGGTCGGCAGCAGGTGCAGGGTCACGGGCTCGTCGGCACGCAGCTTGAGCGGCGTTCGGCCATAGGAACCGCGCACGAAGAAGGCGGATTCCACCGTCGCGCACACCACCTTGCCGCGCAGCAGCGTGCAGGTCGTCTGCAGGGTCCGGCCGGCATCGGCGTCCTCGACCCGGGTTGCGCGTGCCGTCACCGTCACTGCTTCACCCGCCTGCACGGGCCAGCCGGGGCCGGTCGCGATGCGGTTCTCCAGATGCACCAGACGCAACAGGCCCTCGGCCAGCTCGTCGCACGACAACACCTGGAACAGCGGCTCCCACCCGAGCGAGAAGGCCAGGTCCAACGCCGCCGGCTCGTCTGCCTTTCGTCCTGCCCCACCCGTCAGCGCGCGATACGCGTCCGCCTGCTCTGCCGACAGCGAGACCGTGGCCGCGGCAGAGGCGAACAGCGGCGTTGGGGCCAGCGCCCGACCGAACAGCGCCTGATGGTAGAAGTGGCCCAGCGCGTTGGCATTTGCCGTCTCGTCGGTGAGGAACGCCGTGTCCCCCCCCGCCAGCACCTGACGTTGCAGCGAGAAGGCGTAGGTCGCCCCCTGCGCGTGCCCTGGCGCTGCGGCGACCTGCACCTCGACGACCACCTGATCTGCGGCCCCCAGACGCACGACGACACGGTCGGGCGAACGGCCGGGACCCTGCCAGACCAGCAAGCTCGCGATGCCATCGGCCGCGGCTTCGACCCGCAGCGTCGCTCCCAGCTCGGCAAACAGCAGCGCCTGCACGGGGTTGGCCGCAGGTCGGGTGCCCTCGAAGAGGCGTGCCGGGCCACACAGGGCCGCCAGCGGTCCGCGGAAGGTTGAGGCGACCCACGGCAGCCACGCGTCGCGCGCCACCGGCCCGGTTACGTGCAGCACGGTTGCCGACGCGGCCGTCTCTGCGCGGATCGCGGCGGGCAGCGTCGCCGCCCGCGGTGCCTTGCGGCGGTCCTCGGCGTCGACCGGAGAAACCCCAAGCGCCAGCAGGTGTTCCACCGCCGCACGGTCGAACCGACCCAACAGGTCGGCCACGGGCTCGTCGGCGCGGAAAATGCCCTGCACCGCCTCAGGTCCCGGAATGATCAGCACCGCGTCGGCGGGATAGCGCGGGTCGTGCGAGGTCCACAGCGAGTCGGCCTTGAACCAGCGCCGCACGGCGCCATCCAGCACCGGCACGAAGCAGACAGGCTTGCCGGGGCGCGCGCAGATCTTGTGCACGAAGAAGCGGGCGTCGACGGTGTGCAGGCGCGTGGTCGCCGCCTCGGGATACGCCGCCGCGAACTTCGCCAGCACCGCGTGGGGGTCGTCCAGCTCGGCCAGATCGGTCAGGATGCTTGCGATCTCTCGATTCTGCTTGAGGTTGCCTGCGCGGCGTCCGGCCAGCCTCGCCTCGGCCCGGCGCAGCGTGTCGGCGACGCGCTCGCGGTAGCTGCGGTCCGGCCATACGCCGTCGTCATAGCGGCCGCCGGTCCCCGTCGTCATCAGATCGACCATGCGCTGCAGCACCTGCGCCCACGTCATGCGCTCCAGGTCGCCGAAGTAGGGGCGCGAGGTCAGCGCCAAAGCCGCCAGGATCTCGTCGCGGCGCTTGGCCACGGCATCGGCATCGCCCGCGACCTGATCCAGCAGTCGACCACAGCGCGCCGCAGCGTTGTCCAGGTAGTGGATGTCGGCGTCCAGCTGGCTGCGCCCCGAGGTCACGCCGCCGTGCACCTGATGGGTGTGGACCCAGCGGTCGGTGCCTTGCGCGTCGACCAGCGCCTGCTTGACCTGCGGCGAGGTGCACGCCTCCCTGCACGCCATCGCCAGCGTTCCCAGAAACACCGCATCGACCGGCATCGCTGGCAGGCCGTGTTGTTCCGACCACTTGCCGGTCAGCAGCTCGGTCGCCCTCGCCTCGGTCGCAATCCCGCCACCCACGCACAGCACCAGATTCGGCTGGCGGCGCACGGTGTCATAGGTGTCCAGCAGCAGGTCGTCCAGCTCCTCCCACGAGTGGTGTCCCCCCGCCTTGCCGCCCTCGATGTGAATGAAGATCGTGTGTTGCGGAGCGGCCTTGGCGATCTTCACCACATGCTCGACCTGCGCCACCGTGCCGGGCTTGAAGGCGTTGAGCTTCATGCCGAGGCCGGCCAGCTCGTCCAGCAGCGCCACCGCGTCGGCCACCTCGGGGATGCCTGCGCTGACCGTCACGCCTGCAATCGGAAAGCCCGCCTTGCGCGCCTTCTGGATCAGCCGCCCGCGCTTGACCTGCAGGTCCCACAGCCAGGGGTCCAGCAGCAGGGTGTTCACGGTGAATTCGCGCCCGGGTTCCAGCGTTTCCGCCAGCTCCTCCATGCGCGTCCACCACACTTTCTCCGTCGGCTGCCCGCCGCCGGCCAGCTCGGCCACGTAGCCCGCGTTGGCCGCCGCGGCGATGATGGGGGCGTCGCCTGTCGTCGGGGTCATGCCGGGCAGGAGGAAGGGCGACAGTCCCGTGGCGCGCGTGTAGCGATTGTCCAAGGCAATGGCGCCGTTGGGCAGCCTGACCAGGCCTGGGCGGTCGTCGGCGTAGCACACGGTGCCGCTGTTGTCGGGCGCACCGTCGAAGAAGGTGCGGCGGCCCTCGCCGGTGCCCAGAAATGCCGTCTCCAGCCCAGAACCTCTCAAGATCGTTCGGGTCAGCCGCCCCACGCCGTCGCTGGGGCCCAGATCGATCACGTGCTGCACGCCCGGTCGCTCGACCAGCTGCCGCACCGTGTCCGCCCAGCGCACCGGCCGCACGAACTGGTCCACCATGATCGCGTCGGTCAGGTCTGCGTCGTCGTTCATGCGCCTGCCGTCCGAGGGCGACAGTGCCTCCAGCCGCAACGAGGCACCCTCGATACGGAAACCGATCTCCCGCACCGCCTGACGCATCCCCTCCAGACCCGCCTGCATGTGCGTGCTGTGGAACGGGGCACCGACGACCAGCGCCTCGCCCACGAACTGCAGCGGCTTGCCCGCGAACTTGCCCTCGCGCTTTTGCTTCGTCTCGGCGTCGCCTTGGGCCGTCAGGGCCGCACGCAGCTGGTCGATCGACGCAACCGGACCGCTGACGACGTGTCGCGTGCGGGTGTTGTACAGCGCGATGGCCAGCTGGCGGTCCAGCGGCAGCACCTGGTTCACGCGGGCCACCACGGCCTGCAGCCGCTGCGACGTCGGACCGGCCACCGCCAGCATCGGCGAACCCACGGGCCCCGCCTGCTCTGCGCCGCCGCGGAACGACCGCGCCATGTGCAGACCCTGCCACGCGAAATAGCGCACATAGTCCAGCAGCCGCGGCAGCTCGATGCGGCCACCGTCGCTCTCGGCGACCAGCAGCGCCGGCATCATCCCCTGCGAGTGGCCCGACACCACGGGCACCGCGCCTCGGGCCAGCGCCTGTCCCAAGCCCGCATGGAAGGTTGCCTGATACCTCAGCATTTGCGTCAGGAAGATCAGCGGCTGCGACACCGCACTCGACGTCACGTAGGCCTCTTCCGGGCGATCCACAGCGTCCTCGACCCAGCGCAGGAACGACAGGCCCCGGCCGTACAGACCCGCAGAGCGAAACGCCTGGCTTTGCGCAAGCGCTTCCAGCACCTCAGTCGCCGCCTCCAGCCACGCACGACCTTCCGGCACCTCGCGCAGCAGCTCTGCCAGCTCGTCCAGCAGCCCGGTTTGGCCTTGGCCGGCAAACGTCAGGGCAGCCCGCACCTCACCCAGCGCCAGTCGCTGTGCCAGCGTGTGTCGGTTTGCCTGCTGCTCAGTGCCGTGGTTCCCCTGCCGCGTCGTGGTCTGCTCGCCCTGGCTCATCTCGCTCCCCGCCCGAACCGACTGGTCGGTCTATTGAGAGCGGAGCTTCCCTTGACACCGCGATCGTGTCAAGTTGAACATAACCATGCGGAATATCAAGCGATTACTTGTAAAACGGCGTGAATTGCTAGACTGACTGGTCTAGTGACGCAACGCGTCGTGAGCGTCAAATGCCGCCCGCACCAGCTCTCGCAGCGGCGCCAGCTCTACCGGCTCCCGCAGCGGCAGGCGGGCATGGCGCATGCGCTTGCCTTCACCGGTCAGCAGGCCCAGCGGGTCGGGCAGGTCGGCACCGTCGTAGAAGCCCAGGTGGACCCCGTCGCGCCGGACCTTCAGATACGCCACCAGCGCGCTGCGGCCGTACGCCAGCACCTTCCAGCCGTGGATGACACGCTCGTCGACGTCTGGCGCGACCTCGAACACCAGGGCGCGCAGCTCGGCCATGCGGTGTTGCGAATCCGCGGGCGCGCCATCCAGAAACGCTGACAATTCCGAGGTCTCGACCCTGGCCCCGCCGCCCCGCGCCTGGCTCGCTGCCT
This sequence comes from uncultured Myxococcales bacterium, assembly GCA_903955385.1. GTDB lineage: Bacteria > Myxococcota_A > UBA9042 > UBA9042 > UBA9042 > CAJBNH01. Next base: position 7,309 of record CAJBNH010000061.1, on the reverse strand, counting down.
TGGTGCGCGCCGCCACAGACCGGTGCCGCGGCCCCGTTGTGGCCACTGGCGGTTCCTCCGACGGCAGCAAACGCTCTGCACCCGGCCGCAGGACCAGCTTGCCCAGCACGGACATGAAGTGCTGCACGGCGAGCCGTGCGTCAGCCGCCTCGGGGTCGATCTGCTCCTGCATCATCACGCCGGCATAGGCGCCGAAAATCGTGCCGGCCAGACCTTGCAGATCCTCTTCCGACGCAAGCTCTTCCAGCGACGGCCGCAGCATCTCGGCAATCGCCGCGCGCGCCCGCCGGTAGAAGCGGGACAGGGCATCGCGGATGTCCTTCTCGCGCCGCGCCTGAACGGTCAGGTCCAGCCACAGTGGCACGATCACGCGGCCGCGGCGGATCTCTCGCTCCAGCGCCTCCGTGGTCGCGCGGATGTAGTCGTGCTGCCGAACTGCGGACAGGAACTGGGTGTGGACCTGATCCATCACCTCGCGCGTCCACGTCTCCAGCAGGTCGATGAAGACGTCCTGCTTGGAGCCGTAATGCCAGTAGAAGCTGCCCTTCGACGCCTGCGCGGCCAGGCAGATGTCGTCGACGGTGGTCTCGTGATAGCCGGTCAGGCGGAAGCAGCGGTAGGCGGCCCGGCGGATCTCTTCGCGGCGGCGCTCGGGTCCGTGACGTGGCGAGGCGGGCTTCGGCATGGGGGGCACCCAGCAGACCGGTCGGTCTAGTGCCCGGTAGGGTGGTCCGGATCCGCCGGGGGGTCAAGCCCCAACGGACCCGGAGACCCTTGCGCGTTCGCTACTTGGCGGGTGCCGGTGCGCTTGCCTTTTCGACGCACTTGGCGGCGGCGGCGGCGACGGACTTCTCAGCGTCGGCACTGAACTTCTTGCACGCGGCGACCGACTTCGGGCCACCCAGCGCGCCCAGGGCCTGCAGCGCGTAGTCCTTGTCCGACGGCCTGCTGTCGGCACCCTTCAGCACCGACTCGGCAGCCGTGCGCAGCGCGGCGTCGCCCTCCGGGTTGTCCTTGAAGCGGCCGCCGTAGGCCAGGGTGGAGAGCATGTTGGCATAGGTGGAGGTCACGCCGGGCTTGGCGGCGTTGGCCGAGTAGTAAGCAGTGGCGGCCTTGATGCCATCCAGATCGGCGAAGCGGCCCAGCGAGCGCAGGATGCCGGACGCCAGCGGGTTCGGGTCAGGGGCGGCCAGCAGCTCGACCAGCTTGGTCTGGGCCTTCAGCGCCTCAGGCGTGGCGGGCGTGACGGACGCGATGGCCGCGATCGCACCCATCTGCGCGTCGAGGTTCGGCTCGGCGGTGATGAACAGCAGGCTCTCGATCATCTCTGGCTTGGCCTTCAGCACGCTGCCCAGGGCCGACATGGCCTCCTTGCGGACGTCGATGTCGTCGGTCGCGTCGGTCGCAACGCCCCGGATGGCCGACAGCGCATCGGGGGCTTCCGCGGCAACCCAGCCAGCGTGACGGATCAGCTCGCCGCGGCCACGGGTCGTCTGGATCTTCTTGTCCTTGATGGCCTCGATCAGGGCCTTGCGCACGCCGCTGTCCTTCTTCCACGCGTTGCTCAGCATGTTGGCCGTCTCATAGCCCAGGTAGTTGTCTTCCTTGGGCATCTTGACCAGGGCACCAAGCAGGTCTTGCGAGACCTTTTCGTTGTCGGCGAACAGATCGCCGCCCCGGTTGCCCTTGGACCATGCGGCATACGCAGCGCACTTGCGCGCCTTGATGTCGGTGCCGTTGACGACCTGTTCAACCAGCGCACCGTAGACCTGCTCAAACCGGGTCTTGTCCTTCTCGATGCCTTCGTACGCCGCGGTGACGGCCTGCAGCAGCTTGTAGTTCGCCGGGCACTTCTCTTGCGCGTACAGGTCCGACAGGTCCTCGCACTTGGCAATGTCGACGAACAGAGGCGCGAACTCGGCCACTGCCGGGTTGGCGGGCGCAGCAGGTGCAGCCTCGGGCGCCTTGGCGGTCGCCGCCGCCGGTGCGCCAGGAGCCGCAGCGCCAGGCTCGGCGGGCTTGTTCTTCGAGCAGCCGGCAATCGCGACGGCAGCGCCAAGGGCCGCAACAGACATCCACATCCCACGTTGATTGAGCATTGAGTTCCCCCCAAAGAGTCCGGCAAAATCGCCGGAGGCAAGGAGGCGAACCGTAGAAGGACGGACAACAAACGTCAAGCCGCGTAAGGGCTTGGGTTTGCATGGTGTGGATTCGGCGGTTCGGGAATTCCTGATCGAGCAGCCAGACGAGACGGCGCAGCAGCTACGGCGTCATCCCCATCGGCGGCCTGCGGTTGTCGTTGTAGATGGCCTGACCGCCGGGAACCAGTGCGCCCAGCTCTTTGCCCGCGGCGTCAATCTCTTGGTGCACGGCCTCATAGGCGGCGTCCGTGACCGGCGTGAAGGCCTCGATGCCGGCGATCCTGGACCAAAGCCCGCGCCCGGCGTCCGACGCCGTTATGCGCAACAGTGCATCCGCAAACCGCTTCTGCACATCGGCGGCCAGATCCTTGCGCACGAACACCGGCTCGTTCGGGATGTCTTGGGTGCGGGCGAGCAGGCGACGGCTGGGGTCGGCCGGCACCGCGGGATCGTAGAAGGTCGCGGCGGCCTCCACCTTGCCGGCCGTCAGTGCCGCCAGTGCCGCGGGATGGCTGCCGGCAAAGACCGGCACTTCCTTCGCGCCCGCATCGGCCAGCAGTCGCGCAGGGTACAGGAAGCCAGACGTCGAGAACGGGTCGACAAACGCCACCTTCTTGCCCGTCAGGTCAGCCAGCGTCTTCACCGGACTGTCGGCGCGCACCAGAATGTCGCCGTGGTAGACCTGCGCGCCGCCCACGCGAATCGGCTGCAGCACCGCGCGAACGCCGTACTCCTGCTGGCAAAACTCGTAGTCGAACAGCGGCAGCAACCAGGCGTCGACACTGCGATTTCCGGCGGCAAGCAGGGCAGCCTGCTCGTCGGGCGCCCGCTTGACCTCCACCTGCATGTCGGCGGCTTGGGTCAGCAGGGCCGACAGCTGCTCCAGATCCGCGGGCGTCGCCTTGTACGAGACCGACAGCCAGAACACGAAGGGGTTGCCGGGCTTGCCGATGCTGTCGACCTCCCGCGCGTGATGCGAGAACAGCACCGCAGCAGAGACCGCCAGCGCCACCAGACACGCCCCCAGCAGCCCCAAGCCCAACTTGGCACCGAAGGACAGGGACACACCCTTGAGCTTCTCCACAGCTTCCCCCTGATGCAGCGCGATGTGCGCGACCGACATGCGCCCGCGAGTCTATGCCAAGTGGTCGGCGGGTGTCAGTGGGCGTTTGCGGAAGACGCGGGGAGCATCTCGCGAAACGCTTGCAAACGACACGTGTTGTCGCAAGGCAGGCGCAGGCTGGCTTCAGGAGGTACCCGATGACCTACGACCCGCACAATCCCCACGACCCCTGGCGCAGCGACGACGGGTCCTGGCATGGCAACCCGCACCACACGGGTCAGTGGGACGGTCCACCGCCGTACCGGGATCCCTACGCGGTGCCATCGCAGGCAAGCCGGTCGTCGGCCGATGATCTGGGACAGGCGCTGCAGCCGATGCGGGAGGTGGCTGAGCTGCAGAAGTTCCTGATCCAACGAGACATGTGGTCGACGCCGCCCGACCCGACCGACGGCATGGCGGACTTGGCGAGTGTGCCGGCTTTGTGCGACCCGACCGAACGCCTGCGCAGGCGCGCGGTAAACCATGCCACGGGCGCGGTGCTGCTGGGCGTCGTCGGGCTGCCATTGGCTTGGTTTCTGGGGGGGTTCACCTGGGGCTACTACCTGCCGCTGGCTTGGGCCGGGTGGCTGGCGCTGCGGGCGCTGCAGTTCCAGGCGCAGTATCGCAGGCGCGTCTACAACCCCATGCAAACACCGCTGGACCACGCGCGTGCGGCGCTGGAATGCTGGCACTACTCGGTCGACCACCGGCCCGAGAGCGAGGGCGCCGGCCACTGGCTCTGGGTCGGCGGTTCCCAGGGGTTGGTGGCAATTCTGCACCTGCGGGCCGATGACCCGTCGCAGCCGCTGGAGGTTCAGGACATGCGAACCCGTCAATGGCACCCAGTGCCCACGGTTCAGGAAGCGGTGGACCTGGTGCTGGCGTGGACGCGGGAGCAGCTGCCGGGGGGGTGATGGTGGGGCGGGTGGGCGCGCGGTGTTGGTGCGCCATCGACCGTCAGCCGGGCGCCTCCGCACGGGTCAGTCGGCCCGCGGTGACCGCAGCACTTCGCGTACGACCGCTGCGATGTGGAGGGCTTCGCTGCCGCCGACATGAATCTCCCGCGGCGGATAGGACCGGTTGGCGCTCTGCAGCAGCACCGTTCGCCGGTCGTCGTGACCCACCGCGATCTGGGCGACGCGCTTGACGATCCAGGCGGTCAGCCCTCCCGGCTCTCGCTCGGCCACCAACACATCAACGCCCAGCAGCTGCGATTCCGTGAATGCCCGACTGAAGAGACACCAAGTATCCGGCGGGATGCGTGGCGTCATCGAGTCGCCGACCACCTTGGCAAGAAAGAGGCCGCCGTCCGATAGACGTCGGCCCACGGCTGGCGTGACGTGTCCGAGGACGCTGGGTTCGTCGCGGGCGCCTACCGCACCGCCGACTGGCCGCAGATCCAGCACAGGCACGGCCGCCACCTTCGTGTTCGCGCGTGCCGACGGGCGCAGAGGCTTGCCTTCGCGTTGGGCGATGACGGCGTGCCAGCCCAGCGCCTCGAGCTCGCGGTCCCAGGTATTCGCGGGCAGGATGCCGTCGATGAGGGCGCCCACGGAAACGTCCAGCACCTCAGCAATTCGATTCAATCGGACCAGCGCCACGTTCTCAGTGCCGCTCTCCAGACGGTAGACGTTCTTGCCGTCGGTGTGCAGCTGCTCGCCCAGCTCGTCGGCGTAGCGCTTTGCCATGGCGACAAGGTGTTACGCGGGGCGGCGATTCTCAACCGTCCTATAGGCGGAAAGCCGCGCTCAGGTTGACACAGACAGCTGACGGTTCATTCTATGGGACGAAATCATCGGCGCCAATGCGTGCAGACAGCGCCTCCCTTGCGTCCAACACTTTGAGGAGAATCCATGCAGCTTCGCTACACCCACCGAGCCATTTCCATGGGGCTCGTGCTCGTCACCTTGGTCGCCGCAACCACCGGATGCTTCACCACCAAGGCGTACAGCCGAGCCGACGCCACCGGCCCCATCGTCAGCGAGCACCAGTGGTTCGCCATCGGCGGCCTGATCGAACTGAACAAGCCCGTCGGCTCAGAGTGCAAGCAGCTGGCGTACGTCGAGTCCAAGATGGGCGCGATGGACGTCGTGATCAACATCGGCCTCAGCGTTGCCGGATCGATTGTCGCGTCGTCGGCCTGCGGCGCCGGCGACAGCAGTTGCCAATCGACCGCCAGTCTGGGTGGCACGCTGTTGCCCTGGATGCTGGGCAGCCGAACCGTCGAGTACCAGTGCGCGAAGTAAGATGGTAACCCCCCCACAGGTCTGAACTTCAGGCCATTCAGGAGCGATCTCCCATGCGAACCCTGTTGATGATGTCCATGCTCGCGTGCGTCGGATGCGCGACCGAGACCGTGACCGTGCCGTGCATGACGCCCGCAGGTACCTACAAGGTCGATCTGGCAGCGGCCGATGGCAACTGCCCGGAGACCATGCAGAAAGCGATCATCGAAAGTCTGAGTGACACGGTGTCGAAGCCTTCCGAGGCGTGTTACACCAAGTCCGGCTCGACGAGCGACTCCTACGAGATTACCGAACTTGGCGTAACATGCAGCCGTTCGTTCTCGAGTTCGACCTACGGCACCAACGCCGAGTATGGCGGCACCATGTCGGTGGGCATCGTCTGCAGCGACAACTCGACGTGTCAGCAGGCGTTTTCCGTCCACTACACCAAGCAGTAGGCGCGCCGTGATTCACCGGTGATCTGGCTCAGGTGCGCTCCTTTCCCGCTGGAATTGCGCCTGAATCTGCCACAGGATGGCGCTTCGGCCCGAAGCGGGCTACGCTCGAAACAGAGGTAGGCCCATGACGCCCAGAGCCGAAGACGAACGCATTGCTCGCGAGTTGGCCAGTCGCCTCGTCGCGACGCTGCACGCTCGTCGCGTCGTGTGGTTCGGCTCGCGCGCTCGCGGCGAGGGAGATCCCGAAAGCGATTGGGACGTCCTGGTCGTTGCGGAAAGTGCCGTCTCGCAGGCCCAGCGCATGTATCTGGCCCAGTGCGCCACGGCGGACGTCCGCGTGCCCAAGGACATCGTCGTGTTCACGCCGGACGAGCACGCGCGGCTGATGACTTGGAAAAGCAGCGTGGTCTACGAGGCCGAAACGACCGGACGGGTGCTTCATGAAGCGGCGTGAGGATCCTGAGGTTGCGGAATGGCTGCGTCGCGCCGACGCGGATCGATTGACCGCGGCGCTGGTCTTGCCGCACGGTCTTTGCGACATCACGGCGTTTCATTGCCAACAGGAAGCGGAGAAGCTCCTCAAGGCGTTGCTTGTTGCCCAGAGCGAAATACCGCCTCGGACCCATGACTTGGGTGTGCTCGTCGATCGTCTGGTTGCCGTTGGCCTTTCGATGCCGGACGTTGCCGATGCCGCGCGGTTGCTCACCCCATTCGTCGCGATGTCCCGGTATCCAGGCTTCGGCGAATTGGACGAGGCGCAGGCCCGTCAGGCACTGGCGGCGGCCCAGACGGTACGTGACGGCGTCGTGGCGGCGTTCTGTTCGCTTGACTGATGGCCGCCTTGCGAACGACGGCGGTGGCTTGAGCGAACTCGCGGTAGGCCGCGCGCCGGGGTTCACGAGCGGCGCCTTGGAGTCACTGGACCGGCGGCAAGCTCGCGCGAAGCGCCCTCACATGCGCCTCCAGTTCCTCCAACCACGCAGCGGCCTTGCGCTTGTCGCCAGCGCTCAGTCGCTGCCAATCGCGTTTCAACCGATCAGCGTCGAACCGCTTGACCAGCTCTTCGCGCACTACGCGAAGGGGCTGGATGGTGCGCGGCCGAACGGCGCGCTCACCCGGCGCGGGGTCTTCGGGTGGGGGCAGGTGCGCGCGCACGGCGGCAGCCAGTTGGTCGACCGTCCAGCTCGCCTGCACCGCTTGCTCGGCCAAATCGGCGCGGACGGCATCGTCGGCCACCGGCAACAGCGCCTCCAACAGTTGCTGCTCGTGTGACCCCGTCCTTGTCACTCGGTCAAGCAGCAGGACGAGGTCATGAGAGCGAGGCATCGGCAGACCCTCTGCGATGACAAGGGCTTTGAGCGCTTTCTCTGCAGCTTGTTGGGC
>CAJBNH010000060.1 GCA_903955385.1 uncultured Myxococcales bacterium | reverse complement strand
GTGTGCACGGAGGATTCGGACGTCGACTCGGCCGCGTGCACGGACGGCAAGGACAACGACGGCGACGGCAAGACCGATTGCGCCGATACGGGCTGCGACACCGTCCCCGCGTGCTTGCCGGCCAGCGAGCCCGAGGACACGCTAGCCAAGTGCCAGGACGGCATCGACAACGACGGCAACAAGTACATCGATTGCTTGGACTTTTCGTGCAGCAAGTCCAAGGACGCCGCCGTTGCCGAGTACTGCGCAACCGCGCCAGCGCTCGCCGAAGACACCGTGGCCCTGTGCAGTGACGGGATCGACAACGACAAGAACAGCTACGTCGACTGCAACGACTTCTCCTGCAGTTCCAAGGGCACCCAAGAGGCAATCGACTACTGCGTCTCGATTGGCGAGAACACGGTGGCCAAGTGCTCGGACGGCATCGACAACGACAACAACGGCTTTGTCGACTGCGGCGACTACTCGTGCTCGCAGGCCGACGACTCCGCCGTGGTCAAGTACTGCGCGTCCGTCCTCGAAGTGACGTTCGACCGTTGCAGCGACGACATCGACAACGACGGCAACGGCTACACCGACTGCGAAGACTACTCCTGCCGCAACTCGACCGACCTTTCGGTCAAGCAGGCGTGTCAGGAGAGCTTGGACGACGGCACCGCGAAGTGCAGCGACGGCATCGACAACGACAAAGACGGCTACGTCGACTGCGACGACTGGGATTGCAACTGGAACCCCGCCGTCGACATCTGCAAGAACAAGACGACCGGCAAGCCCCGGGTCTGCGGGTTCTAGCAACGGAAAGTGAGGTCATCATGAGGACGGCAGCCCTATTTGCGATGGCGGCCCTGGTAGCTGGAAGTTCGTTCGTGACGGCCGCATGGGCCCAGCCCGCGAAGCCGGGTGCTCCCGCGCCCGCAGCGGAGGTCGCCCCCGCGGCACCGGCGGCTGAGACGCCGGCGGCGCCCGCTCCCGCGGCGGATTCTGGCGCCAAAGAGACGAACTGCGGCGATCGCAAGGACGACGACGGCGACGGCATGGTCGACTGCGCGGACGCCGATTGCAAAGGCGACGTCCTGTGCAAGGTCGGGTCGGGACCCGAGAACGACGACGCGAAGTGCGGCGACTGGTTCGACAACGACGGCGACGGCTTCGTGGACTGCGACGACAGCGACTGCGACCAGGCCAAGCCTTGCCGCGGCTCGTGGCAGGGACCTCTGGAGAGCGGCGGCGGCGCGGGTGGCGCGAACAGCGTTCCGGACGACGTGCCTGAGCTGCGCGAGGGCATGACCGTCGAGGACCTGATCGGCAAGGGCAGCGACAAGGACGGCGAGCGCAACGATGAAGTCTGCTCCGACGGCGTCGACAACGACAACGACGGCAAGGTGGACTGCGCCGACTTCGGCTGCCGGTTTGACCCGGAAGTCACCGTCTGCCGTGGCAATCCCGGCATGCGCTTCTCGGTCGTCGCCGGTATCGAAGGCGCGTACGACATGGAGAAGGAGCAGGCCGACACCCGCTTCACCAAGCTGCAATTGCGGTCGTTTGGCCCGATCCTGCAGATCCCGAACTCGTTCTACCTCGTCAGCATGCGGGCCGAGCGGACGCCGCGCCTGACGTTTGCGATGTTCCAGGTTCCACTGGGCACCAGCGGCCACTTCCTCAACCTGAACAGCGGCGGCGGCGGCCTGTCCAGCGGCTTGATCGTGTCGACCTCGAAGCAGCTGCTGGTCGAGCCCGCGTATTACCTCTACAACGCTTTCGAGCAGGGCAACGGCGCCGCAGTCGAAGTTTCCGGTCCACTGGGCCACTCCGGCAAGCTCGTGTACCGGGCATTTGCGGCGGGCGGCTCGGGCCGGTCGACCGGCAACGTCGGCGGTCGCTACTTCACGTACGGCAACGAGAATTACACCTACGGCGTGGGCGGTCAGGTCGGCCTGAATGTGTTCGGCACCGTCAGCCGCTTCGACTCGCCGTTCCTCTACACCAGCGTGCCGCTGACCTGGGGCCTGACGCTGGGTGCCAAGTACGACCAGCGGGCGCAGGAGCGCTATCCCGCCTTCAACCTGAACAACGTGTTCCGCTACAAGCGGGTCGTCGCGACGGCTGAGGTGTACGGCAAGTACGCGCTCGACTTCGATCAGGAGTCGATCATCCCCGGCGCCAACCAGCTTGCGTACAACGTGCAGGTCGGCGTGCTCGCGATCCCCAAGGTGCTGCTGCTGGCGGCCGACTACGGCGCGTATGTGGCGGGCAAGCGTCTGGCTGGACCGGACAAGCTGGAGACCGACCTGCGCAAGCAGCTGGACGAGTTCCAGTATCGCGCTGCCGCCCACGTGTACGTCTGGCGCAACATCGGCGTCGTCTCGCTGCTGTATCGCTTCCGCGAGGTGGCTGGCGCGCTGAACAGCTCGGGCGAGACCGTGGGACCGAAGACGAATGAGCAGGAAGTGCTCGTCTCGACGCAGTACCGGTTCTAGCTCCGGGTCATCCAGAAGCATCAGGATTACGATTGCTTGCGCGGCGCCTGACGAATTCGTCACGGCGCCGCGCGGCGTTTTGCTTCAGGCAGCGATCATCTCGTGCCGGCGGCCCTCTTCGCCCCGGGGCGGGTGAGCATGGCGTGGAATTGGCAAGGGCGGGTGTGGGCGCCGGCGGCGGTTGCGGTGACGGCAGGTGCTGGCGTTGGTCTGCACGGTGGCCTTGCGCCCGTGACGACTGTGGCGCTGGCTGCAAGCTGCGTTGCGATGGCGACCTGGGGGGTGCGTCGGCGGTTGCGGGGGCCGCTGCTGCTGGCCTCGTGGGTCGCTCTGGGCCTTGTCTCGGCCGTGCGGGCCGAGCAGACGCTGACGCCCGGCGTCCTGCCGCCGCTGGATCTGCCAAGGCCGGGGCTGGAAGCGCCGCTGCAGCTGCTGGAGGCGGCGTCTGAGCCGGAGTGGAGTCCGGTCGGTCATCGCTTCACCGCAAAGTGGACCGCGCGCTGCCGGCCTGAGCCCCTGCTGCGACGACTGGCGTGCGAGGCGAGAAGCGGCCTTGTGCGTGTCGACGTGGTTGGGCGTGACGTGCGGGTGCAGCTGGGAGATCGCTTGAGGGTGCGGGCGTTTACGACGCCTCCCCCCGCATTTCGCAACTCCGGGGCTTGGGATGCCCGAGAGTCCTGGACGCGTGCCGGCTTGGTGGCGGGCGTGCGCGTACGGCGGGTCGGCGAGATCAGCTTCGAGGAACGGCTCCTGACGGAGCCCTCTGGTTGGGCGAGGGATCCTCTGGGGGGTGTGCTGCACGTCATCGGGCGTTGGCGCAGGCACCTGAGCGATGCATTGACGACCACGGTGCCAGGACGCGCCGGGCAGACGTTTGCTGCCCTTGCGCTGGGGGACAAGGGGTCCGTGGACGAGCCGCTGCAAGCGTGGTTGCGCGCCACCGGGACGGCCCACGTGATGGCGGTGTCGGGCAGCCACTTGGCGCTGGTTGTGTGGATGGTGCGAGAGTTGTTGAAGTTTCTGGCCACGCGACTTGCGCGAGGGCTGTTTCGCCGCTTTCCGCGCGAACGGCTGCTGGCGGTGCCGAGCCTGATGGCGACTTGGGGTTACGCGCTGCTGACGGGGGCGGCGCCAAGCACCCTGCGCGCGGCGGTCATGGCGACGGCACTGGTGTTGGGGCGGGCGAGCGGACGGCAGCCGGGGCTGGGCGAGTCGCTGGGGTTGGCGGCGGTGGTGCTGATGCTGTTCGACCCGGTGGCGGTGGCGGATGTGGGGCTGCTGCTGTCGATTCTGGGCGTGCTGGGCCTTGCATGGGCGGGTTGGGGGCAGGACCAGCACCAAGAGGGCGGTTGGCGCACGCGACTGAAGCATCATGGCGTGGTGTTCCTGAAGACGTGCGTGGCGCCATCGGCGTCGACGGCTCCGGCGACCCTGACCGTCTTTGGCGCGCTGCCGCTGGTTGGACCGCTGGCGAATGGTTTTGCCGTGCCCTACGCGGGGTTTCTGCTGCCGGTGGCGCTTGCTGCGATGATCCTGTCCGCGCTGGGGGCGTGGCTGGGTCCTATGCGGGCGTGGATTGCGCCGGCGTGCGAGTTGGCGTTGTGGCCACTGGAGAAACTGGTGGCGTCTCCCAAGGCGTGGTGGCCGGTGTGGTCCGCGAGTGGGGCTCTGGCGCTGGTGGCCGGGCTGACGGTGCCGGCGGTCGTTGCGGCGTGGTGGCACGGGGGGCGATGGCGTGCAGTGGCGGCGGTCGCGCTGGTGGCGACGGCGGCGACATGGGCGGGATCTGTGTGGTTGCAGCGCGTTCCGCAGGGCACGGCGCGACTGTCGTTCCTGGACGTGGGACACGGCGACAGCACGCTGGTCGAACTGCCGGACGGGTCGAATCTGCTGGTCGACGGCGGCGGCGAGGTGGCCGACGACGGGCGAATCGGTGCGCAGGCGGTGGTGCCGTTCCTGAAACACCACGGCATCCGGCGGATCGACCGCATGGTGTTGACCCACGCGCACCCGGACCACGAAAACGGCCTGCTGGCGGTGGCGCGGGTCCTGCCCGTGGGCGAGCTGTGGTGGAACGGGCAGATCCCCGGCGGCGCGGAACACCAAGCCCTGCTTGCCGAATTGACGAGACAGGGGACGAGGTGGCGCGATTTTTCGGGGACGGGGGCGCAGCGGTCGTTCACCTGCGACGGCGTGCAAGTCCGCGTCCTGTGGCCGTTTCCGGTAGATGCCCCGTACTCGGCCGCGCATGACTTCAACGACAATTCGCTGGTGCTGGAGATCTCGACGGCCGGTGGACGCGTGCTCCTCGCAGGCGACATCGAGGCACCGGCGGAGGCGGCGCTGGCCAAGGCGCGGATGCTGCGGCCGGTCGATGTGCTGAAGGTGCCCCACCACGGCAGCCGCACCTCGAGCACGCCGCCGCTGCTGGAGGGGGTGCGGCCGGGTCTGGCGGTGGTCGGTGCCCGTCCGTGGGGGCAACTGCCCTTTCCGCATCCGGAAGTGCGCGACCGCTACGCCCGCTACGGCATCCCGCTGTGGCCGACGACGGAGGGATGGGTCGAGGTGGTGGTTGGCCCCCAAGGGGTTCGCGCACAACAAGAGGGGCACTCGTGGTCGTCCCAGCCTGACCCGCCCAAGTGATCGGCTTGCCAGCCCCCGGTGCCTGCGCTACACCGCGGCCCCATGCTGCTGCCCAACCCACGACCGGTGCCCTACTTGCTGAGCCTGACTGCAGCGTTGCTGCTGACGGCGACCGCGGGTCAGGCGCTGGCGCTGGACTACGACCGCAACGACGTGATGGGGCGCGAGCTGGCGCTCGGCGTCGCCGTCCTGCCTGTCGACGGCCATCCGCTGGGACCGTTTGTGCGCGGTACCGCCAGACGGCATACCCGCGCCCTGTATTTCGGCGCTGAGGCGCAGCTTGGTGCGACCGGCCAGGGACCGTGGATCACCGCGGCTGCGACGGTGGGCGGCGAGACGGCCCAGGATGCTTGGGCACCGCTTCGCGGTTATGGCGAGTTCGGCACCCAGCTGATGTACGCGGGCACAAGCCTGTTCGACACCCTCGGCTTCTTTCTGGAGGGCGGGATGCGCTATCAGGTGCGGACGTACGAGCGACCGCACTTGCAGCTGGGCATCGGCGTGCGGGCCGTCAACAACATGCAAAAGACGGGTTTCTCAGCGCAATTCGGCGTCAGCTGGGTATTCGACTGAAAGCGCCCGCCTGACGGGTCTTGCGGGTCAGACGGTCGGCCCCATCTCGCCGCCATGAGCGCGGGCGATGTCGCGGCGAGCCAAAATCTCAGGCAGCGTGACGAGTGCGTGCAGCTCGACGCCGTGAACACGCAGGGCCTCGCGAGCGCCTTCTTCGCGGTCGACGGCCACCAGCGCATCCTCCACCACCAAGCCAGCTTCGCGGGCACGGTCGACGGCCGTCTGCAGCGACGCGCCAGTCATCGAGACGTCGTCGACGACCAGCACGCGGGTCCCGGCAGCCGGTGCGCCCTGGATGGCGCCGCCTGGACGCACCACGAACGCCGACACCTTCCGGGACCTCGTGAGGCTGTGCGTCGCCACGGCGTGGGCGAACGGGTCGGCGGCGACCGACAGGCCGCCCACCGCGGTGATGCCCAGTCGCTTGGCGCACTCGTAACCCAGCCCGCCGAAGATGGTTTGTCCCTCTGTCGTCAGGGCCACGGCCTTGCCGTCGAGGTGATAGGGCGACGGGCGGCCTCCCGACGCCTGATAGGGAAGGTCGGGGCGGTCCTGGAACGCGTGAAGCAGCAACAGCTCGATCAATCGGTCCTTGCGAGCATCCATGCGTCCTCCAGTTGGGCGGTGAGGAGTGTGTCTATAGCCCGATGCGCGCCTGCGGTCCACTGTACGGTTTGACGACGGCCGTTGCGCCGTGTATCGAGGGCCGTCGCTCTCGACCGTGAGGCCCCGGACATGCCCGTTCCGTCACCGAATTCGCCCCCCGAGCCGCTTGCGTCGCTGATCGCGACCCGCAAGGTCCTGGTCTGCGTCGGCGCGGGTGGCGTGGGCAAGACGACGCTGGCCGCGGCCTTGGGCGTCGCCGCAGCGCGCATGGGACGGCGCCCTTTGGTGCTGACGGTCGACCCGGCGAAGCGACTGGCGAATGCGCTGGGGCTTCGGGCCTTCGACGAGGTGGTGCAGCGCATCCCGGTGGAGGCGTTTGCTGAGCAGGGATGCCGGGTTGCCCAGCCGCTGGACGCCGCGATGCTGGACGTGAAGCGCACGTTTGACCGTGTCGTGACCCGCTATGCCCCGGACCCCGAGAGCCGCGACCGCATCCTGCACCACCCCTACTACCGGCAGGCGTCGACGGCGCTGGCGGGGTCGCAAGAGTACATGGCGCTGGAGCGGTTGTACGAAGCAGCGACGTCGGGTGACCACGATCTGGTGGTGCTGGACACGCCGCCATCGGCCCACGCGCTTGATTTTCTGGATGCGCCCTCGCGGCTGGTCGACCTGTTCGACTCGAACGCCTTCCGGCTGCTGCTGCGGCCGACTTCGCGGTTGCAGAGGGGGATGTTCCGCACGGGGTCGGTGGTCATGCGCGGCCTGACCCGCTTCACCGGCGCCGAGATGTTCGGTAACCTTCTGGAGTTCTTTGGTTATCTGTCGTCGACTTTTGACGGCTTCGTGCAGCGCGCGCGCGATGCCCAGCAGCTGTTGCAGAGCCCCGACACCGCATTCGTGCTGGTCAGTGGCTGCGACGACGCCAGCACGCAGCAGGCGCTGTACCTTCGCGACCGGCTGGACCAGAGCGGCATGCGCGTCGGCAGCTGGATCATCAATCGCGTCGCGCCGTTTGCCCCGGGACCGTGTCAGGCTGGCGAGGAGCTGGAGGCGGGTCTGGAGGCCCTGTTGCAGCGATTGGGGTCTGAGGTCCCTGTGGGCGACAAGCGGGCGGCGCATCGGCTGGCGCAGCGGTTGGGGCAGGTGGCCAGAGAGATGGGGCGGCTGGCAGAGCAGGACCAGTCACATGTCGAGCAGCTGCGCGCCCAGCTGGGCCCGAGCCTGCCCCTGGTGGCGGTGCCGCGGACGGCAGACGAGCCCGACTCGCTGGCGAGGCTGTGTGCGCTTGCCCAGATCGTGCAGGGTGAGATGCAGCCCGACTTGGAGGCGGTGCCATGACCCCGACGAACCGCTGGCTGACACGCTTGGGATCGGGGGTGTGGGTGCTCGCCCTGGCCGCGCCGCTGCTGGCGGTGGCCTGGGATGCGCTGGTCTACATCGGCAACGGCACGGATCTCTTCAGCTATCAAGAGCCGCTGCGCAAGCTGCTGCACGACTGGCTGCGCGACGGCCGCTGGTCCACCTGGAATCCGGGAGAGCTGGGCGGCCTGCCCGTCCACGCGACGATGCAGCTGGGGCTGGCCTATCCGCCCAACCTGGTCGCGTCGTTCCTGTCACCGTGGCACGCCTCCGAAATCCTGATGGCGCTGCACCTGTTGGGGCTTGGTGCCGGCGCGGTGTATCTGGCGGGGGCATGGGCGGGCTCTCGCGCGACATGGCCGGCGGGCGTGGCGGTTGCGGCGCTGCTGGTGGGAGGGGGGCCGACCTGGGGCCATGTGTTCGCAGGCCATGTCAGCCTGATCGAAGCGTGGGCATGGACCCCGTGGATCTGGGGTCTTGCACTGCAGGCCGTGCGTCAGCGGCGACTGCAGCCCGCCGTGTGGAGCGGCGCGGCGCTGGGACTGCAGGTGCTGGCGGGCCACCCACAAGCGACTCTTCTGGGGCTGTGCGGCTTGGCCGTTGCGCTGTTGGCGCTGGTGCTGGACCCGGGCGACAGCGCGGGCGCCGGGGACAAGGGCAACCCTGCTTCGCGTCTGAAGCATTGGCCCGCGTCGGTGCTGGCGCTGCTGGTGTTGGCCGTGGCGGGCGCGGTGGGACTTGCCCTGTCGGCGGTGCAGTGGTGGCCGACCTGGCTGTTTGCCGAACACAGCAATCGCTCGATGGAAACGCCGCTGCAGATCGCGCTGGCCTATGGTGCCCCGGCGCGCACGCTGCTGACGGCCGTGGCTCCTGCCGGTTGGGGTGGCACGGGACCGCGGCTGGGTGGCTTTGCGTACCACGAGACGGTCGCGTTTGTCGGCGCTGCGGGGCTGACCCTCGCGGCACTGGGCGCGGTGCGCAGCGGACTGCGAGGCGCGGTTCTTGCGGCTGGGGCACTCGCGTGCCTGCTGCTGTCGGTCGGTCAGGACGGCCTGCTGTTGCCCGCGCTGGTGGATCTGGTGCCGGGCTTTGGCAGTTTTCGCGTGCCCGGCCGCTGGCTATTGCCCGCGGTGGTGCTGCTGGCCCTGCTGGCGGCCGAGGCGCTGACGATCGCAGCGAAGGACGCGGGACGGTCCAAGACCAAGTCCTTGCTGGGCTTTGGGGTGTTGGGAGGGCTTGCGTTGGCGCTGCTGGGCCTTGGCGTGACGCTGCGCGCGGATGGCGGCTGGTGGGCGGCGGGGCTGGACGCGAAACGCAGCGCTGGTGCGGGGCTGGACGGCTTTGCCGCCGGCGCCCGGCTTGGGTTGTTCGCGGCGTCCGGAGCGCTGGCGGCGGCACTGGTGGCCTGGGGCAAGCCCTCGTGGCACAAAGCGATCTCTTGGGGACTCGTCGGCGTGCTGGGCTTTGAAGTGTTGCGGTTCGCGTCCTCGCACGTTCAGCCCGATCACCAGCAGGCCGAGGCGCGGGTGCGGTGGGGCACGCAAGAGCATCAGGCGCTGGTCCAAGCGGTGGGGCGCGATCATCGACTGGCCACAGCGGCGGCCCTGCGACAAGCCAACTGGCCGGCGACGGCGGGAATTTCGGGTGCGGGGGCGTACGAGCCGGTGGTGCCGCTGCTGAGCAACGCCTATGGCAACCGCCTGTCGGGACGGGCGGCGACCGAGTACGGCGTGATGTTCCAGGTGCGACGGCCATCTGTGTGGCTGGACCGGCTGGCGGTGTCCCACTTGCTGCTGGACGCCGACGACGGCCAGACGCGTCAGGCGTTTGCCGATTGGCCGGAAGTCCGCAAGTTCGACAGCGGGCGCGTGCTGAGGCGTAACCCTGCACCCATGCCCAGGTTCTCGGTGGCGACACAGGTACGCGTGGTACCGGACAACACTGCCGCGGTGGAGCAGCTGGCCGGCCTGCCGACCGACACGGTGCTGCTGGACCGCGCGCTGCCGCACACGTCAGGCGCCACGGGGACGGTCGAGGCGGTGGAGGACGCGCCCGACCGGCTGGTGGTCCGCGCGACGGTGACGCAACCGGCGGTAGTGGTGGTGCGGGATGCGCTGGAGAACGGCTGGACGGTGCAGGTCGACGGGCGCGCGGCGACAGCGGCGAGGGCGGACGGATTGTTCCGGGCGGTCGCGGTTCCGGCGGGAACCCATCTGATCACTTGGGAGTTTCGCGCTCCGGGGCTGCGAGCCGGGGGGGCGGCATCGGCGCTGACCGTACTGATGCTGACCGGTTGGGCGTGGCTGAGGAGACGCCGAGCGGCGAAGGGGGCTCCAGCCAAAGGCACACCGGCCAAGAACCCACCGCAAGACAAGCCCAAGCCCGAACCGACGGCCGGAAAGGGCGGCGGCAGGAAGCGCAAGCAGTCGTAACCTTTAGGGGATCCTGCAACGCAGGGGTCGTGTGCGCGGCACCTGGAGCCCGGCAAGGGGCTGGATTGGGAGGGAAGGCCACCCGACCTGGGCCCCAGGCGTCCGCACGGTAGGAGGAGGAAAGGGCGACGTGGGAGGGATCGACCTTTCGGACCTCGGACTGTGCAACCCTGCCTGCAGTGCGGCTATTCCGCGGCCGGCGACCGCGACGCGACGATTTGGCTTTCCGTTGGGAATCTGAGACCTTGAGGGAGATGAACGCTGCCGTGACTACCCGAATCTCTCACACCGCGCTGCTGGCGCTTGCTCTGCTGACGGCACCGGCGTGCGGTGCAACTCAGGACCCGACCGACACTTTCGCCGCCGACGCCACCGACGGCACCGGCGACGTCTCGCCACCGGTCGACGCCACGGCTGCCGACGCGACCTCTCCGTTCGGCCCCGACGTCTGGCACACGCGGGTCGAGCTGGGACAGGTCCAGACCGGCTTTGACGGCAAAACGCCCCCGGTGACCTTCGTGGTGCCGCCGGGTACGACGTCGTTCGTGCTTTCGGTCCATGGTCCCGACGCCTGGCAGTACACGCTGGCGGCGCTGGCGGGCCCCAGCAACCTGTCGATCGTGCCGAAGTTCTGGCTGGACGGAGGCCCCGGTTCCCCGTGGCTGTGCTTGGACAACTGCGCAAATCGCATCGCTTCTTCACCGGCCGAGGCGCAGTTTCTCGTCCCCAACACGCCCTTGCTGCAGGTGCAGACCGGCGAGCACACGGTGCAGGCCTATGCGTTCGACTACGTGCCGCCCCAGGGGAGCGTGGTCGGCCAGCGGTCGCCTCAGCTGGCCAAGGTCGAGCTGGCGGTCGACTTCGTGGGCAAGCCGGCCGAGCTGCGCAAGCTGGGACGACTGGACGTCAATTTGTGCCTGACCGGTGCCGCGGGAATCACGGCCGCCATCGCGCTGGAACATCCACGGGTGTCGGCCGCGTTGGACGAGGTGCGGCAGCGGCTGGCCGAGGCACAGCTGGAGCTGGGAGAAGTGCGGGCGTTCGATGTGCCGGCCGAACAGCTGATCTTCACCCACGACGCCTCTGCCGACGCGGAGCTGTCCGCCCTGTACCGCACTGGCGCGGGCCTGCCGCCGGGCCTGAACGTGTTTCTGGTCGACGCCGTGCAAGTCGCCGCCAAGCAAGGGATCCCGACGCTGGTGCTGGGCCTGGCCGGGGGCATCCCCGGGCCGCTGTACGTGGGCGGGCCGAGGTCGGGCGTGGTGCTGTCGCTGCAGGCGGCGCCGCAGGGCCTGCTGCTGGGGCGGGCAATGGCGCACGAAATCGGGCACTATCTCGGGCTGTTCCACTCGTCGGAAGAGCATCTTTCCGGGCAATCCTCCGTCCACGACAATCTGCCCGACACGCCTGAACAGGACCCTGACAACCTGATGTTCTGGCTCGTCAACGACACGAGCGCGGGCAAGCTGACCCCGCAGCAAGCCGACGTGCTGCACCACAACCCCTGGGTCGCCCCCGTTCTGGAGACGCCATGACCGCCAAGCTCCTGCCGCTCCTGATCCTTTCCTGTCTGGCTGCCCTGCCGCTGCACGCCGCGCCTGCGCCCGCCGGGCTGCGTTCCTGGCTGCAGGCGGTCGAGGCCGTCCCGACGACCGAGCAGCTGCGCAAGGTCGGTGGCGCTCAGGTCGACCGTGCGCTGGATGGTGTGGTGCGCGATGCCAAGGAGGCCGCCTATGCGCGGCACCGGGCGCTGTCGTTCCTGGCGATTGCCGACACACCGGCAGCGACGGAGCGGCTGCGCGCGCACTTGCGCATTCGCGACAATGACTTGCGGGCGACGGCGGCGCTGGCTTGGGCGGCCGGGCCGGTGCGGCGAGGTCATCCCAAGGGCTGGATCGAGCTGGATCGTCTGCTGGCCGACCCGGCGGTGAATGTCCGCACGGCGGCCGCGCGAGGTCTGGAGCTGACCGGCGACGCCCAAGCGACCGCCAAGCGCGTGGCGCAACGTCGCTTGATCGAAAAGGATCCCGGAGTGCTGCGGATGCTGGAGCGGATGGCTCGCTAGTCGCCGCTAGAACTGCAGCGTCAGCACCGCGCCGGTGCCCAGATCAGAGCCGAACAGCGGAGCGAGCCGCCAGGTCGTCTGCGGCTGCTGCGGCGGCGTTTGCTTCACGGGGGCGACCCAGTAGAGCACGGCGGTGGCAAACGCGAGCGTCGCACCGGCTCCCAAGCCAATGTACGCGGCGTTGCGGCGGCTCTTGAAGGCGTCGATGCGGTCCTGACCTTCCTTGTCGACGGCGGGACAGCTGCCCGGTGGGTCGCCCAGCTTGCACGCGGTGACGCCGTCGGCCTGCTTGTAGTCGGCCAGCGTCGTCGCCTTGGCGGTGCCGTCAGAGTCGAAGCGCGTGTAGTAGTCGTCGTTCTCCTGCAGCGCCAGCACCCCAAACACCGCAGCCGTCATCAGGCTTGCCGCCGCGGCACTGCCCGCCACCCAAGTCCACGTGTGGTCCCTTGGAAGCGTGCGCGGGTCGATGGGCGCCATCAGCACGACCTCGATCTCCTTGATCTCGCCGGGACCCACTGCGACGGCCGCGCGCTCAAACGGCATGCGCTCATCCATCGTCACGACGACCTTGTGGGTGCCCGCATCGACCTTCAGCTCGCCCTGCGTGTCGGGGTCCGCAGGCTTGCCATCGACCAGCAGCTTGGCTCCCGTCGGCAACCCCTTGAATTTCAGGATGCCGGGGCGGGACGAGAGAATCCGCTCGACCTCTTCCACACGCTTGACCGTGGTCTCGCGGTCCTTGGCGAATTCCTTGTCGGCGGGTGCCAGACGCAGGAAGGCCTTGTAATAGATGATGGCTTTCTCGTAGTTGGCGTCGCGGTCATACGCCTTGCCCAGCGCAAGCGCGATCAGCGGCTCCTTGTCGTACTTGGCCCAAGCGCGCAGGAAAAGCTGTTGCGCCGCGCTGTAGTCGCCGGCCTTGTAGCTCATTTTGCCCTGATTGAAGATCTCGAGTGCTTCCTGACGGTTGCGCTCTTCGTCGGGCGAGAGCTGGGCCGTCTGGGCAAGCGCTGGCAGGGCCACGACCGCGGCCAGGCAACCGGTCAGCAGCGTCGCGATCAGCCTCGAGGGGATGAAGAAACGGCAGTTGGGCATGGCGGTCTCAGTCGATGCGGAAGTCGTCGCGGGTCGGCTTCGGCTTGGTCGGGTTCACGTCAGGTCGGGGCAGACGATTGTCGGGGCGCATCCGGTCGTCCGGAGCCGTCGGACCCGCGTCGGGGGGCACCACTGCCGGACGCGGCGAAACGTCGGCAGGTGCGGGGCGGCCAGTGCCGGGCTTGGCGGCCACAGGCACGGGCGCAGGCTGGGGCGGGTCGACCGGCTGCGGCGGCGGCGGCAGCGGGGGCTCGACCGAAGGCAACAGCTCCGCGGCGGGTGCTGGCGCGGCAACGGGCAGGGCTCCCGGGTCGGCAACAGGCGCGGGGGCGGCCGGCGTCACGGCCGGAGCGACGGTGGCCGGCGGAGCCACAGGCTCGTGCGGCCGATCCACCAACAGCGCCGCCAGAACCGCGATCAGCCCGACGATGGCAAACGCACCCAAGCCGATCCATAGCGGCGAGCGGGCCACCGCAACGGGACGCGCGGGGGCGATCAGCTCCGGGACGGGCGTCTGCGGGGGCGTCGTCGTCGGAATCGGCGACACCGTGGTCATCGCGCCGGCCAGCAAGTCGTCGTCCAGACTGATCATGTCCAGCGTGTCGTTCGCCTCGACCGCGGGGCGAGAGACCGGCAGGCGCGCAAGACGCATCGCTTCCGTCAGTCGCTCGACCAGCGCTGCGGTGGACTGCGGACGGCGGGCGGGCTCCTTCTCCAGGCAGGCCAGCACCACTTCCTCAACCGCCTTGGGTACATGGGGGATGCTGCCGTCGCGCGGGATCGGCCGCGGCAGGTCCTTGATGTGGGCGACCAGCACCGTCATCGGCGACTCGCCCACGAACGGCGGCTTGCCGGTCAGGGCTTCGTAGAGGATGACGCCAATCGAGTAGATGTCGCTGCGGGCATCGATGGGCTCGCCGCGCGCCTGCTCAGGCGACATGTACGTGGGAGTCCCCATGATCATGCCGCTTTCGGTCAAGCTGTTGGCAGATGGCTCTGACGGGTCCTTCTGCATCTTGGCGATGCCAAAATCCAGCACCTTCACGAAGTTGGAGTCGCCGGCCACCGGCAGCAGCATGATGTTCTCGGGCTTGAGGTCCCGGTGGATCAGCGGCAGGGCGTGCGCCTCGGTCAGCGAGTGGCAAACCTGAATGAAGATCGGGAGCAGCGTCTCCCACGGCAGCGTCTTGACGGCGTCCAGCCGACTGCCCAGCGTCTCGCCCTCGATGTACTCCATCGCCAGGTACAAGGCGCCGTCGGTGTGCGTGCCAAAGTCGAAGATGTGGACCGTGTTGGGGTGGCGCAGGCGAGAGGCTGCCTGGGCCTCGCGGGTGAAGCGCTTGACGTGCTCGACCGACGTCAGGTGCTCGTTGCGCAGGACCTTGACGGCCACCGTCTGGTTCATCGTCAGCTGGGTGCAGCGATACACCGCGCCAAAACCGCCGATGCCAATGACGCCGTCGATGCGGTAGCGACCGGCCAGCGTGGTGCCGTTCACATACGTGGTCGACACGGCGTCCTGCACCTGAATGGTGGACGAGCCGTCCGTGGGGCACACGGTTTCCATCGTCTCGAGGGCACAGCGGGGACAAACGCGCATGGTCTCGATGTTGCTGCGGGTGATCCGCGTCTTTCCACGGCAGAACCGCGGGAACCGGGCCAAGTTAGCATGGCCGCACCCCCGGCTCAAACTTTGACGCATCCGCCTTGAAAAAGGTGCGTTTCTGCGGAGGAACGCCGGGTTGCGCCCCGCTGCCGACCCTGCGGCGATTGCACGTGTTTGTTGCAGTCGCCCCGACGGCTGGTAGGCTCTGGCGATGGCCGCCGCTCCCCCCCGACGCGCGGCCCCCCGGAGGTCGTCGTGCGCTTTGTCATCGAAATCCTTGCCCCTGTGGCCCGACTCGGCTGGCTGTTGCCAGTGGCGCTTGCGGTTGCGTGCTCGACGCCGCCCACAACGACGACCGCTTGCAAGCAGGACTCGTGCGTCAAGGGCTACGAGTGCGTGCAGGGCCTGTGCGTCGAGAAGACGAAGTTTCCGTGCGAGGCCACGCAGACCTGCAAGGATCTGTACGCGGCCGGCGAGTGGAAGCCATCGACCAAGCCCGACGACGTGTGCATGGAGGCGCGCTGCGAGCTGAAGCTGTGCGTGGTGGTGCCCAAGGCCGACGGCATGACGTGCGCCCCGAACTCGGACGTAAAGCCGTTGGAGTGCGAAGAGTTTCAGTGCAAGGTCGGTATCTGCGAGCAGATCTTCAACGTCGAGGGCGCGGCCGCCGTCAAGGACAACTACTGCCTGATCGACGAGAGCGGTGCCAAGTCGTGCAAGCAGCTGGCCGAAGCCCACCCCACCAACGAGTGCCTGGTCTGCGACCCCAACCAAGACAAGAACGCTTGGAGCGCGAAGGCCAAGGGCGAGAAGTGCCTGACCGACAACGACAAGCTTGACTGCACCCCGGGAGCGTGCGACGGCAACGGCGCGTGCAAGCCCAGCGGCGAGGTGGCGAAGGGCTTCTGCAACATCGACCTCCAGTGCGTAGGCACAGGCACGGTGAAGGAGAAGAGCCCCTGCGAAGTCTGCGATCCCGACCAAAGCCAGACGGCGTGGAGTCCCAAGCCCGACGGCGAGGCGTGCGACGAGGGCGACGGCAAGACCTGCACCGTGTCGAAGTGCGCGGCGGGCAAGTGCGAGGCCAACGGACTGGCCGCCGACACCTGTCTGATCGAGGGGGAGTGCAGGGACAAGGACGCCAAGGGGCTGGACTGCCAAGTCTGTGATCCCGCCAAGGATCCCAAGGCTTGGACGCTGGTGGCGGATACCTGCCTGATCGACGGCGCGTGCGTGGCGGGCGGCAAGGCCGACGGCGAGGACTGCGCGTTCTGCGACCCGACAGACCCGACGCAGTGGACCGCGAAGGCGGCCGACTCGGCGTGCGGCAAGTGGGGCGAGTGCCGCAGCGGTGCCTGCAACCAGGCCGGGCAGTGCATCAAGGCCGATCTCAAGCCCGGCTACTGCCTGATTTCTGCAGATGGCAGCGAGACTTGTGTCAAGGAAGGCGACCTTGACCCCGCCAACCCCTGCCAGGCGTGCGACCCCAAGCTTGCCGCGCAAGACTGGTCTTTCCTGCCCGCGGACGCCACGTGCACGGCTGAGATCAACAGTCCTTCCTGCGTGATCAATGCCTGCGACGGCAAGGGCCTGTGCCAGCACACCGAGGTTCACGCCCTGTGCTTCGACAAGGACGGTCCCTGCACCGTGGGCGTCTGCGACAAGATCGCCGGCTGCGTGGGCCAGAGCAAGCCGGAGACGACCGCCTGCGAGGGCGACAAGATCGCCTGCACCAAGGAGTTCTGCGACGGCAAGGGCGCCTGCCCCGCCAACGGCACGCCCGCCGACGCCGACTGCGACGACAAGGCCAGCTGCACCGACGACGCGTGCACCGCCGCCGGCTGCACCCACACGCCCGTGGCCGCCAAGTGCGACGACGGCAACGCCTGCACCGAAGACGCCTGCAAGCCCGCAGACGTTGGCGCGAATTCGGCCGGGTGCACGTTCGCTCAGCTCTCGGCCACGCCCTGCCCCGACGACAACGTGCAGTGCACCACCGACACCTGCAAGGACGGCGCCTGCAACCACGCGCTGGCCGACGGCACCTGCCTGATCGGCGGCAAAGATTGCGTGGCGGCCCAAGCCAAGGCCCCCGGCACCGACTGCCTGACCTGCGACCCGACGCAGCAGGCGTACGAGTGGACGCTGGCCGCCGAAACCTGCCTGGTGGAAGGCACTTGCAAGGCCAAGGGCGACGAGTCGGCAGGAGGTTGCTTGGTCTGCGAGCCCGGCAGCAACGCCAAGGGCTGGACCGCCCGCGCGAAGGGCACCGTCTGCACCAACGACGACAGCGTCACCTGCACCGACGAGGCCTGCGACGCCGGCGTCTGCAAGTCCACCGCCGTCGACGCCCACTGCACCGCCGCCCCCAGTTGCACCGTCGACCGCTGCAAGCCCGGTGCC
>CAJBNH010000059.1 GCA_903955385.1 uncultured Myxococcales bacterium | reverse complement strand
TGGCCGCTTGGGTGCACCGGTCTGTCCGCAGGGCTGCTCGGCACCTTCAATCAGGCTTGACCACTAGGAGTTTGAGGCGCACGTTCACCTCCGCGCTGGTCGTTTGAGCCTTGGAAGGTCCGGGGACGGGGGCTGGCGGGGCGGTGACTTGGGTTCGAGTCGGGGTCGAGGGCGTTTGCATGACCTACACCCGCGTTGGGGCTGTGGGCCGCCGGGCTGGTCCTGGCGCGCCGATCCTTCCGGCGCAGGTCCGCGTGACCCAGACCGGTGTGGGTCGGCTTCAGGGCGACGGGGTGGATCCGTTCCAGGGCGCTGTGGACAGGTCGGCTACTTCTTCCCCGGAATCGCCTTCTTGCACTTCGCGAACGCCTTGGTCTTGGTATAGGCGATGGTCAGGTCAGCGAACGCCTTGGTCTTCTCGAAATAGACCGCGCGGTCGGCAAGCGCCTTGGTCTTCTCCATGAACCAGTGCCAGGGCTTGTCGGCGAACGCCTTGGTCGGCTCGACGAAGATGACGCAGTCGGCGAACGCCTCGGTGGTCTCGACGTAGACGGAGAAGTCCGCGAACGCCTTGGTCTCTTCCTTGTACACCGACAGCGCGGCGGCAGGGGCGGGCAGGGCGAGGGCGACGAGCGTCAGGGCTGCGAGCGCGAGGAGTGGGCGCATGGGGGCCTCCGTTCTGGTCTGCAGAGCGTCCGGCGACCGGTGCCGTCCGTCAAGGGCGACGCGATCGGCCGTCGCTGGCCGGCCCGGCGCCTGGCGGACTGTCCCAGAGGCCTCGTGCATCGCCGTTCAGGGCGTCGGGTCGTCCGTGCGCGGCGCGAATTCGGCCCACCCGTACCGCTCCGGGTATTCCTTCCACGGTCCCTCGCAGCGCGGCGCCCAGGTGCAGCTGGCGCAGGGCGGACCGTGGCGCTTGCCTTCCTCGCGGCGGTAGCGCTCGTAGTCGCCGATCGTCACGTCGCCGTCCAGCACCGTCGTGTCGGGCAGCACGGGCTCGATGGCGGCCCACTCGCGGCCGTGCAGGAAGCAGAACGGCACCGCCTCGGTGATGGTGCGACGGCCGGCGGTGCGCACGAAATCCAGCGCCGGTCCAAGGGCTTGCGCCACGTCGCGGTAGCGCGGCACCGTCTGGTCCCAGTTCGCCTCGGCCGACCCCAGCGCGTGCACGAACGCGAACTGCACCTGGTACACGCCCAGGTGCACCAGCAGCTGCGCGATCGGCAGCAGGTGCGGCACGTTGGCGCGGGTGATCACGGTCTGCGACAGGACCTTCTGCTGCAGCTTCTGCAGGTTGCGCATGCCCTGCACGCACTGGCGGAAGGCTCCGGGCGCCCCGACCAGCGTGTCGTGCAGCGCGGCGGTGTGGCCGTGCAGCGACGGGTTGAACTCGGTCGCGCCGGCCTCGACCAGGGCCTCGCAGTACTTGGGGTACGCCAGTCGCCGGCCGTTGGTCTGCACCTGGATCAGCCCATAGCCCAATGACTTCGCGGCGCGGATGATCTCCGGCACGTCCTCGCGGATGGTGATCTCGCCGCCGGTCAGCAGCACGCCGTCGCAGCTCGCGCGGGCCTGCTCGAGCCGCGCGATCGCCTCGGCCGTGGTCAGGTCGCGCACGTGGTCGCGCTTGTCGCCCTGCACGCAGAACTGGCACTTGTTGTTGCAGCGAAAGCCGAGCTTCAGGTCGAGCTTGAAGGTGCGCGAGCCGTTCGGGTCGGCGCGCGGAAACAGGACATCGGGGGCGGGCAGCGTCATGGTGTCGCAGGATGGCGGCGGGGGGCGGCGATGTCCAGCGCCGGGGCAGAGGACTGCGGTTGCTGGGTTGTCGACGACGGTGTCGCTTGTCCTCTGCCGCGGGTCGGCGGCCCGTCCTCGGACCGACGGGCGCCGGTGCTCGCGCCGCGACGCAGCTGGAGCACCAATCAGATTCCCTCCCGTCGCCTGGCTTCGGATCCACTTCGCATCCCGTCGTTGGTCGGGCTTGGAAGGGAGGGACCCTTCCTTCACCCTCCCGCCTAGGTCTACTCGCGCCTCCTTGCCATGCTCGGTCCGTCCATCTGATCGGTGCTCTAGCCTTCTGTCTCCACGTTCGTTTCCGTTGGTTTGGCGTGGAGCGCACGCTGGCCCACCCACGCGCGCCCGCCCTGGGCCTCCAGGGACTTGATCGCCCTGGGCATCGCTTGACGGGACACCGGCGGCTCCACATGATGCAGGCGCACGGGGGCGCATCCTCGCCTGTCGCCGCGCCGCACGGAGTCCAGATGTACCTGCCCCAGACCGTCGAGTACGCGCTGCGCGCCATGACCTACATGGCCAACCTGCCGCCGGAACGCGCCGTGCGCGCCCGCGACCTCAGCGTCGCGACCGGCGTGCCGGTGCACTACCTGGCCAAGCTGCTGCGGCGTCTGGTGGTGGCGGGCCTGCTCAGGTCGCAGAAGGGGCACGGCGGCGGCTTCGTGCTCGCGCAGCCGTTGCGCTTCATCCGCTTCCTCGACGTGATGATGGCGGCCGACTTCACGCCCAATCCGGTGCATTGCGCGTTCGGGTGGGGCTCGTGCAAGTCGGACCAGCCGTGCCCGCTGCACCCGGCGTGGAGCAAGCTGAACGAAGCGCTGTGCGACTGGGCCGCGCGGACGACGCTGGCCGACGTGATCGTGCCGGGCGGCCTGCCGGTGCCGGTCGCCGAGGTCGATGCCACCAGCGACCTGCCGCCCTCGCGCGTGTTCCCGACCCAGGAAGTCCACGGTCAGCCCGAGCGAAGGTACATCCTGCGGCGGGACGTCGAGGGGGCGAACGTGGACCATGCGACGGACTGACCGGGGCTGACCGGCGATGAATGGGCCGGGCGCCCGGTCGGCGGGGCGTCGCACTTGCCGCCAGCAGCCGCCGTTGACGGCGCACGGGACGCCCAGGTCGGTCGCTGCGAGGTTGGCCGACCGCCATCGGCGCCGGCGTCGCCG
This sequence comes from uncultured Myxococcales bacterium, assembly GCA_903955385.1. Lineage (GTDB taxonomy): Bacteria > Myxococcota_A > UBA9042 > UBA9042 > UBA9042 > CAJBNH01. The sequence goes on along the minus strand of CAJBNH010000059.1, from coordinate 13,859 downwards.
GCAGGCCTTGCCCCTACCGCCGTGCAGGGCGAAGCTAGTGGCCCCCCGGTCCACCGCCGGGCTGGAGCCTAGATGGATCGCCGCTTCCTGGCCCGCCGCTGGCCGCCACTCGCCTGCCTTGCGCTCGTCGCGTGCGGCGCGTCCCAGCTTCCGCCTGCCCCCCAGGCCGCGCCCGCCGCCGCGGCCGTCGCCGGGCCGGCCTGCGGCATCACGCTCGGCCCGTGGATCCACCATGATGCGCGCGGGGTTTCCCGCATCCACTGGGTGTCGGCGCCCGACGCGCCGGCCGCGCGCGTGGTCGTGCCCGAGGGCATGACGGTCCAGGTGCGTTCCGCGCCCCTGGCCGAGCAGACCGACGTCCTGCACGTCGCCACCCTGCAGAACCTGCCGGCCGCGCGCGTCATCGATTACGCGATCCGCTGTGAAGCCGGCGACGTCCGCGACACCTTCCTGACCCTGCCCGCGCCCGGGTCGCGCGAGTCGTTCCGCTTCGTCGTCTATGGCGACAGCCGCTCGCTGCCCGGGCACCACAAGCAGGTGGTGGACGCCATCGTGCAGGACCTGCCGGCCAGCTTCGTGGTCAACACCGGCGACCTGGTCGCCGACGGCCGGCGCTGGCCGTTGTGGGCCCGCGAGCTGTTCGAGCCCGCGCGCGATCTGTTGCGGCGGGCGGCGTTCGTGCCGGTGCGCGGCAACCACGAGGCCGACGCGGTGCGGTACGCCGAGCTGTTCGGGCTGCCACCGGACCGCACCTACCACAGCTTCGACGCCGGCAACGTGCACGTGATCGTGCTGGACAGCGAGCTCGACAAGGGCCCGCACGCGGCGATGGTCGCGTGGCTCGAGAAGGACCTGGCGGCGACGAAGGCCGACTGGAAGGTCGTGCTCAGCCACCGCCCCACCTTCAACATCGGTGGGCACGGCGAGCAGTGGGCCCACGCCGACGTCCGGCCGTTGTACGAGAAATACGGCGTCGACATCGTGGTGTCGGGCCACTCGCACCTGTACGAGCGCTTCAAGCCGCTCGGGCCCAAGGGCGGCAAGCCGATCACCTACCTGGTCGCGGGCGGCGGCGGGGCGCCGCTGTATCCGGTCGAGCACAGCCCGCTGCTCGAGGGTGGCATCGGCCTGACCGTGCTGCACCACTGCGTCTTCACCGTCGAGGGCGACCGCATGGAGGTGCGCGTCAAGGGCGTGGACGGCGCGATGCTCGACCGCTTCGAGCTGGCGCACGGTCCCGGCGCGCCGACGGTCGAGCCGATCGACCCGCAGCACGCCGTGCGCCTGATCCGGCTGTTCGGCAACCTGCGCGCGAACATGGCGCCGGTGCCTGCTCCGGGGACGGCGTCGACCGTGACGCTCGAGCCCAAGGGGTTGCCCGCGAAGGGGCGCGTTGCGGTGACCACGACGTCGCTGCCGGGCGGTTGGCAGGTGCTGCGGCCACTGGACGCCGAGATCGGGCGCAGGCCGTTGACGTTCCAGGTGATGCCGCCCGCCGGCCTGAAGATCCAGGGCGACCGGTTCGATCCGCCGCTGCTGGTGGCGATGGCGGTCACCGAGGACGGCCAGCGCTTCGAGGGCGACCGCGTGTTGCTGAACCCGGGTGCCGGTCTGGCGCGGCTGCTGCTGCCCGAGCCTCGGACCGTGCAAGTCCCTGCGCTGCCTTCGATCGTGCTCGACGGTGACCTCGGCGAGTGGGCCGGGGTGGCGTCGATGCCGCTGCCGGTCGACAGCAAGGCCGACAGCTCCGTGAGGATCGGCTGGCGCCGGGACGGACTGTACGGCGCGGTCGAGATGACCGACGACTCGCTGGTGGTCGACGAGCGCGCGCCGTGGGTGGGCGACGGACTCGAGCTGTGGATCGAGAAGGACCAGAAGCGCGCGCTCGACCGCACCCACACCCCCCACGCGGCGCAGTACGTATTCGGTCCTCCCGCCCACGGCAAAGACGGGCCAGCGCTCGCGTTCGTCGTGTACGGCGACGGCGGCAAGGGGGCTGAAGGCATCCGCTCGGCTTGGCGGCGGTCACGCGAGGGATATCGCCTGGAGTGGTTCATTCCCGCGGCGGTGCTTGCGCCGATGAAGCTGCGGTCGGGCGCGCGGCTGGGCCTGCACTTCGCCCTGAACGACGACGGTCAGCCCATCCAGCAGTTCCAGGTGACGCGCGCGACGACCGGGTTCTACCGGCGGCCGATCGTGTGGGGAGTGGTCCAGCTGAAGCCCTGAGGCTGGTGTATCCCTGACGCAATGCGTTATGCTCGCCCCGGTTCTTGCCGCGCGTCCCCCCGACCCGCCGAGGTGCCCATGACCCGCGAACTCGACACGTCCGAAGTCGTCGGCCTGCTTGCGCTCGACCATGGCAGGATCCATCAGCTGCTCGAGGACTTCCAGAACCTGACGCACGCCGACGACTGGGAGCACGCGGACCGCGTGTTCCGTCGGCTGGAAGTGCTGATCGAGCGCCACATGCACTTCGAGGAACACGACGTGTTCCCGCTGTTCGAGCAGCACATGACCCTCTCGCCTTGCCTGGGCGGCATCGCGACGATGCGCGAACAGCACCGGGCGATCCAGCTGGCCCTGGAAGAGACCGGCCTGGGCCTGCAGCTGCACCATCTGCGCGAGTCGTCGGTGCTGGCCCTGAGCGCGTCGATCCTGACCCACACCGGCGACGAGGATGCCTGGGCCCACGCGATGTCCGACTGCATGCGCCGCCTGCCCGCCGAGGGACAGACGACGCTAGACAAGCTGCGCGAGCTGCTGGCGGCGCGGCTGCTGCGGTCCGGAGCCCGTTGACTCTTCCTGGGTCGTCCGCTCTTCCCGCGCCCCCCCTACCGCCGTGGCAAGCCATGACGAACCCCGACCGCGCATTCCACGCCCGCCGGACGCAGAACTGGCTGTGGCTCGCGTTCCTGTACGGCTCGTACTACGCGCTGCGGTACAACCTGTCGCTGGCCAACGCGCCGATCCGCGCGGAATTCGGCTTCAGCAAGGCAGAGTTCGGCCTGGTGCTGTCCGGCACCTACATCGCCTATGCCGTCGGGCAGTTCGTCAACGGCCCGATCGTCGACCGCTTCGGCGGCAAGCGCATGATGCTGGTCGGCGCCGCCGGGACCATCCTCGCCAACGTGCTGTTCGGCCTGAACGCCCTGACCGGGCAGCTGAACCTGTTCGTCGCGGTCTGGGTGCTCAACGGCTACGTGCAGGCGTTCGGGTCCCCCGGCAACCACAAGGTCAACTGCCACTGGTTCGCGGTCGGCGAGCGTGGGCTGTTCGCCGGGGTGTTCTCGGCCGTCGTGTACCTGGGGCGCGCGGCGATGATGCTGGTGGGACCATTCATCCTTTCGTTCTTCCACTGGAAGTGGCTGTTCTTCGCGCCGGCGGCCGTCGCCGCGCTGGTGGCCGTGGCGATGTGGCGCCAGGTCGCAGAGACCCCGCGCGAGACCGGTCACGACGTCAGCTTCGCCGACAGCAAGGTCGCCGCGGGCACCCACGTGTCGTTCTTCACCTCGCTGCGGCTGGTGATGGGCAACCGCACGATGTGGATCTTCGGCCTCGCCTATCTGTCGACGGGAGTGGTGCGCAACGGCCTGGAGCAGTGGTTCCCCTCGTACCTGCAAGAGGTTCACGGCATCGCCCCCGGCTCGGTCGAGTTCGGTGCCCAGGCGATCCTGATGCCGCTGGCGGCGCTGGCCGGGGCGATCTCGGCCGGTTGGGTGTCGGACCACCTGTTCCAGGCGCGGCGCGGACCGGTCGTCGCCATCATGTACTTCCTGCAAGCGGCGGTGCTGGTCGGATTCGTCTACGCGTCTGACCCGCACGTCTGCGGCACGCTGCTGATCGTCCTGTCGTTCCTGTTCTCAGGACCGCACTCGATCGTCGGCACGGCCGTCACGATGGACTACGGCGGCAAGGAGGCGACCGGCGCCGCCACCGGCTTCATCGACGGCATGCAGTACCTGGGCGCCACGCTCGTCGGCGTCGGCATGGGCCACCTGATCGACCTGCTGGGTTGGACCGCATGGGGGCCGAGCCTGATCCTGTTCGCGGTCGCCGGCGGGGCGCTCACGTGCCTGGTGTGGAACGCTGGCGGTCGCGGTGGCGCGGCCGATCCGGGGGATCTGGCGCCGGACCGTCAGGCGGCGTGACCGGTCGCGGCCGGTGCGGCGCCAGCGGGCGCTACCCGGGCGGCAACGCCAGCCGCACCAGCCGCATCCCCTGCGGCACCAGGGTCAGCGTGTCGCACCACGCCAGGTGGTCGAAGCGGTAGCGCACCTGCATCCCCGTCGCCTCGCCGTCGCGCAGCCGCCGGATCGCGGCCGGCAGGTCCAGGTGCCGCGCGTCGGCCTGCGGCAGCGGCAACCGCCCGTGGCGCAAGGTGACCGTCACGTCTTCGGCGCAGGCGGCCAGATCGGCCAGGTACGCATCGATCTCGTCCGGTTGCAGGACGGTCTCGAAAAGCTCCGGGGCGGGGGCTGCGGGCTCGGCCATCGGGGACCTCACGCGGGCCGGCTCGGCCGGTCCAGGGCGGCGAGGATCAGGATCGCCGGCGTCGGCGCGGGACATGCGAAGTGGCACACGCCGCAGCCGGTGCAGGTGGCGTCGTCGACGACGGGCATGCCGCCGCGCATGGTCAGGGCGCCGGGGACCGGACAGCGCTCGGCGCAGACGGTGCAGGTGGTGCCCAGCCGGTTCAGGCATTGCGGTGGCAGGATCGCGGCGCGGCCCATGGCGACCGGCAGATCCCGCGCCAGCACGCCGGGTTCGCAGGCCTGCACGCAGGGCAGTCCGTCGCACAGCAGGCACGGCTGGCGGTGCGGGTCGATCATCGGCGTGCCGGCGGCGGCGCGGAACCGCTCGGGCGCCAGGACGATGGCCTTGGGCGGGCAGGCCGCGACGCAGGCGTTGCAGCGCGTGCACCCGGCCAGGAACGCGTGTTCCTCGATGGCCTTGGGCGGGCGCAGCACCGGGATGGTGCGCGGCCGCGGCGGCGACGGCTCGGGCGCGGCGGCGGCCGGCTCGGGCTGCCGGGGCGCTGCGGTGCGGGCGGCAGTGGGCTCCGCGCCGTCGCCGCCGCCGCGACCGAGCAGGCGCGAGAACAGTGCGCGGCGGCTGACTTCTTCGGACATCGCGGCGGCCTGCGGGCGCGGGCATGGGCGCCCTTGGGGCAAGGGTAGCCCGGCCGGGCGTGGGGTGTCACGGTGTTCCGGCGCGGCGGCGCCTTCACTTCAAGCACTGCGCCTTGCCGGTCACGACGACCTGCTGGCCGACCTTGGGCTGGCAAGCGGAACCCGCTGCAAAGACGACCGTTTGCGTGGCGGCGGCGTAGCTCCAGGTGAAGGGGCCGCCTGTGCACGACTTGCCGGCGACCTGCACGGCCAGCGTCTGCGGGTCGGGGGCGCGGGACAGGGCGAAGGTAAGGCGCGGCGGAAAGGCCAGTGCGTTGATGGCCTGCAACGCCGGGACCAGGCTGTCGGCGCAGATGCTGGCGACGACGCCGCCGGTGGCCTTGGCGACGGCCAGGTAGCGACCGCCGACCGACGTCGTCTCTTCCGGCCCGGGGCAGCCGGTGGGCGTGACCACGAGCGCGTGCAGGCGCGCGGCCAGCGTCGCGCCGTCGTTGGGCAGCTCGTCCTGCAGGAACTGGATCGTGTCGCCGACATTGCCGAACGACTGGTCGTCCTCGTCGGACAACACCACGATCTCCAACCGCGCGTGCTTGCGCAGGAATCCGAAGTTGTCGCCGCCGCACTGCTGGACGCCGTCGTCGGGGTCGCGCACGCACACCGCGTCGCCGGGGCAGTCCGGGTCGCCGGCGCAGGCCTGACCGGTGCCGACCGTCAGCGGGTATGCGAATGCCGCCACCAGCGCCGCAAGACCCTCCTTGGCGATGGCACCGATGTCGCCCAGGGCGACCAGCAGGGCGAAGCGCTCGGCGGCGGGCGGGTTGGCAAGGCCAGGCGTCAGGATCCGCACGCCATCGATCTGGTGCAGCTTGCCCGCCTTGGGCTCGACATACGCGCCCTTCATCGTGGTCGAGATGACGCCGACGTGGAAGTCGTTCTGCCAGAAGGCGGTTGTGGTCGCGAACGCCAGGAAGTCCTGGGCCAGCTTCTGCTGGTACGGCCCCATGCCGTCGGTGTGGTCGATGATGAACAGCAGGTCGGCCGGCTCGCTCGTGGTCGCGAACGTGTCTGCGAAGTCGCCAGAGGTCGTGCCCGTCGCCGCCAGCGGCACCGTCACCGCCTGGCCCTGGCACCACTGGCCCGGCAGGCAGCCTGCCCCCGACGTGCACGGTTTCGCCGTCAGCTGACCACCTGCCGCGGTGCACAGCCCGCCGACGCCGGTGTGCACGACCAGCTGGCAGCCCTGCGTCCCCGGTGTGGACGGCTGAAAGGTCAGGCCGAACGCCAGGTTGTCGCCCGGAGCGACGGCCGCTCCATTCGGCCCCAGCGACGGCCACGCGGTGGGTTGGAAGTCCGGGCTGCACCCCTGCAAGGTCGCCTTGGTCACCCACAGGTCCAGCGCCCCCAGCGACCCCACCTGGACCGCGCGCGTGGGCGTCTTGCACCCGATGGTCGCAGTGCCCAGGTGCAGCGCCTGCGGTGTTGCGGTGGGAATGACCTTGCCGACGCGCGCCTGCAGGTTGGGCAGGGCGTCGTCGAGCGCCGCGCCGGACTGCGGATCGACGTTCGGCACGTGCACGAATTCGCCCGAGGCCACGTCCTTGAACCGCGCCACCAGCAGGCCGTCCAGCTGCTCGACGGCATCGAGCGCTTGTCCGGTATCGGCCGGCGTCGTCACCACGACCTGGACCACGCCGGTGTCGCCGGGCGCCAGCAGGAACAGCGACGCGCTCGGGCCGAACGCGGAAAACACAGGCGACGGCACCGGCTTGCAACCGAACGCGTAGTAGTTGGACATGTCGCAGTACGCGACCATCACGTCCTGGAACGCGCACGTGCCGGTGCCGACGTTCTGCAGCAGCCGCTCGACGGTGTGGGTCGCGCCATGGGGCAGGGTGCCGAAGTCGAATGTCGGCGGCACCCACTGCACCATGCAGGTCGAGCCGGACGCGCTGGTGCCCAGCAGCTGCAGGAAGCGGTAGGGCTCGACCGTGTCGTTGGACGTGATGCGCAGCTTGCCCTCGGCGGTGGCGCCGACCGGGCCCTTGGCGGTGAAGACCACCTGGAATGCCACCGACGCGTTCGGTGCGACCGTGACCGGCTGCGGCACCTTGGCGGCCGGCGCGAAGCCAGCGTCCAGGCTGAATGCGCCGTTGCCATCGTCGAGCAGCTGCACCTTGCCGATCTGCAGTGGGTCGGCACCGGTGTTGAACAGGGTGACGTCCCGCGCGACCGTGGCACCGACGCCGACGAGGGCGAAGTCCAGGAACGGCTCGGGCGCGATGTCCAGGTGCGGCGTGTCGGCCAGCGTCCCAGCGAGAACAGGCACGTGTATGGCCGGAAACTGCGGGTCGTTCGAGTCGACGCGCAGCTTGGGCAGTGCCAACGGCGGATTCGGCAGCACCATCTCGGTCAGCAGCGTGATCTCGACATTGCGCACGCCACCCGGCAGGACCGTGAACGGCCCGGCCGGCTCCGCGACAAGCGAGATGCCGTCATGGGGCACCAGATCGATGACGGCCACCGCCGACACCTGCAGCGGGGCGTCGCCCTGGTTCAGCACGGCGAGCAGGTGCGTGATCGGCAGTCCGACCGGGACGTTGCCGAAGTTCAGCTTGGGCGGCTGCAGCAGGATCTGCGGCGAGCCACCGGGACCGACCGCGACGTCGGGGCCGGCGCCATCGTCCGTGTCGGTCGCCGCATCCGTTGCCGCGTCTGCCGCGTCGGCGAGGGCGTCGGCGGCGACAGGCTTCGCCACCGGCTCGCGGGTCGTGCAGGCGGCGACCGTCACCAGCAGCAACGCACAGGTCAGTGCGATCGGTCGGCGCGGTGGGGGACCCAGGCGCATGGGCGGCCTCGCTGTGGCCACCCCAGCTTACGCCTTTCCGCGCGCCGTGGGCGAGGGCCTGAGCTGCGGAGCGAGGTGCGCGAGCGAGGGGCGCGAGCGAGGTGCTGAGCGAGGTGCCACCCACTTCGCAAGGTCCCGACGAGCGCCAGTCCGAACGTCGCTCGAAGCACGTGCGACCAGGCCACTTCGCTCGGCACCCGGCCAGGGTCGGTAGACGCTTCCACCGCCCCGCCCCTTCGACCCCGCGGCGGCGTCGAAGGCGCGGGGCGGGGGCCACCGGATTCGCGAGCGACGCGCCGCCCGAGCGAGGGGCCGAGGACACCGCAGGGCTCAAGGCGGTGCGACGGCTCGGAGTCACAGGAATTCAGGGAACTGGATAGGGTTCGATCTGCCCCCGACCGTCTGGCCCGGGCCGCTCGCAGGAAAGGCCGTCGCGTCGCCGTCGCGCTCGACGGCGACATGCACCAGGCCCGAGACGCCGCAGGCCGTTGCATCGCAACCCGTCCGCGTCCGTCGTCCTCGCCCCATCGACACCGGGACGCGGGCGCCGGCTCGTCCGCGCGGAGCCTCCCCCCCGCTACATCCAAGGCGGCAGCCCCTCCGGCCGCGCGTCCACGCCCTCGGCATGACACTGCCGGCAGCTGATGCGCCACGGATGGCTGCTGCGCATCCCGACCTTGCCGTCGGGACCGTGGCAGCTCAGGCACTCGCCGCGCATGTGCGTCGGGTGCGGAATCGTCGGCGGCGCCCCGGGCCACGCGCGTTGGCCCAGGACCGGGCCGACACTGCCGACGAACGTATTGCCGTCCGCCCCCGCAACTTGCTCGGGCGACGCCATGCCCGGCGGTAGCGCGCCGTCGGCCGGCACGTGGCACTGCGTGCAGTTCGTCAGGAAACCGTGGCTGATCCTGGGCAACTGGCGCCCGCCAATCGCGATTCCCTGCACGTGGCACGCCGCGCAGTCGAGGTCCCCCTGCTGTCGCACGGGATGGGGCACGACCGGGGGCGCGCCATCGTAAGCGCGCAGCTTGGCACGCAAAGCCACGGCTTCCGCCCGGCGGTCCGGCTGCGGGTCCAGCACCTGCGGCGGCAGCGGCAGGGGGGCGGCCGGAAACGCCTGGGCCTCGATCGCCGGCACGCCCGCGGTCGCCGGGTCCGGGGCCCGCGCCGGTCGCGTCCGCAGGTCGGTGTACGACGGGGCGGGGCGCACGGCGCCGGCAGCAGCAGGGGAGGCACGGGACAGCGCGACCGCGGCCGGCACCTCGTCCGGGCGGATGCCGGCGAAGAAGCCGACCACCGACGCCGACAGCGCGACGGCGACGCCCACCTGCAGCGCGCGCCGGACCGGGGGCACGGCAGCTTCCGACACCGTCATGCCGCACCTCCCGCCTTCTTCGTCAGCCGCACCGCGCACTTCTTGTAGTCGGGCTGCTTGGAGATGGGGTCGTGCGCGTCGAGCGTCAGCTGGTTGATCGCCACCTTCTCGTCGAAGAACGGCACGAACACCGAGCCTTGCGGCGGCCGGCCGCGACCGTCGATCCACGCCGGCAGCTCCAGTCGCCCGCGCCGGGTCTCGAGCACGACCACCTCGCCCTGGCCGATGCCCAGCCGCGCGGCGTCCTCCCGGTTCACTTCGACGTACGCCTGCGGCATCGCCCGCCGCAGCTGCGGGATCCGCATCGTCAGCGTGCCGGAGTGCCAGTGCTCGATGACGCGGCCGGTGCACAGCCACAGCGGGAACTGCGCGTCGGGCGACTCGGGCGGCGGCTCGTACGGGTGGAACCACACCTGCGCGCGGTCGTCCTTGGTCAGGGAGTGGTAGAACTGGACCTCGCGGTCGGGTGACACGAACGGGTCGTCGAAACGCGAGAAACGCCAGCGGGTCTCGCGCCAGGTGCCGTTCTTCTGCTGCACGACCGGCCAGCGCAGGCCGCGCGCCTTGACGTACTCGTCGTACGGCGCCAGGTGCTTGTGCTTGTAGGGCGTGAACTTGCGGTACTCCTCGAACAGCGCCTTGTCCACGTTGACGTCGTAGTAGCGCTCCCACTTCCACGCGGGCACTTCCGCGCCCTTGGCGTCGGTCACGCGGAACAGGAACCGGCCGTCCTTGTCGCGCATGCCCGCGAAGCCCAGGTCGAACAGGCGCTTGGCCACGGCGATGGTCTGCCAGCAGTCGTCGCGCGCCTGGCCGGGCGGGTCCACCATCTTGAACCACTGCTGCGTGCGCCGTTCGGAGTTGCCGAACATGCCGTTCTTCTCGACCCACAGCGCGGACGGCAGCACCAGATCCGCCTCGCGCGTGGTGGCCGTCGGGTACACGTCGGACACGATCAGGAACTTGCCGCCGGCCTTCCTGTGCTGGAACAGCTTGCCCAGGTTCGGCAGCGTCTGCCCGGGGTTGGTCACCTGCACCCACACCGTGTCGATGTCGCCGCCCTTGTCGGCGGGCGTCGAGAACTTCTCCCACAGCTGCACCGTGTGGTAGCCGGGCTTGGCGGGGATGCGGCCGGCGGGCACGTTCCAGATGGCTTCCGTCTCCGCGCGGTGCTTGTCGTTCGCCACCACGCGGCCGCCGGGCAGGGCGTGGGCGAGCGTGCCGACCTCGCGCACGGTGCCGCAGGCGCTCGGCTGCCCGGTCAGGCTGGTGGGGGCGTTGCCGGGGGTGCCGAAGTGGCCGCTCAGCAAGTGCAAGGCGTGGACCAGCCGGTTGATGGCGGTGCCGCGGGTGTGCTGGTTCATGCCCATGCACCACAGGCTGACGATGCGCAGCTTGGGGTTGCCGAACAGATCCGCGAGCATCCGGATGTCGGCGGCGTTGACGCCCGACAGCTGCTCCACGTGCTCGGGCGTGTAGGGCTCGAGCGCCGCGCGGAACGCCGCGAAGTCCATGGCCCGGCCGTCGAGCGTGGGCTTGTCGGCCGTGTCCTGGCGAAAGGCGACGTGCTTGTCTACGAACGCCTTGTCCCAGGTGCCGCGCTTCAGCAGCTCGCGCATGACGCCGTTCGCCACCGCCAGATCGGTCTGCGGCTTGAACAGCAGCACGTGCTGCGCGTGGTCGCTCGAGCGGGTGCGGCGCGTCGTGAGATCGACCAGCGTGATCTTCTCGCCCCGCGTGCGGCGGTCGATCAGGCGCGAGAACAGCACCGGGTGCATCTCTGCCGGGTTGTTGCCCCACAGCATCACCACGTCGGCCTTGTCCAGGTCGTCGTAGCAGCCCGCGGGCTCGTCCACGCCGTAGGTCGAGAGGAAACCGGTGACGGCCGACGCCATGCACAGGCGAGCGTTCGGGTCGATGTGGTTCGACCCCAGGCCGCCCTTGGTGAACTTCAGCGCCGCGTAGCCCTCGGGAATCGTCCACTGGCCGCTGCCGTAGAATGCGAACCCCTTGGGGTTCTTCTGGATGCGCCGGGCGATGACGTCGATCGCCTCCTCCCAGCTGACCGGCACCTGCACGCCGTTCTTGCGCAACAGCGGCTGCGTCAGCCGGTCCTTGCCGTACAGCGACAGGCCGACGTGGTAGCCCTTGACGCACAGCAGGCCCTTGTTGACCTCGGCCAGCTGGTCGCCGGCGATGGCCACGACGCGGCCGTTTTCGACGCCCACCTGCACGTGACAGCCGGTGCCGCAGAACCGGCAGGGCGCCTTGTTCCATTGCACGCCCGCAGGGTTGCGCGCGGCCACGGCGGGATCCACCCCCGCGGGGGCCGCCTGCGCCGGGGTCCAGCCGCGCGCGGCCGCGGCCGATGCGGCGGCGGCCAGGGCGGTCGTCTTGAGGAAGGTGCGGCGTTCGAGCGACGTGGCCATGGGGGAGCTCCTGCAGGGGTCAGGGGTTGCGCTCGCGGCGTGGCGATCGCCCGGCGGGGGCGTCGTAGGTGCCGGGCTCGAGGTCGGAGAAGTCGGACCACACCAGATCGGCGAGCACGATCCCGGGCGTCTGCAGCCACGCGAGCCACAGGTCGGAGTCGTCGTCGGGGCTGCACGTCTCGGCGATGACCGACATCCCGGGACCCAGTCGGTCGCCCAGCGTCAGGCGCGGGTCGGCGGCGAGCAGGGCCATCGCCTCGCGGCGCAGGTCGTCGTGTTCGCTCAGCGTCAGCAGCCAGGCGGTCATGGGCATGGGGTCCTCCGGGGCGGCGGCGCGGTCGGGCCGCTTCCTCGTGGTCATGGTGCCACCAAGGCGCTTGCCTTTCAAGACACAAAGGTCTATTGATATACCGTGGGCCGGAGGCGCCGGCGGGGGAACGGGATGAGCAGCCGCAGATCAGCCAATATCCGCTGGATTGTCGTCGCGATCGGCGTACTCTCGCTCGGCATCGCCTGGGCCGCCGCACCGCGATCCGAACCGCGTCAACCGCCGTCGCAGTCTGTTGCTGCCGTCGCCCCGGCCGCCGTCCACCACCCCGTGCAGCTGCACCTGCCCGCCGGCCTGGGCACGATCGACTCCGGCCTGCGCAACGTCACGGGCGAGCCGATCGGCATCGCGTGCTCGAACTGCCACGCGCTGCACGCCGAGCCGCCGTTCATCCAGAAGACGACGGACTTGAAGCGCTTCCACAAGGACCTGCGGCTGGTCCACGGCGAGCTGCAGTGCGGCGCCTGCCACGATCCGACCGATCGCGACAAGCTGCGGCTGGCCGACGAGCGCAGGATCCCGATGCAGGACGTGGTGCAGTTGTGCGGCCAGTGCCACGGCCCGCAGCTGCGTGACTGGAAGCACGGCGCGCACGGCGGCATGTCGGGGCACTGGGACCTGACCAAGGGCGGCCGGGTGCGGAACGCCTGCGTGGACTGCCACGACCCGCACCAGCCCAAGTACCCGACCTATGCGCCGGTGCAGAAGCCGCGCGATCGCTTCCTGCAGTCGCCCCACGGCGAGGCTCCCGGTCACGACGCCGTCCCCCACGCAGCACCTGCGCCGCGCGCGCCGACGAAGGCGGAGGCCCCCCGATGACCACCGACCTCACCCCCGCCGAACCCGCCGTTCCGCGCCGCACCGTGCTCAAGGCTGCCGGCGCCACGCTGGGGGCCGCCGCCTTTGCCCGCGCGATCGCGCCGCTCGCCGCTTGGGAGCCCGCGCAGTCCGTCGATGGGTTTTTGCAGAAGCACTACAAGGCGTTGACCAAGGTCGAGCTCAAGGCCGTGATCGCCCGGCTGGAGCAGGAGACCCTGGACGCCACCGGCGTGGATGTCCACATCGCCGCCGACGAACCGCAGGAGGGCGTGCAGTTCGCGTACGCGCTGAACCTGTCGATCTGCATCGGCTGCCGCAAGTGCTCGGAAGCCTGCCACAAGGAGAACAACCACGACCGCGCGTCGGGGCAGAGCTACATCCGCGTGCTCGAGATGGACCAGGGCAGCCTGGACCTCGCCCACGGCGACTCGACCTATGACCACCCGGTGCCCGCGCCCGGCAAGTTCTACATGCCCGTGCAGTGCCACCAGTGCGAGAACGCGCCCTGCGTGAAGGTCTGCCCGGTCGAGGCCACCTGGCAGGAGAAGGACGGCATCGTGGTCGTCGACTACAACTGGTGCATCGGCTGCCGCTACTGCGAGGCCGCCTGCCCGTACCACGCGCGGCGGTTCAACTGGCAGCAGGCGGAAGTTCCGGCGGCCGAGATCAACCCCGACCAGGGCTACCTGTCCAACCGCATGCGGCCCCAGGGCGTGGTCGAGAAGTGCCACTTCTGCCTGCACCGCACCCGCAAGGGCAAGCTGCCCGCGTGTCTGGAGGCGTGCCCGACCGGCGCCCGGGTGTTCGGCAACGTGCGCGACCCCGACAGCGAGATCCGCTGGGTGCTCGAGAACAAGCGCGTGTTCGTGCTCAAGGAGGACCTGGGGACCCGCCCCCGGTTCTTCTACTTCTTCGACAAGTGATCCCTGACGAG
>CAJBNH010000058.1 GCA_903955385.1 uncultured Myxococcales bacterium | reverse complement strand
GCGCGGGGGCCGGAATGGACAGCGCGGCCACGCCGTGCGGATGCAGGAGGCATGGGAGAAAGAGAATCGGAATGGCTACTTGAGCTGATCGAGCATGCCGGTCAGCGGGCCCAGATCCAGACCGGTCAGGTCGCCGCCCTCGGCCTTGGTCAGCATGGCGAGGATGCCCGTCAGCGCTTGCTTGACGTCTGCCTTGTTCTTGGTCAGCTCGCCCAAGCCGGTCTCGACCTGGGTCTTGACCGTCGGCAGCATGGCCTTCCAGCTGGTGGCCATGTCGGCGGGAAGCCAGCAGCCCTCGACCTTGACCATCTGCAGCTTGTCCGTCGTGGGCTTGCCGTCGGGACCGGTCAGCGTGACTTCGAGCTCGGACTTGTCGCCCTCGGTCTTGACGATCTTGACCTGAATGCTGTCCAGACCCTTCTGGAACTCTTCGTATCCCTTGGCATCCTTGGCCTTGAAGGTCTCGATGCCGAACACCATCAGCTTGGTGCCCCCGGACTTCAAGAAGGCCGCGACGTCGAGCTTGGACACGGTGCCGTAGTCCAGCAGCCCAGAGTCCTTCAGCGCTGCGTGACCGTCCTTGATCAGCTTGCGCTGGTCGGCAGTGATGGGCGAGGGCAGCTTGTCGCCCTGCTTGTCCACCACCACGACGGCCTTGTCGATCACTTGCACGGCGAGCTCGAACAGTTCCTTGTCCAGCTTGGTGGTGGCGGCGGTCGCGACGTCCTGCACGTCCTTCTGATACGACGGCGGCAGCAACACCCACAGATCGCCGGGCTTGTTCGCCTTGACGGCGTCCACGACAGCGACCAAGGCCTTGTCGGGGTCAGACGGTGCCTTCTTGCCGCAACCGAAACCCAGAAGAGCGATACCCAGCAGCACGAGCGCGAGAATTCGAGACAGGTTCATCGTGTCACCTCCGCCTAGCGGGTCCGACCTTGCCGCCGGACGACCCGGGGCCAGAAGGACATGCGATGGGGGAAAATTGCGCCTGACTGTTGCTGGGGTCAAGTGACACGTCGCTGAGACTACCCCCCCATCGCCCCCCACCCGACCACATCCTCCGACGTCTCGCTCTGCGCCGCCCGCAACCGGTCGATGATCGCCGGCCGCAGTTCCGCCGCGCGAATCACCGCATCCAGCGACCCCACGCGCACCGCACGCTCCACACTGTGGACGGCGTCGAATTCCTTCGCAACCTCGCCTTGCTTCTCCAGAACCACGTCGGCCAGCACGCTCTCGTACTGCTCGCGCAGCCGGGGGCGCCTGCCTGCCGGTGCCGCCGACAACGCCTTCTTGGCGGCCAGCACGCGCGGGTCGGCCTCGGCGCGCTTGCGTACCTCTCGCGGGAAGACCACCGCGGCCGCCGGGGCGCCGCCGATCACGGACGCGAACGAGCCCTCGACCGCAAGGGCAGTCAGGTTGGGATTCAGGGCCTTGGAGAACACCACGTAGGCCCCGCCGTGGTAGCGGCCGATGACCACGAACACGATCGGGCCCTGGAAGTTCACGACCGCGCGGCCGATTTCCGCACCGTACTCCAGCTGCAGCTTGCGCAACGACTCCGGGCTGCCGTCAAAACCGCTCAGGTTTGCCAGCACGACGACGGGGCGCTGGCCGCTGGCCTGGCTGATCGCCCGCGCCACCTTCTTGGAACTTTTGGGGAACAGCGTGCCGCCCGACCAGCTGTCCGGGCCGTCCAGCGGCACCCGACCGCGCCGGGGCAACTGCCGCGACTCAAAGCCAATCAGGCACACGGGCTGACCGCCCAGATGCGCGTCCCAGACGGCGGCCGTCTCTGCGTGCAGCATGGTGCGGAAGCGCTCGAGCCGACCGCCGTCGCGATCGATCACCGCCGCCATCACCTCACGAATCGCAAAGGGCTTTTTCCGCCCCGGGTTGGTGCGCTCGTCGAAGATGTCGCCCACGGTCGCAAAGCCGTCGCCCGCCTTGTACGGCGTGTCCAGCACGTTGCGGTCGTCGGGGTCCGTGGTCGGCAGCGTGCGCGGCCCCGGCTCGTTGGGCTTGCGGTAGGTAAAGCGGTAGTGGTCGAACAGGATGCCGTACGCCTCGCCCAGGTCCTTGGCGAAGTACTGCGCCTGCCCGTTGGGACCCATGACGCGCTCGAAGCCGCCGATGCCGCGCTCGTCTTCGGCCGCGACACCTCCCGAATACTCCAACGCTTTCTTGCCCG
>CAJBNH010000057.1 GCA_903955385.1 uncultured Myxococcales bacterium | reverse complement strand
TCCTTGACGCGGTCGTCCGTCGTCGTGACCAGACCGCCCACCACCGTGCCATGCCCGCAGATGTACTTGGTGGTGCTGTGGACGACGACGTCGGCGCCCAGCTCGAACGGCCGCTGCAGGTAGGGCGTGGCGAACGTGTTGTCGACGATGACGTGGATGTCCGGATTGACCTCGCGCACGACCTGCACGACGCCAGCGATGTCGGCCAGCACCATGGTCGGGTTCATCGGCGTCTCGAACAGGATCGCCTTGGCCTTGGGGTGGGCCAAGATGGCGGCGCGGACGGCGGCAAGATCCGACACGTCGACGTCGGTCGTCCGAATGCCCAGACGGGACAGCACGTTGGCGCACAGGTGCTCGGTCGCGCCGTACACCACGTTGCCGATCAACAGCTCGTCCCCGGCCGACGCGCAGGCCAGCAGCGCGCCGCTGATCGCCGCCATGCCGGTCGAGAACGCCACCGTCGACACGCGCACGTCCGGGTTGGCGAGCTTGACGGCCGCCCCCTCCAGCGCGTTGACCTTGGCCTCCAGCACCTTGACGGTCGGATTGCCCAAGCGCGTGTAGATGTAGGCCGGGTCCTCGCCCGAGAACGCGCGCGCGCCTTCCTCTGCACTCGAGAACACGAACGTCGATGTTTGGTAGATCGCGTTGGTGTGGGACTTGGTTTGGGGCTGGCCCAGATGCTCGCCGGCGTGCAGGGCGCGAGTCGCGAACCCGTGGTCGAGGTAGAACTGGCTGCGAAAGTCACTAGTCTTGCTATCTTCCACTGTTGCACCTCTCCCGGTCATCCGCCGCCAGTCCAAGACGAAGCAACGCCTTCGCCAAGTCGGTGCCATCCTGGCCTGATGGTTCCACCGGCACCGGCGCCAGAATGCCGAGCCCCTCGCTCTCCTGATGAAAGACGGTCGGACTCAGCGGCGTGACGGCGGCTGTACCGATGAGTGCATTGACGTGTGCCAGCTGGCGCGCCAGTTCCATCGGCCCGCCCTCGACCAGCCCCTCGTCCAGCACGACCAGAGCGGGCGGCTCGGCCTTGGCCGAGGCCAGGACGCGTGACCAGCGGTCCTCGAAGTGGACCGCCGCTCCGGTCTCTTGGGCCAGCGCCTGAGCAAAGCTGAGCAGCCGTGCCGGGCGAACGGTCGCGATGACGATCACCATCCGCTACCTCCCGTTGTCGTGCCCGCTGGTTACGGTTGCCATCAAGGCCGGCAAAAGCCCTTGCCGTTGCAGCCGGTGCCCGTGACGCCGACAGGGCACTGCGCATCTGAGGTGCAGGGCAGGGTGCAGCGCTTGATGCCGTCGCCGTACGTGTAACAGACCATGTCGTCCAGACACTTGCCGCCCACCGGACAGACATCCCCGAACCCGACCGGCTTGTGAACGGCGTCGCCACCCGCATCTGCCGTCCCGTCCTGGGTCTCCAGCGAGCTACAGGCCAACAGTGACGCGCACAGCCACCACATCATCCCGCGCAGCATCGACCACCTCCCATCGTCACCGTGTCCAACCAGCTTGGATCATGCAGGTATTGTCGGTCACAGTACCGCTCTTCAGTTCCGTCCGGCCGACGCCGCAGTGACCCCCAAGCCACATCGGCCCCAGCGTCCGGCGCACGGAGAGTCCGACGCGGTCCGCCGCCGACTCGCCGCCCGCGAACTCGCCGGTTCGCACGCCCCAACCCTCGGCGCCAAACGCCCAGTTCGTCAGACCAGTCCAGGCGCCGCCGGCCTCATAACGCACCCCGGCGACTCCCCCGTCGTCGACCTCGCCCGACACCTGCGCGGTCGCCTTGACGGGACCTGCGTGCATCGCCACGCCGGCCACAGCCATGCCGGTCGATGGACGACTGCCTTGCACCCGTACACGCGACCCGACACCGACGAACGGCGTGATGCTCGTGGTCCCCGGAAGTTCCAACGTCAATTGAGGAACATACGACCCGCTGTGGAAGTCCGACGCTGCCATCTGGCGCACGTTGGCCTCCAGGCTGGCCTGCAGTCCCCAGGGCAAGCCGACGTGGGCTTCGATGCGGTGCAACACGCCGGTGTAGCCGCCCGTGCCAGGTCCGGTGGGGGCGGTGCCCCAGGGACGGCTGCCCTCGACGGTCGTCATCAGCTGCACGTCGCCAGGGTCGACACTGACCACGTCGTCCACGCGCAGGAACGACGGTACGGCAGCCGCAGCCGGGGCGGCCGAGAGCAGAATCGCGAACGAGATCAAGCCACATGCACGCATCTGGAACCTCAGCCCCTCAAGGCAACATGGCCTCAGCCGCGACCGGCAGGAACAGCGGTTGGTCGTCGATCTGGCCTCGCCCGTACTCGGCCACCCACGCTTGGGTCGCTGTCGACCGCAGCCACGCCTGCAGCACCCGCGCCGCAGCGAGCCGGGCAGTGGGCACCCGCTGCGGATTCACGACCGCCACCAGGTACGGCCTGCGCAATCGCGGATCGCGCTCGACCAGCGACACCAGGGTCGTGTGCGGCTGCTTGCCCGAGCGAAAGGGAATTCGGCCGACGACGACGTACGCGTGCTTCTCTTCGGCCAGTTGAAGCACCGGACGGAAACGCTCTTTCAACACGACCGTCGTCATCTCTGGGTCCAGGTCGATACCCGCCTCGTGTGTGACGTCGCGCAGCACCTCATGGACCCCCAGCGACGGGTGCTGCACGAAAGGCGCACGCGCGCGGACGATGCGCCGCATGGCTTCGATGGCGTCCGTCCCGCGCACCTTTGCCGGGTCTTCCGGCGGACCGACCAGCAGCAGGTCGTTGCGTAGCCACGGCTGGAGGTCCAGCACATAGCCATCCGCCGCCAGGTTCGCGAACGTGTCGCACGAGTGCAGCGTCACCAGATCGACCTGCCCAGCGCGAACGGCCGCCGCCAGCGGTTCCTTGGGACCTGTCACCACGACCTCGACGGCAATACCTGTGTCGTGCGTGAACCGCGCGGCAGCCGCCTGGAAGAAGCCTGTGGTGGTCATGCCGGCAATCACCGCGACGCGCACGGGTCCGGTGGCACGCGCGTCCGCCGCCGGTCCGGGGCCGACAACTACCGGAGGCGCACTACACGACGTGGCCCAAGCCAACGCGGCGGCAAGCGCAAGCCAGACACGGGCAGAAGTCGGTGCACAGAGGGACATCGGGACTCCCGCGGCAGCCGCTCGTCGGCCACCGAGGTCGGGGACGGGTCAGGGCTTGCAGAAGCCCTTGCTGGTGCAGACTTTGCCGGACGACCCGGCCTTGATGGGGGGTAGTGCGGCAAACTGCCCTACGGTAGTGCGGCAAACTGCCCTACCGGTAGTGCGGCAAACTGCCCTACCGGTAGTGCGGCAAACTGCCCTACCGGTAGTGCGGCAAACTGTCAACAGCGCTCTGAAACTGATCCACCTCATCGCTCTGAAACTGATCCACCCCGGTCGTGGTCAAGCCTTCGCATGCGCAAAGGCCTGGCCCCCCATAAGCCCCTGTACAGGGGCTTATGGGGGGCGCGCGCGGCTCACTCTGCCGTCGTCCGCGTACGCATGCGGAATGACGAGCCTTTCGTCGTGAGGATGTGCGCGTGATGCGTCAGCCGGTCGAGCAGCGCCACCGTCAGCTTCTCGTTCCCAAAGACTTGAACCCATTCGCCAAAGGCCAGATTCGACGTGACGATGGTCGCTGCGCGCTCGTAGCGGTCGCTCAGCAGATTGAAGAGCAGCTCGCCCTCGTGGCCGCTGAACGGTACGAAGCCCAGTTCGTCGACGATGAGCAGAGGAATCTTCCTGTATTGCTTGTGCAAACGCCCCAGCGTCCGGTCGTCGCGGGCTTCGACCAGTTCGCGCACGAGGTCGGCCGCGCGCCGCATCAGCACGCGGTGGCGCTTGCGAGCGGCGCAGATGCCAAGCGCAATCGCCAGGTGCGTCTTGCCGGTGCCGATCGGCCCGACGAGCACCACGTCCTGGCCCTTCTTGACGAAGTCGCAGCTCGCCAGTTCCAGCAGCTTGGGCCGTGAGATGCCGCTGGCGACGCTCCAGTCGAAGTCGTCCAGCGTCTTCATCTCCCCGAAGCCGGCATCGCGCAGCCGCCGGTCGACGGCGCTCTTGTGCCGCGAATCGTGCTCCGCCATCAGCGCCTGGCGCAGCAGGTCCTCGTACGGCCAGCCGCCGTCGCGCGCCTGACGGCAAAGTCCTGGATACGCCCGCAGCAGACCGGGCAGCCGCATCTCGCCGCACAGCTCCTGCAAGATCCCACAAATCAAGCTGTTTTCAGTGTCGCTCATGGCTCCCTCCACCCAGCAGCGCGTCGTATTGGCTCGCGCAGGGCTGCTCGACGACATGTCCAGCGAGTCCTTCAGGAACCGCCACCGGCGGCGCGCGCTTGTCGGCACGCCGGGGCAAAAGCAGAAGTAGATCCATGCGGTCCTGGTCCAGTGCCGCACTCACCGAGTCGCGCACCGCCGACTCGCCATGCTCGAGCATCGCGCCGAGCACGCGCGCGAAGATCCGTGCCGCGTCCATCGGCCCGTGCGTGTCGACCAGCAGGCGCCACAGTCGGTCAAACGGCGCGCCGAACTGCTCCAGCAGTGCCGGCATCACCTGCCGGACCGCCTGAGGTTTTCGTCTCAATTCAGGCAGGTAGTGCCGGTAATTGGTGAAGTCGCCGCCCTTCTTCTGCCGCGGCGAGACGATGCGCTCACCCCGGCAGCGCAGTTCGACCTCTTCCACGCCGACTCGGGCCTCGACATCGCAGCGCGCCCACGAGGTCGGCACCGAGTAGCGCGCACCCGCCAGCCGCACGCGCGCGCTGGCGTCCGCCGGCACCGTCTCAAGCTTGCGTGGGTCGAACGGGCCGCGCAGGACCGGCACCAGCAAGGGCTGCTCCTTGCTCTCGAACTTCATCATTTTGCTGGGACTCCCGTCGTCGGGTAGCTTGCGCACCTGGGCATCGACCCGAGCCAGCAGCGCCAGGGCAGCCTCTCGCAGGGTCGGCGCCGCCGGGATCGGAACCAGATGCTGCAGCCGCACGCCGCGACCGCGCGACTCCACCCCGCCCTTGTCGTGACCGGTGTACGGGCGGGCGAAGCTCGGCTCAAAGACGTAGTGCGCCGCCATCGCAGCGAACCGTGGCTGCAACTCGCGGCCGCAGAATAGGATCTTGCGCACCGCCGCCTTGAGATTGTCGTAGACCAGCCGCGCCGGGACGCCGTCGAAGTGTTCAAAGGCGCGGACGTGGCCATCGAGCAGCGACACCTGGTCGGCGTGCTCGTACAACCACACGAAATCACGTCCGGAGTGCATCAGGCGGATGACCAGCATCCATGCCTTCTGGCGCACGCCGGCGATGTCGGCCACGACCTCGAAGAAGTCGACCTCGGCCATCTGCCCGGCGTAATGCTGAAGCGGAACGAACACTTCCATCCGCTGGCGCTTGTACTCGGCCAGCCAGGACCGCACGGTGGTCTGGCCGACGGCAAAGTCTTCGGCGAGCAACGCCGCGTGCAGAGCCGTAGCCGTCACATGCTGCTTGCGTGTCGTGCGCGTCGCCCAATCGGCGAGCAACTCCTCCATCCGCGCGGTCACCTTCGACAGCACCGGACTCGCTCGTCGTGGTGCCTTGCGCTCGCCGATGGCCGGGTCTTCCTGCAAGTACCTGCGCGCCGTCACACGGCTGATCCCCAAGTCGCGCGCAGCCCGGCGGACGCTCAACCCTTCTCGCTCAACTTTGTCTCGTAAAACAAGCACCTGTATCACGTCCAGCATCCCCGAACCGCCATTCGCGGCTCGTCGCCGCGCTTGGCGGCAGTCTGCCGGAGTGGATCAGTTTCAGAGCGATGACCGGATCAGTTTGGGGCCGCTGAGCACAGCAAACTGCCCACTACCAAGAGCCATTGGAACGAGAGCCATTTGAACGAGAACCAACTACCTTTGCCGAAGCGACCGCTGACGCGTTCACTTCGACAGACGCTTCATTCAAAGAACGCGAGCGCAGCGAGCGCCGGAAAGATAGGAAGGAGCCTTGCGGCGGAATCATTGAGGAATTTACGATTCCCCTGGCTGCTCCGCCACCATGGTGCAACCGATTGCATGTGGTCTGGCCGGATGCTATACACGGGTCAACCGGTGGGCGTCCTGACCCCACCAAGGGTGAACCGATGCCTGATGACGACTTCTGGCCCCTCGCCGAGGCCCTCTACCGCGTGGCGAAAAGCCGGGCCTACGCCCGTTGCGATGCTGGCGCGTCCCTTGTCGAATGGGTCGACCGCGAGGCGCTCCCGATCAGCGCGCGGACCGTTCAGGCGATGGTCCAGACCTACGGTTGGTTCAGACCAATGAGCTCGGAGGTTCAGGACTGGGCGCGCAGCCTTGGTTGGACGGCAGCCCAGCTACTCGTCGGAGTCGTCACCGAGGCCAACTTCCCGATATGGCGAGACAAGATTGCGGCAGGCCGGCTTTCCGCAAACATGCTTCGGGACGAACTTGTTGGGCACCCGAGACGGCCGATCCCCGCACGCGACGACCTTGATTTGGCCGATCTGGCTGATCCGGCTGCCCTGCTGGAGCGGGCCAAGCGGTTGGCGTTTGCGGGCTTTCTCCCACCGAAGAAGCGCAAGCGTGCCGGGTGGCCGGAAGGGCTTCGAAAGAGCCCGCGTGCTCCCGATGCTCCAGATGGAGGCAAGAATGTTGGGTGACGTCCTCACGTTCGACAGCGGCCCGACCGCTCCCGACTTCGATCCCGCCTGGGTCGTGGTCGAGGAGGTTCGGGCGTTCGGCAGGATGCTGGCGAAGGTGCAGGCCAACAGGCCAAGCCAGGACGTTCCGAGCCCCTGGCTTACCACCGCCGAAGCGGCCCTCTACCTGCGGCTCGGCAACGCCTCGACCGTCCGGGGACTGGTCAGCCGGGGTGAACTGAAGCCGGACGGCAAGGCGGGCAAGACCTTCCTGTTCGGTCGCAACACCCTGGATGCGTATGTGATGCGCGGTACCGATGCCGCGAAGGAGCTGCGTGATGGCGATCAACTTCAAGTCCGCGAAGCCGACCAGGCACCCGGGCGTGTTGCGTCTGCCGGACGGGCGGTTGCTGGTTCGCGCCGCCGTTCGCCAGCCGGACGGCAAGATCCTGACGCAGCGCAAGCTCATGCCCGAGGGCGCGACCGAGAGCGAAGCCGTCCAGGCGGTCCTGGAGTTGAAGGCCGCGATCAAGGCTCCGACCCCTACGCCCCACCCGCTGGATACGTGCCAGACCGTGCAGCAATACTGCGAGCGGTGGCTCGAGGTCAGGTCCGGGCGTCTTAGCCCCACGACCATCACGACCTACACGGAGGCGATCAACGACCGCATCCTGCCTCGCCTGGGCTGGATGGCGTGCCAGGACGTCACCCGTCAGGTGATCGAGGCGTGGGTCGTGTGGGTGCAGTCCGCCGTTCAGCCGAAGACCCGCAGTCAGGTCCGGGACGGCAAGACCATCGTCAGCCCGAACTCAAGGGCAGGGCAGCCCTACACCCAAGACACCATGCGGAAGTGGTGGCGCTGCCTCAAGACCATCATGGGCGACATGGCTGCTGACCTCGACGTCAAGAACCCGGTGCTGCGGGTGCGTCAGCCCGAACGCCCCGAGCTTCCCCTGGTCCGGGAACAGCGCACCCTCGACACCGACCGGACCGGCGACCTGTTGGCAGCGGCCCGCACCCACTACCCGCAGCACTTCGCCTGCATCGCAACCATGACGATGTGCGGCATGCGGGCTGGCGAAGTGTTCGCGCTGAAGTGGGATGCGGTGGACTTCGAGGCCGGAACCATCACGGTCCGGCGGTCGGTCTCGAAGCGCGAGATCCGCGAGACCACCAAGACGAAGGCCAAGCGGGTCGTCCCGATGCACCCCGAGTTGATCCGAATCCTGAAGGCCCACCGCGAGGCTCAGGTCGCGGCCCAGCACGCTGGCCTGAAGACCGGCTTGCTGTTCCCGAACGACGACGGTGAGATCAGGCTCCCGAGCAACATGAAGAAGGTGTGGCCTCGGCTGGCCCAGCTCATCGGCTCCGAGGTCAAGGTCGGTAGCCAGGTGCTGCGCCGCAGCCTGAACACGAACTTGGTGATGGCGGGCGTCGATCGCATCACGACCCGCGCGATCCTCGGCCACACCAGCGAGGCCATGACCCAGCGGTACGCAGGCATCGGGGACGACGCGAAGAAGGACGCGGTCTCAAAGGCCGGACCGAAGCTGAAGGTGGTCGATTCGGACTAGCGTGCGCCCTACTTCGCGATAGCGTAGGCAACACCCGAACACTTGACGCCCTTGCCGAATCCCGACTCTTCCGGCTGGACCAGGACAGCGTTGGCCCCGAGCTTCCGCGCTTCAATGACGCAGCGGGCCTCGCAATCGGCGACCGACTGGTAGTTGTTGCCCTGGAGTTCGATGCGGCCAAGCTCGGTCGCGCCTTCCGGCGGCTTCCGCAGCACCTCAGCGTACGCGCTCGGGGCACGACCAGACGCCGCGGGCGTCGGCATGACGTCAACGGCAAAGGCGCAGCCGGTCACTAGAAGTGCCAGCAAGGGCAGGGCGAGGACTCGAATCGACATGGCGGACCTCTCCAAGAGCGCGGATTGTTGTCACCCACTGTTGTCACCCAGCGGGCAGGATGTCGTGTAACCCCAAGCGCGCCCAGCAGGGCTCGAACCTGCGACCCTCGGCTTAGAAGGCCGATGCTCTATCCAGCTGAGCTATGGGCGCGTCGGTCAGGACGGGCTCCCGACCACGGCGCGGAGGATCCCTTTCCCTCGCGCCTGCGTCAACCGCCCGGTTTCGTCGGGTCGGCTTCCAGAGTCGTCGCGGGCGGCAGCGCCAGCTCAGGGCGTGCGAGCGCCTCGCGCAGGGCCTGCAGGACGTGGACCTCGGGGAGTCGTGAGCCTCCCGTCACTGCTTCTGGCGTGGTGGCTGCACCGACGATGACGGCCAGCGCGACGATCGCCGACGAGGCGGCTGCCGCCACGCTCCACAGGTACGACGCGGTTCGCGGCAGGCCGTAGGTCAGGTCCTGCACGGATTCCAGATCCGCCGACAGAGAATAGCGGGCGACGACGGCGATGATCAGCGCCACCACGACGACGCCGATGGCGGCACCTTGAGCGAACAGGACGCCCGGGTGTTCGAAGACGGTGACCCAGAACGCCTCGCCGATCGGCACCTTTTCGATCGCGCTGTAGATGACGTCGGCGCACCGGATCAGAGAGGCCATCAGGAACATCAGGAACAGCACGCGCGCCGCCAGTCGGCTGGAGGGGTGGCGCGGATCCCGGTCGCGGGACACCGTCGCGGTCCACAGGCGCACGGCGGCGAACATCGCGAACAGGATCGTGGCGTCGGCAAACACGCCCCACATCGCGCCCCACGACCAGATCGACTCAGCGTCCAACACGCCGGTCGCACCCAGCCCGACAAGGCGCAGCCCGCCATACAGCCCAATCGTCAGGAACAGCCACGGTGACGGCACAAACAGGCCCGCGACCTGCATCACCGACAGCCAGCCGGTGCGGACCTGGACGGGCGCCTCCTTCTCCTGGTCGCCGACAGGCGGTGGAGGCGGCGGCTCGGCAGCCGGGGGCCCACCCTCGGACGGCTTGGGCGGAAGTCGGGGCATGTTCCAGGTCATCGGACTCCGGAGACTCGCTTGGCGGGGCGACAATCCCCGCAATATGGCAACATGCCGTCGGCGCGTCCAGCCCGCGGGGGCTCTCGACCCCATGAAGGTGCTGCGGCAACACGGTCCGCTGGCACGTCTTGGACCCGCGTGTTACCGTCGTTTCGGTTGACCAGTGGTGCTCCGGAGGTCGGATCATGGCCAAGAAACGCGACGAAGAACTCCTGAAAATGCAGGAAGACGCGTCGGTCGCGGCCGCTCAGGCCGGCGCGGATCCCGGCGAATTGGCGGCGCAGCTGGCCGGCACGCAGAGCGCAGCCATGGGCGCAAACCTGGCAGACCGTTACGCGCAGATGGGCGCCAAGTGGCTGGCGGACCCGGTGCCGACCCGTCTGGACGCTGATCTGATCCAGCGGTTGAGCCGACACGGCTTCCGGTCCGAGACGCTGGCCGACGTACGCGTCCACCGCGGACCCAAGGCACAAGCTGCGGCGGATGCTCTGGGTGCGCGTGCATTTGCGATCGGCGAAAACGACGTCTTCTTTGGCACCGGCGAGTTCGATCCGTCGTCCCGAACCGGTCGCGCCGTGCTGGCCCACGAGCTCGCGCACATTGCCCCGCCCACCGACTTCGGTCCGGCGTCGTCCGGTCCCGAGATGTCGGGCGGCTCTGCATTTGGCGGTCTGGGCGCGCCGTTGCTGAACGAGCGCAAGACGGGCGACGAAGACGCCTCGGGGGCAGAGGCCCACGAGCGCCGCGCCCGGCGAGCGGAAGCTCAGGTGTTCGCTCAGGAAGATCAGGCAGGCGCACCAGCGATGGCGGCAGGACCCGGCTCGATGACGGCGAGCCAGGGCGGTCAGGCCAACCAGGCGCAAATCGACCCGCAGGCCTTGGAGTCCAAGGTGCTGTCGATCATCGCCCGTCTGGAGCGCACAGAGGTCGAGCGCGCCGGCGAGTTCTGAGTTCTCTATCCATTCAAGCTATTTCGGTGACTTGCAGCAGCGCGCGCCCAAGCTGAAGGCGCCGGCCAGCGGGCTGGCAAAGCTGCGGCTGGAGGTGCGCAGCTCAGGCGCCGTGTCCAGCGAATAGCCGCCGCGCGTGACCCGGGACGTTCCCTTGCTGGGACCCAAGGGACCCTGCGCGACGCCGCTCTTGGCCAGCTCAGCGTAGTAGCCAGCTGCGTACCAGTCGGCCACCCACTCCCGCACGTTGCCGGCCATGTTCAGGGCGCCGACCGGGCTGGCTCCCTTGGCGTTGGATGTCGCGGGCTCGATGCCTCCCGGACACGCGCCGAACTGGGCCAGATCGCAGTTGGGGACGGTGTTGCCCCACGGGTACAGGCGACCGTCGGCGCCGCGTGCGGCGTACTCCCACTCCGCTTCCGTACACAGCCGCCCGCCCGTCCAAGTGCAGTACGCTTGGGCCTGCATGTGCTGGATGTAGTTGACCGGCATGGCTTCTTTGCCTGTTACGCCGTAAGTCGCGTCCTTGCCCACGCCCGGCATGGAGCACGCGCCACCCTCGACGCACTTCTGGTACTGCGCCACCGTCACTTCGGTGCGGTCGACCAGGTACGACGCCAGCGCGACTGGGTGAGCGGGCACCTCATCGCCCTTGCACTGCGAGTCCAGCTTGGCGTTGCAGCCCATCGTGAACGTTGCGGCGGGCACATAGATCATGCCGACCGGCGGGACCACGGCCTTGCACTGGCCGGCCAGGCACCACTTGTCCACGCCGCACGGCATTCCCGGGGTCACGGGCTCGGCGATGCATCCCTTGGCAGCGGCGCAACTATCGATGGTGCATGGGTTCTTGTCGTCGCAGACCTTGGCCGGTCCGGCCTTGCAGGTGCCCTCGAAGCACTGGTCGTTCTCGGTGCACACCGACCCATCGGCGTTGCAGGCGACGTCCTGAAACTGGGAGCTGCAGCTGCCGTCCAGCGCGCACACGTCCAGCGTGCAGCCGTTGCCGTCGTCGCACGGGTTGGCTCCAGACACGCAGACGCCCGCCTGGCAGGTGTCGTCGGGGCTGCACGGGTTGCCGTCGTCGCACTGGGCGCCGTCCTGCGCCGGCAGCAAGACGCACGCGCCGGTCGCGGGTTCGCAGGTGGCCGCCTGACACTCGGGGCCCGCCTCGCAGACCACCTGCTTGCCGCCCACGCACCCTTGCACGGTGCACACGTCCCCGGCCGTACACGCGTTGCCGTCGTCGCACTTCACGTCGGTGGCCACTCCGGTCACGCAGCCGTTGTCCACGTCGCAAGCGTGCGTGGTGCAGGGGTCGCCATCTTCGCAGGCCAGCGGATCGGGTTGGAATACGCAGCCTTGCTTGGGCTGACACGCGTCGATCGTGCAGCCCAGCCCGTCGTCGCACGCCACCGGCTGGCCCGCGCACCAGCCGTTGGCCCCACAGACGTCGTCCGCCGTGCACGCGTTGCCGTCGTCGCAGTCCTCGCCAGCAGCGGGCGCGGCGGTGCACCAACCCTCCGTGCAGTGCCGCGGCAGGCAGGGCTGTGCCGTCGTGCAGTCCGATTCCGTTTGACATGAGCACGAAGCCTTGCCGCCAGAGCAGCTGCCGTTCGCGCACGCCTCGCCCGCAGTGCACGGGTCGCCGTCGTCGCAGCTGCCGGTGGTCGCGACAGACGTGCAACCGGTTGTCATCAGGCAGGAATCCGTCGTGCACGCGTTGCCGTCGTCGCAGGCCGTGTCGGCCGGCATGTGCTGGCAGCCGCTCGAGAGGTTGCACGAGTCCGCCGTACACCACAGGCCGTCCTGACACGAGGTGTCGTGGCTCTCGGCGCCGCAGACTCCGGCAAGGCAGGTGCGCGCCCTCAGGACAGGGACGCCGCCCCACGTCAGGCACTGCACGCCGCTGCCGCAGGGGGAGCCGTCGGCGGTCGGCTGGGTCACACAAGTGCCTTCCGCGCAAGTGGCTTTCTGACACGCGTCGGCCGGCAACGCAGGGCATTGGGCGTCGGTCTGGCACCCGGTGGCTGCGTCGGGCAGGTCCTGAACGTCCTCGGTGTCGACGTCCTGCACGTCTGGCGGCGCGGCGTCTTCGGTGGCGTCTGCGGCGACATCTTCGGCGTCCGGCGTCGTGTCTGCGGCAGGCGTCGCGTCTTCGGCCGCATCCACAGCGTCCGAGGCATCGGCGGCGGGCGTGTACGGGAAGGGCGTCGATATCCGGCCGCACCCGCCAGCGCCCACGGCAACCAGTGCCAGAGCCGCAAGCGTGAGACTGAACGGCTGCATGAACATGGGGGCAAGTCGCATTCGCCAGTTCCTCGCGGCCGGGTCCACAATCGCTGGTCGCCGGTCCCCGTTGTCGGTCCTTCCGGGTCGGTTCGCAAGTAACCACCTGCCTCGTCGCCCTGTTGCGGCCGCCGCAGCCGGTCCGTCGGTGGGGACAGTGGACGTGTGAGGGGCCGACCCCTAGACTGCGCACCCTGCGACGGAGGGAATCCTGCCTGCGGTCGACGTGTTCTCGTCCCCGGGGCGTCGCCTCGGCCGCGTTTTCCCCGTCCTCCCCGCGCTGCAGACGGCGTCGGTTTGGTGCCATGACGTTCGCTTCCAAGATTCTGGGTCTCGCGTTGGCTGTGACCGTTCTGTCGCCGGCCGTCGCCCATGCGGGCGGCTGCACGGTGACGCTGTCGGCCAACGGCAACACCGCCGCCATCCAGCACGCCTTGGACAAGGCGGGGTCGCCCGTGGTGTGCCTCAAGTCGGGCATCTACAAGGGGGCGCGTCTGGTGCTGCAGAAGTCAGGGACTTTGCGGCGGATTGGCAAGGATCGCGCGATTCTGGACGCGGGCGGCCAAGGGCGCGTCATCACGATCTCGGACCCGGGCGCACGCATCACGCTGGAGGGCATCACGCTGACGCAGGGCAAGTCGCCGCGTGGAGGCGCGATTTCGCTGACCAGGAACTCGCGACTCGTGCTGCAGGACTGCTGGATCACGGGCAACGCGGCGCAGCTGCAGGGTGGTGGCGCCATCTATGCCGAGGCGGGACAGCTGGAACTCATCCGCACCCGCGTCTCGCAAAACACGGGTGAGGGCGCGTCGGCCATCGACCTGACCGGCACCGTTCAGGCCAGATTCGTCAGCACGCTGATCGCAGACAACCGCAGCCAGGCGACCAGCGACGCCCCCGTGCGCCTCTCTGGCGACGCAAGTCTGGAGGTGCTGGGCTCGACCATCGCCTACAACTCAGGCAGCGGCATCTTCCTGCAGCCTTTGGGTCCCGGTCTGTCACGCCTGCGCGTCGACTCGAGCATCGTGATGGGCAAGCTCGAAGCGATCGCGGTCGCCCGCAACGAGGCAGAACGCGTCGCCGTCTTCCGCTCGGTGCTGACGGGCGGCATCGGCTTCATCGCCTTGGATCGCTTCTCGATTCGCGACATCCCCGGCTTCAACCTGGTCGAGGCTGAGCGCTATCGCCCCAAGGTCGGCTCGGTCGCCATCGACCTCGGTCGTTGCGCAGCGGTTCGTCAGGACCTCGCAGGCGTGTCGCGCCCCGCCCGCTGCACCGCCGGCGCGCTTGAAGCCCCCGCCGCCGACGTTCGCGCCACGCTGCGCGAGCGGGCCATGGCGCCCAAGCCGCCCAAGAGCGCGTCACCCTGGTAGGAAATCGTCAGGCAAATTAGGGTGTTTGGGCGCCAGGCACCACCACGAAGAAGCATCTGGGCTGGGTGTTCACCAGACCGCAGGTCTCGCAGTAGGGCTCGGTGTACGGCGCGCCCGGGACGACGATGCACTTCTCAGGGTTCTTGCCGACGCACTTGTCCGCCGAGCACGCGGGCTTGGGCGGGTTGCAGGTGCCGCACCAGCAATCGGCCTCGCGGTCGGGCATCTTCACGCAGCCGCACCAGGAAGGCGGGTCGATGTCGACGAACGCGCATTGCTCTTGGGCGATGCAGCCTTGCGTCTCGATGTCCTTGTCACAGATGTACTGCGGGCACAGCTTCTTGCCCTCGGTCAGGCACGCCTCGCCGCACCAGCATGTCGTCGACACGTCGGTGCACAGCGACGGCTCGCAGAGGGTTTCCTCGCTCTTGCACGACGCGCCGCAATAGCAGTTGCCCGACTTGGGGCACACCGACAGAAAATCGCAGTCTTTGTCATAGGCTGCGAACCCCGGCAGGATTGCCGAACCCATGCAGGAGGCGGCGGGTGGGGTGTCGGCGGCATCGTCATCTGCGTCGAGCGAGCCTTGATGGTCCGTGTCTGCGTCGCCGGCCGCGACTTGCACCGGGTCGGTGGCTGCGGAAGACGAGCAGCCCCACGCAAGCATGCCGACCAGCAGCGCACCGCTTCGCAGCCAAGGGGTCGTACGGGTCATGGACAGCTTCTCCTGCCGCGCCGATCGCGTGCGGCCAAAGCCTACACGCGGCGTGGTCCGGGGTCCATTCGCGGCGGACCGGCGCGGCCTCGCCGTCGCCCCGGTCACTTCCGTGCGGGGGGCGGAGCAGGGATGTCGGTGCAGGTCCAGGTGCTCTGGCACGGCTTGAGCGGCCAGACCTTGCCACCACTGGCCAGGTAGTAAGCGATCGCCTCCAGCACCAGTGCGCCCTGATCGAAGTGGCCGTCCGTCTTTGCCTTTTCGCACACCGGCGCCGTCTTTCCCTGGTCCGCCAGCTGGCCGCACAGCTTGATCAGGCGGTCGGTGTGGTCGCCCGGCATGTCCAGGTCGTGCTTGCCGGTCGGGATCACGTACGGAAAGAACGTCCCCGACACGCCGCCGTGTTGGTCATCGCGCACCATTTGCGTGTGCAGTGGCGGGCTCAGGCGGGGTGCGGTGTAGCCGTCGTACCCCAGCGCGTACTGGCCGTCGCCGTCGAGACCGAGCGCACCTGAGTTCGACAGGTCTTCGGGGTCGAACAGCACGCCCTTGCCGTCGGCGCTCGTGAAATGCGGAATGACATCGACGGCTTCCAGCACCTTCTGGTCGATCAGCACCTGGTTTGCCGTGCGGTTGCCCCAGGCCGGCACCTTGGTCGCGAAGTCCACCAGCCCCGCGGCGCGCCCGATGGCGGTCCCGGTCGAAACTGGCACGT
>CAJBNH010000056.1 GCA_903955385.1 uncultured Myxococcales bacterium | reverse complement strand
CCGCAAGTCTGCCTGCGAAGGCACCTCGGTCCCTCGCGGCGCTTTGAGGCCTCGCGCTACGCGGTGACGGCCCGCCTCCATCGCAGACCGGAGCCAGCAGGTCAGGACCGGGCGTACCGCCGCCGCACCAGAACGGCAGCAATCAGGCCCAGCAGCAGCAAGCCGAGGCCGGGCGCCCTGGACCCGCCATGTGCGCTGCAACCGCCGCCACTGCCGCCAGACGTCGACTCTGCCGCCTTGGCCTCGTCCTTGCTGTCGGGCGTGCCGATGCCATCGCCGCTGTCGATGTCGGTGACAGGCACGTCGGCCACCACGACATCGGTGACAGGAACGTCAACGACCACCACATCGGTGACCGGCACGTCGGTGACTGGCACATCAGCGATCGACTCGTCGGTGACGGGTACGTCGGTCACCGGCACGTCGGCGCTCGACTCGTCGGTGACAGGTACGTCCGCGACGTCGGCCGAATCGACCGTGTCGTCCACAACGGCGTCCTCGGCAGCGAGGGTGTCTCCATCTGAGGCGTCTGCCAGAGTATCCGCATCCCCGCCGCCGTCCGCGTCGGCGTCCTCGCCAGTGCCAGCATCCTCGCCCGCCTGCGCACACGCGTCGCCCACGCCGTCACTGTTGCCATCGGCCTGATCGGCGTTGACCACCAGCGGGCAGTTGTCCGTCCCGTCCGGCACTGTGTCGCCGTCGTCGTCGGGGTCACAGGCATCGCCCAGTCCGTCGTCGTCGGTGTCCAGCTGGTCGGGGTTCGACTCCTCTGCGCAGTTGTCCACAGCATCGCAGTGCTTGTCGCCGTCGCTGTCCTTTGCGACACCGTGCGTGCAGCCAACCGCCGACTCGCACGCGTCCGGCGTGCACGGGTCGCCGTCGTTGCACATCACCGCTTCTGTCCCTACGCACTCGCCTTCGCTGCACGTGTCTTTCTGCGTGCAGGCGTTGCCGTCGTCGCAGCTGGCATCGGCGGCCTGATGCGTGCAGCCGACCGCAGGGTCGCAGGCATCGTTTGTGCACGCATTGCTGTCGTCGCACTGCACCGCGTTGGTGCCCACGCACTTGCCGTTGCCGCAAGCGTCCTTCTCGGTGCACGCGTCGCCGTCGTCGCAAGGTGCCGTGTTGTGGACGTGCAAGCACCCTTCAGCCGGAGCGCATGAGTCCGTCGTGCAAACGTTCTTATCGTCGCAGTCAACCGCCTGCTTGCCCTTGCAGCTGCCTGCCTCACAAGCGTCGCCCTCCGTGCACGCATTGCCGTCGTAGCACTTGTCCTTGTTGTCCGCGTGCGTGCACCCGGACCCAACGTCACACGAATCGGTCGTGCACGGGTTCAGGTCATCGCAGTTCGGTGCCTTGCCGCTGATGCACTCACCCTTGCTGCAAGCATCCTTCTCCGTGCACGCATCGCTGTCGTCGCAGGGTGCCGTGTTCTGGACGTGCAAGCACCCTTCGGCCGCAGCGCACGAGTCCGTCGTGCAAGCGCTCTTGTCGTCGCAGTCGACCGCCTGAGCCCCCGTGCAGCTGCCCGCCTCACACGCATCGCCGCTGGTGCACGCGTTGCCGTCGTCGCACTTGTCCTTGTTGTCCGTGTGCGTACACCCGGACCCAGAGTCGCAAGCGTCGGTCGTGCACGGGTTGAGGTCGTTGCAGTCCGGCGCCTCGCCGCCCACGCACGCGCCTTCGCTGCACGTGTCCTTCTCGGTGCACGCGTCGCCGTCCTCGCAAGGCGCCGTGTTGTGGACGTGCAGGCACCCGTCGGCCGGACTGCACGAGTCCGTCGTGCAAACGCTCTTGTCGTCGCAGTCGACCGCCTGCGTACCTGAGCAGCTGCCTGCCTCACACGCATCGCCCGTGGTGCACGCGTCGCCGTCGTCGCACTTGCCCTTGCCAACCGCGTGCGTGCACCCGGATGCCGCGTCACACGCGTCGTCTGTGCACGGGTTGCTGTCGTCGCACACCAGCGCCTTGCCGCTGATGCACTCGCCCTTGCTGCACGTGTCCTTCTCCGTGCAAGCGTCGCCGTCGTCGCAGGACGACGTGTGGTTGGCGTGTGCACAGCCTTCTTGCGGCGCACACGAATCGGTCGTGCACGCGTTGCCGTCGTCGCAATCGGTCGGCTGCGTGCCCGCACAGCTGCCCGCCGAGCACACGTCGCCTGCCGTGCACGCGTTGCCGTCGTCGCACTTGTCCAGATTGTCCGTGTGCGTACACCCGGACCCGGAGGCGCAAGCGTCGGTCGTGCACGCGTTGAGGTCGTCGCAGTCCGGAGCCTTGCCGCCCACGCACGTGCTCTCGTTGCACTCGTCGCTGGTCGTGCAGGCGTTGTCGTCATCGCAGGGGCCGCTGGCGGCCTCGTGCGCGCAGCCCGTTGCAGGCTCGCAACTGTCCGCCGTGCAAGTGTTGCCGTCGTCGCAGCCAAGATCCGCGCCGCTTGCGCACACGCCGTTCTTGCACGTATCGCCAGTGGTGCACGCGTTGCCGTCGTCGCAATCGATGGCGACAGCCTGCTGCTGGCATCCCAGCTTGGCGTCACAGCCATGCGTCGTGCACGGATTGCCGTCGTCGCAGTCGGCGGCCTTGCCCGGCGCGCACTTGCCCAGCTTGCAGGTGTCTTGCAGCGTGCACACATCGCCGTCCGAACACGTGCCCGCCACGCTCTGGTGGGCGCAGCCGCCTCCGGTCAGGCACAGATCCGCAGTGCACGGATTGCCGTCGTCGCACACAAGGGATCCCTTGCCGCTGCACACGCCGTCCTTGCACGTGTCGAACTCGGTGCATGAGCTGTTGTCATCGCAGGCGGCCTGATTGTTCGCCCACACGCAGCCCTTGGTCGGGTCACAGCTGTCATCGGTGCAGGGATTGCCGTCGTTGCAGTCCGCAGAGACCGTCCCCCCGCACGTGCCGCTCTTGCAGTAGTCCTTCAGCAGGCACGCGTTGCCGTCGTTGCAGCTCGCGCCGTCGACCTTGGTCGGGTCTGAGCACGCCCCCGTCGTCGCGTTGCACGTGCCCGCGTCATGGCACTGGTCCGACGCCGTACAGGTCTTGGAACTTGCGCCCGCGCAGGTGCCGCTCTGACACGTGTCGGTCGCCGTGCAGGCGTCGTCGTCGTCGCAGCTGGCGCCGTTGGCCTTGTTTGGGTTCGAGCAGACGCCTGAGGCCGAGTCGCAAGTACCTGAATCATGGCACTGATCTGGCGCTGCACACTTCATGGCAGTGCCGGCGGAACAGGTACCCAGGATGCACTTGTCGGACAGGGTGCACGCGTTGCCATCGTCGCAGGCCGCAAATAGCGGCTTGACCGGGTTCGTGCACGCACCGATCGGCGCCAGGCACACGCCCGCGAAGTGGCACTGGTCCGACGCCGGGCAGGTCTTGGCGTTGCCGCCGGTGCAGGTGCCGCTCTGACAGGTGTCGGTCTGCGTGCACGCGTTGCCGTCGTTGCAGGCCGTGTTGTTCGCCTTGGCCGGGTTTGAGCAGGCGCCCGTCGTCGTGTTGCAGGTGCCCGCGGTGTGGCACTGATCCGACGCCGAGCAGCTCTTGGGGCTGCTGCCCGTGCACTTGCCGCTTTGACAGGTGTCGGTCTGCGTGCAGGCGTTGAGGTCGTTGCAGCTCGCGTTGTCTGCCTTGGCCGGGTTCGAGCACGTGCCGGTCGCCGCGTCGCAAGTCCCCGCCGCATGGCACTGATCCGACGCCGTGCAGGTCTTGGGATTGGCGCCGGTGCAGGTGCCGCCCAAGCAGGTGTCGGTCTGCGTGCAGGCGTCGCCGTCGTTACAGGTCGTGCTGTCTGCCTTGGCCGGGTTCGAGCAGATGCCGGTCGCCGCGTCGCAAGTCCCCGCCGCATGGCACTGATCCGACGCCGTGCAGGTCTTGGGACTGGCGCCGGTGCAGGTGCCGCTCTGGCAGGTGTCGGTCTGCGTGCACGCATCGCCATCGTCACAGGCCGTGTTGTTTGCCTTGGCCGGGTTCGAGCAAGTGCCGGTCGCTGCGTCGCAAGTCCCCGCCGCATGACACTGATCCGACGCCGTGCAGGTCTTGGGACTGGCGCCGGTACAGGTGCCGCTCTGGCAGGTGTCGGTCTGCGTGCACGCGTCGCCATCGTTGCAGGCCGTGTTGTTCGCCTTGGCCGGGTTCGAGCAAGTGCCGGTCGCCGCGTCGCAAGTTCCCGCCGCGTGGCACTGGTCCGACGCGGTGCAGGTCTTGGGACTCGCGCCGGTGCAAGTGCCGCTCTGACAAGTGTCGGTCTGGGTGCACGCGTTGCCGTCGTTACAGCTCGTGCTGTCGGCCTTGGCCGGGTTCGAGCAGGTGCCGGTCGCCGCGTCGCAAGTCCCCGCCGTGTGGCACTGATCCGACGCCGTGCAGGTCTTGGGACTGGCGCCGGTGCAGGTGCCGCTCTGGCAGGTGTCGGTCTGCGTGCACGCGTTGCCATCGTCACAGGCCGTGTTGTTCGCCTTGGCCGGGTTCGAGCAAGCGCCCGTCGCCGCGTTGCAAGTCCCCGCGGTGTGGCACTGGTCCGACGCAGCGCAGGTCTTGGGACTGGCGCCGGTGCAGGTGCCGCTCTGGCAGGTGTCGGTCTGCGTGCAGGCGTTGCCGTCGTTGCAGCTCGTCCCGTCGGCCTTGGCTGGGGTCGAGCACGCGCCAGTGACCGCGTCGCAAACGCTCACATGGCACTGGTCGGCCGTTGGGCAGGTCTTGAGACCGCCAACGCAGACACCGCTCTTGCACCATTCCAACTTGGTGCACGGATTCGAGTCGTTGCACCAGGTGTCATCGGCCACAACCGGGTTCGAGCACGAACCGGTCGCCGGGTCGCAAGTCCCCACGGTGTGGCACGTATCCGATGGCACGCAGCCCTTGGCATTGCTGCCGGTGCAGGTGCCGCTCTGACAGGTGTCGGTCTGCGTGCACGCGTTGCCGTCGTCACAGACCGTGTTGTTCGCCTTGGCCGGGTTCGAGCAGGTGCCGGTCGCCGCGTCGCAAGTCCCCGCCGTGTGGCACTGGTCCGACGCCGGGCAGGTCTTGGGGCTGGCGCCGGAACAGGTGCCGCTTTGACAGGTGTCGGTCTGCGTGCAGCCGTTGCCATCGTTGCAGGCCGTGCTGTCGGCCTTGGCCGGGTTCGAGCAGGTGCCGGTCGCCGCGTCACAAGTCCCCGCCGTGTGGCACTGATCCGATGCCGTGCAGGTCTTGAGACTCGCTCCCGTGCAGGTGCCGCTCTGACAGGTGTCGGTCGCCGTGCACGCGTTGCCATCGTCACAGGCCGTGTTGTTCGCCTTGGCCGGGTTCGAGCAGGTGCTGGTCGCCGCGTCGCAAGTCCCCGCCGTGTGGCACTGGTCCGACGCCGGGCACGTCGGCCCCGCGGTGCAGATGCCGTTCTGGCAATTGTCGTTCTTTGTGCAGGCGTTGCCGTCGTCGCAGGGCGCGCCCTGACCCAGTTGGAGTTCGATGCACTTGCCGGTCGCGGAATTGCAGAAGTTGATTCTGCACTCGCCCGATGGCGGCGGGCAGGTCACGGCAGTGCCGGTGCAGATGCCGCTCTTGCACACGTCGGTCAGCGTGCACGAGTCACTGTCGGTGCAGGTCGTTCCGTCTGCCTTGGGTACGCCGACGCACTTGCCGCTCTGACAGGAGTCGCTCACCGTGCACACGCTTCCGTCGGTGCAGGCCGTTCCGTTCGCCTTGGGTACGCTCTGCGAGCACAGGCCGGTGATCTTGTTGCAAGTGCCCGCATCATTGCACTGGTCGCCCGCCGGGCAGGTCGGAAGTTCGTACCCGGTGCACACGCCATTGGTGCACATGTCCGTCGCCGAGCACGCGTTGCCGTCGTTGCAGCTCGAGAGGTTGGACTTGGCCGGGTTGGAGCAGGTGCCGGTCGCCGCGTTGCAAGTGCCCGCCACATGGCACTGATCGGAGGCCGTGCAGGTCTTGGTATTGGCGCCGGTGCACTTGCCGCTCTGACAAGTGTCGGTCTGCGTGCAGGGGTTGCCGTCGTCGCAGCTGGTGTTGTTGGCCTTGGCCGGGCTCGAGCAGCTGCCGGTCGCCGCGTCGCAAGTGCCCGCGGTATGGCACTGGTCGGACGCTGTGCATGTCACGGGTGTACTGACGCACTTGCCGCCAAGACACGAATCCCACGTGCAGGGGATGCCATCGTCGCAGGGCCAGCCGTCTGCCAAGGGAGTTGGGGCGGAGCACTTGCCCGTCTTCGGCTCGCATTTGCCGGGGTCATTGCAGTCAGGCCACGGACACTGCACCGATACGTAGGCAGAGCACTGGACGCCAGCGCACTTGTCGTCCAGCGTGCACGCGTCGCCGTCGTCGCACGCCGACGAGAGTGGGAACGTGTCGCAGGTGCCGTTGGCCGAACTGCCCTTGGCCACCGAGCACGCCTGACAGTCGTAGACGTTGTCGCCGCCACAAGCGCTGTTGCAGCAGTAGCCGTCGGCGCAAAACCCACTGGAACATGCAAAGTTTCCGGTGCAAGTCGCGCCGGTCGCTTGGGGGGGAACCACCAGCACATACCTGGCGTCGCTGGGGAGGCCGCTCACGATGACGCGCAGGGCGTAGGCTCCGTACGGCGTGGTCGCGGGCAAAACCGCAGCGGCGCTCTCCCCCGTGAAGCCCGTGAACGGCACGTAGCTCGACGCTTCGTTGTCGATGCGACGGAGATGCAGGAACGGGTAGTTGGATGCCGACGACATCGTGTTGCCGGAGGCCGCTTCGTACGGCTGGCTGAGCCCTGTGCCCACTGCCGGGGCCGGCCCGCCCGGGTACGCAGTGGTCACCGCAGTGTTCAGGGCGGGCGTGCCGGTTCGGGTCCCGCGACCCTCGTCGACGGTCTTGCAGGCGCTTTGGTAGGTCGTCCCGCTCACGCCGCCGGCAAGCACCAGCCTGGATCCCGCCAACATCGTCAGCGTCGCCGACTCGCGCGCAATCTGGAGGTTGAGGAGTCCCGTGATGGACCCCAACAGCGGGTCATAGAGTTGGGCCATTGAGATGGCTGCGGTTCCGTGACCACCGCCAAAGTACACCCTGCCGTTCTCCGTTAGGGCCGCGCTGTGAAAATAGCTCGCCGTCGCCAGCACGCCGTTCGCAGACCACGTTCCGCTCGCCGGGTCATACTGCTCGACGGATGTCAGCGCACTGCTGCCGATGCCGCCGGCGACCAGCACCTTGCCCGACGGCAGCAGGGTCGCCGTGTGACCATAGCGCGCGGTAGTCAGCGAGCCCGTCGACGACCACGTCTTGGCCGCGGGGTCGTAGAGCTCGGCGGTCCCCAGCACGGTCGATGACGCCCCCTGTCCGCCGACGACCAGCACCTTACCCGAGGTCAGCAGCGTGGCCGTGTGATAGCGCCGCGCCTGCGCGAGGTTGCCAGCTGCCGACCACTTCTGGGTGTCCTGACTGAACAGCTCGGAACTCACCAAGGGGCTGGAGCCCGCATAGCCTCCGGCCACCAGAACGTCGCCCGAAGCGAGCAGGGTGGCTGTGTGGAGTTGGCGGGCCTTCGCCATCGAAGCGGCGGCGGTCCACCCGGCGGTGACCGGGTTGAAGAATTCGCAGGTCAGGACCTCTGAGGACGCCGCAGTTCCGCTGCGACCACCGGCCACCAGCACCGTGCCAGAGACCAGCACCGTCGCGGTGTGGTCGGCGCGCTTCGTCCCCATCGCGTTCGTGTTCGCCCAGCTGCCCATCCCCGCCGCCGGCGAGTAGAGCTCCGCCGAAGCGAGGACACCCGTGCCGTTCACGCCGCCCGCGATGAGCAGCTTGCCCGTCGACAGGTAGGTCGCCGTGTGTCGGGCTCGGGCAGTCACCAAGACACCGCAATCGCCACTGCCAGGAACCGAAGGGCTGAGGATCTCTGCGGACTTCAGCGTACCCGAACTGCCGTTGCCACCGACGACGAGGAGGTCGCCCGAGGGAAGCAGCGTCGTCGTTGCCGCGGATCGCGCGACGACCAGCGGCGCCAAGGTGGCCCAAATGCCCAACGTGGGGTTGTAGATTTCCGTCCCCGCTGAGCCGCTGCCCGAGACGGCAACCTTGCCCGACGGCAACAGCGTTGCCTGATGACCGGCGCTGGCGGTGCTCATCGCGCCGGTGGCGGCCCATGCGTCGGTCGCGGGGTCATACAGTTCCGCAGTTGCGAGGGGGCCCGAACCGCCGGCGACCAGAATCTTGCCCGAAGCCAACAGCGTCGCCGAGTGCTCAGAGCGCTTGGTCAGCATCGGAGCCTTGTCGGTCCAAACATTCGTCGCAGGGTCGTACACTTCCGCCCGGCCGACGTCTTCGAAGAGAGCTGCGCCCCCCATGACCAGAAC
Source organism: uncultured Myxococcales bacterium (assembly GCA_903955385.1). Lineage (GTDB taxonomy): Bacteria > Myxococcota_A > UBA9042 > UBA9042 > UBA9042 > CAJBNH01. Next base: position 7,896 of record CAJBNH010000056.1, on the reverse strand, counting down.
TGTACCGTTGGGCAACAGCGTCGCCGTATGGCCCGTGGTACCCTGATGCAGCGGCGCGGCAGAGGACCACTGGTTGGTGGCAGGGTCATAGATGTCACAGTCCTTGCCCCACAAGGATCCGGCGACGAGGACCTTGCCCGACGGCAGCAGGGTCGCGGTGCATCCACTACGGTAGCCGATGTAGTCGCCCGCCGCGGACCACTTCCCGGTCGCGGGGTCGTAGACCTCGGCGGTGGATTTGTCGCTTGCGGCATCTCCGCCCACGACCAGAACCTTGCCCGACTGCAACAGCGTTGCCGTGTGACTTTCGCGAGCAAAGATTAGCTTTCCCGTGGCGGACCAAGCGCTCGTCGCCGGGTCGTAGATCTCGGCCGTCTGGTCACCGCTGCCGCCGACGACAAGCACCTTGCCATTCGCCAGCAGGGTCGCCGTGTGCAAGTCGCGGGCCACGGACATGATAGCGGTGCTCGACCAACCCGGGTCGACCAACACCTCAACCGGACGCGCTTCCGTGAACAGACGGATGCGGTCCCCGGCAACCTCCAGCGCGACCGGCACAGGCTTGCCGGTGAGGGCCTCGACCGCCTCGGGCGCAGTCACGCGGACGCGGGCAGTCCCGTTCGCGTCTAGCAGTTCGACGATGGCGCCGGCTTGCCGGAGGGTGACGCCCGCCACCTGCCAGCTCGCCGCCTCGATGCGTGTGCCCGACTTCAGAGGGCTCGGGCGCAGGCGCAACCACTCCTCGACCCCCCCGGGCACAGCACTCCAGAACGACTCGCCGTTGACGCGTGGGAACCGCACGGCCCGCTCGACGACCTCGCCGCGGCCAATCGCACCAATCTCGCGCACCCGAATCTCGATGCCGTCGGCAATGAACCGCAGCTCCCCATCGCCGCTCAGAGGCAGATGCGCGGCCACGGCCCGACGGTCCAACAACGCATGCTCGGCCGCTGCGACCGGATCCTGTTTGGCAACCCTGCGCGTCCGGAACCCGTCAGACGTCACATCGAATCCGTTGCCACCGAGCACCTGTGCGGCGTGACTGCCAAAATCGACTCGCAGCGACGCGGCCCGCGTCGCTGCCGAACGGGCAGGCGCACCGGTCGGCGCAGCAGCCTCCTGAACCTCACAGGCGGGGAGGAGGAGACATGCATGTCCCAGAACGAACAACGCAACATGCTTCATGGGATGCCTTCACTGGCAAAGAAGTGGGCGACTCGCCAGGACAAGTCAACGGGCAAGTGCGCACCGAAGAACCTAGCAGAAACGGGATGTTGCGGCAGGAATCCGGAGAGAGGACCGGGGGGGTCGGGGGCGGAACCGGAGGGGGGACCGGAACCCGCGGACGGACGACGAGCCTGACCTGTCCTGACGCCAGCCCCCCTCTGGGGACCTGACGACAGGCTTGCAAGGATGCTATGCCTTGAGTTTCTTGGGGTCAATCGCGGTGTGGACTCCCGCTCACCACCACGCCAAGCTTCTCTGCCAACCCGGAAGCCCGCTGCACCCGAGCCGCCGCCGCCCGTCGCACCGCCTGCGCAGTCGCCACCACCGTCACGTGCCGCTGCGCCCGCGTCAGCCCGGTGTACAGCAGCTCGCGCGTCAGGATGGCCGACGCCACCAACGGCAGCACCACCACCGCGTGGTCCACCTGCGAGCCCTGGCTTTTGTGGATCGTCATCGCGAAGTTGGTGTCATGCGCAGGCAGTCGAACCAGTGGCAGGCTGCGCACCGCACCGTCGCTGTCGGCAAAGAACGCCCGCAGCTCGCCGTCCCGCTCCGGGTCGTGCGCCACGATGCCCAAGTCCCCGTTCATCAAGCCCATCGTGTAGTCGTTCTCACGCACCAGGATCGGCCGACCCGCGTACGGGGCTCGCGCTGCCGGTGTGCGCCCGCGACTGCCGCCTGCCGCTGGGGCCCGGTCCAGCAGGGCTTCTTCGACCCGCTGGTTCACGCCCTGCACGCCCAGCTCGCCCTGCCGGTGGGCACACAGCACGCACAGGCCCCGCAGCGCCGCCAGCGCCTCGGCCACGCGACCCGCCAGCGCCAGCTCGCGCACCTGCAGGTAGTGGGCCACCACCGTCGCCAGAATCGCAGGCGGCAGGCGGTCTTCCTGCGGTTGCAGCCACGTCAGATCGGCCCGCGCCGGGGCGGTGCCGGCGCCGAACAGGTCCAGAATCCGGTCGGCCCGACGGCGCTCGACCGGCAGCGAGGCGTCGCCGCCCAGTTCGCCGTCCAGAGCCCCCACCAGCGTGCGCGCCGCGGTGCCGATGCCACTGTCGCGGCCGAAGCGATAGAAGTGGTCCAGATGCACCAAGCTGTCGCCCAGCCCCGAGAATGCCGCCGCCACTGGCACGGCACCGCCCACCAGACTGCCCAGCTGCGCGGCGAACCCGTCCGACAGGTGCAGGTCGCGGTCGTCGCCGCACAGGTCGGCCAACACCGCGCCGGCCTCGACCGACGCCAGCTGGTCGCGGTCGCCCAGCAACACCAGCCGCGCGTGCGCGGGCACGGCCTCGACCAGCTTGGTCATCAGGGCAAAGTCGACCATCGACGCCTCGTCGACCACCACCACGTCATGCGGCAGCGACACGCCTGCGTGATGCTTGAACTGCCACGGCGTGCGGCGCTGGAAGCCCAGCAGCTTGTGCAGCGTAAAGGCTTGCAGATCGGTCAGTTGCTGGCGCACCTGGGGCGTGGTGTCCAGCGTGTCCAGGTCCTCGACCAGCGACTCCCGCAGCCGGGTCGCCGCCTTGCCGGTCGGCGCCGCCAGCGCGATCCGCAGCGGCGGGCGGGTCGGGTCGAGGGTGCGCGCTTGCTCGTCCTGCTCCAACAGCAGCGCCAGAATCTTCTTGACGGTCGAGGTCTTGCCCGTGCCCGGCCCGCCCGACACCACCGTCAGCCGCCGCAGCACCGCCATCGCCGCAGCCACCCGCTGACGATCCAGTCGCCCGGCAAGGTCGACGTTGGCGGGGAACAGACGGTGCAGTCCCTGGCGCAGCAGGTCGGCGTCGATGCCGGGGACCTCGCCTTTTGTGCGGTGCAACACGGCTTGCAGCAGGCGGTCCTGATAGCGGGCATAGCGGCGCAGGTACAGGCGGTGGCCGTCGAGCACCAGCGGCCGCAGGGCAGCGTCGGGTTGCGGCGCAGCATCGTCAGCGACCTGAACCAGCGCACTATGTTGCAGCGCAACAAGCCAGCCCTGCAGCTCGGGCCAGGCCAACGGCGTGGGATCGCCCGGAGCCTCGGCCGCCTCGACGTCGTCCGCATCGCGGTCGACGACAGGTCCGCGCACGATCTCGGTCAGGTCGGCGCAAATGTGCCCCCGCTGCGGCGCCCGACAGGCCAGGGCCGCCCCCAGCAGCACGCGCGGGTCGGTCTCGCCGCCGATGCGCGCAAGGGCGTGGGCGACCTGTGCATCCAGCGGTCCCAAGGCGCCGGCCGCCTGAAAGTCTTGCAGCGCGTAGGCGGTTTCGCTCATGACGTCTCCTGATTAGGTGTCAGGTATTTACAGTTTACAGTTTAGTCACTTCATTCGGCTCTGGTTCGCCGGTGCAAAGATCGGATAATTCATCCTTGTGACAGACACTTGTGGCCGCACCCGTCGCGACCTGCGGGACCCGCAATTTGTAAAGTGTAAATACCTGACACCTTCGCCTCCCGGACGGGAACCGGCAAGTCCCCACACCGCCTCATCGATCCGACCTATCCAACCCCCGCGCCGCCGCCACCAAGCCGCAGCAATTCCGACAACGCCAGAATCAGCCCCCGATCCGGCCGATCGGCAAAGACCCCGGGGCGCAGCTCCGGCGGCAACCCCGCATCGCCACCCACCATCCCGCGCACGAACAGGTACAACCCACCGCCAAAGTGCCGGTCATAGTCATACCCGGGCAGCCGCCACGACAGCCAGCGGTGCAGCGCAACGGCATACAGATGGTATTGCAGGAAGTAGTGGCCATGTCGCATCGCAACATGCAGCGCCGCGGGCTGGTAATGCCACGCCGTGCACCGCCGCGGGTCGCGCGAACCCAGCCAGTTGGTCTTGTAGTCGGCCAGGAACCAGCGCTCACCGTCCGGCGTCGGCAGGCGGAACACGAGATCGATGCTGCCGTTCAGAAAGCCCCGCAGCGGCGCAAAGCCCATGCGCGCCACGGTGTCCAGGTACGCGTCGGTCAGCGGCGAGCCAGGGCCCCGATTGCGGCGCAACACGTCGGCCAGATCGCCACTGCTGACACTGCCCGGCGCCCCGTCGGCCCCCACCAGCGGAAAGTCGAACCGCAGCTCTGTCAGGCGCTGGGACTTCGCCACCGCCCGCAGCGTCCGATCCTGCACCATCGCCCCCAACGGCGTGTCCAGCACCAGGTCCAAACCCGCCGTCACCCGGTCGATGTCCACGCCAAGACCGTGGCGCCGCTGCTGTTCGGCCACTTCGGTGCGCAGCGCATCTGCCGACCCTTGGAAGTCGTGGTGCTCGAAGATCGCGTGCACGAAATTGCCGAACACCTCGGACGGCACGAACCGCACGCCGGGCAACAGCGGCTGGTCCAAGGGCACGTCAGGCGCGTCGTCGGGCACCGGGAGGTCGGCCGCTGGACCGGCCCCCGGACCGGACACCGCCACGGGCTCAGACGCGTCGGGCTCGACATCGAAGTCCGCGTTCTTCCAGAACTGTTGCTGCTCGGGCGCGTCGTCGACCGTGGGCCGGCCGCGCGTACCCAGCGACGAATAGCTGGCCCGTCGCCACAGCGGGTCGGGCCGCGGCCCCCGGAACACGCGGGCGCTCAGCACCGGCCGCTGGTCGGCTGTCTCGACCCACGCCTTGCCCAGGTCCAGTGGACCGACAAGCTCGACCGCCGCCGACGGGCAATCCTGCAGCGCCTCGACCACTTCGGCGTGCAGCTGCTGCTCGGTCAGGGCGGCCACGTACGCCTGCACGGCCGGGATCCACACGGCCGGCGCGGTCGGGTCACCGGCATGGTTGCGGTGCAACAACCAGGCCAGCGCCGAGTCCGGATAGTCTTTCAGATTGCCCAGGTACACGAACGTGCGGTGCTGCGCCCGCGTAAACGCGACGTACAGCACCCGCAGCGCCTCGGCCAGCGAATCCACCCCCGCGATCACCGTGTGCCCGGCCTTGGGCTCGGCCTGTGCATCCGAGCGCAGGTCCAGCGTCAGCGCCTCGTCGCGGTCCGGGTCGTGGAACACCAGGTTCTCCGCCCGCACGTCCTGCTTGACCTCCCACGCCGACGGACAGAACACGAACGGGTACTGCAAGCCCTTGCACTTGTGGATGGTCACCAGTTGCACGGCCGCCGCGTCGGTCTCCAGCCGCAGCTCGCGGGTCTCGTCGCGCTCGTCGGTGCCGGCACGCTGGCGCGTCAGCCACGTCAAGACGCCTTGCGGATTCAGCCCTTGGTGCAGCGCAGCGGCTTGCGTCAGCTCGACCAGGTGCAGCAGGTCGGTCAGGCCCCGCTCGCCGTCGGGCAGGGTCAGCAGCCGCTCTGGGATGGACACCACGCCGTCCGGCGCCAACGGGTCGCGGGCGCACCGGCTGGCCAGGACCGCCCGAATCGCGCGCACAAAGCCGTGGTCGCGCCACTCGGCCAGCCACGCACGCTGCCGGTCGCCCCACGCCTGCCGCTGGGCGTCGTCCAGCTGCAGCCGCGCCAGACCCGCGGCGTCCAGGCCGATCAGCGGCGTCGACAGCGCCACGCACAGCCGCCCGGTGTCCTCGGGGTCGGCGATGGCGGCCAGCAGGGCGGCAAAGGCCGTCGCCGAAGCGGACGCGAAGACGTCGCCCGAGCTCGACAGCACCCCCGGCACCCCGCGCCGCGCCAGCTCGTGCTGCAGGTCCACGGCCTCCTGATTGCGGCGCACCAGCACGGCGATGTCGCCGGGTCGCACCGGCCGCCGCTCGACAACCTCCGTCTCGACGCCGTCTTGCAGCCGCCGGACCTTGACGTCGATCTCGGTCCCCGACGTCAGCAGGTCGACCACGTCTTGCGCCAGGTGCTGCCCCAACGCGGGAGCAATCCGCTTCTTGTCCACAGGCTTGGCCTCGCCCGACAACACCTCGCCCGGGTCGGGTCCCACGGGATCGACAGTGTGGGCGATGCGGGCGGTGGACAGAAAGCGCAGCGTCAGCGCCGGCTGCGGCGGGTGCACGCGCGCGTCTTTCTGGGCGGGGCGCACCGCCGGCAGCGCGATGCGCGGATCGGCAAACGGCAGCTCGCCACCGAACAGATGCTGCACCGCAACGACCAGCGGGCCGTCGGAGCGAAAGTTCATGTCGAGCGTGTGCTGGCCGGCCGACGCCTCGGCGCGCGCCGTCAGGTACGTGTGCAAGTCGGCGCCACGAAAGCCATAGATCGCCTGCTTGGGGTCGCCGATCAGCACCAGGGGCGGCAGCGGCTCGTCGTCTTCCGCCTGACCGAACACGTCGTGGAAGATCTGCCACTGCACGGGGTCGGTGTCCTGGAACTCGTCGATCAGCGCGGCCTGGAACTGGGCCCGGATCCCGCGCCGCAGCGCCGCCCGATGCTCCCCCGTCAGCCCTTGCTGCAGCTGCCGCAGCATGTCCGAGAACGACTGCAACTGCCTTTGCTGCTTGCGGTGCTGCAGTTGCGGTCCCAGGAACGCGCAGAAGCCGGTGCGCACCCGATCGGCGGTGGCGGTCAGGCGCGCCTGGGCCTGGGCCACGCCCGCGCAGAGCACAGAGATCGCGTGGGGGGGCAGGGACTTGCCCTTGTTCAGGCTCGACTGGATCTTGTCGGCGCCGAAGAACGCCAGCGCCTCGAGCACCTCGGCTTCCACCGGCGCCCCGCGCGCCAGCCAGTCCGTCACCGCCGCGTGCGCCTCTTGCAGCTTGACCGGCTTGAACTTCGCCCCCGACAACAGCCCGGTCGCGCAAGCTTGTTGCAGCGCCGCAAACAGCTCGGCCCCTTCGCTGGACCACCGCGCCTGCAGCGCCGCCGTCACCGGTCGCCACTCGCGCGCCACGACGGCGGCAAACGGCTCGGTCGGCGGGTCGGGCTCGACCGCCGCGTCGGGATGCAGCAACACCAGCTTGCCCAGTGCCTGCAGCCCGGCGCGATGCACGCGACGGCCTTGCAGAAACGCGACGAGGTCGAGCGGCAGGTCGTGCAGCTCGCGCACCAGAAAGTCGTCGATCGCCTCGGTCAGCAGCGGCAGGTCGTCGGTCAGCTCGAGGTCGAAGTCGGCGCCGCTCTCGAACGCGTTGCGCTGCAACGTGCGCTGGCAGAAGCCGTGGATGGTGAAGATCGCCGCCTCGTCAAAGCTCTCGCGCGCCGCCGCCAGCCTGCGGACAAAGGTCGTCCCCAGCCCCTCGTCGCGGGCGCGCGCCACCAGATGGGCCAGCACGACCTCTTTGGGTTCAGGCGCTTGCGGGTCGAACGCGGCGGTCTCCAGCGCCTCTGCCGCCTCGCCCAGCCGTCGCCGCACCCGCGCCCGCAGCTCGGCCGTCGCCGCGTCGGTAAACGTGACGATCAGGATGCGCCGCACGTCCAGACCATCCTCGGCAATCAGGCGCGTGTACAGGTCGGCGATGCTGTAGGTCTTGCCGGTGCCCGCGCTGGCTTCCAGCAGGGCAATCCCGCCGACGATCGGCGCCGTGGGCCGATAGGGCTGCAACGCGGGCGCCGACCCAAGCGTCGCGGGGGTGGTCGAGGTCGTCATGCCCCCTCCTGATCCGCGGCGGGCGCATCGAGCAGCGGCCCCCACACCTGCAACGCCAACGCCTCGAAGGTCAGCCCGCGTTCCTGCGCCCGCCCCGGCAGCGCCATGCCGGCACGCCACGGGACGAATTCCGCAAACACCTGCGCCAGCGCGGCGTTGGTGCCGTCGCCGCCGCCGCGGCCGTCCAGCCACGCGGTG
>CAJBNH010000055.1 GCA_903955385.1 uncultured Myxococcales bacterium | reverse complement strand
GGCCCGGGATGCGGGCGGCGGCGGCATGTAGGGCGGCGGAGCCGGCGCGGCGGCCGGGGCGCTGGCGGGCACGAACGGCGGCGGAGCGGCCACTGCGGCGGCGGGCACTGCGGCGGGCTGCACAGCGGGACTCGTCCCCAGCGATTCGAGCGCCTGTCGCATTGCGGTGGCATCCGAGAATCGGTCACCGGGGCGCTTGGCCAGCGCGATCTCGACGATCTGGGCAAACTCGGAAGTCACGCCCAGATTCGGCAGGTTGCGCAGGTCAGGAGGTGCCTCGCCCACCTGCTTCATCATCATCGAGTACGTGGAATCCGCCTGGAACGGCAGCTCGGCCGCCACGCAGCCGTACAGCACGATGCCCAGTGCGTACAGGTCGCTGCGGCCGTCGATGGGCTGCCCCATGACCTGTTCGGGGCTCATGTACGACGGCGTGCCCAACGACGTGCCGGTGCGGGTCAGCGAGCTGTCGGCCGTCTTGGCGATGCCGAAATCCAGCACCTTGACGACGGTTTCTGCGCCATCGATCTCGTGCAGGAAGATGTTGGCCGGCTTCAGATCCCGGTGCACCAGACCCACGCGGTGCGCTTCGCCCAGGCTGCGCAGCACCGGGATCGCGATCTCCACCGTTTCTTCTTGAGACATCCGCTTGCCGTCGCGCTTGTAGCGGGCCAGCCGGTCGGCCAGCGTGTCGCCGCGCAGGCACTCCATCGCGAGGAAGAAGACGCCCTCGTCCGACTGACCGAAGTCGAAGACGCGAATCGTATTGGGGTGTTGCAGGCCCGCCGTCAGCCGCGCTTCCTTGTAGAAGCGCTGGGCCGCACCCGGATCGGCGTCCGAGTCCAGCAGCAGCGTCTTGATCGCGACCGTCTGTCCGGTGCCGGTGTGCTGCGCCGAGTACACGGTCCCCATGCCGCCGCGGCCGAGCACGTTGCCGATGCGGTAGCGCCCCGCGAACACGCTGTTGGGGGTCAGGGCGGCGTTGGAGGGATGGACGCCCTCCACGATCGTGGCCATGCCGTCGTCGGGGCAGTGGGCAAGGTCGGTCTTCTGGCCGCATTGCAGACAGGTGCGCATCGGAAGCTCCGGGCCGGTGAATTCGGGTTCTGGGGCGCAAGGTTGGACTTCGCGCCGACGTGGCAACCTTGAGAGTGTAACACGGTCGACCGCAGGACCGGAACGGGTGTCGTGGCGTGCACTCCGGTGTCGTTGCACCCCGCCCAGCAAGCGTGCGCGAGTCGAACCTACTGTGCAGCCAACGCATTTGCCCCTATACTGCCGCGCCATTCGGCCCGGCCGCTCCGCCGGCCAAGGAGATTTCCCGATGCTGCGCCCCCTTTCGCTGTCGTCTGTCGTTGCCGCTCTTGCTCTCGCCGCGCTTGCCTGCAACAAGGCCCCGCCTGCCGAGCCGCAAGCCGCCGTCCCGCCTGCTCAAGTTGTCGAAACGCCGCCCGCCGCCGTTCCCGCCGCCGCCACCACGACGACCGAGGAGCCCAAGGCTGAAGGCGCCGCCTGCCCCCACGCCGGCACGTCCGCCTGCGTCCACGGCGAGCCCACCGCAGACACGTCGATCCCCGCCGCCGCCGGCCCCGCCCTGACGATTCCCGGCACCACGTATGGCGCTGGCGTCACGGTTGCCGAGGCCACGCCGATCTCGAAGGTCAGCGCTGAGTCGGACACCTTCGTCGGCAAGCGCGTGCGCATCGAGGGACTGGTCACCGACGTCTGCGCGGCCAAGGGCTGCTGGATCCGCGTGGCAAGCGACAAGGAATTCGAGACCCTCCAGATCAAGGTCGACGACGGCGTGATCGTGTTCCCCGTCTCGGTCAAGGGCCAGTACGTCGTGGCGGAGGGCATCGTGCGCAAGATCCCGCTGACGCTCGAGCAGACCCAGAAGGTGGCGGCGCGCGAGGCTGAGGAGTCCGGCAACACCGCCTTCGACCCCAAGACCATCACCGAGGCCAAGACCATCGTGCGGCTGCAGGGTCTGGGCGCGGTCATTCGCGAGAAGAAGTAGATGGTTGCCCCGGCTTCGGGCTCGCCTGCGACGCCTCCGGTCGAGCGCCCGCGCGCCCGCCGCTGGTCCGCGTTCGTCCTGAACCGGGCGTTGCACCGCGACGTCGGCTATTTCGTCAGTGCGCTGGCCATCATCTACGCGGTCAGCGGTCTGGCGGTGAACCACACGGCGGACTGGAACCCCAGCCTCGACAAGACCACCACGCAGCTGGAGCTGGGGCCCCTGCCGACCGATCTGGACGCGGCGGAAAAGGCCGTGGTCCAGCGCGCCGGCATCGACCCCTCGCGCGTTCGGGGACGCCATCGCCCGGCACCTGATGTGTTTCGCGTCTTTCTGGATGAGGGCAGTGAGGCCAAGGTCACCCTGTCCACCGGCAAGGGCACCCTGGTCGACGTGCACCGGCGCAACGGCCTGTTCGAGGCCAACGCACTGCACCTCAATCATCTCAAGGGTGTATGGACCTGGGTCGCCGACGTGTTTGCGGTCGCGCTGCTGTTTCTGGCCATCGGCGGCCTGTTCATGCTCAAGGGGCGCAAGGGGCTGACGGGCAGGGGGAAGTGGTTCTTTGCCGCCGGCCTGCTGGTGCCCGTCGCGGCGGTCGTCTGGTATCACCTGACGCGCTGAATTCCCCAGTCGAGATCAGTCGTTCAGTCCGTCGCTGAACACCCGGCAGGCGATGCCCGCCTCGTCGCGGACCCTCTGCGCGATGGCCTCGGCCACGATGCCCGGCACCTTGCGCAGCTTCTTCTCGATGGGCGCGCGGTCCAGCGCGTACAGGTCGACGCGGCGGGGGTGCGCCAGACGCACCAGCTCGAGCCACGCATCCACCTCTGCCGCAACGGTATTGTCGACGCTGCCCTGGACCAGCAGGGTCTGGACAATGGCGTTCGGCAGCTCTGCCGCCGCCGCAGCGATGTCGCGCAGCAGAATCGGCTGGAACGGCATGTTCAGCCGCTCGAACAGCTGCTGGCTGCCGCCGTCGATCTTGACCGCCACCTCGTCCAACCGTGCAACAGCACTGCGGATGTGCGGATGGATCAGCTCGGTGCCGGCCGTCAGCAGGATCGTGGGGACGTTGGGGGCCAGCTCGTCGCGCAGGTGCAGCAGCACGTCGATCGCTTCGGCCACTTGCGGGTGCAGGGTGGCGTCGCCGTTGCCGCTCAGCACCAGACCGTGCAGCGGGTAGCCGCGAAAGTCGCCGTGATCACGAAGGAGTTCCAATGCGCCGCGCAGCTCGGCGGCGAACCGCTCGACGCTCGGGAACGGCACGGTGTCCCTGCCCTCGGGGCCAAGCTGGCAGTAGGTGCATCGCAAGCTGCAGCGCTTGTGGTCAAGCGGCAACAGGTTGATCCCCAAGGTGTTTCCATAGCGTCGCGACGGCACCGGTCCGTAGATGGTGTCGACAGCAAGGGCCGCGTGAACGCGAGCGTCCGGGCCTGCCGTCTTGTCTGATTCAATGCCCATGCTCGTCCTCGCTGCAACGTTTCCGCTTCTCGCCCGGAGCGACTAGCATACGCCTTGGTCGCCGCCTTGGCACGAAGCGTGCCGAACCCCGCGGAACCCCGGAGTCTCATGCTGCAAGTCTCGCTGCGTCGCCCTGTGCTGGTCCTGGCCGGCTGCCTGATGCCGATCCTGCTGACCGGCTGCCCCACGCCGTTCACTGCCTCGGATCAGGCCGAAGACACGCTGGATGCCGCCACCGATCAGGGCGACACCGCCGCCGACCCGGACGACGGTCGCTCGCGCCCGCTGCCGGACACCGCCGCCGAGACCGTGACCCCCGCCGGCTGCGACCCCGCGTGCCCCATGTGGCAGGTGTGTGTGGACGAGACGTGCGAGCCCGCTTCGTGCCAGACCGACGCGCAGTGCAATCCCGTGCCTGCGATCGACCCGCCGCACTACTGCTACCGCGGCAAGTGCCAGCTGTTCCAGTGCTCGGACAAAAGCGACTGCAAGCCCGGCGACGACTGCAACAAGCTGACCTACTTGTGCTATTCGCCCGGAACCGGCTGCCAGACCAACCCTTCGGCGTGCGAGGACGGCGACCCCTGCACCCTGAACACCTGCAACTACGCAAGCGGCGTGTGCGAGGTGACAAACGTCAGCAACTGCTGCGCCACCAGTGCCCAGTGCGACGACAAGGTGGCGTGCACCGTGGACACCTGCGTGGGCCAGAAGTGCGTGAACGAGCCGGTGGGCGACTGCTGCTCCAGCGACCTCGAGTGCGGCGACGGCAAGCCCTGTACCACCGACAAGTGCAGCAACGGCCAGTGCGTGTTCACCCCGGTGGCGAATTGCTGCGCCAACGACGGCAACTGCATGGACAGCCTCGACATCACCGTCGACACCTGCGTGGCGCAGAAGTGCGTGCACGCTTGGCCCGGGATGACGGCGACCTGCACCGGCGAAGGTCAGTGCCAGCAGACCGCGTGCGTCGCCAGCAGCTGCGTCTCGGGCAAGTGCAGCTACAGCCCGATTCCGACGGCGACTGGGTGCTGCGAGGCCGACGACCAGTGCCAGACCGATGCCAAGTGCTTCGTCCCCGCGTGCCAGGGCGGCGTGTGCATGCAGTCTTCCGTGTCGGGGGTGGGGCCTCACCAGCGCTACCGGTTCGACACGGCGGCGTTGAACGGCTGGACGGTCGAAAAGTCTAGTCAGAGCGTGTACTTCCACTTCAGCACGTTGGGGTCCGTCGCGGGTGCTGGCTCACTGCGTTACGGCAAGCCGGGAGTGATTTCGTTCGAGGACTCGACGGCCAACAAGGGCTCGGCCACCAGCCCGGTGCTGACGGTGCCGACCGGTGCCCCCAGCATTGCGTTCTGGGTCGCGCTGGACGCCGAGCCCGGCACTGCCGTGCATCAGGTGGGCCTGGACGTGATCGACGTGGCCACGGGCGCCATCAAGGTCGGTTTGTGGAACAAGAACGATAACTTGAAGGGCAGCACCATGGGCGCCTGGAAGGACCAGTTGGTCTCGCTGGCGCCTTGGGCCGGCAAGCAGGTCAAGCTGCGGTTCTGGTTCGATCAGGTGAAGTACGACACCTCGAACAAGAGCAAGCTGGGCTTCGTGGTCGACGAGATCGAGATACAGGGCTCTTGTCCGTGACAATCGATGGACCTGCGCTGCGTGCTTCCGTACCGTGCAACCCATGGATGGCATGCAAGACCTGACCGCGACCGTTGCCGCCCGCCCCGACTTCGAGGTGTTCAAGCGCTACGCGAGACAGGGCAACACCGCGATGTTGCTGGAACGTCTTGCGCCGACTCAGGGTTATCGCCCACCGCGTCCCGACCAACCCAACGCGCCCCACGGCACCTACAACGGCCGTCCCATCATCGGATCCGGCGCCCGCATCGACGGTGGCGTGTACCTGGGGCGCAAGCCGCGCGAGGCCATTGTGGTCGACTCGCGGGGGGCGCAGGGCCAACTGGCGCGCGTCTACCACGACCTGGTCAACCGCGTGCACGGCGAGGTCGAGGCGGGGCTGGGAGCCACGGCGGTCAGCACCTCTGCGTTCCTGCGAGAGGCCCGTCGCTGGTTTCGAACGCACCTGCTGACGCTGCTGGCCGACCTGATCCGGCGCGAAATGCCCTATGACGAAGCGGTGGTGCGCGATGTCGCCGTCATTCGGGCACTGCGGCCGGACGACGAGGTCGAGCTGGACATCTACGTCACCGCTCGCGGCGGCGTGTGTCGTCACCAGGTGTGTCTGCTGGGCTTGGTGCTGGAGCTGGCCGTGCGCGATGGCTGGCTGGTCGGCGAGGTGCACCTGGATCGCAAGCACGTGCCAGGCTACTTCAGCCACGCGTGGGTGCGGTTCGTCGACCCGTACGGCGACGTGCTGATCCTGGACCCCGCACAGGGATTGTTCACGCGTTGGGCAGAGTTGGATGAGCTGGGCCGGCACTTCTACGGCCGTGAGCTGGCGCCGAACGCCCAGCACTGAGCGGCGTCAATCCAAAGAAAGCGCGTTCTGGTCCTGATCCACGTCGTCGTCCAGCGCGGCAGTGACGACCAGGTCGTGCTGCACCGGGAAGTTCACCGAGCGGCCGATGAACGAGATCTGCCGCGACCGCTCGTGCAGCGCGTGGGCCAAGGCGACGTGCGCAGGATTGACCACAACGACGCGAGGTTGCAGCCGGATCTCGGTGAACTGCAGCACGCCGTTGACGGGTTCCAGACGCCCCACGGGGTGGTCTTCGTAGCCGACCACCGTCACCCGCTCCCGCGCGCACAGCGCCAGAAAGCTGAGCAGGCGGCAGCTGGCCACGGCGGCGAGCAGCAGCTCCTCAGGATTGTGCAGCGTCGGGTCGCCGCGAAAGTAGGGGTCGGCGGACCCGACGATGGCGGGCTTTCCATCGAATGTACAAGTGAATTCGCGTGAGTAGCCCGGGCCGTCGGTCGGGCCCGTCGCACTTCCGGTCCACGTGACCTGAGCCTGACAGTGAAGTTCGGCGGGCATGCGACACCTCCAAGGTCAGCTGAGGATGGTCGACCGCGTCGGCCGGCGCAACTGAAGAATCTCGCTACATGTGGAAAATTCCTACATGCCTCGGCCATGACGGCGAGCAGGCAGAACGAGGTTTCCCTTGTCTGCAAGCGGTGTTGTCTGGCGATGGGTCGTGTGGCACAGACGCTGCAACTGGTTGGGCTGGCAGCCACGCGCTCGCTCTCTTCCCACCCTCCGGAGGTCCCCCATGTCACCCACCCGCCGCAGCATCCGCGCCCTGACCCTGGCCGTGTGCGTGCTGTTCCTGCCCGCTGCCCTTGCGGGGTGTGGCAGCGACGCCTCGATGACCGGTGCCGACGAGAGCCTGGAGACGCCCAATCAGATGGGCGACGTCAAGTCCGACACCAGTACCAGCTACAGCAGCGACGTCGTCGCAAGCGACAGCTCTGGCTGGTCGCCGATGGATGCAAGCAGCTCAGACGCCACCGGTGGCACCCCGTATCCCGGCACAAACGGCGACATGGGCATCGGCCTGAAGCCGGGCGGCGCTCAAGACATCAACTACTTCAGGATGTTGCTGGGGCAGGGCAAGCTTCCCAAAGCGGCCGACATGACGATCGAAGGCTGGCTGAACGAGCACGACACGCTGTTGCCCAAGGCCAACCCGGAGCGCTCGATCGACCTGCACGCCATGGCGGCGATCCTGCAGGGCACGGCCAACGTCGCGCCCGAAGTCGTGCTGCAGCTGGGCTTCAACAGCGGCATGTCGCTGGAGCAGGTCAAGGCCAAGGTCGCGCTGACGCTCGTGATCGACCGTTCGGGGTCGATGTGGGGCGACAAGCTGGAGTACGTCAAGGCGGGCATGCGGGCGCTGATCGAGGTGCTGCCGGTGGGCACGCGGCTGGCGATCGTGTCGTTCTCCAGTGACGTGAAGACCGATTGGCCGGCCAAGGACTTCACGGCCGACGACAAGCCCGCGCTGCTGAACGTGATCAACCAGCTGACCTCAGACGGCGGCACCAACATCCATGGCGCGCTGCAGGCGGGCATCTTCGTGTGCAAGTCCGCAGGCCCTGAGTACACCTTTCGCCGTGTCCTGCTGCTGAGCGACGGCCAGGCCACCGAGGGCAACACCGACCCCAACGCGATCCTCGCGGTGGCCAAGGGCGGCAAGCAGAGCGGCTGCAGCATCTCGACCGCGGGCGTGGGTTACGACTTCGACCTGCCGCTGATGACGAAGATTGCCCAGCAGGCCGATGGCACCGCCTGGTTCCTGCCGAATGCGGAGAAGGCCAAGGAGGTCTTCATCGAGGACCTGCAGACGATGCTGCTGCCGGTCGGCCAGAACCTGTGGGTGCAATTCAAGCTGGCGGAAGGCTGGCACGTCGAGCAGATCTACGGGTTCGAGTGGGTGGAAAAGGACGGCGTCGTCAAGCTGTTGGGACCCAAGAAGGACGAGCCCAGCGACCCCGAGCAGGGCACCGATCAGGGCGACACGGTCGAGACCCCCGACACCACGGACGAGTCGCCGCCGGTGGCGTTGCCGACGCTGTTTGCCTCGAAGAAGAACGGTCTGGTCATGGCGCGGCTGATTCCCCCGGAGGGGTCTGATCTGGCCAAGATTCAGGACCTTCTGCTGGCAGACATCACCTACGGCTACACGTTGTCCAAGACCAACGAGTCGCAGCAGTTCACGGTGCCGGTCACCGTCCCCGGCGTCGTGCAGATTCCCGATGGCGGCATCGGCTATTTCGCCAGTCCCATCGTGCGCCGTGCGTTCACGCTGCTGCAGGTCGGTCGGGCGCTGATGCGGTCCTGCACGCGGTTTGAGGCCGGGCAGGTCGTGGAAGCCCTGGCGGTGCTGGACGAGGCCAAGACGCTGGTCGCGCAGCAGAAGGCCGAGTTCTCCGCCGAGGAGCTGGCGAAGGTCGACATGGCGCCAGGTCTGGACGACGCGGCGGAGCTTGCGGCTTTGTTGAAGTCGGTGATGGCGCAGGGTCAGGCGCAGCAAACGCCCTGACCCAAGGGCGCTACTTCGCGGCGGGAGGCGGAACCGGAGCGGCGGCAGGCGCCGGGACCGCAGCGGCCTTCGGAGCCGGAATGGCAGCGGGAGCGACACCGGGAGCCGGGGCCACGCCAGGAGCGGCACCCTGCGGCATTCCACCCTGCGGCATACCCTGCGGCATCCCACCCTGCGGCATACCCTGCGGCATCCCACCCTGCGGCATTCCCTGGGGCATTCCACCCTGCGGCATACCCTGGGGCATTCCACCCTGCGGCATCCCCTGGGGCATTCCGCCCTGCGGCATACCCTGAGGCATCCCACCCTGCGGCATACCCTGAGGCATCCCACCCTGCGGCATACCCTGAGGCATCCCACCCTGCGGCATACCCTGCGGCATCATTCCGGGAGGCATCATGCCCGCGGGCATGTCGGTGCCGGTCGGACGGCCGGGCAGGCCGCGGGGCATCATGCCGGGAGGCATGTCGCCGGGGGGCATCATGCCGGGGGGCATCCCGTTGCCACCCTGGGGGCCGAAGCGCTGGATGCGGCGGAAGATGGGGGAGAGCTCAGGCGCGGAGAAGTCGGTGACCTCGTCGGGGCTGAACGACATGGGCACGCGAGCGGCGCCGTCGAGCAGGAAGACCTCGACCGTGCAGGTCGGCGCACCAGCGGCCAGTGCGAACAGCAGGCCCTGCGGCCCCTGATCGGCCCCGCGGCGCGGCACAGGCGTGAACTTCAGGCCCGCGCTGTCGGCCGCGGCCACCAGACGGGACTTGCCGACGGCGCCGGAGACGTTGGGTCCGGCGACGAACGGCTGGCCGCCGAAGAGCTTGTTCGCTGCCTGCACGCACTGGTCGGCGCGAGCGCCTGCACCTTGGCGGAAGTGCAGGGTCGCCGTGACGCGGCCGTCCATCTCGAACAGGATCTGGACGCCCTGATCGTGCTCGAGGCGCACTTCCGAGTCGCCGTCGGGCGCCGGAATCACGAGACGAACCGACCAGTCGCGCTCGCTGACGAACGGCACGCCGAACTTGCGGTCGCGCAAGATCTCAGCGCGACCCTTTGGGTCACTGCGGATCTTGGCCACGACTTCCCATGCATCCGCGTAGCTGGCGGACTGGGTGGGCGCGACTTCGACGCGAACTTCCCTGCCGCCAAGCGGAGTTCCGTCGCGTTGGTACAACCACAGGTGAGTGGGGGCGACCCGCTCAACCATGCCGGCGATGACGAGAACGACCAAGACGGCGATGGCGCCGATTCCGATCCACAATCCCTTGCCTTGCATGAATTCCTCCAGTTTGGACCCTCGTGAGGCGGGCGCATGGTAGGAGCGTGCAAGTCAAAGGGCAAGCCGCGCATTCCCGCAGCCCGTGCGACCGCAAACGCACTGTCACCCAACGGGTGGTGCGGCCGCCGCGAACCTCAGCACCGCGGCGGCCAGCTTCGCGTACTGGGGCAGGTGGTTGTAGCCCTGCGCAGAGACTCGCAGCCAGCGGTGGCCTCCCCACGTCATGACCGGCACCTCGATGCGGTGGACCTGCCACAGGTGCGCGGCAAGCGGGTCGGGGGGCAGCGCGGGCGCGTCGTCGGGGTCGTGCAGGTGGCCGGGCAGCGCGACCGTGGCCAGACTACCGATCAGCTCGTCGGGGCAGGCAGGCGCGACTCGCCAAGCCGAGCACAGCAGATCGCGGGCCTGCAGGACCAGCGACCGGTTCGCCGCTAGCCACGCCGGCCAACCCCCGGGGCGCAGACCGTCCAGGAATCGCAGGGCGACCGGGACGCAAAGGGCAGCGGTCGGGTCGCCGGTGCCCGTCCAGTCGAATTCCATCCAGAAGCGGGGTCTTCCGCGTGTCGGTCCTTGGAAACCGTGACTGATCGACAGCGGATGCAGCTGCGGCTGACGGTCGCGGCGGACGTGCAGGAAGGCCGCACCCTTGGGGCCGCACGTCCACTTGTGGCAGTTGCCGGTGTAGTAGGCGGCGCCCAGACGGTCGAGATCCAGCGCCACCATCCCGGGGCCATGCGCGCCGTCGACCAGCACGTCGATCCCTTGCCCCTGCAGCGTGTCGACGATCGGTTGGATGGGCCATACAAGGCCCGTGGGGCTCGTGACATGGTCGATCAGGGCAAGGCGGGTCCGGGGCGTCACCGCAGCGGTCACGGCTTCGACCACCTGACGGCCAGACGCAAGAGGAAACGGCACCTGCGCCACCACGACGCGCGCTCCGGTCGTCTGGGCGACGTACTCGACGGCGTTGCGGCACGCGTTGTAGCCGTGGTCGGTGACAAGGATCTCGTCGCCCGGTGCAAAAGACAGCGATCGCAGGACGGAATTCACGCCCGCGGTGGCATTGGCGACCCACGCGAGGTCCTGCGGCTGGGCTCCCAGAAACGCACACAGCTCGGCCCTTGCGGCGTCCAGCAGCGGCTCGAGATCGCGGTCCAGGAACTGCACGGGATTGCGTTCCATCCGGGCACGCAGCTGCGCTTGGGCGTCCAGCACGATGTCGGGGCAGGCGCCAAACGAACCGTGATTCAGGAAGGTGATGTTCTGCGCGACCTTCCAATGCGTGGCGAGGTCTCTGGCGGTGGGCGTGGCAGGCTGGGTCGAGGGCATGCAGGGCTCTGGGTTCGGGTCCAGAGGCGAAGCGTAGTGTCCGCAACCGCCGAAGTCGATGCATCACCGGGCTGCGGATCGACCCGTTCAATTTCGACGACAGACACCAGTCCGGGGTTGCATTTCGGTACATTACGGTTCAATTTGGGCCCCCGTGATTTGGGGTAGCGTCCCGTTGGGGGACCTCTTGTGAATCGTCCGTCCTCGCGTCGGTCCCTGGCGAACACCACGCTGGGCTCGCCTTCCTCCACGCGTGAGGTCCTGTGTGATACCAGAGCTACTGAGCAAGTACCCCGTGGGCGAGCTGCTGACCCGGCGCTTGCTGCTGGTCGACGACGAACTGCCCAACTTGGCCGTACTGCAAGCCTTTCTGGAGACGGACTACGAAGTGCTGACGGCCCGTTCCGGTGCCGAAGCGCTGGAGCTGCTGGCCCGCGAGACGGTTGACGTCATCATCGCCGACCAGCGCATGCCGGAGATGACGGGTATCGAGCTGCTGGAGCGGGCCCGGGCCACTCGCCCCGACGTCGCGACCATCGTGCTGACGGGCTACAGCGACACGCCGGCCCTGATCTCGGCCATCAATCGCGCCCGCGTGTTTCGCTACCTGAAGAAGCCCTGGAACGCCGACGAGGTGCTGGACGCCGTCTCTCGCGCCAGTGAGGCCGTGGCCCAGCAGCGCGCCATTCTGCGTCTGGTCGAGCTGCTGTCGGCGCGCTCCGACGAGCTGGCGGAGGCCCTGGCAGAGCTGCGAGAAGCCCAGAAGAACATGCTGCATTTGGACCGCTTGGCCACGACCGGTCGTCTGGCGGCCGGCATCACCCACGACTTGCGCAACGCCATGAACGGGTTGCTGCATCTGGAGCGGGAGATCAACGCGCGGGATGCCGACCCGGAACTTGTCGAGTCGGTGACCGTGGGCGTCGCAGGTGTCCGCAACCTGATGAACGCCCTGGACACGATGAACCAGTTCGTCCGTCAGCGGCGGATGTCGATGGCGGTGGAATACTTCGATCCGGCCCAGGTGGTGAAGGATGCCGTGACGGTGATGCGTCTGGACCTGAGCTTCCGGGTGCGGCGGGTCGACGTCGAGGCGCCGACGGGTGACCTGCCTCCGCTGTTTGGTGATCGACAGAAGCTCGTGCAGGTGCTGGTGAATTTGTTGCGCAACGCCGTTCAGGCGACGGAGCCGCAACAGGGCATCGCGATTCGCGTCAGCCACAGCGGTCCCGACATCGTCTATCGGGTCGAGGATGAGGGCCCCGGCTTTCCCGAGGACCTGCGGGAGCACCTGTTCCAGGCCTTCGTCTCGTCCAAGGGCGAACAGGGCATGGGGTTGGGGCTGTACATGTCCCACCTCATCGTCACCAGCCACAACGGCCGCATCGCCTGCCACGACCGACCGGGCGGCGGCACCATCTTCGAGATCCACCTGCCGACCGCCGACTTGCCGGCATAGGCGCAGCGGGCTCCCCGTCCCGCGGCTTTCTGGAGACTCCCTGCCATGACCCTGACCCCCGACGTTCCCACCGTCTCCGGCGCCGCCCTGCGGGGGGCTGGCCTGCAGTCGATGGGAGAGATCAGAGAATACGAAGAGTTGGAAGGGGCACAGGGCCGCGAGATCTTCTTCCGCCCAGAGCGCTATCGTCCCGAAGATCTGCTGCCGCTGACGTCGGCGGTCGAGGTCTCGTGGGACGGCGCGGTAGAGATCTGCCAGCTGGTGGACATCTCGGCGTCCGGCGTCGGTCTTGCGTGGTCCGGGGACGCGATTCCTTCGGTGGGTGCCGTGCTGCAGCGCCTGACCGTTGGCTTTGACGGCCACGTGCTGTACGACGGCGGGGCGCGGGTCACCTCGCTGCGCCGTCGGGGCGATGCACAGGTGGTGGGCGTGTCCTTTGCCGACGCGCTGGTCAGCATCGACGACGTGCTGAGCCTGCGCCATGTCGTGACCTGGCGGGGCGTCCAGTCGGACTTGTCGTTTGGTCAGGCCGAGTGGTCGATCGAGGGACACGAGGCGTTTCGCGCCCACGTTGCCGAGTTCCGCCTGTTCCTGGAGGACGCCGAAGAGGCGTTTCGCAAGATGGAAGCGGACTTGCCGTGGTCCGTCGTGCACGGTGAGGCGGACCTGCCCGCGCGCCGCGCCCTGATCGAGCGGTTGCGCGCCGAGTTTGTGCCGCAGGTGCTCGACCGATTCACGCGGATCGACCAGGCGATGCGGCGCGCAAATCGGGCCGACAACGAGGTGCTGAAGGCGTTTTCGGTGCGTCACCTGCACCAGCTGCTGATGCCCGCGCCGCTGCTGCACCGCACCCGATACAAGCCGCTGGGGTATCCGGGTGACTTCGAGTCTATGAATTACATGTACTTCCGCAATTTTGAGGGCGCCACGCTGTACGGCAAGGCGCTGCACCTCGCCTCGTGCGATTCGCTGCCGGCCCAAGCCGTGCGGGCGCGCAAGGACGTGATCAAGGCTCGGTTGCTTGAGCTGGCGCGCGAGACCCGTCCGGGTC
Organism: uncultured Myxococcales bacterium; assembly: GCA_903955385.1. GTDB lineage: Bacteria > Myxococcota_A > UBA9042 > UBA9042 > UBA9042 > CAJBNH01. The sequence continues at coordinate 42,441 of CAJBNH010000055.1, read as the reverse complement.
GGCCGGTGCGGATTGCCTCCGTGGCAGCCGGCCCCGCGCAGGAAACACTGGAATTTCTGTTGGAGGTCGAGGAGATCGCGGGACCCATCGAGATCGTGCTGTTCGATCAGGACAAGCAAGCGCTGTCCTTCGCGCACCGTCGCTTGGGGCCAGCCGTCGAGAGCCACGGCCGCGGCCTGATCAAGCTGGTGTTCCTGCACGACTCGATCAAGCGCCTGCTGCACGACCCCACGCTGTTCGCCGACCAAGGGCCGTTCGATTTCATCTTCAGCTCAGGGCTTTACGATTACCTGCGGATTCCCACCGCCGTGACGCTGACCCGCAACCTGCACTTGCAGCTGGTGCCCGGCGGTGAGGCGTACGTGGGCAACATGGACCCGGCCAACCCATGTCGCTGGATCTTCGAGCATCACCTTGACTGGACCTTGATCTACCGGTCGCAGGCCGAGATGCTCGGCTTTGGCCGCCAGGCCCTGCCTGACGCCCCGCTGCGCATCGCCGAAGATCGCACGCGGATCAACCCCTTCCTGGTGGTGACGCGCACGTGATGCTCCGTCTGAACCCAGACCGGCCGAACACGCAGCCGCTGGAGGCCGACCCCGTCGACGTGGAGCGTCGGTGGGAATCGTGGCTGCTCGAACGCAACCGGATGAGCACCCGGATCGCGTTCTGGCTCACGATCACCATCTACCCCATGTTCGGCTTGCTGGACTGGATGGTGGCGCCCTCGAAGTGGTGGCCGCTGCTGTTCACCACGCGGGCGGTGGTCTCGCTGTGGAGCCTGTGGCTGCTCGCCATCCACCGCGGTGAGTTCTTCAGTCGGCACTGGCGCGTCCTGACCTCGGGGCACGCGGTCATGCTGGGCGGCGGCATCTCGGTCATGACGGTGGTGATGGGCGGCTACGAGACGCCGTACTACGCGGGCCTGAACCTGTCCGTGATGGGTGTCGGCCTGCTGTTCGTGTGGACGGGGCGGCAGGCGGCGTGGACGTACGGTCTGGTCGTGGCCTCCTATGTCATTCCCAATGCGTTTCACGGCGTCCCGATCAACTGGGCGTGGGCTGCGCCGAACCTGTTCTTTGTGTCGTCGACGGCAACGGTCGTCACGGCAGCGCAAGCGTTTGGTTTTCGCTCCAACCGCGACCAGGTGCTCAACCAGATCCGCCTGGAGCAGACGACAGCCAATCTCGAGCGCGCGCACGCGCAGCTGCAGCAGCTCGACGCCTTCAAGACCAAGTTCTTCGCGAACATCACGCACGAGCTGAAGACGCCGCTTGCGATGATCCTCTCGCCGCTGGAGCTGCTGATTCAGGAAGAGCTGGGCCGTCTGACCGACGTGCAGCGGTCGACCCTGCAGACGATGTTTCGCAACGGCTTCAAGTTGCTGAACCTGATCAATGACTTGCTTGACCTGACCAAGCTGGAGGAGTCGCGCCTCCGCTTGCGCATCGCGCAGCACGACATGGTCGAATGGCTGGGCAATCTGGTGGGGCACGTGCAGCCGCTGGCCCAACGCAAGCGCGTGGCATTGGTGTTCAACACCTCGGTTGCGGACGCGAACATCTGGTGCGACATCGAGCGCATCGAGCGGGTGATGATCAACCTGCTGTCGAATGCGGTGAAGTTCACGCCCCCTGAGGGCCACATCGCCGTGCGGCTGTTCGACGACGGGGGGGCGGTGCGCATCGAGGTTGCCGACGATGGCCCGGGCTTCCCCCCCGAGATGGCCGACCGGGTGTTCGAGCGGTTCTTCCAGGTCGACATGGGCGGCACCCGCAAGCACGGTGGCACCGGCATCGGTCTGGCGCTGGCCCGCGAGCTGGTCGGGCTGCACGGTGGCCGCATCTATGCGCGCGGCGCAGAGGGCAAGGGCGCCTGCTTCACGGTCGAACTGCTGAAGGGTCGCAGCCACTTCCGTCCGGACACACTGACCGACGCCTCAGAGCCGGCGGATGCGCTCAAGGTCGGCCGGCCCCACCAGATCGAGATTCTGGGCGGAGCGGTCGAGGTCGATGGACGCGATGACTTCCGGCTGTTGGACATCTCCGAGCTGACCGAGCGGCGTGTCGTCGAGCGCGACCAGGACGAGAACCAGCGCCAATGGACGGTGCTGATCGTCGAGGACACCCCAGACGTCATCCGCGTCATTCACCTGGCGCTGCGGCGTCACTTCAAGGTCATGGCGGCTCCCGACGGGCTGAAGGGTCTCGAGATGGCGGTGCGAGAGCTGCCGTCGCTGATCATTACCGACCTGATGATGCCGGGCATCGACGGCCTGGAGCTGACCCGTCGGTTGCGCGAGGACCCGCGGACGCGCCACACGCCGATTGTGATGCTGACGGCCCGCGGCGATCTGGAGGACCGGGTGCGCGGTCTCGACACCGGCGTCAACGCGTACTTGAGCAAGCCGTTCTCGGCCAAGGAGCTGCTCTCGACCGCACGGGCGCTGCTGAACATTCAGGAGACGCAGGCCGATCTGCTGCTGAACTCACGGCTGGACTCGCTGGAGACGATTGCCGGGGGACTCGCCCACGAGATCAATAACCCACTGAATTACGTGAAAAATGCGTTGAGGCGGGTGGAGATCGACGTGCATGACACCGTCGAGTTGATGCAGGTCGCCCGCGGCCGCGCGCTGAGCGACGAGGAGATCGCCCGACTGCAGAAGAACGAGGAACGCGTCCACAAGATGATCGAGATGGCCGACGGAGGCGTGAAGCGCATCGCGGCGACGGTGGACCTGATGGGGCGCTATAGCCGCGAGGGCTACTCCCGCGCCATGCGCCTCTACGACGCCTTTGGTGCCGTTCGCGACATCGTCGCCATGGTGCTGCCCGCGACGGGAAGGCCGGTGAAGGTGGACGTCGATCTGGAGGGCGACGGCCATGTGGACTGCGTACCCGAGGAACTGAACCAGGTCCTCTCAAACCTGCTGCAAAACGCCATCGAGGCCGTCGCCGACGAATCCGGATGCGTGTCGGTCACCGGACGCGGCGACGACGACTGGGTGACGGTCACGGTGGCGGACAACGGACACGGCATCTCGGATGAAGCAAAGGCGCGTATTTTCACGCCTTTCTTCACGACCAAGGGCCCCGGGCGCGGCATGGGCATGGGGCTGACCATCGTTCGCCGCGTCGTGCAGAGCCTGGGCGGCACCTTGCAGCTGACCAGCGAAGCGGGCGTCGGCACCACGTTCATCGTCCGCCTGCCACGGCGCAGTCCGGTCGACCAGCAGGCCCTGCCGCTCACCTGAACCCACCAGTTCCGCAACGGATCCGCGCGGGCAGCTTGACAGACCCCCGCGGGTCCCGTGGACTTGCCGTCCCCCCCGAACAGTGCGCCTTGGTGCGAGCGGCCGTTGCCGCCGGAGTCCCGCATGTCCGCCGCCCCTGCCAACCCATCGCCGCGCCACAGCTTTCGCCTGTTTCAGCGGGCTCCGGCAAGTCTGGAGGAAGCCCAGCAGCACCCGCCCCTCGACATCGGGCCGGACCAAGTGCTGGAGATGGACGAGGCCGACTGGTACGCCAAGGTCTATCGCGGCGAGGATGCCCCTCAGCTGACCTGGCGCGCGGTGCTGGTGGGCTCGTTGTTGGGGTTTCTGCTTGCCTTCACCAACCTGTACATCGGCCTGAAGACCGGCTGGGCGTTGGGCGTGGCCATCACAGCGACCATCGTGTCGTACTCGCTGTGGTCAGTGTTGCAGCGCGTGGGCCTGTCGAAGGCCCCGATGACCATCCTCGAGACCAACTGCATGCAGTCCACCGCGTCGTCGGCGGGCTATGCGACGGGCGGCACGATGGTGTCGGCGATTGCGGCGCTGCTGATGGTGTCGGGGCACCACTTGCCGTGGCCGATTCTGGTCGCTTGGACGCTGCTGCTGGGGGCACTGGGCACCGTTCTCGCGATCCCGATGAAGCGCAACATGATCAACCGCGAGCGGCTGCGTTTTCCGTCTGGCACTGCCGCCGCCGTGACGTTGCAATCGCTGTACAGCAAGGGCGACGAGGCATTGGCCAAGGCTCGGGCGCTGTTTTGGGCGGCGCTGGGCGGCGCCGTGGTGCCGTTGCTGATCGAGCTGCAGATCCGCGAGACCGTCACCGCGACCGGGGATAAGGTCCGGTCGGCGCTGCTGCCGGCGGAGACTGCGCTGTTCGACTGGCTGCCGGCGCTGGGCACACACACGCACGAGGGCGGCGGTCAGGTGCCGAACCGGCCGTCGGACTGGACGATGGTGCTGGACCACAACCCGATCATGATCGCCGCGGGAGCCTTGGTCGGTCTGAAGGTCGCGATTTGGATGACGTTGTCCGGGCTGTTCCTTGCCTATGTACTCGGGCCGCTGGGGCAGGACGCTGTGTGGACGAACGGGCAGGGCGAGCTGGTCGCGGCCGTCACCGCCCCGGGCAAGGCGTGGAAGGAAATCGGCATTTGGTCCGGCGTGCCGATCATGGTCGCCTCAGGTCTGCTGATGTTCCTGCTGCAATGGCGCACGATCCTGCGCGCTTTCCAAGGCTTGGGCAGCAGCGCGGTCGGTGGCGCCGACGACCAAATCCGTCGAACGGAGGTGCCGTTCTCGTGGTTCGCCTGGGGCGTCGTCCTCAGCGGTGGCGGCGTGGTGTGGCTGGCGCACGCGTACTTTGCGGTGCCGTGGCATTACGGTGCGCTGGCGGTCGCGCTGACGTTCTTCCTTTCGCTGGTGGCTTGTCGCGCGACGGGCGAGTCCGACATCACGCCGGTGGGCGCCATGGGCAAGGTGATGCAGCTGACCTACGGGGTGCTGATCCCGCAGAACGCGACGGCAAACCTGATGACCGCCAGCATCACGTCCAGCTCGGCGGGCTCTGCGGCGGACCTGCTGAACGACCTCAAGTCCGGGTATCTGCTGGGAGCCCACCCACGCCGGCAGTTCATGGCGCAGTTCATTGGCATCTTTTCGGGCACGGCTGCGACGGTCATGGGCTTCTACCTGCTGGTGCCCGACGCCACGGCGCTGATGGGCTCGACGGCGGCGGACGGCACGGTCATCGCGCCCAGGTTCCCGGCTCCGGCCGCGCAGACGTGGAAGGCGGTGGCCGACGTGTTCCGGCACGGGTTGGGCAACATGCACCCCGTGCACCGCGAGGCGATCTTCTGGGGCCTTGGGTTTGGCGTCGTGCTGGTGGTGCTGGAACAGGTATTCCCCAAGTGGCAGAAGTGGTTGCCGTCGGCCACCGGCATCGGCCTTGGGCTGATCCTGCCGTTCCAGTACCCGCTGTCGATGCTGGCGGGTGCGGTCATCGCGTGGGTGTGGCAAGCGCGCAGCAAGGAAGGGGCAGAGCGTTACGTGGTGCCCATCGCGTCGGGCATCATCGCCGGCGTGTCCATCGTCGGCGTCATCGTGGCGGCCCTGAACAATCTGCTGTTCGCTTCCTGACCTGCATCTGGCGACACGCCACCGTACGCCTACCCACCACAGGCTGTTTGGGTCTAAGCTGCGGCATTCCACTGCGACCGTTCGGCCGCCCACCTTTCGGGGGACGTCATGACGCCTAACCGCACGACCCTGTCTCGCACACTTCGACGGATTACTTGGGGCGCTCTCGCGTCGCTGCTGCTGCCTGCCCTTGCGTCGGCCGCTGTGCCGACCACGGTGCTGTTGGAGGGGACGCTGCAGGCGACCGGCGGTGGTCCGGCGGCCGACGGCAAGTACCTGCTGAACTTGGCGATCTATCCGGACGCGCAAGGTGGTCAGGCCGCCTGGAGCGAGCAGGGCGCCGAAGCGTCGGTCCAGGGTGGCCTGTTCAGTCTCGCCATGGGCGCCAAGGTCCCGCTGAAGCCCGAGCTGCTTGCCACGCTTGCCAAAGCCTACCTGGGCATCGCCGTGCAGCCGGACCCTGAGCTGCCGCGGGTGCCCGTGCACACCGTGCTGTACGCCTTGCGCGCCGGTGTGGCGACGGGCATCGACTGTTCCGGTTGCGTCCAGACGGCGCATCTGGATCCGCAGGTGTTCGCCCCGTACGCCAAGTCGGCCGACCTGGCTGCCTACGCCAAGACCGCCACATTGGCCAAGGTCGCGACGTCGGGAGCCTTTGCCGACCTGTCGGGTGGCCCGGACCTGAGCGGCTATGCCCAGACAGCATCGCTGGCGACCGTGGCAACGTCGGGCACCTATGCAGATCTGGAGGGATTGCCGACCCTTGCCAAGCTTGGCATCGCCTGCGGCACCGGTCTGGTGGTGCGCGGCCTGAAGGCAGACGGCAGCTACGACTGCGTGCAGGCGATGGACCCCACGGCGTTGCCCAAGGATGCACTGGACGAGGTCTCCAATGGTCTCTTGACCAACCAGTTCAACGAGGTCGCCGCAAGCACCAAGCTGGTCCCCATCCCCGACAACAGCCCGGTTGGCATCAGCGACGTGATCGATGTGCCCGACTTCGGCATCGCTCAGACGTTCACCGTAGCGGCCGAGATTGCCAACAGCGACACGGGCAACCTGCGCGTCACGCTCATCGACCCCGCCGGCACCAAGTTTGTGTTGTGGGACAAGACGGCCAAGGGCACTCAGGTCAAGACGAGCTGGCCCAACCCCACCAAGACCGTGTCCGGCGACCTGACCACTTGGATCGGCAAAAATCCCAAGGGAAAATGGTACTTGGAAGTGGTCGACGTCGCCTTCCTCAACAACGGTTTCGACGGCGCCCTCAAGGGGTGGAGCCTGAACATCGGCGTCATGTCGTCCGCCAAGGTCGGGTTGGCCGGTCTGCTGAAGCTGCAGAACGCCGCCGAGGCCCCGCTTCCGTGCGGTCCGACACTGGCCGGTTCGCTGTACTTCGATACAGTGGCCAAGGCCGTGCGCTATTGCGACGGAGCGGCCTGGCGCAACTTGGCCGACACGTGCGGCAACGGCATCCTCGACGCCACCGAGCAGTGTGACGACGGCAACAACACCGATGGCGACGGCTGCTCGGCCACCTGCCAGACCGTGTGTGGCGACGGCAAGTTGCTGGGCAAGGAAGAGTGCGACGACGGCAACACCAAGGATGGCGACGGCTGCAGTGCGGCGTGCATCGCGTCGGTCGGCCTCCTCAAGGCCAAGCCGGGGACCTCTTGCGCCGCGATCCTGGCCGCGTGGACCAGCGCGGGCTGGACGGCCAAGGACGGCAAGTACTGGCTCGACCCGAATCTGGGCGACCCGGCCGACGCGTTCCAGGCGACCTGCGACATGACGCAGAAGGGCGGCGGTTGGACCAAGGTCAGCGAGTTCGCCGAGACGTACTACGACAACCTAAGCGAGCGCAGCAAGATCCCGTACAAGGAAGTGCTGATCCTCGAGTGGGACCACACCGCCGCAACCCCCGTCTACTCGAACTTCGTGGTCCAGCACACCTGCTACAACTCAGCCAAGACCGGCTTCCAGGTCGCCAACACTTCGGCCAACTGCGACTCGGGCTATCAGGTGCGCGTCGGCGGTACCGGGGGGTCTTGCGGCGACGCCGAAGACGGCTGCTTTGGCTTGTACTACGGCGACCTGGCCGTCGGGGGCGGGTGCAACTGGAACTGCAGCGCAGGCGCCGTGAAGATCTGGGGCAAGGGCTATGCCTGCAACTCGTGTCGCTGCCGCAACGCCCCGTACACGACCATCGAGGGCTGTGGCAACGGCGCCGCGTGGGGCAACAAGCGCTTCTGGACCTATGTGCGCTAAGGCGCTGTTACGACACTTCAAAGGAATCCGCATGCTGACGGACCCGCTCTTCGAGCCCGCCGCCGAACACTTCTTGGGCCTGCAGGACCGCATCGTCGCGGCGCTGGAGTCTCTGGACGGTCAGGCGACTTTCCGCAGGGACGAGTGGACCCGGGACGAGTCCGAAGCCGACGGTGGTCCCGCTCTTCACGGTTGGGGGCGGACCTGCGTTCTGGAAGGCGGCGCGGTGCTGGAGAAGGCAGGCGTCGCATTCTCCAAGGTTCACGGCCGGTTCGCAGAGGGCCACGCCGCCTCGATGCCCGGCGACGGTCTGGACTTCCAGGCCACTGGCGTGTCACTGGTCCTGCACCCCCGCAATCCCCATGTGCCCATCGTGCACCTGAACTACCGGCGCTTGGGGCGCGGCGAGACGGCTTGGTTCGGCGGAGGCGCGGACCTGACGCCCTGCTACCTGAATCCCGAGGATGTGCGGCACTTTCACGACACCCACCGGCAAGTGTGCGAGCAGCACCCCCGCGTGGCCGACTGGCCGACCCTGCATCGCCAGTGCGACGAGTACTTCTACCTGCCGCACCGGGGCGAGCGTCGCGGCGTCGGTGGCCTGTTCTTCGATCACATGTCCGCGAACCCGCAAGAGATGTTTGCCTTCGTCAAGGCCGTGGGCGATGCGTTTCTGCCCGCCTGGTTGCCCATCGCCCAACGCCACCGCGACGACCTGTACGGCGACCGCGAGCGGCAATGGCAGCTGGTCCGTCGAGGGCGCTACGTCGAGTTCAACCTGGTTCACGACCGCGGCACCGTGTTCGGGCTGCGCACGGGCGGCCGCATCGAGTCGATCCTGATGTCGATGCCGCCGTTGGCCGCGTGGGGCTACGACCTGCACCCTGAGCCCGGTTCGCCCGAGGCGGCGATGCAGCAGGCGTTGGTTCGCCCCGCCTGACGATTCCAGCAGGCTTCACAAGCTCACATCGAAACCACAGACCGCAGGCTGGCCTGACCTCGACCCGACGCCGCAGGGCAGGGCAGCCAAAACGCCGAAGGGGACCCCCACCGCGTTCGGCAGGGGTCCCCTTCGTGCGTCTATCGACGGTCAGGATCTCAGTAGATGCCCTTGGGGTGCGCGCCGCCGAAGCCGTACGCGTCCACTGCCTCGCGCAGGTAGAACGGCACTTCGGTGTACTGCGCCAGCTTCATGCAGGCCTTGTTGTGCACGCACTTGCAGCCGGCGTTGTCCGTGGCCGAGCAACCCGCGATCGGGCCACCGTTCACGTTCTCCATCGCGGGGTCGTACTTCACCAGGGCCTCGCCGGTCTTGTCGCTGTAGACGGGCTCGTACCAGTCGGGCTGGCCATCGCCGTCCTGATCCGGACCGGGCGTGGTCTGGTAGGCGTCCTTCAGCAGCGAGTTGGCGTACTCGAGCACGCGAGCGGCAATACCCTTCTCGACCGTCTTGCCGAAGATCGTCTCGCGGCCGATACGCCGGGCGACGTAGACCTTGCCAATCGGATTGTGAAACTCGATGCGCGCCTTGATGCCCGGGTCGGCGTCCTTGCCGAGCTCCCAGATGCGCATCATGTCCATCCAGCCCTGCTGCGCGTTCTCGGGCAGGTACAGCATCGTCCACGCGATCAGGAACTTCTGCTGCTCCCAACCCACTTGCGGGTCGACAACCACGGTCTTGGCGGGAGCGACGGCGCCGAAGGGCTTGTCGTCGGTCGAGCCATAAGTTGTGCAGACCGTGCTGTTCTGCGCCGGGAAGCAACTGGTCGGTTGGGCACCGAACCATGTGGTCCAGCCGAAGCCCATGGTCGGGAACTTCTGGGTGTCGATCAGCGGCTTGCCGTTGTTGCCGGCGGCCAGGCGTGGGCCCTTCAGGAAGTCGTCGCCGGTCAGTTGGTTGGCCAGCAGGCGGCGGAAGCCCTCGGGGAACAGGTCGGCGAGCGAGGCCGAGCGGTAGCGGGCATCGACGAAATCGCCAAGGGTCGAGCTGATGAAGTTGTCGACCGATTCGGTCATCAACATCGAGATGTACATCTTGTCGTAGTACGAACCCGCATTCAGCGTGTACTGCGAGTCGTACTCGCCCTTGTCGCTGGCCAGTTGGTTCTCGACCGGGCGGCCACCGTAGGTGACCTGACCGTAGTAGCCCGTCGCGCCATTCGGCACGACCACCGATACGGTTGCCGGCGAGCTGCTCATCTTCGATTCCATCGACCGCAGCACGCCGTTGACGGTGTCAGCGTAATGCTCGCCTGCCTCTGGGCGCGCCAACTGCTTGGCGAAGTGGTCGAACACGATGCCCGAGGCGAGCACGTTCTCGGGGAAGAACGACTTGGCGGCATAGGCCCACAGCTCGTCGGGGTCCGCACCCACTTCCAACGCGACGTCGCGGTAGATGTTGCGGTACAGGGCGAGGCCCTTGGCGCCGTCGCGCAGCTTCTCGTTGAAACGGGACAGCGTGCGGTTGGCCGCGCCACGGACCGAGAAGCTCTTGCGACCGCGACGGTAGTTGTCGAAGATGTGGCCCACTTCCTGCTGGGTGATCATGAACCCGAAGATCTCGTAGGGATCCGCACCGTTGTCGTGGCGATACACGCTCAGGTTGCCCAGATCGGCCCAGTTGTCCGTCGCGAAGCCATAGGGCACCCGCTGTCGCTTCTGGGTGTCGACGGCGACGCCACCGCGGTAACCGCCACTCGGCAATTCGTTCGAGGCCGGCGCACGCAGGCTGGTCCACGGCACGTAATCAACCTTCTGCTGGCGGCAGCGCGTGTACCTCTCGTCGACCTTGACGATCAGACCATCGAGCAGGGGCGAGAACGAACCGTCGGTGGCCTCGTTCCAGCGCGCGGGCTTGAACTTCAGCGGGTCCACCTCTTGGCAGTCCTTGATCAGCTCGAAGTTCGTGTTCAGCGCCGAGTAGTGGATGTCCTTGGTGCCCATGCTGAACGTCAGGCCCAGGATGCCGCCGAAGTCGTCGGTCTTGCCGAGCATGCTCTTGCCGCGCGGCGTTCCGGCCTTGTAGGTGTCGTCGGCGTAGACGGCCACGGAGTCGCCGTAAAGCATGCGCGTCGCGGCAAAGTCGTACACGCCCAAGCCCAAGAAGTCCTGAGTGGTTTCGCCGGCATAATCCATGATCGACGACTGCTGCCACATCCAGATCAGGTTGTCGCGCTCTTCCTTGGTGACGGGGTCGAAGTAGCGCGGGCCTACGCAGGTCGAGCCGTCGGGTGCCAGCGCCTTGCAATCCGTCTTGACCTTGCCGTTCTTGGTGCGGAGCTGCCAGTACTGCGGGCGGAAGCCGGTCGCATCGGACGAACTGATGAAGTTGTGGCGCAGACCGATGCTGTGCCCCATTTCGTGCGCGATGACCGCATAGTGGGCGCGGCGAGCGACGTAGTCGCGCATCTTCTCAGCGCGCGCCTGCTGAACCTCGGGCGATTGGGTCGCGTCGAACTTGCCAAACTTCTCCTGAAGTACGTCGGACAGGCCGGCGATGCTCAGCGGGGCCTCAGCCATCTGCATGATGCACATGCCCCGCTCGGCAAGGGCGGTCTCCTTCATGCGGCGCAACTCGCGCTGAACGGTCGGGTTGCCGCCACGCAGCGGCGACGCCATGTCGAGCACGGTCTGACCCAGGGGCATCCCCACCATCCCGGCGAGAACCTGGACGGCGGGCGTGATCAGCGAGGCCTCGAACAGCGTTCCCATCGCCATCTGGCGGCGGGCCGCATAGGTCGGTGCCATGGCCGAGGCGACCTTCGCGGAGGCGGTGACTTCCTTCAACTGATTCTTCAGGTCGGCAGCGGCCTGAACCGCTTCGGGGTGCTGGTGTTCGAAGGCGGCCGCGCGCTCTTCGTTCATATCGATGCCCTCGGACTGGGCGGTGCGCGCGTTGAATTCCTCAGCCGTCATGCGGGGAAGCAGGCCGTTGGCAGACGCGGCCCGGGCGGCCTCGGACCAGTCCTTGATGTACTTGCCCTCGGTGATGTTCTCGGCCTTCAACTCGCCGGCGATATAGCGTGCCTGGTCCACGACGCCCTGGCTCCAGAGGTCGTTGACGTACGTCCACGCGTTGATGCTGGCGGCGATGGTCTCGCCGGTCAGCGGGTCGTTCGAGTCGACCATGATGCCCCAGGGCGACGGCGTCTGCGGCTCGGGAAGGCCATTGACCTGGTGGTAGCGCAGGTCGCCGCGGCGGACGTTCAGCGCCTTGCTGCATACCGCCAGCGTGTCGGTGTCGCCGTCGACGCGGGCCGTCTCGCACTTGTCTGCGGTCCAGCCGATCGGCAGGCGCTCGGTCGACTTGGCGCAACCGATGGGGTCCCCGTCTTCGACCGGGCTGTGGCACAGGACGATCATCTCGGGCATCTTGGCGATCGCCTTGACGCCGTCGGTATAGCCGCGCTCGGTTCCCACGGTATCGGCCAGGTTCTGGCACAGCAGGTCGTTGCGACCCAACTGCGCGTACGCACGGCCGTTGCGGCAGTCGTCGACTTCCATGGCCAGGGCCATAGCATCGACGTTGTCGTCTTGCTGGCCGTCGTAGACAGGGAACTGGGTTTCGCACTTGGCGTACTCGGCCACCAGATCGACGGCGGCGCCCCCATCGGGAACGGTCGCGCTGGCGCGGGCCTGGGCAACGCGCTTGCACTCACCGAGCTGCGAGGACCGGATGGCGGCGCGCAGCGCCACGTCCCACTCGTGGGTGGCCTGTTCCGTGGCCTCGAAGTACTTCAGGTTGCTGCCGCCGGTGTAGTACCACGCGACCGGCTTGGCCTCGCGCTGTGTCAGCGGCAGGGTGCAGCGCTGCTTGAACGTGTCGCAACGCGATCCGTTGCCGACGGAAGCGCACTCGTCTTCGGTGCCGTCCTGGTTCAGGTCGCGGTGCGGGTCCTGGCCGAACTTGGTGGTCTCGGGCGTGTAGCAGGCCACCGGACCGCCCTTGGGGTCCTGGAAGGTCGTGGGTGTCGAGGTCAGACCGCCCGCGGCATCCAACTTGTAGTACGCGTGGCTCTGCTTCCAGATGTTGTAGTAGTTGAGGAAGCGGTACCACTTGGCGTCGGTCATGCCGTAGTTGCGGGTATAGCCCGAGCGCTCGGTCGTGAAGCCGCCAAAGGCCTGGAAGCGATAGCCGTCCCAGTCGCGGGGCTCGAAGTCGCTGACCACGACGCGTCGAAAGGCGTGACGGACGGTGAGTTCGATGGGGTTGCACGAGCCGGCGGGCGCAGTGCCGCCGGCGAAGTCGGCCTCGAGGAAGCAGGCGGGGAAGGTGTCGATGCCCCAGCCCAGGTGGCTGAGATCGACCACGCCGGGCTTGGCGAAGGCCTTGCTGGTGATGTCGAAGTAGCTGTTGTCTTTGGCGAAATACGGGGCGTTCGGGTCGTTCGGGTCCTGGACGTTGTACGCCAGGGGCTCGTACTGCACGCCGCCGTAGATGCCGACCATCGACAGCGTGTCGAAGTCATAGCTGTCCACGTTCTGGTTCTTGGACCAGTCGATCCGCATGTGGGTGCGCTGGTACCAGGGGCGGTCGTAGTTGTTCTCCTCGAGGATGTTCATCTCCTCGCCCGTGGTGGAGTTGTACGACCGCTTGATGTCGAAGTGCGACTCGATGCGGAAGGCGCAGACGATCACGCCATCCTGCGTCGCCTTGCCCAGACCCTTGCCGTCCGAGCCCTCGATGCGCTCGTAGGCGAGACGGCCGATCAGCAGTCCCTCGGTGATCTGCCACTTGATGCGCGACACGGGCTGCGCGTAGGTCGACGTGAACAAACCGTCCTGCGACGCGCCGTAGCCGACGTCGACGAGGGTGGCCTGTGCCCAGAACTCCGGGTCGTCGGCGGTGCTGACCAGGTCCTTGCCGACGAACAGGGTCTTGTCGAGCGCCCAAGGCTGGACGCGGTCGATCGGATCGCGCTCCTCGGCACAGCTTGCGGTAAAGGCCGAAAGGGCGAGCAGCAGGAACAGGGGGGCGCGAAGGGCGCGGAACATCGAGGACCTCCCGGACGGGCGAGACGAAATGGCGGGGCTAGAAGAGCTCCGCGGGGGCAATCTGCAAATTGAGGTACAGGTTAGTGAAACGATTAATGAACACGGACTGGTACGTCGAATCGGGTGCGAGCTGGCTGTTCACCGTTTGGGCGCCCAGCGACACGTTCACCACATCCGTGATGTCCCACGACGCCTCGAGCACGTAGACCATGGTCACGCGCTGCGACGGGTCGTTGGGGTCCGGCTCGACGGTGTAGGTCGTGCCTTTGGCGGTGCCGAGGGCGTAGAGTTGGTCGGCGTGCACACCCGCCGTGGCGGTGACAGCGACCGAGGACAGAGGCGTCCACGTCGCGTTGGCCAGGCCGGTCCAGCGCCATTCAGGGTTGCGCAGGCCGGTGTGCGAGAACTGCGAGCAGCCGCTGGTCAGGTCGGCACAGCCCACGACCCACGGTGAGTCGAGCTGGCCGGTCGTGTACTGGTGTGCCATGTAGGTGCCGCGTCCGGACAACGACAACTGCAGTCCCTGACCCGCGAAGCGAGAGCTCCACGCTGCCGTGACGCCCAGCGAAGGGGCGATGATGAGCGAGCGGGCGGCCGACGCCTTGCTGGTGGGCAGGTTCACACCCAAGTCAGAGGACACCGACAGTCCGGTCGGGGTCACGGGGTCTGGCAGCAAGATCGCATAGCGCGCGCCCAGTTGCGTGTCGCCCACCATGGTCTCGCCCTGGTAGGTGGTCCAGTCGCTCTGCGTCAGCTCGCGCGACAGGCTGCTGGATGCGTTGAAGCGCACCCGCGGATTCAGGGTGTAGCGCACGGTGGCGCTCAGCGACATCTCGACGTTCGGGTTCCAGGTCGGGTCTGCGGCCTTGTCCAAGCCGATGGCCAGTACGTCGGTCCGCAAGCTGACGTCGGAACCGCGGAAGTTGGCCGCGATGCCGGGCTCATCCGCTGGTGCCGCCACTGCCGTAACTGCATCCTCCGCCGCCGCCGAAGCGGGACGGGCAAGCATTCCGACGAGGAGGAGCAGGAGGGACAAGCTCAGGCAGGAGGAGCGGAGCGGACGAAGAGACCGTGGCATGTGGGGAACCGGGCCTTCAGAGCGGAGAGGAACGACCACCCGTGCGGGAGCCGAGGGGCGCGTGTGGTAGTCCGCGCGACGCCGGGTGTCAATGCCGAACTGCGCGACGAGTCCTCTCTGGCCTTGCCGCGTGCGTTCGCGGTGTGGATGGGCGCGGCCTTGACGACGCAGCGCGTCAATCGGCGTGTGCCGGGGACAAACGTGCGGGTGGTTCAGGGGCGTGATCGTGTGGGCCGGCGTTCTACCGCTGCCAATGGTCCGGCGCTCGCACCAACTCGAGCTCGTAACCGCCCCAGACCGAATCGAATTCCAGTCGGGTCAAGCCGACTTCGGGGGCCAGACAACGCTCATGGCTGTAGTAGTCGCCCGTATCCGGTGACGGATGCTGCAGGGCGGCGCACAGGCTGGGCCACGAGCCGATGGCCTTGCGGTACACGCCCTCGTCGTCGGGGCGCAGCGCGGCGGGAGAGCCGTCCAGCTTCGCGGTGGGCGACAGTGGCCAAGTGGGGTCCTCTGCGACCAGCGTGCGGACCTCGTCTGCGTCGGGCGCATCGTCGCCGAGCAGCAGCCAGGCCGACGGCTGTGCCTTGTGTGTCCCGAACACCAGAGCGAGGTGAGGAGCAAACTCGGGGAAGGGCGCTGCGGTCAGTCCCAAGCGGTCGAGGTCCTCTGCCCCTTGGCGCCTGCCGCCGACTTCGACAATCAGGTCGTGTACGCGGTACCCGGCAACCTCACGGAGGCCGGTCTCGACCAGATCGAGCTCGCGGGTGGCGTCAAGCGCAGCGGTCTCCGGAGCCTCCCCGTCTCGAGTGACCTTGGCGCGGTAGGTCCAGCGCGGCGCCTTGGCCGCGTCCGCGGCTGGGGCGGCCGTCGCGGTGCCGGAAGGTGGAGGGGGCGGCGCGGGCTTTCGCTCGCAACCTGAGCCGACGAGGAGCAAGAGCAGGGCGGCAACGGTCGGCAGGCGGTGGGCCATGACGCACCTCGGGGAAGGGGTGTCGATGCTGGCGCAATCGGGCGGGTCGCGCAAACCCCAGGCGCCAACCGTAACCGACCGGGCGCGGTCACTCGTCGGAGTCCGGTCGGGGCGGGGCCTGTTCCTGCCGTTGCGCCTGCCGATCGTCTCGCTGGGTCCAGACGTCGTGCGTTCGGCCGGCATCGCCGTCGATGGGAATCGTTGGACCCAGAAAGCGCGGTTGCGTGTTCAGGACCTTGACGTCGAGCCAAGCCTTGACCCGCGCACCTGACTCGCGCACTGCATCGAAGGTGCGCTTGGCATACACGCGCCGGTCGGCCTCGAGCCCCACCGCGTCGATTCCGGCCTGTCGCGCCAGATAGAGCGAACGCGGCAGATGGAAGGCCTGCGTGCACACGACCGCCCGCCGCACCAGAAACACCTGCGCCGCCCGCTGCATCGTGTCGAGCGTGCGCAACCCCGCGTGGTCCATGAAGATCGCTTCGGACGGCACGCCCTGGGCCAGCAGCCAACGCCGCATCGCATTCGGCTCGTCGTACTTGGGGCCGTGGTGGTCGCCGGACACCAGGATGCGCTGCACCTTGCCAGCCTGAAGCAGGTCCAGCGCTGCTTGCAGGCGGTCTTGCAGCGCAAGCGACGGGGTGCCGTCGGGGCGAACGTGGGCGCCCGGCACGATGGCGACCGCGAAGTCAGGCACATCTGCGGCGTTGCGGTAGGTCACCCCCGCGCCTGCCTGCTGCACCGTCTGATTCAGGGCGTACGCCACCACGACGACGACGGCGAGGGTGAACAGGGCGATCAGCATCATGCGAAGGCGTCTGGGCATGGGTTGGAAGAGCGGCTAGAGCGACTGGGTGTCCAGCGGTGTTTCGAGTGCGCCCATCTTGGCCGACACGATGGTGCGTGCCGAGATCGCGAACACGTAGTCTCCGATGAAGAGGCTGCGCTTGACCTCGCTGGTGGAGAACATCCATGGGTCGGCGCAACCCGTTGCGTACACCTCATCGTTCGGGGTCACGAGCGGGAGCCCGCCGAGCTTCTGGAAGCCGTTGAAGGCCGTCACGTCATACACGTACAGGCCGCTGAACTCGAGGGGCTGCGAGGGTATGCCGGGCGTCGCGGCGCCGCACACCGTGGCTGGCAGCCCCAACCAGTGCCGGTTGCCGTCCCAATTGAACGCCAGGTGGTCCGTCGCCGCCGCCGACGACGAACCTTGCGTGCCGATGACTTCTGCGTGAAGCAGCTTGGGACTCGCCGGAACTGCCACGTCCACCAGCTGCAGCCGCAGGGACGACCAGCTCACCTGACCGGAGGACGCGCCCGAGACTTCGAAGCCAAGCGTCAGCAAGGTCCTTGGTGCGATGAACTGCATGTACGTGGCGAACCCGGGCACCTTCAGTTGCCCGATTTCCTTGGGGTGGGTCTTGTCCGTCAGGTCGATCACCAGCAGCGGGGCGGTCTTGTCTGCCGTCGACAGGTACGCGGTCTTGTCGTCGAACCGCACGGAGCGGATGTCCTGACCCTTCACGAGCCCAGTCAGCGCGCCGACAGTTTCCAGTCGGTCGAGTCCCGCCTGTTGCATCACGTACAAGTGATTCTCTACCGCCGGGTTGGGCATCTTGCCCAAGGTCGTGGCGAGGCGAAGGTCGTCACCGGACTCGTTCATCGAGAACTCGTTCAGCACGAGCCCCTTCACGACGCCAGAGCCCATGTACGTCGTCGTCACGCCGGTTGCCGGAAGGCTGAAGCGATGGACGCTGGTGGCCTGCTGACTCGGGTCCTCCTGCCAGTACCAATTCTCGTTTGGCTGTCGGTAGTGCCGCTGGGCGATGTAGATCGACTTGGCGGTGGCATAGACGGCGCCGGGGCGGCCCAAGACCGTGCGCGCCGACAGCGGTTCGTCGCTGGTCAGGTCGAAGGAAATCAGCCCCATCAGGTTCTGGCCGTCGCCCTCCTGCCCGATCAGGAAGCCGCCGCAGTTGCCGAATAGCTCGGTGTCTGTCGTCGGCTTGCCCAACAGATCGCGTTGGTCGATGACGGAGGGAAATAGGCCTGTCAGGTCCAACTGCTCGATCACTTTCTCGTTCTTGGCCTTCAGCAGCTCGTAGGCTTCGGCGACCTGAGGCGCAGAGTACGGGTAGACCGCGCCGCTAGAGCTGCAGGCCTCCTCCCACGGCAGCAGCTGCTTGGGCCGCATGTCGTACTTGTCGGCCGCGAGTTGCGGAAACACCACGACCGTGTGCACGACGTTGCCGATCAGCCGGGCAGACAGAAACGTGCCCGTGATGCCGGTCTTGCGCACCGGAACCGGAGCTTTGCGATTGGTGATGTCGAGCACGGTGATGTCCAGCGAGTAAGCGTCGCCGGTGAAGTCGCAGTCATAGCCGTAGGTGCACGCATCGGTGCCGGCCTGCCACCCGCCGCCCGCATCCATGCCCGCGTTGGGACTCAGCAGCTGCAGCGGGTACTTGGACTCGAAGACGACCGCGAAGTCGCCGTGGACGAACAGACGGCGCGGGATTCCGTCGAAGGTGTGGGAGCCGACCTCCTGAATGTCGGCGGGCGTCGACACGTCGAAGATCCGCAGCTTTTTGTCAGTCAAGAGATACAGGTACTTGTCGTCGTATTTCAGGAAGTCGGCCTCTTCGACTTGGGGCGGCGCCGCATCGGCAGTCCGCTCTCCATTCGCGGGGAAGTCTTTGGCATCCGATTCCGGCGGGTCGAGGGTGTCCCCGGTCCCGACCATCGTCTCGCCGGCTTGGGCATCGACCGCAGGTCCTCCACCGTCGGCGGCCAGGCGGGACCCGCAGCCGAGCTCGACCTGCTTCAGGGCACGCTCTTTCTGCACGTCGACCTCGGCGGCCATGGTGGTGACGATGCGGTCCCGGACAGTGTCCATCACCTCGCCGCACCCCTTGGCCTCTACCAGTCGCGCCAGCGTTTCGCCGTACGTCGGTGTGTGGGGCGGCGGTGTCCAGACGTACCCGGTCGTGTCTCCAGTGGCGTCACCGGCGAAAAGAACTCGGCGAGTCTCGTCCTTGCAACCTGCCGCCATTACAGCGGTAGCCAGAACCAGCAGTCCGGTGAAGCGCGGGGCGGCAGAGCGAAACCGGCGGCAGGGCATTGCGAACCTCCTCGACAACGGGTCCATCCTGCGCCATGAACGGTTCTTCGCCAAGCAGTTCCGGGGCCGCGTGACCCCGTTGGAGAGGCTGCACCGATGCCCGACCTGTTCGCCGAAGTTGTCCATACCAGTCGTGCTTACTTGCGTGACTCGCTGTCGCACGCAGGCCATGCCTTGGGGCTGTGGCACGCGCTGGCGGACCCGGTCCCGCTGCCCCAGCTGGCTGAACGGGTCCACGTGTCGCCGCAGCGGCTACGCCCCGTGCTGGAGGCGATGCGCTGTCAGGGGTGGGTGGAGACGGACGAGTGTGATGCTTGGCAGGTGGTTGGCGCTATACCTGACGATACAACAGTAATCAAGCTTGGTTGGGGTCTGTTGGGTGAGGTGTTGCATGATGACATTCCCCTCGACCCGTTCACCGGTCTGGAGGTTCGCGACGCCAAGCTGGCTTGGCACATCTACCAAGCCCGTGTGCATGCCGACCCGGCAGTGGAGCTGGCGAGCGCACTCAAGACCCAGCAGCCGTTGCGGATTCTCGATGCAGGGGGCGGTTCCGGGGTGTGGTCATCGGCGTTGATGCGCGCGTGCCCGGAGGCGACCACGACGATCATCGACGACGCGGATACCTTGGCCATTGCGGCGGCGCTGCTGGATCAGGCGGATGCGGCGGGGGCCCCCGGGCTTCGCGCCCGGACGCTGCTGCACGCGGCAGACTTGCGGCAGGAGCTTGGCGTGGGCGGCTTCGACCTGGTGCTGCTGGCCCATGTGTTGCACTTGCTGGGTCCGTCGGACGCGGCCGCCGTGGTGGGCACTTGTGTTCGGGCCCTGCGGCCTGGCGGGCGGATGGTGATGATCGACCTGGCCTTGGACGCCAACCGGCGGGGACCCGAGACGGCCCTTTGGTTTGCCGTGGACATGGCGATCTACACCCCCGCCGGACGGGTTTATGAAGAAAGAGAACTGCAACAGTTGCTTGAAGATAGATCGATGGAAGTGATCCAGAACATGACTTTGACCTCGGCACCCGAAACCTGCGTCCTGCTGGCACAGCGACCGGCCTGATCAGCGCATGGGCCGCAGCGCGGTCGTGCCTTCGTTCGGCTGGGGCTCGAAGCGCAGGTCCAACGACGCACGCACCAGATCCTGCGACATGTTCGACCATGCGCAGTGCACCGTGCGCGCCTGAAACAGCACCACGTCGCCCGCGTGCGCGGCTTGGGTCGCCCAGCACACGTCCGGGGCGGTCGGGTCGAGATCGATCCCGGTCCACGCATCCACGTGCGGCCAGTCGCGGCGGTGGGAATCGCGAAGAATCCCCAAGGGTCCCAAAGGGATCGGCGTATCGACCACCGGCACCCACGCCGTCCACAGGCCGGGCGCTTGCGGCAGGTAGTACGCGTCCTGATGGGGGCGGGTGGTCTGCGCCGGACTGCCCGGAAGCTTCAGCCAACAGTAGTTGGCCGTCGCCAGCCACATCGGCTGGTTTGCCACGGTGGCGATGACCTCCACCAGCGCCGGATGCTGCGCCACTGCGATGAACTCCGGGGCTGAGGCCAAGTGCCGCTGCAGCTCGACAAAGCGGGGGTCGTCCCAGCCCCGACCCTCCAGCCGCGCGCCTGGGACAACGCGCAGCACATCCGTGTCGGTCATCCGTTGCAGCAGTCCGCAGCTGCAGGCGAAGTCGTGCACCAGACGCCGCAAGGCGACGACCGATGCCGCGTCGATCAGACCGGGGAGGTAGAGGTAGCCTTCGTGGTTGGCCAGTTCGCGAAGGGCTTGCGGATCCTGCAGTTGCGGCCGTGCGTCGCGAAACGGTTGGGTGCGAAAGGTGTGGGGCTCTAGCGGTTGGCTCAGGTCGACCAAGGTCCCCTCACGTACGGGCGACCATCAAGCGGTCGGCGAGTTCGAGCCAGCCGCTCGCGCCGGACTCGACGGTGATCCAGGCAGGCGGGTGGCCGATGACGGGCAGCTGCGCGGCGACGTCGGCCGTTCCCACCGCCAGACCGAATCGCCCCGTGTGCCAGAGCCCCACGTCGTTGGCAGAGTCGCCGATCGTCGCAATCTCGTGCGGGGCAATGCCGCGCCGTCGCGCAAGTTCAAGCACCGCAAGGCCTTTGTCCGGATCGTGGTCCGACAGGTGCAGGTGGACCGACGACCACACCAGCCACACCCCGAGCTTTCGGGCGACCGCGCGCAACCCGTCCAGCTCCGCGTCAGTCCGCCCCTCCCGCAGCCAGGCCACGTCGCCGACCCGGCAGAAACGGTCGGGCGACAGCGTCCAGGGGCGACCCAAGTGTTCGAGTTCCTTGGCTGCTTCGAACAACCGACCCAGGTCGGGGGGCGGTGTCAGCGCCTCCACTGGAAGGTCGGGAGTGACCAGCGTGGCGCCGTTCTCTGCGATGGCCTCACGGATGCCGGGCAAGTAGCGCGCCAGCCCCAGGGTCTCGCCTGCGGGACGACCGGTGACGGGCAGCACCTCGACGCCTGCACGGCTGAGTCGACGGAACTCGATCAGGACGTCCGGGGGGATGCGGCCGCCGTGGGTCAGGGTGCCGTCGATGTCCGTGGCGAGCAATCGGATGCCCGCGAGCGTAGCCGAAGGGGCGGTCGACAGGGGAGCAGGGGCCTTGCGCATCGCGTCTCCGGCCGGGGGGAGGGCAGGGCCGAGCTTCGCACAGGCCAGCCACGCGGCCAAGCGAAACCGCGTGACACGGCGCATGGGAACGGCCCCGCGATGTGGACGGCAGCCGTAGACGCCCGCGCCGCCGCTTCTTACAATCCCGCGCTTCGGCGACGGCCCGGGTCAGCATGTCTCGTTGAGTCTCGCCGCGGACTCGGTCGCTGAGAACGAGCCGAGCACCGCGCTGCGGCCAGCAGCGGCGAACGAAGGTGGCCGCACCCACAGCCGGCGGGATGGCGATTTTCTGGCCACGTGCAGCGATTCGCGTTTGACTGTCGTCCCCAAGAACGCTCCTTCGTGGAGCAGCGAGAACTGCCATGAACCACGATCGCTCTGCCATCCCCGTGCTTGTCGCGATGGGAGGCAACTCGCTCCTCGACCCGGCCAAGCCGCCGACGGTCGACAACCAGTTCGCCGTGACCGCCGCGGCCGTCATTCCCGTGGCCGACCTGATCCAGCGCGGCGTCCACATCGTGCTCACGCACGGCAACGGCCCGCAGGTCGGCTTCATGCTCCTGCGCTCGGACGCCGCGCGCCAGGTGGTGCATCAGGTTCCGCTTGACTCGCTGGTCGCCGACTCGCAGGGCGCCATCGGCTACATGATCCAGCGGCTGCTGCGCGATGAGCTGGCCAGACGGGGCGTCGACCACACGCCGATCAGCATCGTGACGCAGGTCGAGGTCGATCCGAACGACAAGGCGTTCCAGAAGCCCACCAAGCCCATCGGCAAGTTCTACTCGGCCGAAGAGGCAGAGGATTTCAAGCGCAACGCCGGCTGGGACATGGTCGAGGACTCGCGTCGCGGTTACCGTCGCGTGGTCAGCTCTCCTTCACCCGTCAGCATCCTCGAGCTGGGCGCCATTAAAATGCTGGTCGAGAACGGCGCCACCGTGATCGCGTGCGGCGGCGGCGGCATTCCGGTCAAGCGCACGCCCGAAGGTTGGCGCGGGGTCGAGGCCGTCATCGACAAGGACCGGGCCAGCGCGTTGCTGGCGGCGGCCTTGGGCGTCAAGCGTTTCTTCATCACCACGGGAGTCGATGCGGTCTACGTCGACTACCAGACCGATCACCGTCGCGCGCTGCATCAGGTAACGATTGCAGAGCTGCGGCGGCTGGAAGCCGAGGGCCAGTTCCCCCCTGGCAGCATGGGCCCCAAGGTAGAGGCGGCCATGGACTTTCTCGAGAACGGCGGCGAGGAAGTGATCATCTGCACCCCCGAGGCGCTTGCCGACGCCTACGACGGTCGCGCGGGCACCCGCGTCACGAAGGATTGAACACCATGACGAACCCCCTCCACGGCCTGGATGCGCAGGCCTTGAATGCACTTTACGGCCGCAGCCTGTCCATCACCCAGGACTGGACCACCGCCGAGATCGAGCAACTGCTGGGCGTCGCCGCCCGCTTCCACGAGCTTGACCGCTCTGGCAAGCAGATGGATCTGCTGCCGAACGAGCTGGCCTATGCCATGTTCTTCGACAACTCGACCCGCACCAAGTCGGCGTGGGCCGGTGCTGCCACGCGTCTGGGCATGATGCCCGTCATCGTCGACGGCTCGTCCACCCAGGTCGCTCACGGCGAGACCGCGGAAGAGACCGGCGCGATGCTCGGCATGAACGCGCACGCGCTGGGCGTTCGCCACGACCTGATCCTCGGCGAAGGCAACCTCTTCATGCGTGACGTGCTGAAGGGCATCACCGACTATCTTGTAGCGACCAAGAATCCGCGCAAGGTGCCGCTGGTCAACCTGCAGTGCGACATCGACCACCCGACCCAGGTGCTGGCCGACCTGCTGTGGCTGCGCGAGAACTTCGGCAATGACGGCCTGAAGGGCAAGAAGGTCGCGGTGTCGTGGGCCTATTCGCCCAGCTACGCCAAGCCGCTGTCGGTGCCGCAGGGCCTGATCATGCTGCTGACCCGCTATGGCGCGGACATCACGCTGGCGCACCCCGAGGGCTACGACCTGCTGCCCGACACGATTGCCGCGGCGAAGAAGAACGCCAAGGAGTCCGGCGGCCAGTTCAACGTCACGAATTCGATGGACCAGGCCTTCGAGGGCGCCATCGCCGTGTACCCGAAGAGCTGGGGCCCGCAGGCCCTGATGTTCGAGCGCGTGGCTGCCAACAAGCGCCGCGACACCAAGGCGATGGGCGACATCGAGCAGCGCGCGCTGGCGATGAACGCGACCCACAAGGACTGGATCTGCGACGAGAATCGCATGGCCAAGACCGCGGGTGGCAAGGCCCTTTACCTGCACTGCCTGCCGGCCGACATCGGCGCCGAGGTCTCCCCCGGCATCATGGACCTGCACCGCGTGAACGTGGCCAAGGAAGCCCAGTGGAAGGTCTATGTGATCATGGCGATGCTGGCCATCGGCAAGGTTCCGGATCTGGCCAACCGTCTGGCTGCTCTGGGCCGCTAGTCCGTTTTTTCGAGGCTGCCGTCCGCGCCGGGCAAGACTTCGGCGCGGGCGGCAGTCTCCTGTTTCCGTGAGCGTTTCTTCATTCCGCCCGACCCCCCGTGGCCGGCAGAGGTTCATCATGGTCGACAACAACAAGGCTTCCACGCTGGACGCCCGCATCGCCCAACTGGCTGAGAAGTATCGGCCGCTCGCCGCCGAGATCCTGGCGGAAGTCATCCGCATTCCGGCCGACTACGTCGATCGCTCGGTCGAGGAAGGGGGCGACCCGACTTGCGGCGAGTCGAACCACGAGGGCCCGCGGTTTGAGTACTTGCGCAAGAAAATCATTGAGATCGGTGCGGTCCGCCGCCCCGAGGACGCGTGCTTCGACGCCTTCGGCAACGTCGTGTGGCACGTCGAGGACGAGTCGGACGGCATCCCCCGCTCGGAGAAGAAGGTCATCTACATGGATGGCCATGGCGACACCGTGCGCCCCCTGCGCTCACAGTGGCACGCCCGCATGAACGGTTCGCTCGACCCGTTCGACGGTCTGGTCGATGCGTCCAAGCTGGATCCCAAGGCGCTTGCCAGCTCGCTGGGCTACTTGCCGCCGCAAAACGAGTGGAACCACCTGCTGTTCGGTCGCGGTTCCGCGGACCAGCTGGGTGGCGTCGTGGCTGAGGTGGTTGCGACCAAGATCCTGCTGGAGCTGGCCCCTGAGGGCGCCTTGCGCGGAGCCATCGTCCGCGCTTACGCGACGGCGGCCGAAGAGGACAACGACGGCGGCGGCCCGCTGTACGTCGTCGACAAGGTGCTGCGCGGCGCCCCCGCCGAGATGGTGCCTGACGTCGTGATCCTGACCGAGGGCACGGGCGACGCCAACAAGGGCGCGCTGGGCATCTACCGCGGTCAGCGCGGCCGCATGCAGATCGAGGTCACGGTCGCCGGCCGTTCCTGCCATGGCTCGATGCCGTGGGAGGGCCTGAATCCCTTGGAGTTCGGTGGCGCCATCGTCAGCGAGGCCTCTCGCCGCTACAACGCGCGCGAAGGCTTTCTGGACCACGCGTTCCTGGGCCACGGCACCCGCACGGCCAGCTGGGCGACGCTGGACTCCCCCAGCGACTGCGCAGTGCCCGACAAGTTCGTGTTCCGCTTCGACCGCCGTCTGACCGTGGGCGAGACGCCGGAGCAGGCCGTCAAGGACGTCGAGGCGCTGGACGGCGTGCGGGTCGCCCGCGAGGCCGGCCTGAAGGTCGACGTGTCGGTGCCGCGCTACAACAACCTGACCTGGCGCAAGTATCGCCCCGACAACCCGCAGATCTACATGGGTTGGCTCACGCCGGAAGAGCACCCCGCCATCCAGACCGCCGTCGATGCCTACCACCGCGTGATCACGCCGCACATCCCCGTGCGCGAAGAGAAGGGCGGCATGCTGCGCAAAGAGCCGCGCGTCGACCGCTGGATCTTCTCCACCGACGGCGTGGGCTTCCCCGTGCTGGTCGAGGACAAGACCATCAAGACCGAGGGAAAGCAGTGGGTGACCTCGGGCCCCGTCAAGCACCCGGCCATGTTCGGCATCGGGCCCGGCATCGAGCAGAACACGCACAAGATCGGCGAGTGCTCGGACCTGCGCGAGCTGCAGTTCGCGATCGCCTTCCTGGCGCGTTTCCCCAGCCTTTACGCGCAGAAGTAGTTCCCCGCGCCACCCACGCAGTACCGCTGACCGTGTGAGCCAGTTCCGGCTCACACGGCGGCGGTGCAGCTTGCCTGCATCGATTTCCGTCAGGACGGCCCCACAGTCGTTCAGGGTTCGTCCGTGCCAAGCTCGGCGGTGCGGTCCCGGCGACGTCAGTCGATGCATCGGCGGGACTGTCGCAAAGCCTTCTGGTTCGATACACTTCGCGCCCACTTCTGCGCCCGCGCGCGGAACCAAGCGGGTCGTTGCGACCCCTGCCTGCCACTACAGCCGCCAGACTCCCTCAACCCTTGTGTACTTTCGAGGCCCCGCCATGAGGACGACCGCAACTCGCTTCTCCGTTTCCTTTGCACTTGCGCTTGCTTGCCTTTGGCTTGCGGTTCCGGCCGTAGCCCTTGTCCCCACGACTGTTGGGGTAGAGGCGATGCTGCTGTCGTCCGGTGGTGGTCCGGCGGCGGACGGCGACTACGCCGTGACTTTCGCGATCTACAAGGACGTCAGCGGTGGGGCCGCCGTGTGGTCAGAGGGGCCTGTGTCCCTGGCCGTGAAGAGTGGGCACTTCGTCCACACGTTGGGCAGCAAGACGGCGCTGACCCAACAGGTTCTTGCCACCGCAGGCGCTCAGGCGTTTCTCGGGGTGCAGGTTGCCGGCGACCCGGAGTTTGCGCGAAAGCCGCTGAATTCCGTGACGACTGCGCTGCGTGCGGCTGTGGCTGAGAACCTCGATTGCTCCGGCTGTATCGGTTTGGGGCAGCTGGACGCGACGGCGCTGGTCGATTACGCCAAGACGGCCGACCTCGCCAAGGTCGCAACTACCGGCAAGTTTTCCGACCTGCAGGGCGGGCCGGACCTGTCTGCGTACGTCAAGATGGTGTCGCTCGCGACCGTCGCACTGTCGGGGGCCTACGCCGACCTGTCGGGCATTCCCGATCTCGCGGTCTACACCAAGTCTGCGGCTCTGCAGAAGGTTGCGACTACGGGCAAGTACGCGGATCTGCTGGATGCTCCGGTGCTGGCGGCGGTTGCGAAGTCGGGCTCGTACAAGGACCTGATCGACCAGCCGACGCTGCCCAAGCTGGGCGACAAGTGCGGCACTGGTCTTGTGATGCGCGGCATTCTGGCCAACGGCGCCTACGACTGCGTGGTCGCGCTCGACCCGGCGGCCCTGCCCGGCGACGGCCTGAACGAGATCTCCAACGGCCTGATCACCAATGAGTTCACCGACTCCGCCACCGGCAGCACCGGCGTGAAGATCCCCGACAACAGCCCGGTCGGCGTGTCCGATATCATCGAGTTCCCCGACGTGGGCTTGGCCAAGAAGCTCACCATCAACATCGACATCACCAATTCCAAGATCAACACCGTGACCGTGTACCTCTACGACCCAGCGAATCAGGAGTACGTCCTGCACCAGAAGTCGGGGTCCGGCACCAGCCTGAAGACCGGCTATCCGACCCCGACCAGTACGGCGTCGGGCGACCTGAGCACCTGGCTCGGCAAGAATCCCAAGGGCAAGTGGTTCCTGAAGGTTGTGGACAACGACTTCCTCAACAACACCACCGACGGTCAGATCAACGGCTGGACGATCGCGATTGAGACGCTGTCCAGCAAGAAGATTCAGGTCAAGGGCGACTTGCTCGTGGACGGTGGCGTCAAGGTCGGCGCCGACAGCTCGGTCTGCACCGCCGCCAAGGCCGGCACCCAGCGCTGGACCGGCTCAGGATTCGAGTACTGCAACGGTACCGGGTGGACGCCGCTTGGCGCATCTGGCGCGACGTACCGCTGGGCCGTCTGGTCCAGCTACGACCAGAGCTGCTGCTGGTTTGGCGCTGGCGGCAACGGCAACGCGGCGCTGTTCGGCGGCGTGACTCCGCAGGCTTGGGGTGACGGCAGCGGTCTTGCGGCCCAGATGAGCGCCGACAAGGAAGTGCTGCGGACCCTGTTTACCAACAAGGGCTACGCTCAGAAGAACGCGACGGTGTGGGCCGAGTCCTGGTACACCTACAGCTCGACAAACTCCAAGCACGCGGGAGCGTTGTTCCGCATCCGCAACACCACGGGCTCTGCCATCGCTTGGACGCCCTTCGCGTACATGACGTCCTACGCAGGCTGGGGCAACTACGCGAGCGTGGCTCTAAACGGTGCAAACGTTTGGAACAGCGGCGGCAACAACTACTACGCGAATGCGAACTTCAGCTGGAACCTGTCGATTCCGGCGAACCGCGTCAGCACTGTGATCTTCATCGCAGCCAACACGGCACCGTCAGGCACGGCGACAACGTTCCTCGCGTTCTACAACAACAGCTTGGCACTTCCGGCAGGTCTGCAGTTCGTCGACGACATGGACACCGCAACGGGCGGCTGGGAACAGTAATCCCCGCCGGACTCACCTCCGCCGCCCTTCGCGGAGGGCAGCAGCAGGCGAATGACCGACCGCCACCACATCTACCTGATTCCCGGCTTTTTCGGGTTCACCAATCTGGGTGACCTTCGCTATTTCGCCCACGTCAACGACGTGCTGCGGGACGAGTTTGCGCGCCGCGATCTGGACGTGGTCGTGCACCCGGTGCGGACGTGGCCTACGGCCTCGGTCCGCCGCCGGGCGCAGCGGTTGGTGCAGGTCATCGCAGAGACGGGGGGCGACGGCGACGAGCCGATCCACCTGATCGGTCACTCGTCGGGTGGCCTGGACGCCCGGTTGCTGGTTTCCGCCGGCGCGTCGCTGTCCGAAGACCCCCCGGCAGAGCGGATCGCCGCCCGCGTTCGCTCCATCGTCAGCGTCGCCACACCGCACTTCGGCACGCCGCTGGTATCGGTCTTTACCCGACGGTTGGGCGGTCGGCTGCTGCAAGTGCTCTCGCTGTCGACGATTTACGTGTTGCGCTATGGCCGATTGCCGCTGTCGGTCGCGGTGCGGTTGGGCGGCCTTCTGGTCAAGCTGGAAGACCGGATGGGCACCGGACAGGACGTGCTGGACCAGCTGTACGGCGAGCTGCTGGACGACTTCTCGGACGAGCGGCGCGTCGCCTTGGACGAGTTCCTGACCGACGTGGGCAACGACCAGCAGCTGATTCCGCAGCTGACGCCTGAGAACATGGCGACGTTCAACGCGACGACGCGCGACGACGGCGGGGTGCGCTACGGGTGTGTGCTGGCCCGCGGACGGCCGCCGGGGCTCGCCTCGACGTTGGCGGCGGGCCTTGGGGTGTATGCGCAAGCCAGTCACGCCTTGTACGCGACGATCTATCGCGGGGCGTCACGCACGCCACATGACCGCACGGTGATGCCGTCGTACGAGCAGGTGCAGGCGATGCGAGCTGCGTGGGGCGAGGTGCCAGACCCCCGCGACAACGACGGCATCGTGCCCACGCTGTCGCAGCTGTGGGGCGAGGTCATCTGCGCCGTCACGGCGGACCATCACGACCTGATCGGCCACTTTGACGACACGGAGCACGATCCGCCGCACTACGACTGGATCACCAGCGGGTCGGGATTCAAGCGGCGTGAGTTCGAGGCGCTGTGGGCTTCGGTGGCGCACTGGATCGCGGTGCGCGGGATCCCGTCGGCCGGCAAGGGCGCGCCCAGGTAGCCGCTCCAACGACCCGGCGTACGCTGCTTTTCAGAGGCGGCGACAGCGCGGGCGTCGAGTCGCTGCAGGCCGACTGACCGAGCGCTCAGGTTGCGATACGCAAGCATCTCCGATACCTTCACATGCACTATTCAGGCGTCGCGAAGGCAGGTCGTACGCCGTGGAGCCGTTGCGGATGAAGCGTGGTCCACTCGTCGCGATTCTGGCTGCGTCTCTGATGCTTGCGGGCTGTCGGGCCGAATTCCTGCCCGCTTCGGCCGCACCGGGCGAAGACGTCGATTCGCCGGATGCCGTGGACGCTGCCGTCCCCGATGGGGCGGGTGACCTCACGCCCGACGGTGGGGCGGACCTTGCGGTCGACACATCCGCCGACGACGTAGCGGACACCGGTGCGGATCAGGGCGCAGCGGCAGAGACCAGTGCCGACGCGGAGTTGGACGTGGCCGTCGACGCCGTCACCGACGCGGCTGTGGACGACGTGACGCCCGACGACGTCGCGGTCGATGCCGCCGAGGTGCCGGACACGGTCGAGCCCTGCACCAACCAGACCTGCGACGACGGCCAGCCGTGCACGGCGGACAGCTGCCAGGACGGCGCGTGCTCGCATCTGGCCTTGGCGGGGGCCTTCTGCAACGACGGCGACGCCTGCACAGCCGGTGACAAGTGCGTGCAGGGGCTGTGCAAGGCGACCGGGCCGACCAGCTGCGACGACGGCCAGCCGTGCACCATCGACACTTGCGACAAGGTGGCCGGCTGCCAGAAGAAGGCCGCGGCGGATGGCATCGCGTGCGAAGACGGCAGCGCCTGCACGGCGGGTGATGCCTGCGAAACCGGCAAGTGCGCGGCGGGCAAGCCCGTGGCGTGCGACGACGGCAACGTGTGCACGGACGACAGCTGCGACGCGGTGAAAGGGTGCGTCCATCCAGCGGTTTCGGCCGATATGGGTTGCGACGACGGCGACGCCTGTACGGAGGGCGATGTTTGCGAGGGAGCCACCTGCAAGGCGGGCAAGCCGCTGACCTGCGATGACGGCAAGCCTTGCACGACCGACAAGTGCGTGGCGGCGACGGGATGCACCTTTGCCGACACGGAGATCGGGACCGTATGCAACGACGGCAACGACTGCACGGTCGGCGACAAGTGCGACGGGCTGGGCAAGTGCGGCGGAGCGGGCAAGGACTGCAACGACGATAACCCTTGCACCACAGATACTTGTGCCAACAACGTCTGCGCCCACGGCCCGGTCGCCGCGGGCGACCCCTGCAGCGACGACAACCCGTGCACCCTGGGCGACGCCTGCAAGGACTCGGTGTGCGTGGCGGGGACCCCCAAGGTTTGCGACGACAACAACCCTTGCACGGCAGACGCTTGCGTGGCCGGGACGTGCAAGTATCAGCCGAAGGCCAGCGGTGCTTGCGACGACGGCGACGGTTGCACGGTCGACGATGCCTGCGACGCGGGCGTATGCGTGGGCGGCGCCGCCAAGACCTGCGACGACAACAACACTTGCACCAAGAACACTTGCGCCGAGGGCAACTGCAGCTTCCCGGCGCTGAGCGGACTCAGCTGCGATGACGGCGATGGCTGCACGCTGGGCGACACCTGCCAGGTGGGGCAGTGCAAGTCGGGCGCTGCCAAGGAGTGCGGCGACAGCAACCCGTGTACCGACGACTCGTGCGCGGGCGGCGTTTGCGCCAACATTGCGAACACGGCCCCGTGCAACGACGGAGAGGCCTGCACGGTGTCCGACCAGTGCAGCAACAAGTCCTGTCAGGCCAAGAAGTTGGCCACCGTCACCCATGCCCAGGTGAAGGCCTGCGCGTACATCGGGGGGCCGACCTCGTTCCGCCAGCGCGCGATGACGGTGGTTCCCGGTGGCTATGCCGTCGCGGGCGACGCGAACTGCGGCGGTTCCAGCGGCAACGACAGCATGGGCTCGATGCTTCTGCGCCTGGGTCCCGACGGCGTCGCGCTGGGTCCCGCGACGTCGTTCTACCCGTCCACGTCGAATCTGGTGCTGGGCGCGGTCTGGGACGGCAAGTCGATTCTGGTTCCGTTGTACCAGGACCAGACCGGACTGCGGCGCCTCGTGGTGGTCCGTTTTGGACTCGATGGCGTCCTGAAGGGCGAGTTGCTGCTGCCGACCGCTGGCGTCGTCTATCCGGCCGACGCCAGGGCAATTGCGGGCGGCGTCGCGGTGCTGATCGGCGGCAAGGTGCCGTCCAGCGACTCGGTCACCGACACGTCGACCACCCTGTTCGTCGTCGCCAACGACGCTTTGGTCGCGGCTTTGCCGACCTCGTCCGGTGCGGCGCAGTACTCGGGCCTGGTGCTGCCCGTCTCGGGGGCCTACATCGTGTTGTACGGCGCGGGAACCATGGCGCGTCACGCCGTTTCTGCCGACGGCAGCAAGATCGTGTCCACCGTGACGATATCGTCGCCGCAGCCGAATTCGTTCGCGGGCGCTCCCGTCACGGCACTGGGCCTGACTGGGGACCCGAACATCGCCGTCGTCGCTGGCTACCAGCCGCCCGGCGGACCGTCGGTGGGACCTGCTTGGGCGTCGCTGTTCTACACGTCGAATCTGGCCTTCATCGCCAAGGTTCCGCTGGTCGACGCCGGCGGCAAGGCGGCGGTCGTGGCACCGATGGCGATCGTGCCGCTGACGACGACAGAGTTTCTGGTGGCAGGCATCAAGACGAACAGCGGGACGACGTACGCCGTCCGCATGAACACGGCGGGTCAGGTGTTGTCGACCATCGACACGCTGCCGCAAGAGGCCACGACCTGGCTGTACGACGCGGTCTCGGGCGTGTTGACGCTGGGACTGGTGCATCAGAACACCCAGCTGTCGTTCGCCAAGACCCAGCCGGTGCCGGCGGTCTGCAAATAGGTTGTGGACGGGCAGGGTTGAACGCAGGGGCGGCACGGCGTAGGGTCGCGCGATTTCGGTTGTCGGGTGTCATCGGGGGGGGGAGAGGAACGGGAATGGTCGACCAGCGAGTCATGCAGCGCAGCCAGTGGATCGACCGTGGTCGCGCGGTGGTCCGTTGTCTCGCGCTGGGCCTCGCGCTGCAGGTCGCTGCGATTTCAGTGGTCGGCCTTGCGGTTTCGACTGCCGTTGCGGTCCCTGCGGACACCTCTGCGGCGCTGGCAGCGGAGGGTGCGGCGCTGTTCAAGCGGAACGAATACCTCGACGCTGCACGCACCTTCGACCGGGCCATCGCCTTGGACGGCAAGGACTTCCGCCTGCTGCGCTATGCCGGTCGCGCCTGGCAAGAGGTCGGGCACTGGCCCAAGGCACTGGACCTGCTGGAGCGCTATGACCGTCAGGAGCCCGAGGTGGCGTTGCGCGCGACGCTGCTGCCAAACCTCGACAAGCTGCGCAAGGCGACCCCGCAAGAGCGGGCCGAAGCGTTGGAGGGGGCTTGCCAGCGCTATCCGCAAGCGGGTCTGGAGGCCGACGCGGGCAAGGCGTTCGAGGTGCTGAACGACGCTGCGGGCCACCGCAAGGCGCTGGCGTTCGCCGAGACGGCGCGTCGGGCGGCCACGGACCCGAGTCAGGTCGCCGAGCTGGACGCGTGGATTGCCCGGCTGCGCACCCGACAGGCTGAGCTCGATCGACCAACGGCGGTTCAGACGCCCGCGCCGCCGGTGCCGGTCGTTCGCACTTCGGGCGGACCCACAGGCGCGCAGTGGGCGGCTTGGGGTGGCGGCGCGACGCTGGCGGTCGCGGGCGCGGTGCTGTGGGTGATGGGCGCGAGCGCGACGCAGGCGGCCAACGACGACCTGACCGAAGGGCGTTCGACCTATGCCGAGTACAAGAAGGCGCGTGACGGTGCAGACTTGCAGTACTTCACCGGCATTGGACTGGTCGGTGCCGGCGCCGTTGCCGCCGCCGTCGGCTGGTTCCTGGCTCCTGAGTCGGCCGACGCCGCCCAGACCCGCCTGTTCGTGACACCCGCGCCCGCCGGAATCGGTTTGGCGATGCGCTTTTGACCCCCAGCGAGTTCTGCATGCCGCGCATTTGTCCGACCTGCCAGTCCACCACCGAGGCGCTTCAGTGCCCCGCGGACGGAACGGACACGATGCCCCTCGAGTCTTCGGTGGGCGGCGGCCTGATCGGCAAGACCATCGGCGGCCGATACCGCGTCACGCGCCTGATCGGTGAGGGCGGCTTTGGTGCCGTGTACCAGGCCGAGCACTCGGGAACCGGCGACGTGGTGGCCATCAAGGTGCTGCATCCGGAGCAGGCGGACAGCGGCGAGACCACCTCCCGTTTCCAGCACGAGGCGGCCGTCACTGCGCGCCTGAAGCAGCCCCACACGGTGCGGGTGTTCGACTTTGGGCAGATGGACTCGGGTGCGCTGTACCTGGCGATGGAGTTTCTGGACGGCCGCACCCTGACCAAGGTCACCGATACCGAGAGCCCGCTGGGGTACGAACGCATCGGCAGGATTGCGCTGCAGGTGCTGAAGTCGCTGGCCGAGGCGCACGCGCAGGGGTTGGTGCACCGCGACCTGAAGCCGGACAACATCTTCCTGCAAAACGTCCATGGCGAAGACGACTTTGCCAAGGTGCTGGACTTCGGCATCGCCAAGTCGCTTGCGCGGGGCAGCGAGTCGCGGACGGCGGCAGGCGTGATCGTCGGCACCCCGCAGTTCATGAGCCCGGAGCAGGCGCGCGGAACACCGGTGGACGCGCGAACCGACCTGTACGCGCTGGGATGCATCCTGTTCCAAGCGCTAACCGGCAAGCTCGCCTTCGCTTCAGAGAGCGCGATCGACACCTTGGTGCAGCGCCTGACCCAGCCTCCGCCAGACGCGCGCGGCCAGTGCCTGACCCCGACGCCCGATGCGGTGTGCGAGGTGGTCCGCAAGGCGATGGCCACCGAAGCGATTGACCGCTACGCGTCGGCGCAAGAGATGGCCAAGGCGTTGACTGAGGCGATGAAGCAGTCCAACGCCCCGGGGCCGCCGACGTCACGCGTGGCGCCGGTGCCTCCCCGTCCGGCCCGTCCGCAGCCGGCCGCGCCTCGTCCGGCGCCGCAGCCCGCAGCGCCCCGCCCGTCGCCCCGGTCGGCAGCTGCCGCGCCGCAGGAGCAGGAAGAGCGGACCGTGGCCATCGACATCCTCGCGGCGCCTGCGCCGGCGCCCGCCCGGTCGGCCGTCGCCGCGCCCATGCCGGCCGCGGCGTCTGCCGCGAACGCGCCGGTGGCGTCGTCCAAGGGTGGATCGTCGAAGTGGATGTGGATCGGGATCGGCGCCGTGCTGGTGGCTGCAGCAGCGGCGGGAGGGTACGCTGCCATGCGCCCGCGCCCAGAGTCAGCGGCCCCAGTCGCGTTGCCCGCTGTCGTGGAACGACCTGCCGCCGCTAATGCGCCAGCAGTCGCGCAACCCCCGGTCGCTCCCGCTGCACCGGTTGCGCCGGTTGCGGTCGCTCCCCAGCCCGTTCCCGCCGCACCGCCGGCCGTTGATCCGGTCGCTGCGGAGGCGCCTGCCAAGGTCAAGCCGGTCCGCAAGGTGGCCAAGCCCAAGTCGGCCGCCACGCCTGAGATTTTGGTGGAATAGGGGTAGGGGGAAGCAGGCTTGTCGGTCGCGAAGGTCGGGCGACGGTCAGGCGAGCTGCAATCAGCGCTTGGCGACGGGAACGACGATGGCGGCAACGGGCTCGACGGCGGGCGCGGCCGGCTTCGGCGGATTGTCCAACAGCGCGTCGAACTTCTGCACGGTGGCCTGGAAGCTGGCCAGCGAACCGGCATCCAACTGACGCTGCGTCGTGCCGTGGTAGTCGATGGGGTCGATGACCCTGCCGTCGGCCGTGTTCAGCTGATAGTGCAGGTGCGCGCCCGTCGAGTGGCCGGTGTTGCCGGACAGCGCGATGATCTGGCCCGCCGTGAGCTTGTCGCCGACCTTCACGCGGTTCTCGGACAGGTGCAGGAACTTGGCGATCGTGCCGTCTTCAAACTGCACTTCGATGCAGTTGCCGTTCGCGCTCCAGTTCCAGTTGCTCCGAAGCACGACGCCGGCCTTGGGGCAGTTGACCTCGGTGCCGACGTCGGTCTTGAAGTCCATGCCCTTGTGGGTGGGGCGGTCCTTCAGCAGGCTGGTGACCTGTTCATAGTCCTCGATCGGCGAGTCGTTCAGACGGCGAGCGACCTCGGCCCCCTGCTCGTTCCAGTAGCTCGGGTACTTGTCGCCCGGGGCCAGAAAGCGATACGCGCGGAAGGTCTTGCCCAGCTTGTTGACCTTGAGGGTGGCGACGCCGATCTCCAGCTCTGCCTCGTCCGTCCAGTGCCAGCCCGCGCGCATCACGTCGCCGGGGTTCAGCTGGCGGCGCAGGTCGACGTCCCAAACGAACAGGCGAGCCCACTCGGCCGAGACGAGGTCGCCGTCGACCGACGCGTCGCCAAAGTCCTGCGAAGGAGTGTGCTTGAGCGAGACCGTGACGGCCTCCCACTCGCCTTCCGGCACCGCAGCAAGGGCTGGGGCAGCGGCTTGCGGGGCGGCGGGTTGGGCGGCAGCGGCGGGCTTGGTGGTCTGAGGAGCGGGTGCAGAACCGCGAATGAACACCAGCGCGAGGATCACCACCAACGAGACGGCGAGGAGCAGCCAAGGCACGCCAGGCTTGGCGAAGAGCTTGCGGATCATGAGGCGACCTCCGGGATGCGCGAAAACGGGAAGAAACGACTCGTCGCCCGGGATGCCCTCGGGCTCAAGGCGACGATAATCGCGAACTTGGAGGTGTAAACTTTTTGGCAGAATTCGAGAGGCTGGGCCTAGGAGAGCTTCACGCCCAGCTCGCCCAGACGCCGATAGAACGTCGCACGACTCACGCCCAGCAGGCGGGCGGCAGCGGTGCGGGATCCGCGGGCGCGGTCCAGCGCCTCCAGAATGCGTCCGCGCTCGTCCTGCGGCTCAGGAGGTCCGTTGCCGGTCGCGCCGGTCGAGTAGCCCAGCATCACGCCTCTGCCGTTGACTTCCGGTGGCAGATCCTCAACTTGCAGCGTTTGCCGACGACAGTGGATCACCGCGAACTCGATAGCGCTCTTCAACTCGCGCACGTTGCCGGGCCAGGTATGCCGCATCAGGTGGGCCATCGCCTCTGCACTCAAGTCCTGCACCGGCCTTCCAGTCGCCGCGCGGCTCTGGTCCAGGAACAGGCGGGCCAGCAGGGCGACGTCCTCGCCGCGTTCCCGTAGGGGGGGCAGGTGGATGCGCGCGACGCGGATGCGGTACAGCAGGTCCAGGCGAAAGCGGCCCTGCTCGACCTCGTCGGCCAGGTTGCGGTGGGTGGCGGCCAGCACACGCACGTCGATGCGTCGGGCGGTCGACTCGCCCAGACGGGTGACCTCGCGCTCTTGCAGCACGCGCAGCAGGCTGGTCTGGACGCTGGCCGGGATGTCGCCGATCTCGTCGAGGAAGATGGTGCCGCCGTCGGCCGACTCGAACAGGCCCTTGCGGTCCTCAATGGCACCGGTGAAGGCGCCGCGGCGATGGCCGAACAGCTGGCTGCCCAGGATGGACTCGGTCAACCCCGCGCAGTTGATGGTGATGAACGGTCGGGCCTTGCGTCGGCTGGTCTCGTGGATGGCGCGGGCGACCAGCTCCTTGCCGGTGCCCGTCTCGCCCTCGATCAGCACGGTGGACTCGACGGTCGAGAGGTCCTGGATCTGCTCGTAGACATGGTTCATCGCCGGGCTGGCGCCGACGAATGCGTGGAAGCGGGGGCGCGTCTGCAGCTGGCGACGCAGGTCGTGGACTTCGGAAACGTCGTAGAAGAACAGGATCTTGCGCTGGGGCTGGCGGATGTCGTCATGGACGTCGACGTCGAGCCACAAGTTGCGACCATTGGGCGCCAGCAGCTGTACCGTGACCTTTTCGCGGGCGGAGGCGGGGCGGGCGAGCATGTCCAGCAGCTCGGCATGGGTCTGGGCGCCGCAGATGTCCTGCCACGGGCGACCCAGCGCCTCCTCGAGGTTGCAGCCGAACAGCAACTCGCCGGTCGCATTGATGAAAGTCACGCAGCCAAGCTCGTCCGTCATCACCGCGCCCAAACGCAGTCGGTTCAGGATCGAGACCAGGTCGTCGCGGCTCGCTTCCAGCTGCGCCAGTGTCTCTGCGATGCGCGCCTCGGTCTGCCGACGCTCGGAGATGTCGCGCACCAACGCGGTGTACTGCGTGCGTCCGCGCAGCTTGAGCTCGGTGACGGTGACTTCGAGCGGAAACGGCATGCCGTCGCGGCGAAAGCCCTTGGACTGTAGCGGGTTTCCATCGTTTGATGGCGGCAGCGGCCACGGCAGCAGGCGCGCCGCACCGAGTCCGAGCGCATCCGCTGCGGGCAAGCCGAAGATCCGTTGGGCCGCGAGGTTGAACGAGGCGATGCGTCCGCTCTCGTCGACGGTCAGGATGCCCTCGCCGGCGGTCTCGACGATGGCGCGGGCGCGGGCTTCGGCGTCGGCCAGCGCCTGGCGGCTCAGCTCCAGGTTCTGGGCGGCTTGGGCGTGGCGGCGGGCATAGCGCAACGCCCGCTCCAGCAGCGATGAGGTCAGCTCGCGCTTGTTCAGGTAGTCGACCGCACCCGCTTTCATCAGCTCGACAGCCACATGCGCATCGTCACTGGCGGTCAGGATCACGACGGGACGGTCGAAGCCGGCGTGGCGCAAGTCCTGCAGCAGGTCCAGTCCTGAGCGGCGGTCGAGCTGGTAGTCCAGCAGCACGACGTCGGGCGGCTCGTCCAGCAGCGCCTGGTACCCCAGATCCGCAGATTGGAACGAGCGAATCCGGACGCGAAAGGCGTCGATGGCGGCCAGCCGGGCTACCAGCAGGTCCAGGATATCGGGGTCGTCATCGATGACGACCACCTGGAGTTCGACGAGGTCCATGTGATGTTGGGGCAGGGGCTCCCAGGCCCCGAGCGGCGCACGGTAGCCCCCGCATGGCGGAAGGGCAAGGGATCCCGCTGCGTGGCTTGGCACTCCGCCCCAGTTCTGCTACCGATTCGCCGCGCGCGAGACCCGCGCTCCTCCCGTGGAGTCTCCATGCTGTTCGTCGTCTCCCTCGCCCGTCGCAAGCCAGCCAGGCGCATCATCCTGAGTGCTTGCGGGGCCTTGTCCCTGATTGCCGTCTTTGCCTTCGCCGCGCCGCCCGCGCCGCCGCCGGTCCGCACGGTCGGCAACCTGGTGCTGGACGGCGTGCCCGACATCCCGGACGCGCTGGCCGAGCGGATGCAGCAGTACCAGAACGTGCGCGCGGCGGGGCTGCTGGATTGGGACCCGAACGGGCAGGGCGTGTTGATCAGCACGCGCTTTGGCGAGACCAACCAGCTGCACTTCGTCCAGAAGCCGGGCGGAGCGCGCACCCAGTTGACCTTCTTTCCGGAGCCGGTGCGCAGCGCGCAGTGGCGTCCGCGCGTGGGCGACCGGGAGGCGCTGCTGTCGATGGATCAGGGCGGTGCCGAGAACGACCAGCTGTACCTGTGGCGCTGGCGCGACGGACGGTCGACGCTGCTGACCGACGGCAAGTCGCGGCACGAGTCGGCAGTGTGGTCGCGGCAGGGCGATCGCATCGCCTATACGTCGAACACGCGGAACGGCAAGGACTTTGACGTCTACGTGATGAACCCGGACGATCCGGCGACGGCGCGGCGGGTGATCGACCTCGAAGGGTCGTGGCGCATCACCGACTGGTCGCCGGACGGGTCGAAGCTGCTGCTGCTGCGGTATGTGTCCATCGAAGAGAGCCACCCGTTCGTGCTCGATCTGGCCCGGCGCGAGCTGACGCGGCTGTTTCCGCAGCCGAAGAAGCTGGTGTCGTACGGCACGTTGCAGTGGGGTGAGGGCGGTCGCGTCTGGTTCCTGTCCGACGACGGCGGCGAGCTGCAGCAGCTGGGGCGGCGCGAGCCCGACGGTCAGGTCAAGTGGTTCTCGGCTGAGATCCCTTGGAACGTCGAGGACCTGGACGTGTCGCGTGACCTCCGACAGGTGGCCTTCGCCGTCAACGAAGACGGCATCTCGCGCCTGTACCTGCTGCCCCCCAGCGGCAAGCCCGTGCGGGTCGGCGCGGTGCCAGAGGGCCTGCTGACCGGGCTGAAGTGGCGCCCCGACGGCAAGGAACTGGGGCTTTCGGTGTCGACGGCCACCACACCCGGCGATGTGTTTTCGGTCGATGCCTTGGGGCGCAAGGTCGCGCGCTGGACCCAGAGCGAGGTGGGGGGGCTGCCGCACGAGACTTTTGTCGCGCCCAAACTGGTGCGTTATCCGACGTTTGACCAGACCAACGGAAAGTCGCGCGAGATCCCCGCCTTCTGGTACCAGCCGCGGGCGAAGCAGGGGCGCCCCGCGCGCAGTCCGTTCGTGGTGCACATCCACGGCGGCCCCGAGGGCCAGGCGCGACCGCGGTTCGACCCCACGATCCAGTTCTGGGTCAATGAGTTGGGGGTGGCGGTGCTGGTGCCGAACGTGCGCGGGTCCGACGGCTATGGTCGGTCGTACCTGGCGCTGGACAACGGCAAGCTGCGCGAGGATTCCGTCCGCGACATCGGGGCTTTGCTGGACTGGGCGGCGACGCAGCCGCAGCTCGACGCGACAAGGGCGGCGGTCTACGGCGGGTCGTACGGCGGCTACATGGTGCTGGCGAGCCTGGCCAAGTATCCCGACAAGCTGCGGGCGGGCGTAGACGTGGTCGGCATCAGCCACTTCGTCACGTTTCTGGAGAACACGAAGGGCTATCGCCAGGACCTGCGCCGCGTGGAGTACGGCGACGAGCGCATCCCGGACATGCGCGCCTTCCTGCAAGCGATCTCGCCGCTGACGCTGGCCGACCGCATCCGCGCGCCGCTGCTGGTGATCCAGGGCGCGAACGACCCGCGCGTGCCGGCCAGCGAGGCCGAGCAGATTGTCCAGGCGGTGCGCAAGAACGGCGTCGAGGTCGGGTACCTGCTGGCCAAGGACGAGGGGCATGGCTTTCAGAAGAAGGGCAACCGCGACGTGATGGGGCGGGCGGTTGTGGCGTTCTTTGAGCGGTTTTTGGTGCCGTGATGCGGGGGGAGATCGCCCCCCCCCTTTCCCCCAACCTGTGCTATATGCGCGGACCCACGCGCATTCGCGCGCCTTTCGGGTGGCCGACATGACCCTCGACATCGTGCTGCTGACCTCTGTTGCCCTGGCCATGGACGCCTGCGCCGTTGCTGCGGGTTGTGCCTTGCGCGTGCCGCGAGTGTCCGCCGCCCGCACGCTGGAAATGGCATTGGTGTTTGGCGGGTTCCAAGCCGTCATGCCGGTGATTGGCTACTTCCTTGGGGTGGCCTTCACGGGCGCGGTGGCGTCGACAGCGCCGTGGATTGCGTTCGCGCTGCTGGCGGGCTTGGGCGGGCGCATGGTCTGGAGTGCCTTCCAATCACCCGAGAACAGCGCCGAGGGCAGCGGCCGCCACGAGGACGCGCCGTCGGGTTGGCCGACATTCACCGCGCTGCTGGGTTTGGGCGTGGCCACCAGCATCGACGCGCTGGCGGTCGGCATCGGCTTCGGCCTGCTGCAGGTGCCGCTGGCGCTTGCCGCGACGGTCATCGGTCTGGTGACGTTCGGGCTGGTGCTGGTCGCGGCGCACGTCGGGCGCAAGGCAGGCGCGGCGCTGGGCCGTCACGCCGAGTGGCTGGGCGGTGCCGTGCTGATCGCGATCGGAATCCGCATCCTGGTCGCGCACTTGCTGGCGTGACCGAATGAAACTGGACAAATATCTATCTTGGTGATGTTCGTCTAGTAGACGGAGATCAGGTCGCGGCGCCCTTGCGCAGCCGTCGGCCGTAGTAGATCTCGAGCATCTCGCGGCGCAGGCGCTTGCGGATCGTCTTCTTCTCGCCCGGCTCCAGGTTGTCGACGCCCGTCCCGAACAAGTAGTTGTTCAGGTCGAACTCCTTCAACAGCATCTTCGTGTGGAAGATGTTCTCCTGGTACACGTTCACGTCCAGCAGCTGGTACAGGTGGCGCGTGTCTTTGGCGATGTAGTTTTGGATCGAGTTGATCTTGTGGTCGATGAAGACCTTCTTGCCGTGCACGTCGCGCGTAAAGCCGCGCACCCGGTAGTCGATGGTCACGATGTCCGAGTCGAAGCTGTGGATCAGGTAGTTCAGGGCCTTCAGCGGCGAGATGCGCCCGCACGTCGACACGTCGATGTCGGCGCGAAAGGTGCTGATGCCGTTGTCCGGGTGACTCTCCGGATAGGTGTGGACGGTGATGTGGCTTTTGTCCAGGTGGCCGACGACGGCATCGGACTTCAGCAGGCGCTCGGCGGGATCGACGCCTTGGGGCAGCGGTCCGGGTTCTTCGGCCGTGGGGGGCATGTGGCTGGCGATCTCGTCTTCAGAGATCAGCATCGTCACGCTGGCGCCCTGCGGGTCGTAGTCCTGACGCGCGATGTTCAGGATGTTTGCGCCAATGATGTTCGACACCTGCTCGAGGATCTGGGTCAGACGCTCGGCGTTGTACATCTCGTCGATGTACTGGATGTACTCGCGCCGGTGGTTCGCCGTCCGCGCGTAGCAGATGTCGTAGATGTTGAAGCTCAGCGTCTTCGTCAGGTTGTTGAAGCCCTGCAACTGCAGCTTCTTCAGGGGCTTTAGCGCCATCGTCGCGGGTCCTCCCTTGCTCGTTCCGCATGGCAATGGCCGCGGACTTGCGGCGCGGGAGGGTAGGGCAACGGGGCGGTTTCGGCAACCTGCGTGGACACTCGGTCTCGCGCCCCCACCTAGCCCTGCCGCCCGGCCGATGGCACCATCCGCGCTTCCGTTTGCGCCCTTGCGACGGACGGCGAGGATCGATGCTCGAGCAACTCCACCGTGCCTGGCTGCAGCGTTTGCGTGCCGAGTGGCAGGCGCTGAACGTCAAGCTGGGCGGGCGGTTGAAGCCGCCGGTGTTCACCATCGACCGTGCGCAAGAGCGTCTGGGCCGTTGGGACCGTCAGGGGCGCATCCTGGGCATCAGCGAGCACCACATCTGGAGTCACGCGTGGGAAGACGTGCTCGACACGCTGCGCCACGAGACCGCGCACCAATACGTGACCGAGGTGTTGGGCGTGATGGACGAGACGCCCCACGGTCCCGCGTTTGCCGAGGCGTGTCGGGTCGTGGGCGTGCAAGCCAAGGCGTCGGGGCCGCTGCAGGGCGACCGGACCGAGGTCGACCGCATCCTGGCCAAGGTGCGCAAGCTGCTGGCGCTGGCGGCGAGTCC
>CAJBNH010000054.1 GCA_903955385.1 uncultured Myxococcales bacterium | reverse complement strand
TGCACTTGCCGGTCTCGGGGTCGCAGCCGTCCTTGGTGCAGAACTCGTTGTCGTTGCAGACCTTGGCCTTGCCCGCCACGCAGGAGCCGGCCGCACACGCATCACCCTCGGTGCAGGCGTTGCCGTCTGCGTCGCAGGCGTTGGTGTTGGGCACAAACTTGCAGCCCGCCTTGGTGTCGCACGAGTCGTTGGTGCAGCTGTTCTTGTCGTCGCAAACCTGCACCAAACCCGCCTGGCACTGTCCGTCGGCGCACTTGTCGTTCTGCGTGCACACGTTGTCGTCGGCGTCACACGGCAGATCGTTCGGCTTCTTCAGCAGCTTGCACAAGCCCGTGGACGGGTCGCACGAGTTGGTCTGGCACGGGCCGTTGACCGACTCGTCGCACTTGATCACCGTGGCGGGATTGACGTTGCACTGGTACGGCAGCTTGCTCTTGTCGCAGAACAGCGTGCCGTTGCACGCGTTGCCGTCCTCCTTCGAAGCGCAGCCAAGGTCGGTGGTGCAGATGCAGTTGTTCTGCCCCGACACGCACTTGCCCGCGTCGCAGGCGTCATTGATGGTGCAGGGGTTGCCGTCGTCGCACTGCCCGCCGGTGGCGGCCTTGTGCGTGCAGCCCGCCACCTTGTCGCACGCGTCGGTGGTGCAGGCGTCGCTGTCGTCGCACTTCACGCCCACGTTGACCGCCGCGCCCGCGCACGCCCCGTCCTTGCAGATGTCGGCGTCGGTGCAGGCGTCCTTGTCGTCGCACACCGTGGTCAAATTCGTGTGCACGCAGCCGGTCTTCTGGTCGCAGCTGTCTGCGGTGCAGCCGTTCTGGTCGTCACACGACACCGCCGAGCCCTGGCACTGGTCGGCGGCGCACTTTTCGGCCGCGGTGCACGGATTGCCGTCGTTGCAGGGCACGCCATCCTTGACCAAATACGAGCACTTGCCGGTCAGCACGGAGCACTTGCCCTCGATGCACTGGTCGCCCGTGTCGCAGGACTTCTTGATGCCCGCCACGCATCCGCCCGCCTTGCACGCGTCGTTGACGGTGCACTCCGAGTCGTCGGCGTTGCACGGCGTGTTGTCGGCCGGGTCGAACTTGCAGCCCACCGCCGGGTCGCAGCTGTCGGTGGTGCAGACGTTGTTGTCGTCACAAACCACGATCTTGCCCGCCACGCACTTGCCGTTGT
Organism: uncultured Myxococcales bacterium; assembly: GCA_903955385.1. GTDB lineage: Bacteria > Myxococcota_A > UBA9042 > UBA9042 > UBA9042 > CAJBNH01. The sequence goes on along the minus strand of CAJBNH010000054.1, from coordinate 1,458 downwards.
CGCAGGTGTCGTCCTTGGTGCAGACCGAGCTGTCGGCGTTGCAGGGCAGCTTGTTGTTGGTGTGGCCGCAGCCGTTGAGGCCGCCGCACAGGTCTTCTGTGCAGGGGTTGCCGTCGTCACAGGTGGACTCGTCGGTCTGACCGTCGCAGTCGTTGTCCTTTGCGTCGCAGACCTCGGCGTCGGGAGCGTCGGCCTGGCATCCCGACAGCCCGGTGCCGGCCTGGCAGGTGCGCTTGCCTTCGCAGCTGGAGTCGCCGGAGACGACAAAGCACTTGGTGGAAAGCCCCTTGGCCATGGCCGCGTCGCTGCAGGTGCAGGCGCCGCCGTCCTTGACCACGCACTGCTTGGAGATCTGGCCCGCCACGTCGGTGGCGTCCTTGCACTCGTAGCCGCTGGGGCAGTCTTCGGCGGCCTGACAGGCTGAGCCGCAGAAGGCACCGGAGTTGCCCTGATCGATGCATCGGGCGCCGCCGTTGCCGGGACCTTCGCACTCGGAGTTTGCGTTGCAGGGGTTGCAGACCTTGCCGTAGCGGGGCACGCAGATGTTGACGACGTCGCCGCCGGGTCCGGAAGCGGTGGTGCACTTGAAGTCGTCTGCGCAGGTCGAGGTGCAGAAGTCGGCGCACTGCTGACCGCTGGGCGTGTCGATGCAGAAGCCGGAGTCGCACTGCTCAACCGAGGTGCAGGGACAACCGGCGGCGCCGGCCGTTTCGCCTTGGCACTTCGGGGGTTCGACGACGTCGGTGCCGGCGATGTCCTGGTCGACCACGTCGGTGTCACCGCCCGTGTCGCCATCGATGGGAGCCACGTCAGGGGTGTCGGTGGAGTCCGCCGCGTCGGCCGTCTCGGTCGTATCGGAGGGGACCACGACGTCGGCGGCGGTGTCCTGGTCGGTCAGACCATCGGGAGCATCGACATCGACGTCGGCGATGACGGTTGCGTCGCCCTGTGCGCCCGTGTCGGTCTTGTCGCCGCAAGCGGTGCCCAGCGCGACCAGCGCGAGAGCAGCCAGCAAAGAGCCTGCTGCCGACGAGCGCATCATCTTGATCTGAAAGAAGTTCTGCATTTCTGTCCCCCCTGTTCGACCGCCGGGCGGTTCCTGACTGGGAGACATTCTACGAGCTGCACAACCACTCGCCAAGTCCTTTGATCGGGACTGAGAGGATCCCGACGACACGTTGGCCGTGTCGGTCAGGTTCCGCGGGCGCAGCCTATGGGGCCTCAGGTGGTCGCAGCGGACAGTCGGCCGGACTCGGCTTCGGCCCGCAAGACGCAGTCCTCCAGGGCCAATCCTCCGAAGTAGTTGCCGACGACGGCAACGCCAGAGGCTGCCGCCAGAGCGCGCTCGACGGCCGCGACCCGGCCCTCGTGGCCCAGCCGCGGTGACGGCAGCACCACCCTGTGGGAGGCGACGTGGGCGACCTTGGCGCGGGGTACTTGAAGAATTGTGCAGATCTG
>CAJBNH010000053.1 GCA_903955385.1 uncultured Myxococcales bacterium | reverse complement strand
GTGATAGCCCAGGGTTTCTAACCCTGGGTGCCCCGGTCCGTGCGCGTCGGGTAGTGGGGTGGATCGCGACCGGTGAGCGCTTCAATAGGCTTCAATAGGCTCGTTATCGAAAGGATTCTCGCTCGCAGCCGAGGTTCCTGTGCGACAACAGCGCGTCAAGCGTTCAGTCCGTTGTTGAGCAGTTTTCTGGTCTGCAAGCATCCAAGAATGTTGCAGAAACAGCTGCGTGCGCTGGGTCGTCGCCCAGGCGGGTAAACGGATCATGTGCTGATGTTGCGCGAGTTTCACCCCGCACGGCGTCAACCAGCAGATCGGGCCGCGGCGAAAAACGTCAACAGCACGGTCTGGGTGGCCTGGGGTCTGACCGGCTACTTGGTCGGAATGCGGAACAGGTAGCGCTGCACCAGCGCGCCGACCTCGGCCGTCAGGTACGAGCCGTGCAGCACCAGGTAGCCGACAAAGATGCTGGTCACGACCGCTACGATGCCCGCCAGACGAACCGTCACGTCGCCGCTGCCTGCCAACAACCACTCTTGCAGGAACGCAAAAGCGTCGGTCGTCAGCGCGCGGGTCGCCGCATAGCTGCCGGGGAACGCGCCGATAAACTGGGCGATACCCACGCCGGTGCCGCCGATCGCAACCAGAAGACCCGTGGCCTCGCCGCCGTAGCGCATCTGCCACAGCAGCAGGTCGACCAGCGTCAGGCGCTCTTGCCGCGACAGGCAGATCGACCGCCACACGACCAGCGCCGCAACGACCAGCGTGCCCGGAATCATCAGCAGCACGGCAACCACGGCCGAGAACTTGGCCAGACCTTCGGCACCGCCGTCGAACACACGGTACAGCCCGCCCATCAGTCCCAGGACATACAGCAGCGTGCCGAGCACAGCGAACAGGCGCATCGACCAGACCGCGACCAAGCGAAACAGCCGACCGTCATCGATCGTCCGGGTAACCGGGACCATGAACTTGTCCATCACTCCCTCCCAACGTCCAGATCTGCCCAAGCCCTCGCCGACCCACCGACCGGTGGACCCGGACCCCGACCGCGCACTCAGCCCCTCCGAAAGCGCGGTATGGCACTGCTCCAGCGTTTACGACCGTCACCATGACCCGTCAAGCGCAGCGATTTCTGAGGGACGACCACCGCTTTCGGTCGCCGCGAAACCACCCAGAAACGCCGCGACGGTCAGCGCACGAAGATGCGGTAGGTCCAGTAGGGTGTGTAGGGAGGGCCCTTGGTCGCGTCGCAGCTGCCGCAGCTGCTGCCGCAGCCGCCGTCACTGCCGATCCAACCGTACGAGCCCACGCCGGGCGACGAGCACCACAGGTTCGAACTGCTGTTGACCCACAGCTCGACGTCGCGGTAGCGGTAACAGTTGTTGCCGACGCCGCACGCGCTCTCGTTCATTTGCGAGCCAAGGCCAGGCTGGTTGTCATCGCCTTGGACCGGGTAACCGTCGACGCCCAAGCGCACGCGGTCGGCGTTGGGGTTGGTGTTGCGGTTGGACTGCAGCTGCGCGCCGTTCTTGATAATCGCCTCGTAGGCGTACACGTTGGCCACGTCGGCGCCGATGACGCTGATGGTCTGGGTCGTGTTGGCGGCCGCGTCGAAGAACGAGTCGTAGGTCTTGGACGACATGTTCCACGCCTTCCAGCCGAACACCGTGCTGGTGTCGGGTGTGGCGACCTCGATCAGGACGGCGGTTCCGGGCAGCGTGTACGACGCCTGGCTCTTGTAATCGTTGGTGAATCGCTTGTCCAACGTGCCGTACTCCTTGTCGAGAGTCCAGAAGTTGGTGTTGGTGAAGGACACCACGCCGCCGTCTTGCGGATGCACGTTCATGACCAGGGTCCAGCCGCCGCCGGAGGTCGTCATGTCGCAGTACGCCGCGAACGGTGCTGCGCCGTACGGACCGTCCGGGTCGATGGTGTAGACACCGCTGGCCGCCGACGCGTCCGCCTTCAGGATGTCCTTGCAGCTGGGGGGAGGCTGGTCGAGCGCGATGGCATACCACGACTTGCCGTTGCAGATGGCCAGCGTTTTGTCCTTGCTGTTCACATAGGTGTAGCCGATGTTGACGGCGTTGCAGGTCACGGGGGCGACGTCTGCGACGGGCAGCTTGAGGGCCCCGCGCACGTCCAGCGTGCCTGTCGCGGCGACCTTGTTGGTGGACATGGTCGAGACGCTGATGCTCCACGCCTTGATCTGGCCGTCGGTGGTGTTGTTCAGAAAGGCGGTGTCGATCACCTCCAAGTACCACTTTCCCTTGGGGTTCTTGCCAACCCACGTGGTCAAGTCGCCGGACACGGTCTTGGTCGGGTTGGGCCAGGTCGTCTTGACCGCCGTGCCCTTGGCCGTCTTGCTCCAAAGCACGTACTTGGTGCCGGCCGGGTCGATCAGGTTGACGACCAGCTGCGTGGTGTCGCTGTTCGTCACTTCCGCAGAGACGGTCAGCACTTGCGCGATGCCCAAGTCCGGCACTTCGATCATGTCGCTGATGCCGACGGGGTTGTTGTCGGGGATGGCGATGGGCACCTTGGCGCTCTCCAGCACGTCGGTGAACTGGTTGGTCAACGCGCCGCTGGAGATCTCGTCCAGGCCGTCGCCCGGCAGCGCCGCCGGGTCCATCGCGACCACGCAGTCATAGCTGCCGTCGGCCTTCAGCCCCTTGACGACCAGCCCGGTGCCGCAGGACACACCCAGCTTGGCCATCACCGGCAAGTTCTCGAGATCGTTGTAGCTTCCCGAGGTCGCCACCGTCGCCAGCGCCGCCGCCTTGGCATACACCGCCAGGTCCGGCGCCCCCAGCAAGTCCGCATAGGCCCCCGAAGTCGCGACCTTGGCCAGCTTGGCGGCCACCGCATAGGCACTCAGGTCCGGCCCGCCCGAGAGGTCGGCAAACGCCCCGGATTGCGCCACCTTGGAGAGCTTGCCGGCCGAAATCAGGTCGTCGACGACGTTGGCGCCCAGCTGCCCGGCAGTGACACACCCGGAACACTCCAAGCCATCGGAAAGACCAGCGCGCAGGGCGAACAACGTGGAGTGCAGCGGCTGGGCAGGCAGCACGTCTGCACCCACGCTCATGCCAAGCCAAAGCCCCTCGACGCCGGGGGACAGCTTGGGGTCCAGTGGGGTCAAAGAACCCAGCGCGTGCACGAACTGACCGTTCTTCACGGTCACGTTGGTCGGCCCCTCGGTCCACAGCGCGTTGCCCTTCTCTCCCTTGAGGATCGAGAACGTGAGCGCGTAGTCGCCATCCGCCACCGGGCCCCCGCCCGTCGCAGTCAGCGCACCTTCGATCAGCGCAGTCGCCGGGATTGCCGCGAGAGCGCTCGCTGACCATCCCAACGCGACCATCGCCAGCAGACACACCTTGCCCCACACCAGGCCCTTGCTCATGACGTCCCCGACAGCGCCGCACACGGCGTCGAAATGTGGCTGTACTCTAAGTCATTCAGCCGTGGCGTACAGTGGTTTTCCGCAACGGTCGCCGCAGGGCGGCAACCACCGATTCGAGTCCGGGCAGCTACCTGACGGCCACCGCGCCCTACGTCGGCAAGTTCGGCCGCAGCCTGCGGGTGCGCGGACTCGACAGCCGCGTGAGCGACCAAGCCCTTGCGCGCGACATCGTCCTGCATCCCGCCGGGGTGCTGGCCTACAGCCTGGGCTGCTTCATGGTGCCCGACGGCGAGGTGGCGGCGGCCGTGGACCAGCTGGACGGCGGCACATTTCTGTACGTCGCGGGCTAGTTCGTCACCAGCGACTCGAGGATCCCCCGCACCTTGCGGACCACGTGACGTTCGAACATCGCGCGCGTCACCGCCACGCCGCGCCAGTCGGTCGCCACCGCCAGCTCAAACCCTGCGACAGTGCCGCCGTTTGGGTCGGGAACCAGCACCAGGTCCAGCTCCATGCCGCGCACGAATCCCTGCTTCGCCGCATAGCGCACGCTCGCCCCGGTCGACTCAGGCGTCAGCGGCGCGAATTGGATGTGGGTCGCCAGCGCCACGACCTCGGACAGGGGAAAGCCGAATCCGAGGACAAGCGTCAGCCGCCGTGCAGCCATATCCCCTTCGATCGCGCGAACTTGGACCAGGTCGCCGGGCTCGTCGGGCGCGCGCACCCGCCGGGCAACGCGATCCAGGTCGTGCATCAGGCGATCCGCGGTGGCCAGCGACAGCGGCAGGTGGGTGGCGCCCAGGTGGCGAAAGCGCGTGCCGCCCTCGGTGCGGGTTGCGGTGGCGGCCGGCCACAACCCCTCGTCGATCAGGCGCTTGTGCAAGGCGGCGCAGCGGTCGGTCACCTCGGGCGGCAAGGGCAGCGACGCGGTGTTGGGAAAGGCGATGGGCGGGGGTTCGTCGGCTCCGTGCGCGGCGGGGGCGAGGCTCAGGGCCGCGGCCACGACGAGCGCGACGGCGGTCAGACGCTGCAACCCTGCCACCCGCATGATCTTCCTTGTCGGCACCGGTTGGGGAGCGGGTCAGAAGCGCAGGTCGAGCACCCGATCGCGGGCCTGCCCCCACGTCACTTCACGGGCGCGCAGGTTGTACATCTCGGCGGTGCGATGGGCGCCCACGATGTTCGAACCGTAGAACAGCGCGGTGATCGACCAGCTGATGCCCGTCCAGACATAGGGTCGTCCGTCGTCGTACTCCCACCGCCACGCCACGTACGAGGTCGTGCCCAGCGCGGCCAGCAGCAGCAACGCCTGCAACCCGTCGACCGGATGGTCCGCGTACAGTTGCCCGGCGCCCGGCACGACCGTCGACAACGCCGCAGCCAGAAAGGGCGAACGGTGCGGCGCGGCCTCTAGCGAGCGCACGGCCCCGTCCAGATCCACGGCCACCTCGGCCACCCGCGACCCGGGCGCGCCTTGCCTGACCAGGCCCAACTCGGTCTTGGCCTCTTGCGTCTTGCCCTGGTCCACGGCGACGACCGCGCGCAGCAGCCCCCGCAGCGGTGTCGCGGCGGCGCCCATCGGCCGACTCAGGGCGAGCCCGGCTTGGGGGGTCAGCTTCATGCCCAGATAGACCAACGCCAGTTGCAGATCGACGCGGTCGCGCTGCTCGTCCGTCGCGGCGTCGACGGTCGCCAGACCCAGCGACTGGATGGCCAGGTCATAGCGCCGACTGAGTCGATAGCCTTGACCGATCAGCGTGCGGAACCGAAAGCGGTCTTCGGGTGTCTGCGCTTGGAACGCGAGTTCCTTGAAGACGGTGATGGCGCGAAAGTAGTCGCCCTCGCCCAGCAGGCTGCGGCCGAACGCCTCGCGATCCGCGGGCTGACCCTCGGCCGGCTGACCCTCAGCGGGCAGCGCCCAAAGCACGGCCACCGCTGCCAACAACAGGCAGGCCTTCGTCATTCGAGCTCCAGGTAGCCGTCGTCGAGCGCCATCGTGCCGTCCGGCCGGACCGTGTAGGGATAGGTCTGCCGGGCGAACACCGTCTCGCGATAGAAGTACCGGTCTATGAACAGCAACACGCCGTACAGCCCCAGCCGGCCGATGCGATCCTGGGCGTAGCGCGAGCACGACAGCGCAAACGGGCAGCGCTGCACGGAATTCACGGCGATGTGGCGCTGGTAGTAGCCAATCCAACCGAGCAGCATCCCCGTGATCGGGCCGGCATCCGACAGGGCCGACGACGCCCCACTTTCGCGTGGAGCGTCGCCGGGTTCCCATGGTTCGGTCTGAGGTCCGGCCGCAGGCGCGGCGGTATGTGACCCGGGAGCGGCGGCATCGACGTCCCAAGCCCGCGCACCGGTCGGCAGCACGCAAGCAACCGTGACAGCGAAGCACGCTGCCGCGACCCATCGGGGGCGAACCGCTGCGACTCGAATCACCTGGCGGCCAAGGACTCGCGAGTGGGCGTCAGCGGGATCGAGAGCTCGCGGACCTGGCCGTCCTTGTCCATGGCGCGGAAGACCGCCACCACGCGACCCGCGCCAGCGCCGGCCTCGACGTCGAGCATGTCGGACGAACCGCCCTGGCCGTTCCACGCGGCGCCGGGGCGCTTGAGGGTCACGGAGATGGCTTCGGGTTCGAGCACCCAGAAGGCACCCGTCAGCAAGTCAATCACGCCGCCGGGGATGCCGCCGCAGATGATGTTGCCGATGACCATGGTCTGGAACGACTGGCTGATCGGCACCTTGACCTGCTCGTAGCCGTCGAGCGTCAGGGTTACGACGTATTCCTTCTTCTTGGGAAGGACGACCGTGGCCGGGGTCGAGCCGGTGTACACTTCGAGGCCGGCGGCAGAGACCACCTTCACGGAGGCCTTGGTCGGCTCGGACGCGATCGTCACGTCCTGGGAAGTGCCGGTGAAGATCGTCGCGCAACCCATCTGACCGATGACCACGGCAGCCGCAGCCACCAGACTCCAACTCGAACGCATGGTGCCCTCCAAGAGAATAGAAAACGAACGACGCGCGGACCTTCTACACGCACGAACTGGCTTGTCAAGGCTCCCCGGCCACTGCACGGCGCCTCCCCGCGCCCCCCAGCGGGTCGCATCGCGCCCGCGTAGAACTGCCGCGTCGAGCCAGTTGCGTTTCGCCCCCACCCAGGCACGATGGCCGCCCCGAACCGCCGCGGCTTGGGCAAGGGCGGTGGCAGACGATGGCAAAATCCCTACAAAAACGAACGCTTGATTGTGCCACTCCGCGCCTGGACTTGGTGGTTCAGGACATGGTGGGCCTGTCGCGCGCCATCGTTCGCGGCATGTTCGATCACGGTTGCGTGCGGGTAAATGGCGCGCCGTGTGACCAAGCCGGGGCTTCGGCGGCTGCGGGCGCGATCGTCGAGGTCTCGTGGGAGGTTGGCCGACGTTACAAGGAAGTCCCCCGCACGCGCGTCAGCCAGGCGTTTCGTGTTGCGTACGAAGACGCCCACCTCATCGTTGTCGAGAAGGTCGCGGGCGTGCTGACCGTGCCCACCCTGCGCGGCGAGCAGAACACGCTGGTACACGAAGTCGCCCACCACTTCAGCAAAAGCGCTCGCATCACCCAGCGGGCGTGCATCGTCCACCGTCTGGACCGGGACACGTCGGGGCTGCTGGTGTTCACTCGGCGCGAAGACATTGCGCAGGCGCTCAAGCAGCAGTTCGCCGACCACAAGCCAGAGCGCGAATACGCCGCGATCGTCGCCGGACGTTTGCCTGAGGACCGGGGCACCTTCCGCAGCTTTCTGGCCACCGACGAGGATCTGGACCAGTACTCGACGCCGGACGCGAGCGAGGGGAAGCTGGCCGTAACGCACTACGAAGTCGTGGAACGTCTGCGCGGCGCGACGTTCGTGCGGGTGCGGCTGGAGACGGGGCGCCGCAACCAGATCCGCGTCCACTTCGCCGAGGCCGGCCACCCGGTGCTGGGCGATGTCCGCTACGAGGTCGAGCGGGCCCGACACCCGGCGTGGCGCGAGAAGCGACTGGCCCTGCACGCCAAAACGCTGGGTTTCAAGCACCCGGTCACAGGTCTGCCGGTGCGGGTGACGTCGGAATTGCCCAAGGTATTCTTGGCGTTTCTTGCGGCGACAGGCTTGACCGACCGCGCTCAGGGGCCGCGCAGGCCTTGAGTCCGGCTAAGGACCGCAGAGCACCGACCCGGCTGAGCTCGAACGAATCGCCCAGCCCTGGTTGTTGTAGCGGCCAACGGCAGCGATGGTCTCGTCGGCCAGCACCAGTACCGCGTACAGACCGGTGTTGCCGGAAGCCGCGGACAGCGCCTGAGTGAACGGCGTCGCGACGGCTTGACCGGTGGCGGCCTGCAGGCGCACCAGCCAGTCCTGCGTCCCGCCAATGGCGGCCCGGTAGCCCGCGGCCACCAAGTCGCCGTTGCCCGCGACGCTGATGCCGTACAGCGCGTCCGTGCCCCAGTTGGTGCCGAAGCGCTGCTGCCACGTCGCACTGCCGTTCAGGGCCATGCGCACCACCCAGCCGTCGCCGTTGCCGAGGCCACCGGGAGAGGCGCTGTAGCCCGCCGCGACCGTCGAGCCGTCGGACAACAAGACCAAGCCGAACAAGTCGTCATTCTGGCTTCCGCCGTAGCGGGTCTCGCCCCAGACAGTGCCGTCGAGTCCCAGACGCAGGCTCCAGCCGTCGCGACCGCCAGAGCTCTGTGTGCTGGTGCTGCCGACCGCGACGAAGCCACCGGTCGGGAGCTCGACGATGCCGTACAGCCGGTCGTCCTGCTGGCCTCCCAAGTTGGTGCGGTTCCACACGACCGTGCCGGTGCCGGTGTACTTGACGGCCCAGCCGTTCTCGCCTGCGTTGTTCACCGGGGTCCAACCCACGACCACCACGCCGCCGTCGGCTGTCGCCACCAGACCGCTGAACCAGTCGTTGTTGCTGCCTCCGCCCAGGGACTGCGTCCAGATCTGCGCGCCGGTGGCCCCGGCGATGCGAGCGATCCAGCCCTGCTGCGAGCCGCCGATGTCCGAGTAACCAGCCACGAAGTAGTCGCCGTTGGCCGCAGGAGCGATGGCCCGGAAGCCGTCGTCGTTGTTGCCGCCGCGTGAGGCGGTCCAAGCGACCGTGCCGTCTTCCTTGATCGCCATCAGCAGGCCGTTGTCTCCGTTCTGGTTGGTCGGAACCGTGCCTGCGACGACGACGCCCTTGCCCCACGCCGCGACACCCCGCAGCTCAGAGCCGCCCAGCGTAGACACCGCCTTGCTGTACAACGCGCAGGTCTGGCACGTGCCCTTGGCGCAGAAGGCATTGGGGCCGCAGGGGAAACCGTCGTTGGCGGCCTGGTTGACGCAGCCGGTGTTGGCGCAGGTGTCAACCGTGCAGACGCTTTGGTCGTTGCAGTCCTGCACGGCAGGGGTGACGCACTTGCCGGCCTGGCAGGTGGCGGCGGGCTGCAGCACCAGGCTGGTGCAGACGCCATCGGCGCAACTGGCTCCGTCGGTGACCGCCGTGTTCACGCAGCCCTTGGACGGGTCGCACGCGTCGGCCGTGCAGGTGTTCAGGTCGTTGCAGTTGAGGGGGGCGCCGCCGACGCACTTGCCGGTCTTGCAGGCATCCTGCGTGGTGCAGGCGTTGGCGTCGTCACAGGCCAGGCCGTTCTCGGTAAAGAGGCAGCCCTTGGCCGAATCGCAGGAGTCGGTCGTGCACGGGTTCTTGTCGTCGCAGTCCAGCGCCGCGCCGGCGACACAACTGCCGCCCTTGCAGGCGTCGGCGTCGGTGCAGGCGTTGCCGTCGCTGCAGGGTGCGGCGTTGGCCGTGAAGGTGCAGCCGGTCTTGGCGTCGCACGCATCATCGGTGCACGCGTTGCCGTCCTTGCAGGGAATGGCGACGCCAGAGCAGGTCCCGTTGGCGCACGCGTCGCCGTCGGTGCAAGCGCTGCCGTCGTTGCACGCGTCGGAATTCGCTGTATTCAGGCAGCCTTGCGCGGCATTGCACAGGTCGGTCGTGCACGGGTTGCCGTCCAGGCAGTTCTTTGCCGCAGGCACCGCGCCGCAGGTCCCGTTGGTGCACACCGCCGCCCCTTGAAACACGCCGTCGGTGCAGGCGCTTTGGCTGCACGCTGTGGCGTCCGGCAGAGGGGTGTAGACGCAGTTCTTCTGGGCGTCGCAGCCGTCGACCGTGCAGGGGTTGCCGTCGTTGCAGATCGCCCCGCCTGTCGCCTTGCAAACGCCGCTGGTGCAGGTGTCTCCGGTGCTGCACGCGTTGCCGTCGTCGCAGGGGTTGACGTTCGCCTTGTTCTGACAGCCGAGAACCGGGTCGCAGACGTCGTCCGTGCAGGCGTTCTTGTCGTCGCAGGCGACCTTGGTGCCCGGCTGGCAAGTGCCTGCGGCGCAGACATCGCTCTGGGTGCACACGGAGCCGTCGTCGCACGGCACCACGTTGGGCACGGCGGTGCATCCCTTGGCCGGGTCACAGGCATCGTCGGTGCACGGGTTCTTGTCGTCGCAGACCACGGCGGTCGAGGACTTGCACGCACCGGCCGCACACGCATCGCCCGTCGTGCAGGCATCGCCGTCCTGGCAGACCGCGACGTTGTCCTTGTGCGAGCAGCCGAGCAACGGCGTGCATTTGTCGTCGGTGCAGGCGTTCTGGTCGTCGCACGCGGTCGGCGCCTTCACCGGGACGCAGACGCCAGCGTCACACGTCGAGCCCGCGCGGTGGGTCAGACCGTCGCAAGAGGGTTGCTCGCAGACAGAGCCTTCTCCGACGGCCTGATGCACGCATCCCTTGCCCAGATCGCACGAGTCGATTGTGCAAGGGTTGCTGTCGTCGCACAGCAGTCCGGCCGGGGCCTTGCACGCGCCGTCGACGCACTGCTCACCGGTCGTGCACAGGTTGCCGTCCATGCACGGGCCGCCGGCATTCAAGGACGAACAGCCGGTCTGGGGGTCGCAAGTGTCTGCGGTGCAAGGGTTGCCGTCATCACAGCCTGGACCGGACACGCACTGGCCCGCGTCGCACACGTCGCCCTTGGTGCACGCACTGCCGTCGTCGCAAACGCCCTGCTTGGCAAAGCCCTTGCAGCCCTGCAACGGGTCGCAAGCGTAGAGCATGCAGGGAGTTTCCTCTTCACAGGCAACCGCGGCCGCGGGCGTGCAGCCCTGCGCCAGACAGGTTTCGCCCGCGGTGCACGCGTTGCCGTCGTCGCAAGCCGCGCCCACAGGCAGCTTGGTGACGATGCACACCAGGTTCTGGCAAGTCTCTGTCGTGCAAGGGTTTTGGTCGTCGCAGTCAGCGTCCTTGGCGCACGTGCAGCTGGGCGTGCCCTCGCAAACGCCGGCCTTGCAGGTGTCGTTCTCGGTGCATCCGTTGCCGTCCGTGCAGGCGCCGTCGATAGGGGTGTGGGTGCAGACGCCTTGGGCGCAGGAATCGGCGGTACAGCCGTTGTCGTCGTCGCAAAGGCCACCGCCGCCCTTGCAGGTGCCCTCGCTGCACGCGTCGCCCATGGTGCAGGCGTCGCCGTCGTCACAGGTGGCTTCTTGCGGCAGATGTGCGCAGCCGCTGGTCAGGCACTCGTCTGCCGTGCAGGGGTTGCCGTCGGCGCAGTCGGCGGGCTCGCAGGGGACGATGGCGTCTTCTGGCGCAACGTCGGAGCCAGCGTCCGCTCCGGTATCCGAGTCAACCGGAAGCGTCGTGTCGGCATCCGTCGCAGCGTCGTCCGGCACGTCCTGGGGATCAGGAGCGTCGGTGTCCGGTGCAGCATCCGCAGTCACATCGGCAGGAAGCATCGCATCGGTGCCTGCCGTGTCCGCCGTGCCGTCCACTTCGCCCAAGGGCACGTCGACGACCGCATCCGTTGCGGGGTCCGGCGGCGAGACCACGACGTCTTGTCCGCAAGCGGCGATCAGGACCGCCAAAGCGGCGAGCAGCGCCCCTGTCGTGACGGCACGAAGATGCTGACGAACCATAGGTCCTCCCCCAGAACGGCTTCTTGGATGGTGTCTGTGCGTCGGCCCCCCCTCCCCGGAGAATCCGCGCACAGGCACACCAATGTAAGGGTCCTCGCCGCCGGGGACCAGATCCTTAGCGATTCCACACACAAGAAACCGCTGCCGACCGGCCGCCGGGCATCGCGGAACGCTCTACTGAGCCACAATTCGATTCGTCTCGGCGATTTGCAAGCTGACCGGGGCGAGAGGATACTCGCGGCCCGCCCCACCCTCCCCCAAGGAGCCGCGTCATGGTCGCCTCTCTCCGCTTCGCCCGTGCCAGTGTCGTTCCCTTCCTCGTCGCCATTGCCTGGTCGCTGCCCGCACTCGCCGGCACCCCGGGCAGTGTCGAGGTTGGCGGCTTCGGCGGCTACGACGTCAATCCCAGCGACACAGAGCTGGGTAACGCGAAGGCCCGTGAATTCGTTCCGGAGTCTTCGGCCGGCGTCGGTCTGCGGCTGGGATACGCCGTTCTTGACCAGCTATCGGTGGAAGTCGAGGGCACCTGGTCGTTCTCGTCGCTCGCCAAGACCGGCGAGTCTGCCCCGGTGCTGGGTCTGCGCGCCCATGCGTTGGCCGACCTGCTGACCGAGGGCATGTTCGTGCCGTTCGTGCGGCTGGGCGTCGGCTCTGAGATCCTGCTGACCGGCTCGGACAAGGTGCTGGACAAGACCGACTTCGATGCGGCCGTGATTGGCGGCTTGGGGACCCGCTTCATCCTCACCGACGAGCTGTTCTTGCGGCTGGACCTGCTGGCCTTGGGCATCCCCGGTCAGCTGGGCACCAAGACGATCTCCGGCGAAGGCTGGCTGGGCGTGTCTTACGTGTTCGGCGGAGCAGTCAAGGACGCAGACAGCGACGGCATCTCGGACCGCAACGACGAGTGCCCGAACAGCAAGGAAGACGTCGACGGCTGGCAGGACCAGGACGGCTGCCCGGATCTGGACAACGACGCGGACGGCGTGAATGACGGCGCCGACAAATGCCCCGACAAGGCCGAAACGCGCAACGGCTGCAAGGACGACGACGGCTGCCCCGACTCGGATGTCGACGGCGACAGTGTCGAGGACAAGGACGACGCCTGCCCCAACGAGGCCGAGACCAAGAACGGCTACAAGGACGACGACGGCTGCCCCGACGACCCCGACGCCGACGGCGACGGCATCCCCGACAGCAAGGACAAGTGCCCGAAAGAAAAGGAAACTGTTAACGGCATCGACGACTTGGACGGCTGCCCCGACCAAGCGGCCGACATGGACGGCGACGGCGTCCCGGACGCTACGGACCGATGCCCGCGGGTCAAGGAGACCGTCAACGGCTTCGAGGACCAGGACGGCTGCCCCGACAAGATCCCGGAACGCCTCAAGAAGTTCACGGGGGCCATCCAGGGGATCGTCTTCGAGTCCGGCAGCGCCAAGATCGTCGAGAAGTCCTTCGCCACGCTCGATGCTGCGGCGGCCGTGCTGATCGAGTTCAAGACCGCGCGCCTCGAGGTCTCTGGCCATACCGACAACACCGGGTCTGCCGAGCTGAACACCAAGCTCAGCCTGGAGCGCGCAGAGGCCGTCAAGGCGTACTTTGTCGGCAAGGGCATCGCCGCCGACCGCATCACGACCGTTGGCAACGGCCCGGACAAGCCGATGGCGGACAACAAGACGCCTGAAGGTCGCGCCAAGAACCGCCGCATCGAGTTCAAGCTGCTGTAGCCGACGGCGCGGCCCGGGGGGACCATGCATCGTCGCATCTGGACGCACCTGCGAGGGCACCCCGTCGGCACTGCCGCTTGGCTCGCCGTCACGCTTGTGGTCGTGGCTGGGTATGCAGCTGTGCATGGCCGCCTGCTGATCCACTACCTGGACGACGCCTGGAGCACTTCGTTCGCCTGGCAGTGGATTCACCATGGCCGCTTCGAGGACGTCGTGTTCCGGCAGCCGGGCACCATGCCTCTGCTGTTCGGCAAGACCCACGCGGTGGCGCTGGCGCTGCTGGGCGAGCCCTTGGGCTGGACACGCAGCCACATGCACCTGGTCTCGACGGCGGCCATCTTCGGCACGGGCGCGGCTTGGTACGGCGTGGGGCGGCGCGTGGGCCTGGCGCGGGAGTCGGCGGCGGTGCTGGGGTTCTCGCTCGTCCTGTTCCATCCCCTGGTTCTGGCAGCGAATCTGGCGCGGCCGGATGCGGTGACCCTTCTGCTGGTGTCGCTGTCGATGTTGGCGCTTGTCCACCAGCGCTTTCTCTGGGCGGGACTGGCGGCGGCGGTGGCGGTCGAGTGCCATCTGATGGGCGTGACTGCCTTTTTCTATGGAACCGCGTACCTCTGGGTCGCGCGGCACGAGCTGTTTCCCGACCGACCGACGACGCGCAAGCGGTGGGGGGCGCTGGCGCTAGGCGTGGCGCTGGGTGGGCTGTGGTTCGTGGCGGTGAATGCTCCCGTGCTGAATACTGAGGCGCTGCGCAAGCTTTGGCACGCCGCCCAAGACTTCGGGCCCGACCGTCGCTCTGCCTGGACGTGGCTGGACCACGCCTTCTCCGAGAACAACCACGTCGAGCTGGCGGTCTTCATCGCCGCGCTTGCGCTGTACGTCGCTCGGCCCCAGACCCGTCGCGAGCCGCTGGCGCTGGCCTGGCTTGCGGCGATCCTGTTCTGCGCTGCGCTGGTGCGGCGCCAGAATGGCTTTTACGTCGTGTACGCATTCCCCGCCTTCACGTTCCTGACCGTGCGCGCCCTCGAGTTTCGCCCCTGGCTGTTGCGTCTGGCTTTCGCGGCGCTGGTCGTGTCGTTCGGGGTCCGCGCTGAACAAACGTGGCAGGAGCGCCGGTCGATCCACTTCGAGTCGACCCTGCGTCAAGTGGTGGCGGCGGTGCCTCAGGACGGCCTGCCTGTCGTGGGTCTGACGGACTACTGGTTCGGCTTTCAACAGCGGGGATTCGTGCCGTCGGCCTTCCAAGGCGACTTCCGGGCGTTGGGCCTGCGGTCGTTCTATCTGGTCGACTCGACGATCAAGCCCACCGGATTCCAATGGCTTCGCCCAGAGTTGCAGCGCTGCCGCTTGGTGCGCGAGATCGCCCGCTTTCCCGACTCCGCCACGACTGAGGTGCGGATCGAGCTGCACGAGGCCCCTGACCCTCGCACCCGCTGAGGCCGCCCCGACCGCGCAAACCTTCGTTTGCAAAGCGCATCCTGAGCCCCAATGTCGCAGACACGAGAAGATCCGTGTAGGGTCTGGCGTGCAGGCACTGCCGCGACCGGGGGACAGGTCCGAGCACGCGGCCGACTGGGGGAAAAGACTTTGCTGGGACGGGACAACGGTGCGCCGATCTGGGCTGGGGTGTGGGTCCTTGCAGCGACCGTCTGGCTAACGGCCGGCTGCGGCACTGCGGGCACAGACAAGACCGATGTCACCGGGCAGGACGCTGCCTCTGAGATTGCAGACGCCAATCCCGACGTCGCTGACATCGCTCTGGACATCGCCGCCGACACGGCAGGAGCCGACCTCGAGGCCGCCCTGGACGCTGAGGTACCCCCGGACGTCGCCCCTCCCGTCTGCCAGATCGACGCCGATTGCGCGCCGTTTGACGATGGCAACCGCTGTAATGGCGTTTGGATCTGTGATCTTACGGGACCCGTGCCGGCGTGTTTGCCCAAGCCCGACTCGGCCGTGACGTGCACCGACAGCGGCGTTTGCCAAACTTCGACCTGTAACCCCGCCACCGGCACTTGCCAAATCGGTCTGGCCGATGACGGCACGCCCTGCAGCGATGGCAGCGCCTGCACGCAGGACGATGCGTGCCAAGGCGGCGTGTGCCAGGGCGGACCCATCAGCTGCGACGACGGCAACCCCTGCACCGACGACGCCTGCGCCCCCTTGGTCGGATGCGGCCACACCGCAAACGCCGTGCCCTGCAACGACGGCGACGACTGCACGCTGGAAGACGACTGTGTGGAGGGCAAATGCCACGGTGTCGCCGTATCTTGCGACGACGGCAACCCCTGTACGGAAGGCAGCTGCACGCCCCTTGCCGGCTGCGTGCAACTTCCCATCGCCACCACCTGCACCGACGGCGACGCGTGCACCCAGGCGGACGACTGCGCCGATGGCAAGTGTCTGGGCAGCGCGGTGTCTTGCGACGACAGCAACCCATGCACCGACGATGGCTGCGACTCGGACGTCGGCTGCACCCACACGCCCAACGCGGCAACCTGCTCAGACGGCGACGCGTGCACGCAGAACGACCTGTGCGCGCTGGGAATATGCGGCGGTTCCCCCGTGCAGTGCGAGGACGGCAACGCGTGCACGACCGACGCGTGCGCCCCCGGCAGCGGATGCTCCCACAGCGTGCAAACCGGCTCGTGCGACGACGGCAGTGCCTGCACCGACAGCGACGCTTGCACGGACGGCAAGTGCTCGGGCGTGCTGGTGAATTGCAGCGACGGCAACCCCTGCACCGACGACGCGTGCGCGGCCGAAACGGGCTGCTCGCACGCCGCCAACGCGGCCGGCTGCAACGACGGCAGCCTCTGTACCCAGGGTGACTCCTGCCAGGGCGGCAAGTGCGAGGGAGCGAAGGTCAGCTGCGACGACGCCAACCCCTGCACCACCGACACCTGCGCCAAGGAGACCGGCTGCACCTTCGCCGCGAACACCTTGCCGTGCACCGATGGCAGCGCCTGCACGACGCAAGACGCCTGCGCCGGTGGGGCGTGCTCTGGACAAGCCGTGACCTGTAACGACG
>CAJBNH010000052.1 GCA_903955385.1 uncultured Myxococcales bacterium | reverse complement strand
GACACGCCCTTGCGACCGCCCACGTGCGCCACCAGCACCCGCAGCGGCCAGTGGTCGGCCGGAAACACCTGCGTCGCAAAGGAATCCAGACCGTCGGCGCGCTCTCCCACCTGCCACTTCACGAAGCCGCCAGCAATGGACCGACTGGCCGAACCTGAGCCGATGCGGGCCAGACGCGACAGCGCGGGTTCGTCCAAATCCAGACCGTAGGCCTTGCTGGCGGCCAGGGCGAGCGCGGCAAAGGCCGAAGCGCTGGAAGCCAGACCTCGGGCGGCGGGCACCGTATTCACCGATCGCAGTCCCGCGTGGACGTTGGAGCCGGCGAGCTCGCGCACCGCGTTCAGCACCCGGCGAACCTTGACCATGCCGGCGGCGTCCAGCGGTTGGTCGTCCAGCAGCATCACGTCTTCTTCGAGCTCAGGGGCCGGCGACACGACGGTGAACGAGCCCAACTCCGCAAGCGCAATCGAGATCGAGGAGGCGAGCGGCAGGTTCAGCGACGCGTCGCGCTTGCCCCAGTACTTGGTCAGCGCGATGTTGCTGGGCGCGAAAGCGGCGGCGACTTGCAGGGACATGGCATCTCCCTTGGGCGCAGGCGTCAGGCGACGACGGGCACCACGAAACGGGCGGTCGTCCAGGGTTGCATGGCGCGGCACAATTCGTCCGCGGCGGTCTCGTTGGGCACCAGCGCGAGCAGCATTCCGCCGAGGCCGGCCCCCGTCTGCTTGGCGGCCAGCGCGCCGTGGTCGCGGGCAACGGCAAGTGCGTGCTTCATGCGGTCATCGACGACGCCAAGCGGCACCAGCGCGTCGCCAGCTCGCCGCAGGGCGTCGGCCAAGGCAGCCACGTCGTCGGCAGAAAAGGCGCGGGCAGCATCCAACGCCGCGCGGGTGGTGGCGTCTGCAAGTGCCTGTGCCTTCTCGGGTCCCATCGCTGTGCGGGCGGCGTTGGCGACCTCGATGGCGCGTCGCGTCGCGGCACCGGGACCACTGTCCAGCAACACCCAGCGTGCGCGGGCCAAGTTCGCGCCGTGGACTTCCGGCCGACCGTGCACCTGCCCTTCGCGGAACAGCACAGCGCCCGACGACCAGGCCGCCGCCGGGTCCAGACCGGACGAGCGGCCGTGCGCCACGCCCTCCACCTCGCGGGCCAGCACAAGTCCTTGCATCTCTTGCGGATCCGTCCCATGGCCAAGCCGCCACGCCGCCCGCACCGCCGCCACCGACAGCGCCGCGCTGGACCCCAGCCCGCGCCCCACCGGCACCGTCGACTGCGCCAAGGCCCGCAGCTCGCCCCGCAACCCGGCACCTTCACATGCGACCTGCAGCATCCGGCGCGCGAGCGTCAGCGCAGAGTCGTCCAGTCCAGCATGATTCTCCAGCTGGATCCGCAAGTTGCCGTCGGTCGTTCCGAGCCGTTGCAGGGTGACGTCGGTCCGCAGGTCGCCCAGACCGCAGGCCAACGCCGTCGCGCCGACCAGCACGTGGTGCTCGCCGACCAGGATCATCTTGCCGTGCCCGAACCCGGTGGACTGCAGGCGCGCGTCGACCGTGCCGCTCATGCGGGATCTTCCTCGGCCGAGCGGTGCCAAATCACCCGCGGGGCGTCTTGGCGCAGCGGCACCGTGGCCAGCCGAGCCAGATCGGGTGCGCCCGCGAGAAACATCGCGATCCGCAAAGTTTCGATGACGCCTTCGATCTCGGTGACGACGGCCTCGACGCCGCCCTGCGCTGCCACCAGGAACGGCCACGCCATCGCGCACGCGGTCGCTCCCAACGCCAGACACTTCGCCACCTCCAGTCCGTCCCGCAGACCACCGGAAGCGATCACGATGCGGCCGGGAAAGGCCCTCGCCGCCAGCACCACGCTCTCTGCCGTCGGTGTGCCGAAGTCCGCCAGCACGTGTGCGGCAATGGCGCGCGGGGTGCGGGTTTCATGGCGCAAGGCTTCGATGCGCGCCCAGGAAGTCCCTCCCACGCCTGCCGTTTCCACGCCCGCGATGCCCGTGGCCGCAAGCTGCCGCAGCGTGTGAGGACCCAGACCGGCACCGACCTCCTTGACCAGCACCGGCACGTAACAGCGCGCCGCAGCTTCGCCCACCGCGTCGATCACGCCGATCCAGTCGCGGTCACCCTCAGGTTGCACGGCCTCTTGCAGCGGGTTCAGGTGCACCATCATGCCGTCGGCACCGACCGCTTGGGCCAGCTGCTCCAGGCTCCGGCCGTCCAGCTCGTTGCGCAGTTGGATGCCGCCAATATTGCCGAGAATGAGGGTATCTGGAGCGATGTCGCGCAGTTGGAAGGTCGAGGCGACGTCACCGCGCGCCTCCAGCATGGGCCGCTGCGACCCCAGGCAGAAGCCCACCTGACACCGCTCGGCCGCCTCTGCCAGCACCCGATTCACGCGCCCCGCTTCTGACGTGCCTCCGGTCATCGCCCCCACAAGCAGCGGTGCCCGCAGGCGCTTGCCCAGCAGCACGCAGGCGGTGTCGACGCGGTCCAGATCCAGCTCGGGCAGGGCCAGATGCTCGAAACGATAGCGTTCCAACCCGTTGCCCTGTCCCGGCCGTTGGACGCCGGCGTCTTCCAGCGCGATGCGCAGGTGGTCGTTCTTGCGGTTCTGGTGCGAATCGTGGGTCATGTCGGGGGTTTCGCGGCGCCGGGTTCGTGGCGGGTGCGGGCGATGATCGGTGAGGTCGGGCGGGGGGTCAACCGGGGAACCTATGGGGTTCCTCGGGCCGACCGGATAGGTGGCCCCGGGGCGGGCGCGCATCGGGGGAGACGGGCACCGGAGCGGGGGGGCGCACGGGCGGAGACGTCCGTCGGGGGCGACGCATGGGCGGGGACGTTCGCCGGGGGCGACGCATGGGCGGGGACGTTCGCCGGGGGCGACGCATGGGCGGGGACGTTCGCCGGGGGCGACGCATGGGCGGGGACGTTCG
>CAJBNH010000051.1 GCA_903955385.1 uncultured Myxococcales bacterium | reverse complement strand
TGATCGACCACATTCTGGCGCGCCACCACGAGCCGCTCTGCGAAGAGCTGCCGCGGATCGAGGGCATGGCGCGCAGGGTGCTCGCGGTGCACGGACCGAAGGACCCCGAGGGGCTGCAAGCTATGGTCGACACCTTTCTCGCGCTGCGGGACGACCTGGTGCCGCACATGGAGAAAGAGGAGACGATTCTGTTTCCGTGGATCCGCTCGGGTCGCGGCGCAGAGGCGCAGGGCCCGGTACGGGTGATGCTCCTCGAACACGAGCGGGTCGGCGGGTTGCTGCGCACGCTTCGCACGCTGACGAACGACTACAAGGCGCCGCTCGGTGCGTGTGGCACCTGGCGCGCACTGTGGCAGGCGTTCGAGGACCTGGAGGCGGACCTGCACGAGCACATCCATCTCGAGAACAACATCCTGTTTCCGCGGGCGTTGCAGGGCGGTTAGGGGCGCCGACGCGACGAGGCATCTCCTACCGCAAGCTAGCCATATCGATAACGAATCGGTACTTCACATCGCCCCTGAGCATCCGCTCGTAGGCACCGTTGATCGCTTGCATGGGGATCGTCTCGATATCGGACACGATCCCTTTGTCGGCGCAGAAGTCGAGCATCTCCTGGGTCTCGCGAATGCCGCCGATCAGCGAACCGGCGAGGCTGCGGCGCTTGAGGATCAGGTTGAAGACTGCCGAAGCGGGGTGCGGTTCGGCCGGCGCACCGACGAGCGTCAACGTGCCGTCGCGCTTGAGCATCGTCAGGTAGGTGTCGAGCTGGTGCGGCGCCGCCACGGTGTCGAGGATGAATTCGAGGCGTCCGGCCTGCGCGGCGCACTGGGCGCGATCCGTTGACAGCACGACCTCGTCGGCACCCAAACGCTTGCCATCCGCGACCTTGCCCGGCGACGTCGTGAACAGCACCACGTGCGCCCCCATCGCGTGCGCAATCTTGACGCCCATGTGGCCCAGGCCGCCCAAACCGACGATGCCCACCTGCTTGCCGGGTCCCGCACCCCAGTGCCGCAGCGGCGAGTAGGTCGTGATGCCGGCGCAGAGCAGCGGCGCGACGGCCGCGAGTTGCGCTTCCGGGTGGTGGATGTGCAGGACGAAGGACTCCTTGACGACGATGGCCTGCGAGTAGCCGCCGAAGGTGTTCTCGACCCCTGGGCCGCCGTTGTAGGTGCCGGTGAAGCCGTTCTCGCAGTACTGCTCTTCGCCCTCGGCGCACGAGGCGCAGTGTCCGCAGCTGTCGACCATGCAGCCGACGCCGGCGAGCTCCCCCACGCGAAAGGCGCGGACCGCCGAGCCGACGGCGACGATGCGACCGACAATTTCGTGACCCGGCACGCAGGGATACACGGTGTTGCGCCACTCGTTGCGGGCGGTGTGTAGGTCCGAGTGGCACACGCCGCAGAAGAGGATCTCGATCTGCACCTCGTCGGGTCCAGGCTCCCGGCGGGAGATGTCGAACGGCGCCAGAGCGGCGGTGGAACTCAGGGCGGCGTAGGCGTTCGTCTTGATCATGGGGGGCCTCGTTTGTTGTGGCTGGGGACGGAGGATGGACCGCGCGAAGGCGGCGATGGGAAGGGGGCGTTGTCCGGGGCGCCGAGGTCGCCGTGTCGCCCGTCAACCGGCAGGACCCGCTGCACCTCGGCACCCGACCGACTCGTCCGCCTTCCGGGAGTGCGCGTGGCGGAGGCTACCTGACGTAGTACCAGGCCCAAGTGAACTTGCCGTATCCGCCGCGGTTGCATTGGCTGACCGGATAGGCCTGCGCGCAGTAGCCCTCGGAGCTCAATCCGGGGTGATAGAACCCGCAGTAGCCATGATTGCCCTTGCCCCCCGAGGCCCCCGACGCGAGCGTGTTCCAGAACTGCTGGAACAGGGAGTAGTTGCTGGAGCAGGTGACGCCTTCGCTGGTGCCCATGGCCCAGTCGGCGCCGATCCCGGCCGAGATCAGGTCGGGCAGCGCCTTGTCGCCCTTCTTGGACGAGTAGTCGACGTAGACCTCGAACAGCTTGCCGGTCTGGGGGATGCTTGGCTGGTCTTCAAGGTATTGGTAGTGCGCGCGGAAGACCGAGAACCACGGCGCGCTGACCGCCTTGCCCGCCGCCATCTGCGCCCAGCCGGCCGACAGGTTGCCCGGCGTGCCGCTGTCCGCGCTCAGCGAGAACCCGTTGCCAATCGCGTAGGTGGGGGCATAGGCAAGGGCGGTCCATCCGCCGCCGTCCATCGTCATGTTGCAGTACACCGCAAACGCAGTCGGTCCAGGCTTGATCCAGTACACCCCAGACTTGGCCGTGGGCAGCTTGGCCAGGATGTCCTTGCAGGTCACGCCGGGCTTGTACTGGCCGCCGAACTCGGCGATGCAGGTCGAGTTGCAGCCGTCGCCGTCGTTGGTGTTGCTGTCGTCGCACTCTTCCTTGCCCACCTTCTTGCCGTCGCCGCACACCGTCTGGCAGGTGGCCGAGCACCCGTCGCCGTCGGTGTTGTTGCCGTCGTCGCAGTCCTCGTTGGTCTCGACGATGCCGTTGCCGCAGGTGTCGGCCAGGCTGCGCCACCCGGCCTTCGAGCAGTACCGGATGGTGTCGGTCTTGGTGTCGAAGTAGACAGAACCGATGACGGAGGCCACACAAGGATACGGCGGCTCGGCGATGTTCTTCAGGACCAGCGCCCCGCCCACACCGACCTTGCCCGAGGCGAGCACCTGCACCTGAACGCTCCACGCCTTGAGCTCGCCGTCGAGGCCGTTGTTCAGAAAAGCGGTGTCGATGACCTGCAAGTACCACTTGCCCTTGGGGTTCTTGCCGACCCACGTGGTCAGGTCGCCAGAGACGGTCTTGGTCGGGCCGGGCCAGGTCGTCTTGAGCAGGGTGCCCTTGGCGCTCTTGTCCCACAGGACGTACTTGGTCCCGGCCGGATCGACCAGGTTGACCTTGAGGTTGCCGGTGTCGCTGTTGGCGATTTCTGCAGAGATGGTCAGGGCTTGTGCAGTCCCAAAGTCGGGCACGTCGATGGCGTCGCTGATGCCGACCGGGTTGTTGTCGGGCAGCGCGATCGGCACCTTTGCGCTCGCCGCCACCTCGTTGAACTGGTTGAACAGCAGGCCGTTCGAGATCTCGTCGAGGCCGTCCTTGGGCAGGTTCGACGGGTCGAGCCCCCCTGCCACGCAACTGTAGCTGCCGTCGGCCTTGATCCCCTGCATCACCAGACCCGTGCCGCACGCCGCGCCGACCTTGGCCAGCACCGGCAGGTTCTCGAGATCCGTGTAGTTGCCGCTCGACGCCACCGCCGCGAGCGACGCCGCCTTGGCATAGGCCGTCAGGTCCGGCATGCCCAGAAGGTCGGCATAGGTCCCCGACGTGGCGACCTTGGCGAGCTTGGCCGTCAGCGCATAGGTACTCAGGTCCGGTCCCCCCGAGAGATCCGAAAACGCGCCCGACTTCGCCACCGGGGACAGTCTTCCCGCCGCGACCAGGTCGTCGATCACCTTGGCGCTCAGCTGCGCGGCCGTGACGCAACCCGAGCACGCCAGGTTCTCGGCGAGACCCGCCCGCAACGCGAACAACACGCTGTTCAGCGGCTGCTTGGGCAGCGCCGGATCCGAACCGACCTGAACCTGGAGCGACAGTCCGTCTGCGCCCGCGAGCAGGGCCGGGTCGAGCGGCGTGACCGAACCCAGGGCGTGCACGAAGGCCGCATTCTTGACTGCGACGGTGACTGGACCTTCTTTCCACACCACCGGGTTGCCGCCCGAGGTCAGGAGCGAAAATGTCAGCGCGTAGTCCCCGTCAGCCGCCGCCCCGCCGCCGGTCGCGTGCAGGGCGCCTTCGATCAGCACGGTGTTCGGGATGGCCGCACTGGCCGCAGCAGGCAGCAGGACCGCAGCAAACGTCGCCACACAAGTCAGGAACGCCAGAGCCAATCCCTGCTTCATCGCCGTCCTCCCAGCCCGCAGCGGGCGTTTCGTGCAGGCCGGCACTCTACGCCCGCCGCCGCCAGGGCGTCGAGAGCGAACGGGAAGGGGCCAGGGCTATCGCAAGAAACGCCGCGGAGCTGCGCCCCTCCCCAGCGCTGCCGCGCGTTCCCCTCCCCATTCCGTAGTATTTTTGTTGCGTTCAGTGCTTTCGATGGCGGAATGTGGATGGGAACTCTCCCAACCGGTCGTGACGCTTTGGGGTGCGACGTCCCAACTCGGACGGTGCGAGTGAAGCCGTGGTGAGCGTGCCGGCTCGGACCGGGTGCTGACGACGGAGAACCCAGAGCCCCATCCCTATTGCGCCAGCGAAATCACCCAACGTCTCGAAAGATCACGCAATGGGGAGGGGGCGCGCGGAAGCGGGGGGAGGGGCGCCAAGGACCGGTCGCCCACTGCCTCGAATTCGCTTTCGCCCATCAGGCCAGAGGGTTCGACACGAGCGCACCCGCCCGTCTCTGCGCCTTCTAGCTTCTTGCGATAGCCCTCGGGAAGGGGCACGCAGGACTGCCGGCGCAACCCCTTGAACCTGCGACCGTCGGCTGGGAAGGGCAGCGAACGCCGTAGACGGCGTCAAGGGTTCATCGTGCGCTTGACGACCGGCGACGGCTTGAAGGTCAGCGAGCGGTGCGCCGAGATCTCGATGGGCTCGTTCGTCTTCGGGTTGCGCCCCATGCGCGCCTTCTTGTCGTGCACCACGAAGTTGCCAAAGCCCGAGATCATGACCTTGTCTTGCGTGGCCAGGCCTTCCTTCAGCGCTTCGAACACCAACTCGACCGCGTCGGCCGCCTCTCGCTTGGTGAATCCGTCCATCTTCGCGTGCACGGCGTCGATGATGTCTGCCTTCGTCATGTTGATCCTCTGGGTGCTGTTCGGTTGGGGTGGCGCGAGAGGCGCCTGCAGGTCGGTTCGCGGTTGCGCGACAACTCGGCGGTACCGCTGGTGCGCTTCATTACACCACAACGCTGCTTGGCGTCATCCTTTGTCGGAGCGTTTGGGTTGCGAAGGTGCGTAGAGCTTGCGAGCTCCGATCAGGTCGAGGTTCGCGAACGGATGCGCAGCGCATTCGTCCTCCGCACCCCGCGCTCTGCGGCGACCTGGGCGACCTTCCGCCCCTTCGTCTTGATCGGTCGAGCGCATCATCTTGATGCCGTCAGGTCCCGTCGAAGCCTCGCTCCTGGGACGAAGACGCTGATAACGCTTACATTTTCTACATGGCATGGCCGTTGCACCTGGATGGGAGCACCGGATACCCGCCGTACGCGGGCACGGCCCGGCGCCGGTCTGTCGGTGGGTGAGCGTGTTCATCGTCGCCAGCGTGGGGAGCATCGATGCCTCCCAGACCGTCCTCTGGCCGCTTGGACTCCTCGCCTAGTCCACGACAGGCCGCTTAAGCCACAGCGTGGTGCTGGTCGCGGTCGTCGAGGTACTGGTTCGCGTCATCCCCGGTCGCCGGCTGACGTGAGGGAAGATTGGAGAAGCGCGGCAGACGGATGGCAATTCGCCATCGCGATCAGATCTACCGGTCCACAGGGACTTGCGAGGAAGTACATCATGACTGATCTCAAGCACAAGGCGTCTGAAGCCGTCGAGCACGCGAAGAACACCGTCAGCGAGACGGCCACCAAGGCTGGGCACGCCATGTCCGAAGCGGTCCACAAGGGCGACCACGCGCTGTCGGATGCTGCCCACAAGGCCAAGCACATGGGCGAAAGGGCCGTCGACAAGACTCGGGAGGACCTGCACACGGCAGCCAATCGAGTCGAGGAAGCTGCAAAGCAGATGAAGCACGTCGGTAAGTGAAGCCACGCACACCTGGACCAGATGCTGTCGGTTGCGGTCGGGCTGCGTCGGGTTCTGGCGAGGGCTGTAGTACCTCGTGCAGTACCTCGGACGGCCCGTCGGTAGCACCGCGACGGACCTCGTCGCCGGCCGTCACGTCGCCGCGATGCCCACGCTACGTTCCGGTCACGTGCTGCCGAACGTTCTGCGCCTTCCAGAGCAGCCCCGGGTGGTTCTGGATGACGGATCGTTCAGCAGGCTCGTCCGTCAGCAACTCGGCAACGACCTCGCCGAAACCGTTGAGCCGGTTGATGAACTCGACCTCGGTCGCGGTGAGCGGCAACACTGCCGCCATCAGGTCGCGCGTCTCCCCGACCAGCGCGGTCGTCCACGGGCCAAGGGCGGCCCTGGAGGGACGAACGTCCTGGCGCAGCATCGGGACGAGCTGGTGGTCGACGTCCTCGACCGTAGTCACGACGTCGTCGAGCGTGACAGTGCGCCAGTCCTCGCGGTTGATGCCGCCGTACACGACGAAGGCTAGCCGCAGGCGGCGCGCGTCCAGCGTTCCGCGCCGCAGTAGCTCGCGCGCGTCGAACAGGTCTCGGCTTGCACTGCGCGCGACCAGAGCGGCCAACTTGCCCGCAGCGAGCTCGTGGTCGTCGAGCACCAGGACGCCGGTCGCGACCTGCCCCCCGATCAGGTGCGAATCGCGCGTCCCGGTCGGCCAGATCGGTGTGCGGAACATGAAGTTGACGTCGACCTCGATGCTGCCCGGGCGCCCGAGCGCGGTGGTGTACGACAGGCGCCACTTGCCACCCGCGTGCTCGGTGGGGGTCCGCCTCACGTTCAGGCCCGCACGCCCGAAGACCTGCTCGAGTCCTTGCTCTACCCGAGGTCGTTCCGCGAGCATCAGGGAGCGGTCGGCGGCTCCGACGTAGTTCAGGTCGATGTCGACCGAGAGGCGCGGCAGGTCGAGCACGAACAGGTTGATCGCGGTGCCGCCTTTCAGCGCCAGCCGCGACCCAAGGAACGGATGGGCGCGCAAGCCGTCCAGAACCTGCACCAGCTTGTGGACCTTCTCGTACGACTCGACGGGATAGCCGGCAGACGCCGCCGCACGCTGAAGCTGCTCATGCGACAACATCGTCGGTCTCCTCCCAGGTGCGGTGGAGCACTCGCTCCGGCACCACGAGGTTCCAGGGCTTCACGAGACGCCCGGGTTCGCGCGTACCGTCGAGGTAACGGGGCTGACGAGGCGCGTGCTGTCGCAGTCTCGCGAGGTGGACCTCCTCCACGAACAGCCTCTCGCGATGCTGCTCGAGGAACAGCCCGACCCGAGCCGTCGTCAGGGCCGACCCGAGCGCAAGGGCGTGACCGACAACGGCGTCGAGGTCGAAGTACTCGACCATCTCGAGCGACCGCCAGACCTCCTCCCAGCCTCCGCCGAGCTCCGGTGCGTCGAGCACGTCGACGAGCGTGCGTTCGAGCGTGGTGACCCGCACTTCGCCGCCAGCGTAGGGTTCAGAGACGAACCCGCCGCCCAGGTCGGCCGACGAGCGGAACGGATTGGGGTGCGGAATTCGGATGAACTCGCTGCCTTGGAAGCTGAACCCCCGCAGCACCGTCTGCGCCAGGACTGCGAAGCGGTGCCACACCGAGTACGTCTTGCCGTGGAATTGCAGTGCGGCGTGGTACGCGACCACGGCGTCGGGTGCGAGCTTGCTGGCCAGCAAGTAGGGGTCGACGAGGAAGGCGTCGGCGGTCGTCGCCGCGGGAACGACCGCATACAGGCCGCGGCGCACCCGCAACAGCCGTCCGGCCGCGACGTGACGGCC
>CAJBNH010000050.1 GCA_903955385.1 uncultured Myxococcales bacterium | reverse complement strand
CTGGCGGCGCAGACTCACGCTTGGCGCTCGGGATGGGCCGACTTGGGGTCGGTCTGGCGGTGGGCGACGGTGGGCTTGGGGCGGGTACCCTGTTTGCGTGGGCTTCTATGCCTACGGTCTAAAATAGCAGGGAGAACCGGACAGAGTGTCATCAAAGAGGAAGGTTACCAATGGCTGACTTCTGCAACCAGTGCGCAAAAGACATCGACTTCCCCGAGGGTGATTTCCTTACTGACAGGGAGCCACCAGATCCAGGTATGGGTTATCCGGAATTGTGCGAAAGCTGCGGCTTCACCTTTGTTGACCACCAGGGTAACTGCGTCTACGCAGAATGCACAAAGAAGCACGGAGCATAAATGGAAGACCGACGGCCACTCGCTGCACGCCAATACCCGGCCCTGAGCGACGCCAAAGAATGTGCGGCCCAGATGGGGGTCAGCGAGGCGATGTAGGTGACAGGGGCAAGGTCCATGAACGCGCTCGAGAAGCCGCGTCAGATCTCGATGCAGAGGTCGTGCACGAAGAACGGGTTCAGCGGTGATTTCGACCACTTCGGAGCGACGCAGGCATGCGAGGGCAGCTGGTGGGTGACGACGACGTCGGCGCGGCACAGCTCGCGATTCAGCAGGGCGACGGTGCGCTCGTGGTCGCGGGAGACCCACGGCTCGAAGTCTTCGATGGCCTCGAAGTCGGAAAGGCCCCAGCGCCCCGGCTCCTGCCCCGCCGCCTCGCTGAACCACAGCGTGCCGCCCAGGAACCGCTGACCGTCGAGGGTCAGGCACCCGTTGTCGAGCCAGTGGAAACCGGCGTGCCGGCGCTCGCATTCGCGCAGGATGTCATGCACTTTTGCTGGACTGTGGTGGTAGTGCTCGTGATTGCCGGCGACGAACACGACGCGCCGCCATTTCGCGCACAGCGCCGCGATCGCCGAGAGCAGGCCTGCACCGACTCCGATGTCGCCGGCGAGGATCAGCACCTCGTCCGGGTCGGCCGTCAGCGACCGCACGAAGCCGGCCCCGCCGTCGTGGTGGAACTCGAGGTGCAGGTCGGACAGGATTCGCAGGCGCATTCGTGGGAGGAGAGCATGAGCGGGCACAGCTGCAATGCGCAGCGGCAGCGGGACCAAGCCGAGGAGCGGATCTTGGGCGAAGTCCATGTGCTGCAGCGGAAGGCGGCATAGCCGTGGACACGCTTTACCGGTTGCACGGCATCCGTGTATTGGGTATCTTGACGCTAAGCCGCACCTCGCGGCGACAAGGCCGACGTGATCCGCAGCTTCGGCGACCAGCGAACGGGCGACGTCTTCCACGGCCACGCGACCCGCGAGGTCAAGCGGCTGGGCGTGGCCTTGGTCAAGGCGACGGTGCGAAAATTGGACATGATCATGGCGGCCGTCGTCGTTCACGACCTGCGGGCTCCGCCGGGCAACCGCTTGGAAGCCTTGCACGGCGATCTCGAAGGCTGGCTGAGCATCCGCGTCAACGACCAGTGGCGACTCGTCTTTCGCTGGTTGGACGGTGCGGCTGAGGACGTCAAGCTCATGGACTACCACTAGGAGGTCGGGATGTTGCCGCAGAACCGCACGCCCACGCACCCAGGCGAGATCCTGGTCGAAGAGTTCCTTACGCCGCTGGGCGTGACCCAGGTCGCCTTCGCGGCACACCTCAGGGTGCCCGTGCAGCGGGTGAATGAACTGGTGCGTGGCAAGCGGGGCGTGACGCCTGAGACGGCTTGGCTGCTGTCGCAGGCCTTGGG
>CAJBNH010000049.1 GCA_903955385.1 uncultured Myxococcales bacterium | reverse complement strand
GCGAGGCGCCATCTTCACGGTGATGGTGCCGGCCACGACCATGACGTCGCACTGCCGGGGGGCACCGCGCATGAAGCTGCCCATGCGCTCCATGTCGACGCGGCCCGCCTGGACGGACATCAATTCGATGCCGCAGCACGACGTCGCCATCGGGAAGACCCACAGGCTGTTGGTGCTGGCCCACGTCAGCAGCTTCTCGATGGTGGTGATGCCGATGTCGAGACCCGGCACCGACTCCATCACGTCGAACAGCGGCTGCGTGTAGGTCAGGCCCTCGCGGGCGTCCTTGTTGTCTACTGCCATCTCAGCGCTCCCTTGCGCAGGGCGTACAGCCAGCCCAGCATCAGGATCGTCAGGAATGCCCCCATCTCGAGGATCGTCATCCAGCCGCCACCGCGCAGGCCCAAGGCCCACGGCAGCAGGAACGCGGCTTCGACGTCGAACACGACAAACACAAGGGCGACCACGTAGTAGCGCGGATGGAAGCGGATCCAGGCGCCCCCGTCCGGCTCCTCGCCGCACTCGTAAGTCGTGGTGCGCACGGCGGAAGCAGCTTTGCTCTTCGCACCGAGCACCCAGTTCAGGCCGACCATCAATCCAGCGATGGCGGCCGAGACGGCCATGAACAAGACGGCGGCGATCCAAGAATCGGACATGCCTGCTCCACCTACGTTGCGTTTGGGGGGCGGTCTGCGCTTGCCGGCAATCGGGGGAAGCCGTGCCGGGGAGCGACGACCGCAAGACCGCGCGCCATTTAGCACGCTGTGAAGGGACGGTACACCCCTCAGCCCGCACAATCGTTGAGATCGTGGTCCGATCCCCCCTGCTTGGCACGGGTTTGACCGTTTCCAGAGGCACCGTCGGAGTGATCGGCTCAGTCCCGTCTGGCCCGCGTTAGACCGGCGAATAGGGGAACTGCCCGTGGGGATTGAAGATGATTCAGCCGTTTCAGGGACTCGCGGGAGCGCGGCCCATCGCCAAGCTACCCCACCCGAAGGCGGCACCTCGCCCGCAGGCTCCCGCCCACCCACGCCTCGCCGATCAGCTCGTTCGGGCCCACAGGGCACAGGCGAATCTCGACCGCCTCACCTGCAAGCACCTCGCGAACGTAGTCCAGCGCCAGGGC
Organism: uncultured Myxococcales bacterium; assembly: GCA_903955385.1. Lineage (GTDB taxonomy): Bacteria > Myxococcota_A > UBA9042 > UBA9042 > UBA9042 > CAJBNH01. Next base: position 58,960 of record CAJBNH010000049.1, on the reverse strand, counting down.
GGTGACGCGTCGGCCGGCCGTCCAGCTGGGCCAGGGTGCCAGCTCCATGACCCGGCGGGCGTCGTCGAACCAGTCGCAGTAGCGGGCGTGGTTCACGTGCTGGAACAAGTCGATCTCGCTGGGCCGAACCTGCAGCTGCCACACGAACGCCGCATCGGTCAGGTCGTGCAAGTGCGCGTCGAAGCCAACCAGAGCATCGGGTTCCGGCAAGTCGCGCTGGCTGTTGCGGATGGCTTCCGGCAGCGGGGTCGGACGGCGGCCCTCAGGCGACGGGGCCAGATGCACGGCGGTGATGCGTGCCTCGGCGACCAGTGGACCGTCCGACGTATCCTTCCGAATCTCTTGAGCGATTTCGACGCTGGTGCGGCCGAGTCCCGAGATGCCCACGGCCGTGACCAGCAGCTGCGGCCACCCGACCGGGCGATGCAGGACCACGCGTTGCGACCGGATGACAGCGACGTGGCCGTCGGTGAACAGGGACGCCACGGCCTCGTCTGAGCGTTGGACCGCTTGCCAACGGCCATGTTCCAACCACGACAGGATGCGGGCTGGCGAGACGAAACCGTCCGGGCCGATCTCGTCACCGCGCGAAGCCCAGTCGGCAACGACCGTGAGGCCTGAGGGGGTGCACTGTCGCAAGGTCATGTCGCGGCTCCTGTAAGGGATCGGTCGGCCCCGGTGAAGGGCGCGAGATGCTAGAACCCGCAACGGAGGCCTGTCCATGCCGCGCGCTCCGTGGCAAAAGCGCTCAAGTGCCCGCCGCTGCGACACCAAGGAGCCCCATGCGTATCGAGACGCTGACCGTCGGCCTGTTCCAAGTGAACGTCTTCCTGCTGCAGGATGAGGCGACCGGTGCTTGGGCCATGGTCGACACCAGTGAGACGGCGGACGTGGTCGATGAGGTGCGCGAGCATCTTCAGGGGCAGGAGCTGTCGACGATCCTGTTGACGCACGGACACTTGGATCACGCCGGGGCACTGCTGCCGCTGCAGGCGGCGTTCCCGCGGGCCATCACGGTGCTACCGGTGCTGGAAGTGCCGATGTTCCGGTCGCTCCCGGAGCAAGGCGGCTGGTTTGGCGCCCCCGCCCTCAACCGCCCCTGCGGCCGCATCGACCGCGAGATCCGCGACGGTGAGGAAGTGGTCATCGGCTCGCACCGCCTGCGCTTTCTGTCCGCGCCAGGACACACCCCGGGACAGGGATGCTTCTACGACGATCAGGACGCGTTCGTCGGCGATCTGCTGTTCGCCGGCAGCGTCGGGCGCACCGACCTGCGCATGGGCGACCCCGTGGTGATGCAGGCCAGTCTGCGCAGGCTGTTGGAGCTGCCGGGCCACCTGCGCGTGCACAGTGGCCACGGGCCAGACACGACGCTGGCGGCAGAGCTCGCGACCAACCCCTATCTGGGCTACCTGCGCCGCGAGAAAGGGCTGGCGGGCGGCGGTCGGGACTGGTAGGCCACCTGCGGACGCGGTACAACGGTCGCTGCAACTCTGCGAAGTTTCGGGAGGACGTCATGGCGAGAGCGATGCGCTCGGTGGGCACTTGGTTGGCGCGCTCGGCGGTGGCTTGTTGCGTCCTTGCGGGCGTGGTGGGCACTGCTGGGGCCGCGGTTCCGGGGCAGGTCACGGTCGAGGGCCTGCTGATGGCGGCTGGCGGCGGTGGTCCGGTGGCGGATGGCAACTATGCGATCCAGTTCCGAATCTATGGCCAGCAGGCCGGCGGCGAGGCGCTGTGGTCGGAGGCCGCGGCTCAGGTGCCGGTCGCAGGGGGACTGCTGACGGCAACGCTTGGCGGTCAGACGGCGATCCCGGCGACGCTGACGGGCGCTGGACAAGGACTGTGGCTGGGCGTGCAGGTGGGCGCGGACCCGGAGCTGCCGCGCAAGCCGCTGCTCTCGTCGTTCCAAGCGCTGCGTGCGGCCATCGCTGAGGGGCTGGCGTGCACCGGTTGCGTCACGGAGGCGATGCTCGCCCCGGAGCTGCTGGCGGCGTTGGCGCAGAAGAAGGACCTGTCGACAGTCGCGAGTTCGGGGAACTACTCTGACTTGCTTGGAATTCCCGATCTGTCCGGCTACGCCAAGGCGGGCTCGCTCTCAGCCGTGGCTTTCTCCGGGGCGTTTGCCGATCTCGAGGGTGGTCCGGATCTGACCGCCTATGCCAAGACAGCAGACCTGGCCAAGGTCGCCACTTCGGGCAGCTACGCAGACGTGACGGGCGGTCCCAAGCTGAACAGCGCGTGCGGAACCGGCTTGGTGGTCAAGGGGTTGAAGGCGGACGGCTCGTTGGACTGTGTGGCGGCGCTGGACCCGACGGCGTTGCCGGCCGACGGGCTGAATGAGATCTCGAACAACCTGCTGACGAACGAATTCGAAGAGAAGGTGGCCAGCTCGAAGGTCCCGATCGACATCCCCGACAACAACCCGGTCGGCGTCTCAGACACCCTCGACATCCCGGATTTCGGAACCGCCAAGTCCCTGACCGTGAACCTGGAGTTGACGAATTCGGACATGAGCAAGGTCAAGGTCGTGTTGTTCGACCCGGCGTCCACGCAGTTCGTCCTCTACGACAAGGGCGCCGTCGGGACCACGCTGAAGACCTCGTGGCCCGTGCCGAGCAAGACGGTGTCCGGCGACCTCGGGGCGTGGGCGGGCAAGAACCCCAAGGGCAAGTGGTCGCTGACCGTGATGGACACCGGTTTCCTGAACAACACCAAGGACGGCAAGGTCGTCGCTTGGAGCATCGTCGTGTCGACGGTCTCGAATCAGCGGGTGGTCGCCAACGGCCGCTTGGTGACCGACGGCGGCCTGCAACTGCAGCGCTCCGACAAGCCTCCGGTCACCTGCGACGCCTCGAATGCCGGCTACATGTACTTCGACACCGTGCTCGGTAACTTCTATGGCTGCAACGGCAAGAACTTCGTGGCCATGTCGGGCGGCGTGACACCCAAGAGTTGCGCAGAGACCCTGACGCTCGACCCGTCGTCGGTCAGCGGCACGTACACGATCGACCCCGATGGCACGGGCCCGGTGGCACCGTTCCCGGTGCTGTGCGACATGACGACCGACGGTGGGGGGTGGACGGTGCTGGCGCGCTTGAACACGAACGACGGCACCAGCCGCGTGTTCGGCGACACCGCCTTCTGGAACAGCGCAAACGAGGTCGGCACGATCGCAGGGACCAGCGACTACCTGTCCAAGGCCTATGACCTGCTCGGCTTCACCAAGATCAACCTGAGCTACAAGTACCAAGGGCCAGCCACGATCGCCGTGACGTACGCCAGCGCGACCAACACGAACAACTTGCGCAAGAACCTGAACCTCGCGCAGTCCAACGCCAATCCGGTCTGGACGCGAACCTGGTCCAGCGCCGCGCTGGCCACGCAATTCTTCGGGCCAGAGCTCAGGTTCCAGACCGTTGGCAACGACACCGACTACTCCCGCATCTGGTACAACTTGGTCGGCGTCGGCGCCTGCAACCAAGGCGGCTCGATCGGTCACATCGGCGACGCCGGCAGCAACAATTGGACGTGGGAAGTCGCGCGAGGCTCCGACCTGGACCCGGTCGGCTGCCAGCACAACACGTACCGGTTGGGCGTCGGCACCAACTATGACCGCAAGAGCTGGGGCGTCACGGACGTCCAGCCTGTCGCCTTCTACAACGAGGGCGTGATGACGTTGTCCGTCAAGTAGCGACGCGGCCGAAGCGCGAAGGGCAAATTGGCGGTACGCGGCACCGGATTCACAGGTCTCGCCGACTGCATCTACCGGCACCGCGCGCTTGCGCCACGGCTCTCGTCGCCAGTACCATGACCGACTTGCGAAACGACGGGAGACGGTGCCTGGAGGCCCCGTTCCGCGGCGGGGGGACATATGGCCCAGGGCAGCGAGATCCTTGCGATTCAGAGACTGCGGCGATCGACCTTCGCGGCGGCAGTGGCGCTGGTCTGGCTCGCAGCCTGCGAGTCTGACCCGGCCGCGGTGGCAGATGCTGCCGACACTGGTGACGACGCGGTGGGTTCGGATGTGGCGGGATCCGACGTGGAGACGCCGCCTGAGGACGTCACTACCGACGTGGCCAAGGATGTGCCGACCGGCTTGTGCGCCGCCGGACCCTCAGTGTGTGACGACGGCAACCCCTGCACGGTCGACGAGTGCGACCCGGTGCACGGCTGCAGCTCGACGCTGAAGTTCTGCGCGCCCGACGGCGACAACTGCACGATCGACGGTTGCGACTTGGCCACCGGCAACTGCACGTACACGCTGGACACCTGCGAGGACGGCAACGCGTGCACGGTCGGGACCTGCACCCAGGACGGCGGCTGCACCTTCGATCCCGCAAACTGCGATGACGGCGACGCCTGCACGGCCGACGGCTGCACGCCGGCGGTGGGCTGCCAGACATCGGCCGTGTCGTGCGACGACGGCCTGACCTGCACGGTCGATTCTTGCGACAAGGTGACCGGCTGCAAGCACGACAAGCCGCCGGGCGCCAAGTGTTGCGAGACCGTGGCCGATTGCGATGACGGCAACGTTTGCACCGTCGACACCTGCAACTCGGGCGTCTGCACCACTCAAGGCGTCGCGGGTTGCTGCGCTACCGCGGCCGACTGCGACGACGCCAACCCCTGCACCCTCGACAACTGCAACGCTGGCAGCGGCTTGTGTGGCAGTACGTTCTCGCCGGGTGCCGGTTGCTGTACGGCCGATGCCGACTGCGACGACGGCAACAGCTGCACCTTGGACCGTTGCTTCGGCAACGCCTGCGCCCACGAGACGAAGTGCTGCACCAACGGCGCGGACTGCGGAGCCGGTGAGCCGGCCGCCTGCGCGGTTCCCGTCTGCACGACGGCGGGTTGCGCGGTTCAGGCCAAGGCGGGCGCGGGCTGCTGCACACCCCAAGTTGCGGCGACGGGCTTCGAGTCGGGCGACAAGTGGGCGGTCACCGTCGCTCCGGCGCTGTTGGGGGCATGGACGGCGTCTGTGGTCGGCAAGGGCGTACTGGGTTCCGCGGGCTTGGTGTACGAGTCCAGCAAGGTCGGTCCGCTGCCGGGCGGTGGCTCGTGGGCGACGGCGCGGTTGGCTCCGGTGACGTTGCCGGCCGGCGTGCGCGCGGCGTTCTCATTCGTTTGGAAGGGCTCACCGGGGCAGGGTGACCAGATCCGCGTGCGGGCCGTCACCTCGATGGGCTCCTGGATCTTGTGGACGCTGTCCAGCTCGGCCGATTGGCAGACCGTCACCCTCGACCTGACCGGCTTCGCCGCGCGCGCAGCGACCCGAGAAGTGCGCCTGACGTTCGAGGTCGTGCCCAACGGGGCCGGCAACATCGGCTCGCTGGCCTTCGACGACGTGAAGATCACCAGCCCGTGCAGTGACTTGACCTGCGTGACCGCCGCCGACTGCGACGACAAGCAGGCGGCCACGACCGAAACGTGCAGCCAGGGCCGCTGCGTGTTCCAGACCCAACCGGAATACTGCGAGTCGACCGACACCTGCGACGACGCCAACGCCTGCACCACCGACCAGTGCGTCAGCAACGTGTGTCAGCACCCCAAGTTGGCGAACTGCTGCCTGAGCGCCAAGGATTGCGACGACGGCAACGTCTGCACGCTGGACAACTGCGCCTTCAAGAAGTGCAAGAACGTCAAGCTGCCGGCGACCCAGTGCTGCGCCGCCGCGGCGGATTGCGATGACGGCAACCTGTGCACGCTCGACCTGTGTCCCACCGTTGGGCTGCCGTGCGCCCACACCCAGACCGACGCGAATTGCTGCGTCGGCGTAGGCGATTGCAACGATCAGGACGCGTGCACCATCGACGCGTGCACCAAGAACCAGTGCAAGCACAAGAACCAGTGCTGCGCGACCGCCGCGGACTGCAACGACGGCGACGAAGTGTGCACGACCGAGACCTGCGTGTCGGGAGACGTGCCGGGCGGCCTGATGTGCCAGTGGACCAAGGTCAAGGCGCCCGGGTGCTGCGAACCGGAGGTTCTGGTCGCCGACTTCGAGGCAGGTCTGGGCACGCAGCTGACTTTGGAAAACTCGCACCCCACCGTGAAGTGGCAGCCCATTGTGGGCAAGCGCTCCCACGGCGGCACCGGGGCACTGTATTACGGCAACCCAGAGGCAGGGAACTACTCGGGCGCCTCGACGACAGGAACCGTCGCCACCACGCCCCTGACCTTGCCCGAGGGCGAGAAGCTGACCCTGTCGTTCTGGCTGTACATGGACACCGAGAGCGGCACTTCCTACGACTCGTTCCTGGTCCGCGTCCTCAGCTCCGGTGGACCTCCGACCCAAGTGTGGGCCAAGAACTCGCCCGGCTTCGCAATGAAATCGTGGTTTGAAGCGACCATCGATCTGGCGAAGTGGGCAGGACAGACCGTGACGATTCAGTTCGTGTTCGATTCGATGGACGAAGTCGCCAATGAGACCGAGGGCGTCTATCTGGACGACGTGTCGGTCACGCGTAGCTGCACCCCCGCACTGTGAAGTACACCATGCGCTACTGCCCCCGCTGCGGCATGGTGACCGCCTCTGACAACTGCCCGGCAGACGGCACGCCCACCGTGCGTCGCGCACAGGCAGGTCGGCGCGGCTTGCAGGCGGGGGACGTGATCGGCGGTCGCTACCGCATCGTCGGCGAGCTGGGGCGCGGTGGCTTCGGCGTGGTGTTTGGCGCAGTTCACGTGACGACCGGCCACTCGGTTGCGGTCAAGGTGCTGACGCCAGCAGGTGCCGACGACGGTCAGGAGCTCGCGAGGCGGTTCTTCCAAGAGGCCTCGGCCACTTCGCGCCTGTCGCATCCCAACACCGTACGCGTGTTCGACTTTGGCCAGACCGATGCGGGCGACCTGTTCCTCGCGATGGAACGGCTGGACGGCGAGACGCTGTTGGGATTGCTGACGCGCGTGCAGCGTGAGGGCGGCGTGCTGTCCGAAGCGCAGACGGTCGAGATCGGCGGCGCGGTCTTGCGCAGCTTGGGCGAGGCGCACGCGCACGGCTTGGTTCATCGCGACATGAAGCCCGCCAACATCTTTCTGCACCAGATGGCGGGAGGAGACTCCATCGTCAAGGTGTTGGACTTCGGCATCGTCAAGCAGTCCGACACGTCGATGACGCAGGTCGGCAAGGCGCTGGGAACGCCCACCCACATGAGCCCCGAGCAGGCGATGGGGCGGGCGGTGGATGCACGGACTGACCTGTATGCGCTGGGGGTCGTGCTCTACGAGTGCCTGACGGGCACGCTGCCCTTCGACGGCGAGAACCCGCTGGCCGTGGTCATGCAGCACGTGACGGAGCCTGTGCCGCCGATCGCTGTCCGCGCCCCCGGAAAGGTGCGCCCCGCGCTGGCCGCCGTGGTGGAGAAGGCCCTGGCGAAGCGCGCCGACGATCGCTGGCCCAACGCCTTGGACATGCGGCTGGCGTTGCAGGCTGCGGTCGGTTTGATAGGCGAGACAGGGATTTACGGCTCGCCGGGAGGGCCGCCAGCCATCGCTGCCCGCACCCCGCCGCCGACCGTTGCGGACGAAGAGCCGCTGCCGACGCCGCTCTCGGTGTCCGCGTTTGTCGTGCCGGTCCAGACGTTTTCGGACATGCCGCCGCTGCCGGCAGACTTGGATGACGAGCTGCCGCTGCCTGGGGTTACCCCAAAGTCTGCACAAGTATTAAGGAATAATGCGGTGATGGAATTGCCGCCGGAGCGTGAACCGCCGCTGTCGCGCCCCGGTGCCGAGACCCGCCGCTATCCCGACCGTTTGGAGGGGAATTCCGAGCCGAAGCGTGGCCCAGAACCCGACGACGAGGCCTTTCTGGAGATCGGCGCAGGCGCCACGCAGGACGACTTTCCGATCTCCGAGGTGGTCGCACCGCTGGTCCCGGCTTCGCGTCCTCCCGTGACGGGACGTGTGGCGTTCGAGCGCACGATGGGCGCCAACAACCCGTTGGCCGACCGCATGATGCAGACGTTGCAGGAAATGTCGCGAGGCATGCCCACCCGGCCGCAGCGCGCCCCAGCACGGCCTGCGGTGTCGGCGCTGGCCAGCGAGAACGGCCGGCACGTACTGATCGGCGAGCAGTCGGGGGCCATTCGTCTGGTGGACTTGGACGAGGTGGACGACACGCCGGTGCAGGTGCTGGACCTTCCCGACCGCATCGAAGTCGGCTCGCATGCGTCGATGGTCGGAGCGATGGCCCAAACCCCGGACGGTCGCTGGGTCGTCAGTGCAGGCATCGACGGCGTGGTGCGGCTGTGGGACCCCAGCCAAGGCAATCGGTTGGCCGAGGTCGTGTTGCCGGCGGGCGTGACGGCGCTTGCGGTGTCGACGGACAGCAAGCTGGTCATCGCCGGGGGTCAGGACGGCGCAGCGTACCTGCTGGATCTGCCGGACCTGGCCACGCGTCGGGTCTTGCGAGGGCACCGCGAGGCGATCACGGCGGTGGCGGCAGCGGGTTCGCGGCGGTTGCTGGTGACGGCAAGCGAAGAAGGCTCTGTGCGCACTTGGGACCCGGTCGGCGGTGGCGCCCGGCTGACGTGGCGTGGGCACGAGGGAGCTGTCGGCGCTGTGGCCCTGACCCCAAACGCACTGACCGTAATTTCAGGAGGTTGGGACGGACGACTGCTGGCGTGGTCCTGTCGAACTGGCGAGTCGACCCTGGAGCTTCAGGCGCATCAGGACGTGATCGCCGGCGTCGCGATCGACCGCTCTGGCACGATGGTCGCGACGGCCTCCGATGACCGGTCTGTGCGAGTGTGGCGGTTGGACGGAGGCCAGTTGGTGGCAGAACGTCGCGATTTTACGTCGGGAGTCAAGCTGGTCCGGTTTGCAGAGGACGGCAGATCCGTGCTCGTCGGTTGTTGGGACGGGACGTTCCTGCGCCTGGTCTTGTGAGTCGATTTCCCTTTCGGCCCGCGCAGGTGTCGGATCGGTCGTCCCAGCGAGGGTGAAGCGATGGCGACGAAGAAGAAAGGTCGGTTCCTCGTGTGGTTGGCCGTCCTTGCGGTCGGCGGTGCCGCGGCGTGGTACTGGTTCGGCAGGACGCCTGAAGTGGCACCGGTTCGCTACGACACCGCCGCCATCGACCGCGGCGCGGTCGTCGCCCGCATCACCGCGACGGGCACACTCTCGGCGCTGGTCACCGTCCAGGTCGGCAGCCAGGTTTCCGGGCGTATCAAGGAACTGAACGTCGACTTCAACGACCGCGTGACCAAGGGACAGGTTCTTGCGCAGCTGGATCCGCAGATGTTCGAGGCGTCGCTGGCCCAGGCTCAGGCGAACTACGACGCGGCCCGCGCGCAGCTGACTCGGGCCCGTGTAGAGGCGACCCAGGCTTCCCGGCAGGCCAAGCGGACGACTGGCTTGGCCGCCCGCGAGCTGGTGGCAGTGGCCGATGCCGAGACGGCGCAGTCCGGTGCTCAGGTCGCCCGCGGACAGATCGGGGTCGCCCAAGCTGCGGTGCGTCAGGCGGAAGCGTCGCTGCACCAGGCCAAGGTCAATCTTGGCTATACGACCGTGGTGTCGCCAATCGACGGTGTGGTGCTGGCGCGCAGCGTCGACGTGGGACAGACGGTGGCTGCCTCGCTGCAGGCGCCGACGCTGTTCGTGCTGGCAGAGGATCTGCGGAAGATGGAGGTCCACACCAGTGTCGCCGAGGCCGACGTGGGGCGACTGCAGCCGGGGATGCGCGCCAACTTCACCGTAGACGCTTGGCCGGGCGAAAAATTTGCCGGCAAGGTCAGGCAGATCCGCAACTCCGCCACCACCGTGCAGAACGTCGTGACCTACGACGCGGTCGTCGATGTGGCCAACGAAGCGTTGAAGCTGCGCCCCGGCATGACCGCGAACGTGGCGTTTGTCCTCGCCGAGCGCGAGGGCATCCTGCGCGTGCCGAACGCAGCGCTGCGCTTCCGCCCTGCGGATGCAGCAGACGCCGCGGGACCCGTGGTCGCGGCATCGGCAGAGATTCCGACAGTGGGTCGCGCATCCAGAAAAGGTCGCCGTGGCGCAAGTGCTGAAGCGGGCGTTCCGGCCGACACCCCGCGTCAGGTCTATGTCCTGCGCGCTGGCAAGCCGTTTGCCGTGCAGTTTCGCGCCGGGCTGACCGATGGCGTCCAGACCGAGGTCGTGCAGGGACCGCTGAAGGAAGGCGAGAAGGTCGTCACGGGCGTCGCGGGTTCGGCGATGCCGAAGTCGAGCGGCGGCCCCCCTCCGGGCGCGTTCCGAGTGCTGTGACGGAGGCCGCTGTGCCGCTGCTAGAGGTCGTCGACCTCCACAAGATCTACACCATGGGCGACACGGAAGTGCGCGCGCTGGATGGCGTTTCGCTCTCCGTGGAGTCTGGCGAGTTCATTGCCGTGATGGGGTCCTCAGGCTCTGGCAAGTCCACGTTGATGAATCTGCTGGGTTGCCTTGACCGGCCGACGTCGGGTCACTACGTCCTGCGGGGCGAGCGGGTGTCCGACCTGAACCGCGACGAGCTGGCCAATGCGCGCAACCGTCTGATTGGCTTCGTGTTCCAGGGGTTTCACCTGTTGGCCCGCACCTCGGCCCTCGAGAACGTCGAGCTGCCGCTGCTGTACGCCGGTGTCTCGGGCAAGGAGCGCCACCGGCGTTCGCGAAAAGCCTTGGAGCTGGTCGGGTTGGGCGACCGGATGGACCACCATCCCAACCAGATGTCCGGCGGGCAGCAGCAGCGGGTGGCGATCGCTCGTGCCATCGTCACGGAGCCCGGGCTGCTGCTGGCGGACGAGCCGACAGGAAATCTGGATACCCGCAATTCTCATGAGATCATGGGGATCTTTCAGAAGCTGAGCGACACGGGCATGACGATTGTGCTGGTCACCCATGAGTCCGACGTGGCCGCTTGGGCCCGACGGATCGTGTGGATGCGCGACGGCCACGTCCTGTCGGACGAGCCGCACGAGCCCGGCAGCCCGGTGCACCCGCCGCCGATCGACCCTGGTCTGTCGCTGGGGGTCCCATGAACCTGTTCGAGACCATTCGGGTCGCGCTGCGGGCCATCCTGCGCAACAAGACCCGCTCGTTCTTGACCACGCTGGGCGTGGTGATCGGCGTCGCCGCTGTGATTGCCATGGTCGCGATTGGCGAGGGCGCCAAGGCCGAGGTCGAGAAGTCCTTTGCCTCCATGGGTTCCAACCTGCTCGTCATCATGTCCGGGGCTCATCGGGCAGGCGGTGCTTCGGGCGGTTCGGGCAGCCAGCTCACCTTGACGTGGGAGGATCTGGAGGCCATCCGCACCGAGGTGCCGTCCGTGCGGCTGGCGGCAGCTGGCCTGAGAGGAAACGCGCAAATCGTCAGCGACGAGCAGAATTGGAGCTCGCAAGTCACTGGAACATCGCCGGAATTCTTCGACATCCGCAACTGGCCCACGACCGATGGCGCGCTGTTCACCGCAGTCGATGTGGAGGCCGCTTCCAAGGTCGTGGTGCTCGGGCAGACGGTCGCCGCGCGGCTGTTCTCTGTGGGCAGTGACCCGGTCGGTCAGATGGTGCGCATCGACAACGTGCCGTTCCAGGTGGTCGGGGTGCTTGCGAAGAAGGGCCAGTCGCCGATGGGCCAGGACTATGACGACGCGGCGTTCGTGCCCGAGTCGACCTTCCAGCGGCGCATCCGCGGCGGGTTGCAGAAGTTCATCGCCGGGCAGGTCCACGTCGCCGCCACTTCGCAAGCGGGAACGACCAAGGCCGAAGCTGAACTGCGCGCGCTGCTGCGCGACCGCCACCGCCTGGCGCCGACGGCTGAGGACGACTTCTCGATCCGCAACCTCGCCGAGCTCGCCAGCGCCCGTGAGGAGAGCACCCGCACGCTGACGACCTTGCTGGCCAGCATCGCGTTCGTGTCCCTGCTGGTCGGCGGCATCGGCATCATGAACATCATGTTGGTCAGCGTGACGGAGCGCACCCGCGAGATCGGTCTGCGCATGGCCGTGGGAGCCCGACCGCGCGACATTCTGGCGCAGTTCCTGGTCGAGGCGTTCACGCTTTCGCTGGGAGGTGGCGCCATCGGCATCGTGCTCGGACTCTGGGCGGCCGAGTGGCTTTCCGCGAAGTTCCAGTGGCCGATGCAGGTGAGTCCCGACATCGTCCTGCTGGCGGTTGGCTTCAGTGCCGCGGTCGGCGTGGTCTTCGGCCTGTATCCGGCCCGCAAGGCCTCGAAACTCGACCCGATCGATGCCTTGCGGTACGAGTGACGTCAGGCGCAAGCGGTCGGAAAGCCTCGCGTGAAGGGAAGGCTTCTGGTACACAGCCGCGGCCCGGTGCGCTGTTCTCACCAGGCAGGAGCAAGATTTTCCGTGCATTCCCCCCTACGTCGCCGGGTTTGGGACATGACCCTGACCGGTATCCCCTATGGCCTCTTCAAGATCTGCGGTGGCTTTGCCCTTGCTGAGGACGTTCACCCGGCCGCCGGGTGGCTCTTCATCGTTTGGGGCGTTCTCGACATCCTGTGGAATGTCGCAGCGGCAGTGCTGCCGGGCGTCTTTTCCTATTGCACGTTGTCGAACATTGGCCGAGCGCTGGACCGACGCCGCCCAGTGGCCACCTTCGAGTCGCTGCTGCTCGCTTTCGACACGCTGCTGTCGTTTGGCATCGTCGCGACCATGATCGGCTTTGGACGCATCGCCAGCCTGCCGACGCCCATGGTCGGTATTTGGGAACTTGCCGTCATTGCGAATGTTCTTGGGGTCGGCGTGGAGCGCGTATGGACTTCGTGGCCCCGCGACCGAGCCGATGTTCAGCAGAACCAGATGCGCCGGACCGTCCCCACGCAGCCGGATGAGGTTGCGTAGCCGGGCAGCCACCGCGGCCATGTGCGTCGCAGCTGGCATGAATTGGACCTGTCCGCTGTTTGTCGTCCATGGGTGCACTCGACGACCAAGCGGCGTAGAGTCTTGCCCGTCGACAGACCTCGACCACGGAGTACCGCGATGACCTCGACCGCTCGCTTTGCCTTGATGTTCCTGCTGATTCCCGGTGTGGCGCTCGCTCAGGGGCGGCCTGGCGCCGCAGCTGCGCCGGCCCAGCCCGCCAAGCCAGCTCAAGTGACCGCGCCCGCGCAGCCTGCGGCAGGTCGCCCCGGTGCAGCCCAGCCGGCCCAGCCCGCAGCTGGACGCCCGGGAAGCGGCCAGCCCGGCGCCCATCGGCCCGGCGACGGCGCCGACCGTGGTCCTGGCGGGTATGCGCCGGGAACGCGACCCGGCCGTGACGCGAAGAACGCGGTCAATCAGGATGCCCCCGCTCTCAACGCGAAGAAGGTCAAGCCCAAGCCCACGCTGGCCTGCACCAGCAACGGGGTCACCCTTCCCGGCAAGAAGCCGCAGCGCTTGGACAAGACCATCGTCTGCAAGGTGGATCTGGGACCCGGCACCGGCGCCGGCCTCTACCGCGTCAAGGTCGCCGCTGTGGTTGGCAAGGTCACCGGTCGCGTCTCCGACGTCATCGCCCAGCCCGGCGACCGAGCCACGGTGGAGGTCAAGTTCGAGCCGAACATCGACTACAAGTCATGCGAGTCCTTTGCCGTCCAAGCCGAGGCGAAGGAGGACGCGCCCAAGGCCAAGGTGATTTGGAAGAAGAAGCTGCAAATCAAGCAGAAGTGTGAGGACGTGAAGAAGGGCGGCCGTCCCGGTGCCGACGCCGCTCCGGCCCCCGGCGGTCGTCCCGGCGCAGCGGCCCCCGGCAAGGCAGGCGGTCGTCCCGGCGCAGCAGCGCCCGGCAACGCCGGTGGTCGTCCCGGAAAGTAGTTCATTCTTGAGAGTTTACGCGAGTTTGCCGAACCGGGCGGGCCCTGCACTCCAGCGCGAGGCAGGGCCCGTTCGGTTGTCGGCTACAGGTCGAGGTTGCGGACGTTCAGCGCGTTGGCGGTGATGAAGTCACGCCGCGGCTCCACCGAATCTCCCATCAGCACGGAGAAGATCGAGTCGGCCTGCACCGCGTCCTCGACCTTGACCTGCAGGATCACGCGCTTGGTGCGATCCATCGTGGTTTCCCACAGTTGCTCCGGGTTCATCTCTCCCAGGCCCTTGAACCGGTTCAGCTGCACGCCGCGGCCGCCGAACTCCAGAATCTTGTCGAGAATCTCTTCGAAGTCGTCGACCTCGGTGGTCTGCTCGGCGCGGTGGATGGTGTACGGGCCGTTGCCCAGCACCGTCTCGACCTCGCCAATCCGCGTGCGCAGCAGCCGGTAGTCCGACCCCGCCAGCATGCGCGCGCCGATGATGGTCTTGCGTGTCACGCCGGACAGGCGCGTGCGCACATGGATCGACCCCGGTGTGACGTGCCCGTCCGTCTCGGTTGCAGGCTCCGTATGGAAGCGCGGCAAGCCCATCGCGGGCTGGTGCACGTGCAGCCACTCGCCGACCTGTCCGCAAGCCTCTTCCATCGCTCCGAAATCGATCAGCATCTCTGCCGTCAGGTGGGCGGCCTTGATGAAGCCCGCGATGACGCGGTCGTCCGTCGCCGAACCCAGCCGCTTGCACAGGCGCTGCTGCACGCTGCGGAACTCGACCAGCTTGCGCACCAGCTTCTGCAGGTCGGCCCCCGAGACCTCCCCGCGAGAGCCACGCACGGCGACGTCCTCAGTGCCGGCCTGGATCAGGAAGGCGTCCTTCGCGGCGTCGTCCAGCAGATACTGTTCGCGCTTGCCGCGCTTGGCCCGGTAGAGCGGCGGCTGGGCGATGTACAGGTAGCCGCGATCGATGATCTCGGGGAACTGCCGGTAGAAGAACGTCAGCAGCAACGTGCGGATGTGCAGGCCGTCGACATCGGCGTCGGTCATGATGATGATCTTGTGGTACCGCAACTTGTCGATGCTGTAGCTGTCGGGGCCGATGCCGGTGCCCATCGCGGTGATCAGCACCACGATCTCCTGGCTGGAGAGCATGCGGTCATAGCGGGCTCGCTCGACGTTCAGGATCTTGCCGCGCAGCGGCAGGATCGCCTGGTACGAACGCTCGCGGCCGCTCTTGGCCGAGCCGCCTGCCGACTCGCCCTCGACGATGAACATCTCGCACTTGGTGGGGTCGCGCTCTTGGCAGTCGGCCAGCTTGCCGGGCAGGGTGCTGCCCTCGAGGGCTCCCTTGCGGCGCACCATGTCGCGTGCCTTGCGGGCAGCCTCGCGGGCGCGCGCGGCGTCGATGGCCTTGCCGATGATGCGCTTGGCCTCTGCCGGGTGTTCTGCGAGGTACTCGCTCAGCTTGTCGCCGACCACCTGCTGCACAATCGGCGCAACTTCGGACGAGACCAGCTTATCCTTGGTCTGCGAGCTGAACTTCGGATCGGGCAGCTTGACGGAGATCACCACGACGGCACCCTCGCGGATGTCCTCGCCGGAGAGCGTTGTCTCCTTCATCTTCTTGAGCAGGCCTTCTTTCTCAGCGTAGTCGTTCACGATGCGCGTCATCGCCGCCCGGAAGCCCGTCAGGTGCGTGCCGCCGTCGCGGTTGCGGATGTTGTTCGTGAAACAGACGACCTGCTCGGTGAAGCCGTCGTTCCACTGCAACGCGACCTCGAGCTCAAACATCCGGTGTTCGTCCAGCGCGCGACGGGTCGTGATGTAGATCGGCTCCTCGTGCATCACCGTCTTGTTCTTGTTGAGGTATTGTGCGAACGACCCGATGCCGCCGGCAAAGCAGAACACCGCCTCGCGCTCGTCCCGTTCATCGCTGATCGAGATCTTCAACCCACGATTCAGATAGGCCATTTCGCGGAAGCGGGTCGTCAGGTGGTCGAAAGAGAACTCGACCATCGAGAACACGTCGGTGTCGGGCTTGAAGTGCACCCGCGTGCCGATGCGGTTGCTGGGTTCGCCCCGCCGGATCCCGCCCACGGTCGCGCCCTTCTCGAAGTCGAGTGACCAGGTGTAGCCCTCGCGGTCGATGGTCAGCTTGAGCCACTCGGACAGGGCATTGACCACGGACACGCCGACGCCGTGTAGACCGCCCGACACCTTGTAGCTGTTCTGGTCGAACTTGCCGCCCGCGTGCAGCTCAGTCAGCGCGACCTCGGCTGCCGACCGGCCGTCCTCGTGGTCGCCGACGGGGATGCCACGGCCGTTGTCTTGCACGCTGCAGGAGCCGTCGAGGTGCAGGATGATCTCGATGTGCGTGCAGAAGCCCGCGAGTGCCTCGTCGACCGAGTTGTCCACGACCTCGTACACCATGTGGTGCAGGCCGGAACCGTCGTCCGTGTCGCCGATGTACATGCCGGGGCGCTTGCGAACGGCTTCCAGACCCTTCAGCACCTTGATGGAATCGGCGGCGTAGTCTTCCGCCCCGTCGGCGCGTTCGAGGATCTGATCGATGTCTGCCATGGGTCACGTCTCCAAGGGCACCGCCACAAGGGGCGTCGGTGCGGGCAACCGGGGTTGCCGGGGTGCAGGGGGCCTGTCGGTCGGCCCCGGCCCTCTGGGGAGGGGTCGAAAAGTCGCACGATTCCGAGGGATTGGTGCGCGACTCAAGGGCGTGAATCCTAGCACAAATCGCCCGTTTCGACAAGCTTCGCGAGGCCTGTGTTCGGCTGCCAAGGGGCTTGAATCCGCTCCCGTTCTGCGCCACTGTCGGCACCTTCCCCCGCCACAGCAGGAGTTGCGCCAACCGCCCATGCCACGCAGCGAGTTCCTACAGAATATCGAGAAGTTGCAGCGCATTGGCATGGCGCTTTCGCAGCAGCTTGTCGACTGGACTGAGCCACACCACCGGCGCAGCCTGACGGACCGGATGGCGCGCGAGGCGTCGGGCATGGCGTCGGAGCTTGCGACCCTGTTGCTGGCCCCCGGCGGGTATCAGCTGCCTCGAGAGGAGCTGGACAGGCGCATTGCCCACCTGCTGTCCAACGAGAACCTCAGTGAATTCGGCACGGACCCCTTCGGCTTTGCGCCAGAGCGGATGCGGGGCATCGTTCCGATCCTCGAGTTCATGTACCGCGTGTGGTTTCGGGTCGAGGCGCACGACATCCACCGGGTGCCGTCGGGGCGCTGCCTGATCGTCGGTAACCACAGCGGTCAGCTGCCGTTCGACGGAGCGATGATCGGCGCAGGGCTGTTCCTGGACCGCGATCCGCCGCGCATGATGCGGTCGATGGTCGAGAAGTTCGCGACCTCGCTGCCGTTCTTTGGCGAGTTCATCTTGCGCTGCGGCCAGGTGACGGGGCTGCCGGACAACGCGCGCCGGCTGCTGGAGGCTGAGGAGTGCGTGGTCGTGTTCCCGGAGGGTGCGCGCGGCGTGTCCAAGCCGTTTCGCGACCGCTATCGCATGACGCCATTTGGCCACGGGTTCATGCGTCTGGCGCTGCGCACCGACACGCCGATCGTGCCCGTGGCCGTCGTCGGTGCGGAGGAACAGACGCTACAGCTGTTCGATTTCCACTGGTTGGCCAAGGCGTTGCGCTCCCCCGCGATGCCGATCACGCCGCTGACGCCTCTGCTGGGGCCGTTGTCGCTGGTCCCGAGTCCGGTGAAGTACCGCATCTACTACGGCGAGCCGCTTCGGTTCGAGGGCGACCCGGACGACGACGAGGCGGTGATTGCGAGCAAGGTCGCAGAGGTTCGCGGCTCGATCCAGCGTATGCTCGACCGAGGGCTGGCTGAGCGGAAGGGCTGGTTCATTTAGGACGGCGAGAAGGACCCGATGGCACGCAAGAAGACCTTGGCGGTGGTGACAGGCATCAGCGGGCGGCTGGGGCAGCTGCTGGCGCGACGTCTGCACCGGCGCGAGGGCACGCGGGTCATCGGCATCGACCGCCGGGCGTTTACGCGACGGCCCGCGGACATCGAGCACCTGCGCATCGACATCCGGCGCAAGGCTTGCGAGGACCTGTTCCGCACCCGCAAGGTCGACGTCATCTACCACCTGGGACTGATGCACGACCCGCGCAAGGGTTCGGGCGAGCACCACTCGTGGAACCTCTTGGGAACCCAGCAGATCCTGGAGTTCGCCCAACGTTACGGTGTGCCCAAGGTCGTGATCCTGTCGACCGCCGACGTGTACGGAGCGATGGCCGACAACCCGGCCTTCATCACGGAGGACGCCCCGCTGCTGGGCGCCCAGCGGTTCGCGGCGCTGCGGGATCTGATTGCCGTCGACATGTTTGCGCAGTCGTACTTCTGGAAGTACCCGGAGATCGAGACCGTGGTGCTGCGGCCGGCGCACATCTTGGGCGGCGTGAACAACGCGATCTCGAACTACCTGCGGCTGCAGCGGATTCCCGTGCTGATGGGCTTCGACCCGCTGCTTCAGGTGTTGCACGAGGAGGACGCGGTCACGGCGATTCTTGCCGCGGCGCGGCCCGGCGTTCGCGGTGTGTTCAACGTGGTCGGCCCTGAGGCGCTGCCGCTGCGCACGCTGGTCGGGCTGACGGGGCGGCCACGCATCGAGCTGCCGCACTTTCTGGCGCCAGGGGTGGCTGACCGCCTATTCCGTTTTCGTTTCGCAGACTTTCCTGCGGCCGAAACCGACTATCTGCGCTATGCGGCGACGCTGGACGGAAGTCGCGCCCGCTCCCAGCTGCAGTTTCGTCCGCGGTTTGGTGTGGCTGAGGCGGTCCGCGCCGCGCTGCGCACCGAAGTGTTCGACGGCGGCGTGGAGGCGACCTCTCACGGGGTCGTCGGCTGACGCGGCAACGTCCAGATGATTTCAGTGGTTTTCGGTCAGCACGAGCGGCGGCGGCGCAACTGGACAACCACGGCAACCAGCGCGAGCCCCAGCCACGCGGCACCAGAAGCGCCCGATCCGGGACGCGTCGACGTCGAGCAACCTGACGAGTTGGACGGTTGCGCCGAGTAGACCGGCGTCGTGCCCTGATTGGTATCGGACTGGATGCCGTCCTGGGTGCGCGGGTCCGAGTCAGTGGGCGAGCGAGTGTCCGTGCGCGTCGCGGTGTCGTCCGGCGTCGGATTCGTGTCCGTCTGCTCAGCGATCTTGCACTTGCCGATGCTGTCGTCGCAGTCCAAGCCCGGCAGGCAATAGCCGCAGTTGCCGCCGCAGCCGTTGGGGCCGCACTGGCGTCCGAAGCAGTTGGGTTGGCAGGGGCCGTCGGGCGCCGTGTCCTGGGGCGGCAGGGTGTCGGGCGGTTGCACGTCAGCCTGAGTATCCTGAGGCGGCACATCCGGTTGCACGTCTTGAGGCGGATTGGTGTCGGCGGGCGGCAGGTCGGGCTGCACGTCCAGCGGCGGATTGGTGTCGGCGGGCGGCAGATCGGCTGGCACGTCTTGCGGCGGATTGGTGTCGGAGGTGTCGGCAGCATCCGCGGTGTCGGTTGGCCCGGCGTCCGGTCCGGGGTCGGCCGGGCACTTGTCCAGCCACTGGGTGCCGCTGCTGGACTTGCAGCTCCCGGTCTTCGTGTCACAGCCAGCCGCGCACGGGGAGTATTGGCGGACCAGGCAACCGCCGACGCTGGCGCAGGTCCAGGTGTGGGTCGCTTCGGCGCTGCAGCCGAGCGTGTTCACCTGGCATTCGGCAACGCACGCCTTGCATTGCGCGGCCGGCAGGCAGTTGTAGAAGCCGCTGGCTGCATCCCAACCGCAGCACTCGGTGGCGCCGCAGTTCTGCTGCTGCAGCGTCTGGTCGCAGTACAGCAGCTGCTTGCCGTTGCAGACGCCCTCGTACGAGACGCCCTGACACGGGTCGCCGCCTGCCCCCGCGGTGCCGTAGCAGCCTTGCGCCGGATTGATGCTGCAACTGCCCTTGACGACGGTGGTTCCGTCGGTGGAGCAGTCGGCATCGTCGGTACACGCCTTGCCGCCCGCACAGGTGCCCGAGCAGATGTTGCAGTCGCACTGCCATGCCGGGCCGCTGCACTCGGCCGAGGTCGCGCACGCTTGCTGGGTGCCTTCGGTGACGCAGCCGCACTTGCCCTGGACGCAGTAGCCGTCGGCAATCGCCTTGCTGCCGGGGAGGTTGGGGATCGTGCGCGTGATGCAGTGGATCGCGCCTGACCACGTGGCGGTGACGTCAGCGCGCAGTCCCACGTGCTTCCAGGTGGGCATCGCCGCCTGCCACTGCTGCTGGGCCTTGGCGCGCAGGGCGACCTTCAGCGGGTCCTTGACGCACTTCAAGCCCGATCCGCACGGCAGCAGCTCGTCGCAGCCCTCAGCGGTGGGCCCGGTGGTGCACTTGCCCGAGGCGCAGTGCTTGTTGCAGTCGCTGAAGTTGGTGCAGCAGTCGCCGTCGGTCATGCAGGTGGTGCCGGTCGGGCTCTGGCATGAGCCCTCGGCGTAGCTGGGGTAGGCGTTGACTCCATTGGCGAAGGTCGAGTTGATGAAGGTGCGGGGCAGGTCGCCGTACGAGTCCTTGTACCAGGTCATCATCGTCAGCCGGGAGACCGTGTACTTCTTGCCGTTGGGTGCGGTGGTTGCGGCGAACAGGGCGACGTTGTCCTCCATCCGCTGCTTGTTCTTCGCAAACGTGAGCTTGTAGGCCGCGTTCTTGGCACCGGGAATCGGAATGGTGTCGACGGTGCCGTCGCCGTTGTAGTCCAGAGCAATCGAGTCGTTGTACTCGCCGAACAAGACGTGATCGACGTCGATCCACTTGAAGAACATGTCGATGTGGCCGGTGCCATCATCGGTAATGTCCTTGACGATGAAGGCCTTGTCGCAGGCGATGTACTTCTTCAGCAGGTTGCGGACCTTCAGCGCCGAGTAGCCCGTGTTCTGCAGCGCGCGCTCGGTCGTGGCGCAGCTGCCCATGCCGTCGGCCTGAATGTTGCCTCCCTCGAACTCGAAGGGCATCCGGTAGGTCGTGATGTCCTTGTAGTACTGCGTGGCCAGTCGGGTCGGAATCGCGTCGTCCAGATACCGCTCGCCGTAGTAGACGAAATCGGTGAACGCAAGTGTATTTGCGGCCTTGTCCACCAACGGGAACGGCGAGTAGTCGATGTGCCAGATGGTCTGGTTGGGCACGGCGATGAACTCCACGGCCGCGAGCTCGGCGTCCGACGCCCCGAACTCCTTCATCGCACTCAGGAATGCGGTGGCGCTGCTGGCCGCGGGGACAATGACCTTGGCCTTCATCTTGGGGTTCGAGTCGCGGACAAACGCGATGGTCTGCTCTGCGAACAGCCTGCGGACCGGCGGATTGCTGCTGGTCCCGGCCGCGTAGGTCATCCAGACCTCTTTCATCGTCTCCCACTCCTGGAAGGCGCGGAAGCGGCCGGCCTCCGGCGGTTGGGTGGCGGCAAACCACTGCTTGTTGGCCTTGCGGAAGTCACTGGCCGCGTCGGACTTGACCGACAGGGCCCGCTCAGCCGCGGTCTCATAGGCGGGCAACATCACCTGCGCCTTGACCGGATCGACCGCCGATTCCTGGATCACGGTGACCCCCGGCACGCCGACAGACACCGTCTGAGGGACCGGCGGCTCACAGGCCGAGCACAGGGCGAGGCTCGCCACCACCGCGACGAACACGCTCGCGCGCAAAGGGATCCGCTTCATGTGGGGCCTCCGAAGGGGGGACTGGCGGCTGCTGATGCGCGGCCTGGGCTAGCGGGCGAAGCGCCGACGACCCGCGACCAGAGCGAGCGCGGCGAAGAAGAGCCACGCAAGGCCGGTCGAGCCACCGGTCGGGCCGGCGGTGCAGCCGCCACTGTCCGAGCTGGCGGCCGGGGTCACGGGCTTGACCGTAGTGTCCGCACCGGTGTCGCCGATGGCGGTGTCGGCTGCGGTGGTGTCGGTCGTCGACGTGTCGGTCGTGTCCGGCGGAACGACGCCCGGGCAATACTGGACGTCGGTCTTGGACACGCACTTGGCTGCGGTCGGGTCGCACCACTCGACGGTGCTGCACTCGGACCACTTGCGCACAAAGCAGGTGCCGCTCTTGGCGCAGGTCCAAGCGTGCGTGCCCGTCACCGAGCAGCCCGTCTGGCCTTCGGTGCACTCGTCGACGCAGGCCGCATCAGCCTTGCAGCCCGACGTACCCTGAGCGGGGATCCAACCGCAGTTCTTCGTCGCCGCGGGGCAGGCCACCGTCTTCAGGCTGCCCTTGTCGCAATAGCGGTACGAGCTGCCGCTGCACGCGCCCTCGAAAGGCACGTCGCCGCAGGGGCCGACGCCGCCGTAACAGGCCTGACGCGGGTCGATCTTGCAGGAACCGGGGACGTAGTTGGGGGCCCCGTCGGTTGTGGCCACCGGGGTGGGGTCGCCCGCCAGCTTGACGCCAGTGCAGTCCCAGTCCACCGCGCAGACCTTGCCGTTGGGGCAGGTGCCCATGCACTCGTTGCAGTCGCAGCGCCACGCGGGGCCGACGCAGTCGGCGCCGGTCTCGCACTTCTGGGTGGTACCGCCTTCGACGCAATCGCACTGGCCGTTCAGGCACTGGCCGTCGTCGAACACCTTGCCGCCCTTCTTGTTGGGGATGGTGCGGGTGATGCAGTGGATCGCGCCGGACCACGTTGCGGTGACGTCGGCGCGCAGGCCCACGTGCTTCCAGGTCGGCATGGCCACTTCCCACTGCTTCTGCGCCTTGGCGATCAGCGCGACCTTGACCGGGTCGTCGACGCATACATAGGCCTTCTTGGCGGCGTTCTTGCCCTCACACGGCAGCAGATCTTCGCAACCCTCCGCCGTCGTGCCCTTGGTGCACTTGCCGGCAGCGCAGTGTTGGCCGCAGTCGGCGAAATTTGCGCAGCAATCGCTGTCGTCCATGCAGACCGCGCCGTCGGGGTCCTGACATGAGCCCGGGGCATAGCTGGGATACGCGTTGACGCCGTTCGCAAACGTCGAGTTGATGAAGGTGCGCGGCAGGTCGCCCCAGCTGTCCTTGTACCAGGTCATCATGGTCAGACGGGACACGGTGTACTTCTTGCCGTTGGGAGCGGTCAGGCCCTCGAACAGCTTGACGTTGTCCTCCATGCGCTGCTTGTTGCGCGCGAAGGCGACCTTGTAGCCGGCGTTCTTTGACCCGGGCAGCGGGATGGTCTCGTCGGTGCCGTCGCCGTTGTAGTCCAGCGTGATGTTGTCTTCGTATTGGCCGAACATGACGTGGTCGACGTCGATCCACTTGAAGAACATGTCGATGTGGCCGGTCCCATCGTCATCGATGTCCTTGACGATGATGGTGTTTTCGCACGCGGCCCAGTGCTTCAGCAGCGAGCGGACTTTCTCCTGCGAGTAGCCGGTGTTCGAGAGCGCCCGGACTGTCGTGGCGCAGTTGCCCATGCCGTCGGCCTGGAGGTTGCCGCCCTCGAAGTCGAACGGCATGCGGTAGGTCGAGATGTCCTTGTAGTACTCCGTAGCCAGCCGGGTCGGGATGGCGTCGTCGATGAACCGCTCCGGATAGTAGTTGAACTCCGAGAACGCGAGCGTGTTGGTCGTCTTGTCGACCAGCGGGAACGGACCGTAGTCGATGTGCCAGATCGTCTGGTTGGGCAGCACGACGTACTCGACGCGCGCCAGCTCGTCAGGCGTCGCACCGAAATCGACCAGCGCCTTCTTGAACACCGTTTCGCTGCTCTTGGCCGGAATGATGACCTTGGCATTCATCTTCGGGGTCGAGTAGCGCAAGAAGGCGATCGTCTGTTCGGCGAACAAACGGCGCACGGGGCCGTTGCTGCTGGTGCCGGACGAGTAGGTCATCCAGACGTCCTTCATCTCCTCCCACTCCTGAAAGGCGCGGAAGCGGCCCTGCTCCAGCGGAACCGTGTTGGCAAACCACTGCTTGTTCGCGATGCGGTAGTTTGCTGCGGCGTCCGACTTCAGGAACGCGGCGTGCTCGGCAGCCGTCAGGTAGGCCGGCAGCAGCACCTGCGGCTGGGTGGGGTCAACCACCGACTCCTCGATCACGGTGACCTTTCCGCCCTGGGACACGGGGGCGACGTCGGGCGGCGGATTCGACGCGCAGGCGGCGACCAACCCGGTAAGGGCACCGTACAGACAGAGACGGCGGGCGAGGAGCGAACGGGTCATCGGGACTCCTGAAAGTCGGAGAACGGCTGGGAAGGCCCCGAAAGGCCAAGAGGGGTTTCCGGCTACCACGTCTGGGCCGCCGGTTCAACTGCAATGCCGCTGCGGATCGCAACGCGGGACCAGGCCTTGGGGTCACTTCACCTTGCCGCGCAGGTAGGTGTAGCCCAGGTCGTTCACGATCTCGGTGATGTCCAAGGCGAGCTGCGTACCTGCCGGAATCGAGGGTGAGAACGACGACAAGTCGATGGCCGGCAACGGGAAGCTGCCCAGACCGCTGCCCAGGCTCTCGACCAGCTTGGGCAGCAGCATGGTC
Source organism: uncultured Myxococcales bacterium (assembly GCA_903955385.1). Classification (GTDB taxonomy): domain Bacteria; phylum Myxococcota_A; class UBA9042; order UBA9042; family UBA9042; genus CAJBNH01. The sequence goes on along the minus strand of CAJBNH010000049.1, from coordinate 34,737 downwards.
TTGATCATCGAAACGAAGACGTCCTTCAGGTTCGCCGCTTCCTTGTTGATGCTGACGACCTCCAGTTCGACGTAGTCGATGCTTTCCAGAGCGAAACCAAGCTCCTTGGCGCCCGTCACCTTGTTGTCCACGGCCTTCAGCGTGGCGGTCGCCTGCATCGTCGCAAACATGTTCAGGTCGACCGGCGTGTCGCCCATCTTCAGCGTGGCGTGCATGCCCATGTCGCCAATCTGCAGTTTGAGCTTGCCGTCCTTGTCGATGCAGGTGTTGAGGATCGGCGGCAGCCAGAAGTCGGTGTCGACGGCCAAGTCCTTGATGCCATAGGTCGACAGGTCGACGCTGCCCAGCGCGTCCGAGCCGATCTTCAGCTTGAGCAGGCCGCCATTCCACACCGAGTGCAGCAGCTGGTTGATGAAGTCGTCGTTCAGGCCGACCACCAAGGGGAAGTCGAGGCCCGGCACGAAGTTCTCGGTCTGGCCCGCCTGCAGGCAACCCGCGCGGCCGATGGAGCCCAGCACGTCGTGCTCGACGTTCTTGGGGGCCGTCACCGACGCATCCAGACCGACGACGATGCCCGGCGCGCCCGACGAGGGCTTCTTGAACCACAACAGGCCAAGCGCCGAGTGGATCTTCAAGTTCACCGGGTCGCCCGTACCGATAAAGGGACTGAGCGGCAGGTCCTGGTCGAGTGCCAGCATCTCGAACGCCTTGCCCAGCGTGTCGCCGATCATGGTGCCCAGCTGCTGCTGCATGACCTGCTCGATCAGCGTCTCGAGCGTGCCCTCCAGGAAGTTGATCAGCCAATTCAGCAGGGTGCCGGTGATGCCCGACAGCTCGATGCCGAAGTTGTCCATCTTGACCTTGGTGTTCTTGGCCTCGCTGGTGACCTTGCCGGTGGCGGGGTCCAGCGTGATCAGGATGTCGGCCTCGACGATGACCTTGTCGGCAGTGATCTTGCCCACTTGATTGACCGGGATGAAGCCTGCGGTCGTGCCCTGAATCACCACCTCGGCCTCGAATTTGTAGATCTCCAACACCATGTGCAGGCCGCCATCGATGACGGTCAGGACGGCGCCGGGGTAGCCGTCATTGAACGCAGGATCGCCCAACTTGACGTTTTGAATCTGGATGGTGCCCTTGAAGGCAAGGCCCTGATCGACCGGCATCGCTCCGCCGCCCAGCAGCGAGCCGAAGTCCATCGTCCCGAGCACAATCTCCATCACCGTCGCGAGATCCTTGGGGCTTTTGTGGTCGTGCTTGCCCGAGTCGATGATCTCTTGCGCCATCCAGAAGCCGATGCCGTTCTTGACGTGGCTGGTCGCGGGTTGCGTGTTGTCGGCCGGGTACCAGGTCTTGGAGTAGTAGAAGGTCTGCACGCCGTTCGACTCGTTGCTCCACTCGTCCTTGGCCTTCCAGATGATCGGATTCATGCCCTGCTTGGCCGTCAGCGTCATCGAGAAGCTGCCGTCCTCACCCACGGGGATGGTCTGGTCGTTGATCGAGAACGACTTGAAGGCACTCAGCTCGTCCACGACCATGCCCTTGACCACGACCACTTGGTTGCCGTTCAGCGTCGCGCCGCGCTTGGGCTCGGTGAACATGACCAACGGGCCCTTCGAGTCGCATTTCAGCTCGAGCTCCGCCGACAGCGTCGGGAAGTCCTTGGACTTGCCCGAGAACACGTAGACGCCGTCCTCCTTGAACGTGTAGCTCTTGCCTCCGCCGTTGACCTGCACGCCGTCGGTCGGGGTGACGGCCGCCGGCTGCTCGATGGCCATGTCGGGAATCGGATTGCCGAAGGAATCCTTGCCCATGCCGTACAGCTTGATGGTGTCCTCCATCTTGTAGTTCGGCTGGTCCGGCTTGGCGTACAGCGTCATGGACAGGGGCGCGCCGGGCTTGACCTCCAGGACGGCGGCCTTCTGCTTGCCCACGCCTGCCGCCTTGCACGTCACGTCGTACTTGCCCGACTTCGTCGACTCGAGCTTCTTGCCGGTCAGCGTCAGGTCCGCGGGCGCGTCGATCGTGTAGCTGGCCGCGTCCGCTTGGACGGCGTTGCCGAAAGCGTCTTCGGTCGCGCACGAGACGTCGGACGAACCCGCGCCGGCGACGAAGCTGGGCGGTGTCACCGTCGCAACGGTCTGGAAGGCGGGGCCTGCGACGATCTGCAGACTTGCCGCGGTCACGGCCGCCTTGGCTGCGTCCGCGCGAGCGCAGCTGACAGAGACGGTGCCGACCTTCTGCCCCTCGACGGACATGCCCTCGACCTTGCCGGAGGTTTCGGGCGCGATCGTGACCTTCCACTCGGCGTCGGAACTGGCAATCGCGTTGCCGTACTTGTCCTTGCCCGTGCAGGTGGTGACAGCCTTTTCGCCGGCAGCGATCTGGGTGGGGGCAACGGCGGTCTCGATGGTGGCCGCGGGTCCCGGCGTCACGGTCAGCAGCTCGGGCGTTGCATCGACGGCGGTGCCGGCCTTGCACGCGACGGCGTAGGCGCCCACGGTCGTCGGGGTGATGATGGCGCCCGCGAACGGCGCACCTTCCTTGGGCGTGATCTGGAACGCGGGCATGGGGATGGCGATGTCGCCCGGCTGGCCGATGCACGTGACGGTGACGTCGGTGCCGGCACCGACCTTGAGCGACGACAGCGTGGTCTCGACGCTCTTCAGCTGGGAGAGCTGGCCGGGCTTCAGGCCGATCGCAAGGCCCGCGTCGACGGGCTCGCTGCCCTCGTTGGAGCCGCTGCATGCGGCCAGCAACAGGGCGAGCGTGCAGGTCAGGGCGAGCGGTACCCGGCGGATCCAGTCCTGGCGGAACGGGGCGGCGTGCATCGAGAAACTCCTGTTGGGGCGGTCTTGCCGTGCCTCTTCCGACGGCGTGGGCGAAACATCGAAGGATACCAGCACCAGCCGACCGCCGCGAGTCCCCAATCGGGCGAATCACCGCGAACAGAGCGGGGCAGAGAGAATTATCCCGCCGGTCCCGCGACCCCACCAGTCTGGGTTCGACGTGGCGCGGTTTTGGTCAAGGTGGCAGGGGATTCGTCGGGTCCAAGGTTCGGTGCCAGCGTCACCACTGCGAGGTGAAGCGCACCTGTGCCCGCTTGCCGCCGGTGCTGGCTTCGACAACGAGCTGCCTCGCGCCGCCGATGTCGTAGCGCTCTTGATCCGAGAGGCGCAACGTCAGCTGCATCGTGCAACCCTGCGCGCAGGTGGGCGTCTTGCCCAACACGGCGTCGGCCCACTCTGCCGGCACCGCAGCCACCCACGTCGCCACGCCTCCGGTCATGCGCACCGGGGCATAGATCGCGGTGCGGAAACCACTCGCGTCGGCGACCAGCGCGAAGGCCACCAGCTCGCCACTCGCGTCGGGAAGCAGGGCAAGGCGCGCGGGTCCAAGCGTCCAACCGCCCAGCAACCAGTCGGTCGTGCGCAGCTCTGGCAGCAGTCCCACGATGCGCAGGTCGGGAGCGACATCGGGCAGAACCTTGAGGAGCACCTCCTGGTCGCCTCCCTTTGGCAGCAACAGCCGCTCGTCACGGCCGGTGCCGACGCCGTACAGCACCGTCAGGCCCCGGTTGGCATGGTTGCGGAAGTGGACCCGAACCGGCGTCGGCTGACCTCCGACCGGCTTCTGCAGGACGGTCAGGCTGCCGTCAACTTGGCTCATGTCATCCGCACGGCGTCGGAGCTGGTCCATCAGCCAATCCAGATGCGCCGTCACCATTCGCGTATTCGTCACGATCTTCCAGACCTTGGCTACGACGTTCGCGGGGACCTCGGGGTCGCAGGCCCGCTTGTCGACCGCGAGTTCCGCATCCGCGGGACGCATCCCGACCACCCGCGGCGCGGCAGAGGTCGCGCAGGCGCCGCGGTACTCGAGGCGGTCCTCCTGAACGGACTTCGCCGGATTGGCCTCGCACACGCAGGGCAGGGTCTGCTTGATCGGCAGCGTCTGCTTGCCCTGAACCAGACGGAAGACACGCGTGCCGCCGAGCTCGACCTCCAGAACGACTGGGTGTGGGGTGGGATTGCGCAGGGTAAAGGCTGCGTTCACTTCTTTGGGCACAAGCCAGCGCCAGCGCTTGGCTTTCGCCTCTGCCAGATCTGCGGCCAGCGTCGGCGGGGCGGGCAACCGCCGCTCGACAAACTCGGCTGAGGCCGCCACAGACGCGTCGGACAGCCAGTTCACCGACTCGTTGGCCGCGGCGCGCTGCAGGGCGACGAAGACCCGGGTGGCGTCGTCGCCGTCCGGCCAGCGGGCCAGATAGTCCAGCAGCGCCGGGCTGTTGCCGTCCTCGATGGCCTGTCTTGCGGCAGCCTTGCGCTGCGCTTCGGCCTCGTCGCGGGCCACGCGCTCTGCCTCCGCGCGCTTGCGCTCGATTTCGGCCGCCTCGGCAACCTTGCGGGCCTTTTCCTGCGCTACGGCCTCGACCTTGAGGCGCTCGACCTCTGCGGCCTCTGCGATCTTGCGTGCCTTCGCTGCCTGCGCTTCTTCGCGACGCACCCGGTCCTTCTCCGCAGCTTCCTCCGCCAGACGGGCCTTTTCCGCAGCCGCCGCCTCACGCTGCTGCTGCTTGGCTTGGGCAGCCTGCTCTGCGGTCTGTGCCTTCTCCGCGGCCGCCGCTTCCCGGCGCTGGCGCTGCAGCTCGGCGGTTTCCGCAGCAGTCCGGGCTTTCTCTGCCCGGTCGGCGTCGCGCTTCTGCTTGGCCCGCTCAGCGGCGGCCTGTCGGGCCTCTTCTCGCGCCCGGGCCGCATCGTTCAGCTTGGCCATCCGCTGGGCCTCGGCGTCGCTGCGCTCGGCAGCTCGTTCCGCCTCATCGACCATGCGTTGCCTGCGGGCAAGCTCGGCAGAGGCCGCGGCGCGTCTGGCCTTTTCTTCGGGGTCGGGGCGCGGTGCCGGAGCCGCGGCTTCGGCCTTGGGCTCAGCAACGGGGTCGGCCTTGGCCTCGACCGCAGGCTCAGCTTTGCGCTCGGGCGCTGGTTCGGCCTTGCGGGCGGCGGCCTCTGCCTTGCGCTTGCCTCCCTTTCCGGGTGCCGGCGCCGGCGCTGCTGGGGCCTCTGTCACCGGCGGAACGGTCTCAGCCACGGCAGGCGGTGGTGTTGCGACCGGTGAACCGGCAGGTGCTGGGCCCTTCCACGCGAATTTTGCCGACCGCAGGCAGTCGCAGGACCACACGGGGCCCTTGGGCGTGTCTTCGCGACGGGCTGGACCAACCGCGTCGCAGCCGTAACGCCACGCCTGCTCTGAGAGCTCCTTGGTCGCCTCAGATGTCTGCAATTCGCCCGGCGGGGTGTGCAGAACGCCCATACGAACAACGGGTTGCTCCAGCTGGGCGGGGTCGTCGACGGCCCGCGCGACGGTCTTGCGCGAGATCGGCCGCAGTCGCATGGACGGATCGGCTGCATCGAAACGCACACCGCTGCAGGCCGCGAGGACCGACAGCAGAACCGCACACGGAAGGGCAGTGACACCGAAGTTGACGCGCATCGTCGGCTCCTGGCCCGGCATCGGGCTCACCAACTCGATCAGCGGGACCAGAAGAAGGCGACATTGTACTGCAGCGTGTCGGTCGCGCTGTCCGAGAGCCCCTTGAGGTAGGACGCCTCGGCCATCAGCCCCACACTGTCGCCCAGCTGCACGCCCAGCGTCCCTCCGGCGTAGTGCGCCACCGCGGTCGAGTCGCCGATGAAGGCGCGCAGCAGGTATTTGGGCGACGCGTACAGGGCCAGCGCCTCGTCGACGTGGAAGCTGACATAGAGGGGCAGGATCACATCGATGATGGTCAGCTTCGGGTCAGAAGTCTCAGTAGTTACGCTGGTTCCTGACTCGTCGGTGGCACCGTTCGTCGTGTCCTCAGAGCTGGTGGTCGACGAGATCTGGATGGCCCCGAGCGATAGGCCGGTAGCCATGGCCAAGCCGCCCTCATCCAGAAACTGGTACTTCACGTCGCCGCCGCTGGTGCCTGGGAAGGTCACGTGCACGCCGGCGTCCAGGAAGTCGTACAGGCCGATGCGCCAATCGACCTCGCCGAAGTACATAGTGTCGAAGAGGGCGGCGACTTCGCCCTGGTTCGTGAGCTCAGGAAACGTCGCCATGCCGCCGCCCACCGCAACCTGCTGGTCGCCAGGCGGCAGGGTTCGCGCGGTCTGCAAGGTCGAGACGTTGACGCAGCCGGTCACCGCCCAAGCACACGCCAGCGCGGTGAATGCGACGCACCGATGCTTGGCAACCACGAGCCGTTGCGACCATCTGATCTTCATGGGGAATTCCTGCCTGGGCCAAGCTAGGGGGGGAAGGCCGGGCAAGGCACATGGCACCACGCGGATGGGCGACGGTCAAGCCGTCTTGGGCCGCAGCGGTGGCAAGGGAACGCAACGTCGTTGGACCCCAAAGGCAATGGGGCAGAGGCGTGCGAGTGAGCGGTCACGTGGGGTCAGTCGAACGCGTGACCGGCCGAGCCAAGCACGTTCAGATTCTTGTGCTTGTAGACGGCCCTCAGTGCGTCTCGCGCTGGTCCCAAGTACTTGCGCGGGTCGAACTCGTCGGGCTTCTCGACCATGACCTTGCGGATGGCGGCAGTCATGGCCAGGCGGCCGTCCGAGTCGATGTTGACCTTGCAGACGGCTGAGGTGCAGGCGTCGCGGACCTGGTCCTCGCGGATGCCCACAGCGTCGGACATCTTGCCGCCGTACTGGTTGATTTGGTCGACCAGCTCAGCGGGGACCGACGAGGAACCGTGCATGACGATGGGGAAGCCGGGGATGCGGCGCTCGATCTCTCTCAAGATGTCCATGCGGATGTCGGGGACCTGGCCGGGCTTGAACTTGTAGGCGCCGTGCGAGGTGCCGATCGAGATGGCGAGGCTGTCGACGCCGGTGCGCTTGACGAAGTCCTCGACCTCTTCGGGCTGCGTGTACGTGTGGTGTTCGGCCGAGACCTCGTCCTCGACGCCCGCCAGCACGCCCAGCTCGCCCTCGACCGAGACGTCGCGGGCGTGCGCGTACTCGACCACTCTGCGGGTCAGCGCGATGTTCTCTTCGTAGGGCAGGTGCGAGCCATCGATCATCACCGACGAGAAGCCGGAGTTGATGCAGTCGCAGCAGAGCTCGAACGTGTCACCGTGGTCCAAGTGCAGGACGATCGGGACGTTCTTGCCGCCGCCCAGCTCCTTGGCGTACTCGACCGCGCCTTGGGCCAGAAAGCGAAGCAGCGTCTGGTTCGCGTACTTCCTCGCTCCGGCCGAGACCTGCAGGATCACGGGGGACTTCGTCTCGGTGCACGCCTGCACGATGGCCTGCATCTGCTCGAGATTGTTGAAGTTGTACGCGGGGATGGCATAGCCGCCCTTGACCGCCTTGGCAAACAGGTCGCGGGTATTCACGAGACCGAGGGACTTGTAATCGACAGACATTTCGAGCTCCTTTCGTCGGGGGGGCGGACGACACAGATGACGCTACAGGGGCACGGCGGACGGCGCAAGGTTCCACGTTGGTAAGGTCATGACAGTGCAGCTGCAATCGCGACGGACAGCACCACCAGATTCCACAACGCGTGCAAGGTGATCGAGGCCCACAGAGACCCCACCCACTCGTACACCAGACCGAAGGCGAGTCCCAGCGCGGCGTACGGCAGGAACGCGGACGGCGACGAGTGGATGAAGGCAAACAGCAGCGACGTCGCCAGCAGCGCCCACCGCACACCCCAGCGTTGCCGCATGGCGCGGTAGAGGAAGCCGCGGAAGAACAGCTCTTCACCCAGCGGCGCGGCGATCACGGCGCCCAGTGCCAGCGTGCCCAGCTGCAGCGGGTCCGGCTCTTCGAGCAGGTAGCCTGCCACGGCGTGCGGCGGACCTCCCTGAAAGATCAAGGCGTTGAGGATGGTCGCCAAAAACACCACCGGCAGCAGCAGGCAGTACATGCGCAGGGCGGCGGTCGTGGCTCGCAGGAAGGGCGGGGCGTCAGGGCCCCCCAAGCGCGCGGCGGTGTGCAGCGTGGGATGGGCGCGGCCAAACGCCTGGATCACGGCCTGCGCCAACAGGATTCCGCCGAACGTCTGCATCAGCGTCGTCAGCCCGTAGGCCGGCCGCTCGCCGGGCAGGGCCGCCGACAACAGGCCCAGGCCCAGATAGCCCGTCAGCCAGCCCGCCAGACCCAGCAACATCACAAGCGGATCCGAGAGATAGGGCTTGTCGTCAGGCAACCCGGGGTACCGCTGCAGCAGCCAGCGCCAGGGCGGATCTCCCTTCACCTTGGCCAGCTGCCCGCGGATCGAGGCGTAGATCGCGAGCGCCATCGCCATGAACAGCGCAAGGACCATCAGGCCGCCGATCGCCATCATCAGCGGCACGATCCGCTCGTCCTGCGCACGGATCTCGCGGTGCACGGCGCGCGCGGCCGAGAAGTCGCCGGACGCAGCCAGAATCCGGGCGCGAATCAGCTGGCGGGTGTAGGGGCTCCAGTCGCGCCCGAAGCTGCGCTCGCGGGCTTGGCGCACGGCCTGGGCGACGGGCAGGGGCGACACGCGAGGGGGCAGGCCGGCCGTCGCAGCGGTCGGGGTCACGTCGGCAGGTACTGCGGCAAGGGCCGCCAGCAGGTCGCGGGAGGGAGCGGGCAGTCGTGCAGCGAACTCCAGCGCAAGGGCGTCCTCATGCACCGCAAGCATGTGGGCGACCACGGCCTGTGGAAAGTCGGCCGCCGGGCGGGCGTGGCGACCGGCACGGGCAGGCGGCAGCTCTTGCGCCCGCCGGAACAGGTCGCGCAGCGTCTCGGCGTTGGCGCGCTCGCTCTCCTGCTGCAGCCGCCGCATCAGGTCTTCGGCTTCCTTTTCCCTTGCAGCGCGGCGGACATCGGCCCCGCGACCGGCGGTTGGCGGCGGCGGGGCGGGGGCATCGACTTCTGTGGGCGTGGTGGTCACGGCTTCGGCCGTTGCGGTGGCTGCGTCAGGCAATGCGGCCGCCTGCCCCGGGCGGATCTCACTACTTCGCGTCGCCTTGGGACCGCCGTAGTACTCGCTGACGCGCCAAAACAGGGTGCGGTACCGCAGCTCGAGTCCGACCTCCAGATCCGGCGTCGACTTCACGCTGGCGGACGCGATGACCGCACCCACGACGACGACAGGAAGGATGCCCACGACCCACCACAGGGCGCGGGGGCCGGGCAAACGCAGCCTCTCGGTAGGGTAGTTGGGGTCGATGTCGGGCACGGATACCTCTGGGGCTCAGCGCAGGCGGTCGCGGTCGAGCGCGCGCAGCCCGACCTCGCAGGTCTTGGTCGAGACGCGACTCACGCGGTCCTGCCACTTGGCGCACGCGGCGTCGTCTGCCCCGGCCCTCTGGCAAAGCCGGTCCGCCAGTTGATCACAGGGGCGATCACAACCCGTCAGGATCAGGACGATTCCCGCGATTCCTCCTAGCGAGGCGGCGCGGGCGGCACGGGCGAATCGAGACAGCTTCATGCGGACGGCTCCGTCAGGGGCGTGGCAAGCGTCGCATTGAAACACATTGCACACGCGCTGCGGAGGGGTGGTCTTGCTCAGGCGTTGGGCCCTTCCGTCGATACCTGGGCTACAGGGCGCTCCAGGCGATGGTGGGCCATGAAGTTGCGCATCTCGTCAGACAATTGTGCTGTCCGCTCAGGCGAATAGCAGCACCACTCGCCCATTCGCCGCGCCAACTCGTCGATGGCCGGGGCCATGCGGTCGCCCGACAGGTAGTACAGCGGCGTGCGGCGCACCGTCAGGTCCACCAGCGTCATCGGTAGCTCTTCTTGAACGATCCAGCGAAGTTCGCCCCAAGCGACGGGCTGGCCGGGCACCACCGGCTCAAGACCCTTGTCGGTGGCGAGGCAAGCGGCGACGACCTCGTCGGCGTCCGAGCCGTACTGGTACGCCAAGTGTCGGGCAAACGGTTCCAGCAGATGGTGAGTGGCCACAAGGCTTTGCGTCAGCGTTTCCAGCGGCCGCGCCCGCGACGTCATGCGGTCGGCACCCGGCAGCGGCAGGCGGTGGGTAAGGGCGGGCTTGAGGTCTGCGGCCCGCGCCGGAGGCATCAGCTTGCACGCAGCGTCGACGGTCTCAGCGGCCATCACCCGGTAGGTCGTCAGCTTGCCACCCGCGACGGCCACCATGCCTCGGGGGTCGGAAGAGATCACGTGTTCTCGGGAGATGCGGTAGCTGGCCTGATCGGCCTCTGCGGCGACAAGCGGTCGGATCCCCGCCCACGCGCTGATGACGTCGTTCAGCGTCAGGCTGCCACCCACGGCCTCGAAGTGCGCGTTGGCGGTCTTCAGCAGGTACTCGGCGTCTTCGACAGTGGCCCGCGGGTCCGTGAAGTCTCCCTCATAGGCCGTGTCGGTCGTGCCGATGACGGTTGCATCCGGCCAGGGCAGGGCGAAGACGATGCGGCCGTCGTCCGCCGACATCATCACCGCGTGCGCCAGCGGTAGGCGCTCGCGCGGCAGCACGATGTGCGAGCCCTTGGACGGCCGCAGCATCGACGGCACCGGCTCGCCTTGCCAAAGTCCCATCAGCTCGTCCGTCCATGGGCCGGTTGCCGAGACGACGCAGCGCGTGGCCACCGTCAGCGTTTGGCCGTCCCACTCGTCGCGAACCCGCACGCTGGTCAGCTGACCGTTCTTGAACACGGGCGCCTCGAACGACACCCGAGGCACCACCACAGCTCCCGCCTGCACAGCGCCGCGCAGGTTGGCCATGACCAGTCGGCCGTCGTCCGTCATCGCGTCGAAGTAGCGCACACCACCAGACAGCCCCTTGCCACGCAGCAGGGGTTCCATGCGCTGCATCGCCTTCTTGCGCAGCGCCCGGTGCCGCAGCACGCCGGAAAACGACGCGAGCAGGTCGTAGAGCGTCAGGCCGATGTCCAGCATGAACACGCCCCGCTTGGCCTTTTCGTAGACCGGCAGCAGGAACGACTGGGGACGCGCCAGATGCGGAGCCAGCTGGATCAGTCGCTGGCGCTCGCGCACCGCCTCGAACACCAAGGCGATGTCGCCCATCTCGAGGTACCGCAGGCCGCCGTGGATCAGCTTGGACGACCGCGACGACGTCCCACAGGCGAAGTCGCCCCGCTCGATCAGGGCTACCTTCAGCCCTCGCAGGGACGCATCGCGGGCAATTCCAGCACCTGTAATGCCGCCACCGACCACGATCAGGTCGAAGACTTCAGTTTGAAGGCGCTGCAGAAGGTCGGGGCGCTGGTGGACGGAGAAGGCCATGGGAGACACCGCCGGGGTCGCTGCCGCCTGGGCCCGTGCGTCAAAGCGAAGCCTTCGACGACGGTCGTCCCAGTGTAGGTTCAGCGGGGAAGCGGTGGCAACCGGTGGTGACGCAACGCGTCAAATACCGGCTCGGGCGCGGCAGAGCAGGCCGTCCAGCGCCGTGACGAGATCCTGCCGATCGATCCAGTGCTCCAGGTAGTCGAGCTTCTCGGTCTCGATGACGAGCATGGGCCCCAAGTCGTACTCGGCAAACCACGTTTCGTAGGCGTCCTGCAGGGCGCGCAGGTAACGCGGGTCGACCGCCTGTTCCTCCGGGCGACCGCGCACCTTGATGCGTCGACGGATCCCCTTGAGGCTGCACCGCAAGTAGATCAGCAGATCGGGCTTGGGCAGGGTCTCGCGGATGGCGCGGTACATGCTGGAGTACGTCTCGTAGTCGCGCGCCGACATCACGCCGCGGGTGTAGAGCGTGCGGGCGAAGATCTCAGCGTCCTCGTAGATCGTCCGGTCCTGCACGTAGACGGTGGCGGGGTCCTCGTCCAGCAGGCGCGCCAACTGCAAGTGAGCACGGAACTTCGCGGAAAGAAAGTACATCTGACTGTGAAACGCGTACCTCATCATGTCGGCGTAGAAGTCGGTCAGGTACGGATTCGAGTCGTTGGGCTCGTAGAACGGCCGGATCGCGAATTGCGAAGCCAGAAACGAGGTCAGCGTCGACTTGCCCGCACCGATGTTGCCTGCGATAGCGACGAAACGCGCCTGCCGGCCCTTGGGCGCACCGGCGGGACCGGGGGCCAGGGCAAGGCGGGGCGTCGACTGCGGGCGGGAGGGCTGGACCACGACGGCTCCGGCGGGGGGGAGGCGGGGACGGCCCGACTGTAGCCACAGGTGCCGAGCCTGTCGATCACGTCGGGGCTGAATTTGCCGAGGCAGGGCCATGGACAGACTCGCGTGCGCCAGTAGAAACGTTTGGAACATCCAGATGTTAGGTAAGGATGCCGGTGTCCGTCCGGTCAACTCGGCTTGACGGCCCCCCCGAATCGTGTCACCCCACCGCCCATGTTCGACACCCCACACCACACCCCGTCGCAACCTGAGCCGAGGCCACTGGTCGCGCTTGTGCACCGCATTCCTTGGGGCATTGCGGTGGTTGCGCTGACCCTGCTGGCAGGCTGCCGCGACTCGCCCGAGGACGTGATCGCTCAGGCGCGCCAGACCCTGGCTGCGAAGGACGACGCGGGTTTCCTTACGCTCCTGGAGCCCAAGTCCGCCGCATTCCTGCAGGCTGCACCCGACGTCGTGAACAAGTCCGGCAAGGTATACCGCGTGCTGCGCGATGGCCGACCCACGACGGCGCTGCTGCCCAAAGGTGAAGCGGTCGAGGTCGTGGAACAGGGCACGCTGGCCGTGGTGATGTTCAAGCAGGGGCAAGAGACCGCTCGCGTGCCGTTGCGGTTGATCGAGGGCCAGTGGCGCATCGACCTGCTCGAGTCCGATCTGTTCCTGCAGGCCCTGCAGCCGCGCGAATGACCTGGGGGATCGCTTGAAGAAGATCATCATCGCCGTGTTGTTGGTCGCGCTGTTGGCCGGTGGCGCCTACGCCTATTACCGCTTCCTTTACGTCCGCGACGCCCGCGACGTGTACCTGTCGATCGTTTCCGCGGCGATGCTGGGCGACGAAGAAGCGTTCCTGGACGGCTTCACCAAGGAATCCAAGCCCTTGGTCGGCGGACTCTTGGCTCTGTCACGCGGCGACGATGCGCGAAAGTCCAGCCGTCACCCGTACTACTACTTGGTCACCGAGAACATCGAGTCGGTCGAGGTCGAGGGTGACAAGGCCTGGGTCAAGCTGCGGCGCGCCAGCGACCAGGGCTCGCAGGCCAAGTACGACGTGCCGCTGGTGCGAGACGGCAACTCCTGGAAGATCGACGCCTTGCAGTTCACCGCCAAGGAGCGCGTGATTCAGCGCGTCCGTTGACCCGCACCGTCGGAGCCAATCCCGTGTCCTCGACCTCCGAACGCATCGACGAGCGGTCCGCCCGCCAGCAGGTCGCTGAGGCGGCGCGCGAGATCTACGACCGCCGCCTGTCAGGGGCGATGGACGGCAACCTGAGCGTCCGCCTGGGGCGCGACCGCGTCCTGACGACGCCCAGCGGCGTCCACAAGGGGCGTCTGAAGCCCGAGGACTTGATCGTCGTCGACCTGTCGGGTCGGCCGGTCGGTCGCCATACGGGGCGGCCGTCCAGTGAAATCGATTTGCATCTGGTCGCTTACGAACGCCGCCCGGACGTCCACGCGGTCGTTCACGCCCACCCGCCGATGGCGATTGCCTACCAGCTGGCGGGAGGGCGACTGAGCGAGGTGCTGGTGTCCGAGGTCGTGTTCGCCTGTGGTCAGGTGGCGACCGCGCCGTACACGACTCCGACAACGATGCAAGTGCCTGCCATGTTGGGGGATTTTCTTGCCTGCTACGACGTCGTGCTGATGGAGCGACACGGCTCTGTCACGGTGGGGCCGGACCTGGACACCGCGATGGCCCGTCTGGACGCTCTGGAGCACACCGCCCACATCTACGCTGCCGTGAAGATGATGGGGGGCGCAGAGCCGCTGCCGTCCGCCGAAGTCGACCGCTTGTTCGCGATCGCGCACCCGAATTCGCCTCCCTACCGTCGTCCCGGGTCGGCTTGTCCAGCCGCAGAGCCCCAGTCCACGCCCAGCGGGGCCGATGCCGACCTCGTGCAGGCCGTGCTGCGGTCCTTGGGCCGCGCCTAGCACCGTCGCCTCGACCATCGATTCGCCTTCGCAGGAGCCGCCATGACCTTCCGCACGGAGCACGACAGCTTCGGCCCGATCCAGGTTGCTGCCGACCGCTATTGGGGCGCGCAAACCCAGCGCAGTCTCGAGCATTTTCGCATCGGGCAGGACCGCTTTCCCCGTGAGTTCATCCGGGCGCTGGCCATCGTCAAGCGTTCTGCGGCGATCGTGAACGCGGACCTGAAGTTACTGCCGGCAGAGAAGCGCGACCTGATCGTGGCGGCGGCCGACGAAGTGATCGACGGGCGCTGGGACGACCACTTTCCGCTGGTGGTCTGGCAGACGGGGTCGGGCACCCAGACGAACATGAACATGAACGAGGTGATCGCCAACCGGGCCAACGAGCTGGCCGGTCAGCCGTTAGGCGGGCAGCAGCCGATCCACCCGAATGACGACGTGAACCGGTGCCAATCGACCAACGACGCCTTTCCGACCGCCCTGCACATCGCCGCCGCCGAGGGCCTGCTGCTGCGCCTGATTCCCGCGGTTGGCAGGCTGCACGCGACGCTGCACGGCAAGGCAGGGGCGTTTCATGACGTGCTGAAGGTCGGCCGCACCCATCTGATGGACGCCACGCCCCTGACGCTGGGGCAAGAGCTGTCGGGTCACGCCAGCCAGCTGGAACACGGCCTGCAGGCGATCCGCAATACCCTTGGGCACTTGTACGAGCTGGCGCTGGGCGGGTCGGCCGTCGGCACCGGGCTGAACACGCACCCCGAGTACGCAGAGCGAGTCGCTTGGCAGATCGCCTCGTTCACCGGCATCCGCTTCATGACCGCGCCGAACAAATTCGAGGCCTTGGCCAGCCGCGACGCCGCGGTCGAGTGCAGCGGCGCCCTGCGGCGGCTGGCCGTCAGCCTGATCAAGATCGCCAACGACATCAGGTGGTTGGCCAGTGGTCCCCGCTGCGGCTTGGGCGAGATCCGCATCCCCGCCAACGAACCCGGGTCGTCGATCATGCCGGGCAAGGTCAACCCGACCCAGAGCGAGGCGATGGCGATGGTCGCCGTGCAGGTCTTGGGGCTCGACAGCGCGATCGGCATCGCCGGCAGCCAGGGTAACTTCGAGCTGAACGTCTACATGCCCGTGATCGCGCATGATCTGCTGACAGAGATTCGCCTGCTGACGGATGCTTGCGACAGCTTCGACGTCCACTGCGCACGCGGCATCGAGCCCGACCGGGAGGTCCTGCAGCGCAACGTCGACCGCTCGCTGATGACCGTCACCGCCCTGACGCCCCACATCGGCTACGACGCCGCTGCCAAAGCCGCCCACCACGCGCACCAGCACGGCACGACCCTGCGTGAAGCGGTGCTGGGGCTGGGCTTGCTGACGGCAGAGCGTTATGACGAGGTGATGCGCCCCGAGCTGATGACCAAGCCGTAAGCGGAGTTGCACGCGCTACAGGTCGCTGTTGCCACGCCGGTTGCGCACGAGGATCACGGCCAGACATGCCGCCGCCAGCAGCGACGACCCGAACAGCATCGCCAGAATCGGCCCCATGTCGCCACCCGAGTCGGTGTAGGACTTGCCGATCGCCAGCTCCTGCACCACCGATCCCGCAGAGCCCAGACCGCTGATGATGCCCGCCGCACGAATCGCGCTGGCCTGATTGCCGATGTCCTGGGCGCCCGCGCCGGTCAGCAGCGCGTCGGGCCCGTACAGGCAGAATCCGGTCAGCGCCATCGAGATCGCAAACGCCGTGACCGACCCGCTACCGATCGTCACCATGCCCAGCGTGGCCGCGACAAGCCCCAACACCATCAGAAACGACACCAGCGCACGTCGGCCGTGAAAGAAGCGGTCGCTGAGCCAACCCGTGATGATCACGCCGGCAACCCCCGCCACGTCGAAGATCGTCGACACGTAGCCCGCGTCGTCCTTGGCCAGACCGAAGTTGTTGGACAGGACGTAGGGCGCCCAGCTCCAAATCGCGTAACGGATGAATTTGAGACCGAAATATGTTCCGCCGATCAGCAAGACCGTCCACCAGACGTCCTTGGACCAACGCACGCTTTCGCCAGACCCTGTGGCCGAGTCGGTCGCTGGCGCTTGCTCGGAAGGGTCCACCACGGGCGGCAACCCCTTGTCTTCCGGCTTGTTCGCTTGGTTGAAGAAGAAGAAGACCAGCACGCCCAGCAACACCAGCGCGCCGGAGAAGAACGCGTAGCGAAAGCCCCACCGGGCCAGCGTCCACGACGCCAACCCACTGGCGAGCACGCCACCGACCTGGAAGTTGGTCGCCCAGACGCCCATGACCGTGCCGCGCTCGCCCCGGTGGAACCATGCTGCCATGTTGCCGACGGTGCTGGACCAGCCGGTGGCCTGCGCCAGACCGTTCAAGATCATCAGCACCAGAAACCACGCAAACGAGTGGCCGAATCCGAATCCGACCGCAGCGCCAATCGACACGCCCATGCCCAACAGCAGCATCAGCCGCGCGCCGAGTCGGGGACCGACCGCGCCCGCGGTAAACTGTCCGACGGTGTAGGCGATCAGGTACGCCGACCCCAACACGCCCAGCAGCGTGGCATCCAGCTGCAGCGATTGGCCCAGGTCCGCTTTGACGATGTAAAACGGCTTTCGCGCGAAGTAGTAGCCGGCGTAACACAGCCACGTCGCGGCGAAGACGCGCCAGCGCCACCACTTCAGCAGGCGCCGGGACTCAGGCGAGGGCCCGTTCGTCGCGGCAAGGGCGGCAGGGCTGGGCACGGGAGACCTCGGCAGGCGCGGCGAACAGAAAGGGCCGAGCGGGCATCTGGCCGGAAGGTCGCCAAAAACGCAACAGGGGCCCCCGTGGGGACCCCTGCCGCTGCGTTCCGTGCTGGTTTCGGTGGCCTTGCCTGGTGGAGGTAGAGGGAATCGAACCCACGACCCCTTGACTGCCAGTCAAGTACTCTCCCAACTGAGCTATACCCCCGGGGGGCTGCCGACCGCGTGGTCGAAGGACGCACCTTCGACTCGGAACGCGCGGCTTTTTAGCACCGGGCCTGTTGCCCTGCAAGCCCCCCGTTGCGAATTGTCCGCGATTGACGGTCGGGGCCCCTTTGCTTACCCTCATGCGCCCTTTGGGGGATCGATCGGTCGCGACAGGGGAGGGGCTGCAGCGATGAATCACACCGACGCCGCGCACAATCCGTTGACGCAACAGGCCCTTGCAGACCGTGTGGACCGTCGGTCCGCACGTCGTGTGACGGTCGATCTGTTCGTGCAGGAGCGCGACGGCGATCGCCTGTTCGTCCACCCCGCCAGCAACCTGTCCGAGTCCGGCATCTTCATCGAAAGCTACTCGTATTCACTGCGCAATGCAGTCGACCGCCGCTTCATCGAGCTCGAGTTCCAGCTGCCCGATGCCCAGCGGCCCATCGCCGTTCGGGGAGAGGTTCTGGACGTGCGTCGGGTGCAAGGCTTCAGCCACGGATTGGCCGTGCGCTTTCTGGACTTGGACGAGACCGACCGCCAGCAGCTCTCCGCGTTCGTCGCGCGGCGCATCGCCGAGGGTGCAGACGAAGGTCCCGTGTACGAGGCCGCGCCCATCGCCTAGCTCAACCCCACCATCGCAGGGCCGTCCCCCTTCTTCCCGAGATCGCACGCCTGATTGCGATCCGTCCCACCGGAGTCCGTCATGGAGCGTGCAGTTCTCGGCATCATCGGCGGCAGCGGCCTCTACGAGCTGCCCGGCCTGGAGCGTGTCCGCGAGCACGTCATCGACACCCCATTCGGCGCGCCTTCCGACGCCCTGATCGAGGGTTGGCTCGGCGAGACCCAGCTGTTCTTTCTGCCCCGCCACGGCCGCGGTCACCGCATCTCGCCCTCGGAGATCAACTACCGCGCCAACATCTGGGCGCTGAAGAAGGTGGGCGTCACAGACGTGCTGTCGGTCAGCGCAGTGGGCTCGATGCGAGAGGACATCCACCCGGGTGACATCGTGCTGGTCGACCAGTTCATCGACCGCACCGTCAGCCGGCCGCGCACCTTCTTCGAAGGCGGTATCGTCGCCCACGTCAGCCTTGCGCATCCCGTCAGCCCGCGCGTGCACAGCGCGCTCAAGACGGCCTGCGAGAAGTTGGGCATCCGCCACCACGTCGGCGGCGCGTACGTCTGCATTGAGGGGCCGCAGTTCTCTACGCAGGCGGAATCGTTGACATTCCGCAAGTGGAACGACGTCGCCGTGGTCGGCATGACCAACCTGCCCGAGGCGCGTCTGGCCCGCGAGGCAGAGCTGCCGTACGCCACCGTCGCGCTCGCCACCGACTACGACTGCTGGCATGACGACCACGACGCCGTCACGGTGGACCAGGTCGTCGCGACGCTGCACGCCAACGTCAACACGGCGCGCCGTATCGTCGCTGAGATGGCCAAGAACCCGCCGCAGGGTCCGTGTCCGTCGCAGGACGCTTTGCAGTTCGCGGTGATGACCCATCCGACGGCCATGCCCACCGCGGTGCGGGAGCGTCTGGCCCTGTTCCTGGACCGCTGGTTCCCTCGCTCCTAGGTCCAACTTCCCGCTGCTTTGCTCGTTTGGAGGGTTCCCATGGGTCTGCTCGTCGTAGGCTCCGTGGCCTATGACTCGGTCGAGACGTCCGCCGACAAGGTGGTCGAGGTGCTCGGAGGGTCAGCCACGTTCTTCTCGATGGCTTCGTCTTTGTTTGCGCCAACTTATGTCGTGGCGGTCATCGGCGAGGACTTTCGCGAGGGCGAGCTCGACCGCCTGCGCCGGCGAGGCGTGGACGTGCGCGGCATCGAGCGCGTGCCCGGTGCCACGTTCCGATGGGGTGGTCGCTACTCACCGTACTTCACCACGCGCGACACGCTGTTCACCGAGCTCAACGTTTTCTCGGACTTCCAGCCCAAGATCCCCGTGGAACAGACCGGCGCAGAGCTGGTGTTTCTGGCCAACATCCACCCCGCACTGCAGCTGGACGTGCTGAACCAGATGAAGGGGCCGCGGTTTGTCGCGCTCGACACCATGGGCTTCTGGATCACGGGTGAGCGGGAGAAGCTGCTGACGGTGTTGAAACGGATCGACGCGCTGTTCCTGAACGACGAAGAGGCCTTTGCGCTGTCCGAGTGCGGCAACCTCGTCACCGCAGCGCGGCGCATCCGGGCGATGGGGCCGAGGATCCTCGTGGTGAAGCGTGGCGAGTTCGGTTCGGTGCTGTTCTACGATGGCCACGCGCTGGCGATGCCGGCGGTGATGCTCGAGCACGTAGTCGATCCGACCGGCGCGGGCGACACTTTTGCGGGTGGTTTCATGGGCTACTTGGCCTCGCAGCCCGTGATTGACGTCCGCGCCCTGCAGGGGGCGATGGTCACGGGGACGGTGGCGGCTTCGTTCTGCGTCGAGGGCTTCAGCATCGATGCGCTGGAGCGCGCGGACCTCTCAGCGCTTGCACAGCGTCACCAGCAGCTGCGCACGTCGACGGCAAGCCTGGACATGGACCTGACGCACGCGCGTGATCGGGCGACCTCGCGCGGCTAGCAAGGGTTGCGCAAAGTGCCGCCGCGTGCCAGCTTTGGCACGTCCGGGGGGGAAGCCCTGCTGGCCGAACAGGCGGCGGGTCCCCGGTGCGGGCGTTTCGGCAAGTTCACGTCATTCCTATCGAAATCGGGGGACATCCGTATGCGCAAGTTGGTTTGGGGCATCCTCGTTGCAGGCCTTTGGTCGCTGGGTCTTGCGGGCTGTGGGAACGACTCGGGCACGACGGTGACCAAGGACACGGCGGCAGCTGACACCATCGCACCGACCTGCGAGCCCGGGTCCGCGATCCCCGCAAGCTTGGATCTGGCGGGATCCGTCTTTCGCGTCATTGAGCTGCGCATGGAGCACCCGGACAGCGAGACCGGCTACATCAAGACGCAGCTCAACGGCTTGTGGGCCACCGACATCCAGTCGAACGCGCTGAATCTCTTCTTTCGCGTTCAGGCATGGAAGCCGGCGGAGAAGAAGCTGACCCTGGCGATCGGCACCGGCCAGTGGGATGCCGCGGCCGCCGAGTACTTCTGGGATGCGACACCGACCAACGTCGACCTCGAGCTGGACAACCCCAACGTCAAGACGCCCGGCCGCTATGGTCTGGGCACGCTCAGCATCAAGCCGGTGTCGGTCAACAACGCGATCCACATCATCAATCTCGCGATTCAGGGTCAGCTCGAGTGCGACGGCGCGGGCATCTACGGCGGCGCGCTGCAGGGGTCGATCACGCGCGAGGATGCCAAGCCCATCCTGGTGAAGTTCCCGATCGCCGGCACCGTCAACGAGATCGGTCTCGTCGACTTCCTCGAACTGGCCTACGTCTTCACCGACAAGACCACCAAGCTGCCGGACAACGCCGGCATCGCCGAGCCGTGCCCCTTCACCGCCGATCTCAAGGGCGCGGCGGTCCCCGATGGCTGGTGCATCCCCAAGAAGGACACGGCGTTCTGGGACAAGGACTGCGCGGTCAAGCTGGGCTGCAGCAAGGGCGCCCCGCAGGACGACGCCGATGACCAGCGGTGCGCGGTCGACGTCAAGGACAACGCCGTTGTCAAGACGATCTGCGTGCAGCCAGACGCCTGGCACTTCACCGGCACCTTTAGCGCAGAGAAGATCGACGCCATCCGCGAAGGGCCCTGAGCTCCCGGGGCCCGCCGGGCCCGACCGTCCGGAGGAACGCCATGCCGCCGCCCACTCCCCCTCCCCCCAAGTGGCTGACGCTGCTGTCGCACCCCAAGGTCTCGCAGGCCGTGGGGGTGTTGGTCCGCACCCGCGCTCCCCGCCCCGTCATCCACGCCGCCATCCAAGCATTCTGCAAGGCCTATCGCGTCGATGTGACCGAGGCAGACCGGGCGCTGGACGACTACGCGACGTTTCAGGACTTCTTCACGCGGCGACTGAAGCCCGGGTCGCGCGAAATCTCTTTGGACTCTGGCGTGTTGCCCTCGCCCTCAGACGGCAAGCTGTCGGCGTTCGGTCCGTTGGGGCGCGGTGCGCTGATTCAGGCCAAGGGTGTCGAGTACACCCTGGACGCGCTGCTGGGCGGCAGTGACGACGCGGACCCGTATCGCGGAGGCACCTACGCCGTCGTGTATCTGGCTCCGTACAACTACCACCGCGTCCACAGCCCTTGGGACGGCGACATCGTGCGTTGGCGCTACATCCCCGGTGCGCTGTATCCGGTCAATGCCATTGGGATCAAGCACGTCCACGGTCTGTTCGCCCGCAACGAGCGCATCGTCGCCCACTGCGACACTGAGCTGGGTCCCGCGGCGATGGTCATGGTCGGCGCCACCTGCGTCGGCCACATGCGGGTGTGCTTCACGCAGCGCGCCACCAACGAGGGACAGCCCGGTACCGGCCTGTTGGAAGTCCAGCCCCGCTATCCCCAGCAGCGCGGTGACGAATTCGGTGTGTTTGAGATGGGTTCCACGGTGGTGCTGGTGTTTGCCCGTCCTGACCTCGAGCCGACGGCGGCGCTGCCGTTCCAGGCGCGTTGGGGTGCGCCGCTGCTGCGGGTGCGGCCAACCTAGCTGCAGCGTGTTCGCTGGGCTCATGCAAGTGCGCTCGCAGAAACAGGGATCTTGGAGACAGCTCAGATGGATGCCACCGGTCCCAACGTCGTCCCAGCGCCTTGGTACATGGGCAAGCTGGCCGCCCTCGACACCGAGACGACCGGCCTGAGTCCTGAGCAGGGCGACCGCGTCATCGAGCTTGCCGTCGTGCACTTCGACAACGGCGAGGTCACCGACCGATGGTCCGTTTTGGTCGATCCGGGCATGCCGCTGCATCCGGACGTGACCCGCATCACCGGCATTCGCGATGAGGACCTCGCTGGTCAGCCGCGCTTTACCGATGTGGCAGCCGAGCTGATCGCCCGGGTCGAGGGGCGGCTGATCGTCGCCTACAACGCTTCGTTCGACCGCAACTTCGTCATGCGTGAGGTGGCGCGCGCCGGCACATCGATGCCGCAGGGCTTGAAGTGGCTGGATCCACTTGTGTTTGCCAAGGAGCTGCAGAAGGGGCAGGGCGCGATGAAGCTGGGCGTCGTGGCCAAGCGCTTGGGCATTCCGCTGGAGGAAGCGCACCGGGCGACCGCCGATGCCGAGTGTGCCGGGCGCGTGCTGCTGGCGCTGGCCAAGGACCTGCCGCCGACGTTCGAGGCGACTTGGGACTTGCAAGAGATGTGGGAGGGGCGTCAGGAGGCTGAGCGGGCCGGCTGGAAGTCCCGGCAGCAGAAGGGCGGTCGAGCGACGCTGGTGGGAGAGGTGGACGGCCCCCGCAACGCCTTGGGCGCCGGGTATCCGCTGTCCGACGAGCTCGACCCGGTTCGTTACATGTACCTGCGCGCCGCCGGTCGGGGCTGAACCCACCCATGACGAACCCGATCGAGACTGAGCTGAAGCTGCTGCTGGCGACGCCGGACGACCACTTTCGCCTGCGCAGTGCGCTGGATCGTCTCGCAACCGCCCGAATTCGTGAGCAACGCAACGACTACCTGGACACCTCGCGTCTGGACCTGCGGGCGCAGCAGGCGATGGTGCGTGTGCGTGTCGCGGGAGAGCGCGTGGTCGCCACCTGCAAGGTCGGCGGGCAGTTCGACCGCGGCGTGCACCGCGTGACCGAGGTCGAGCGCGACGTACCGCCGGCACTGGCTGAACGGTGGAAGGTTGGCGCGCCTGCCCGGGTGCCGGTAGTCGAATTGGGTTTGCAGGACGCGCTGTTGGCCCCGCTGGACCAAGGTGGCGTGCTGGCCGTTCCGCTGGCTGCCGACGCGTGGCTGCACAACCTGGGCGCCCTGGTCAACACGCGCCGCACCTATGACGTGCAACTGGTCGATCTGGATGGCGATCCGGCGGGCGACGAGCTGGTGCGGTTCGAGCTGGACCACGCGCGTTACTCGGCGGGAGTCGAGCGCTGGGAGCTGGAGGTCGAGCATCCCCGCGCCGGTGACCTGACCGAGCGCATCCGCGACTGGCTGGACCGACTGGATGTCGAGCATGAGCCCGCGACCGAGTCGAAGTACGTGCAATTCCTGCGTTTGATTGGCACCGCGCCAGAGCCGCCTGAGACGTACTGAGACGTCCCGAGGGCGAGCGAGCGTGCGGTCTTTGCCGGGCTACTCGGACCGCCCAAGCTCTGGCGGCATGAAGAACGAGACGCCCGCCGACATCATCAGGTTGCTGCCGAACTGTCCGTCGCCCGCCTTGTTGTTGCGGTTGACGGCGAGCGTGCGGTCGATGAACACGTTGGACAGCCCGCCCGTGATGGCCAGCACCCGCGACACGAACACGCGCACTCCGCCGCCGACGCCCGGGGCGACCGAGAACGAATCCGGGATGTTCGGGGTGCCCGCGATGCCAGCGATGCCGCACGACAGGTCCAGGTGAAAGTCGAACTGCATGGGCAGCGACCCGAACGCCATGAACTTGCCCTGCAGCGGCGTCACGGAGACGGCGGCGCTGGAGAGGAAGCGCAGCGACGTCGCCTCCATCACGAAGTTCTCGTTCGTCTTGACCATCTTCTCGCCGATCTCGTCGGCCATGCCAGTCGAGATCGGGATGCCGACCATCAGGTCCGCGCCCACCGCCAGCCAGTCGTAGAGGTGCAGGTTGTACCGCACGCCCGGCAGCAGGTTGCGCTTGTAGGGGTCTCCGACAGTTGCGCCGAACAACGCCGTGATTTCATGACGGTTGGCACGGTACTCGAGCTGGCGACGCACGACCGGCGCGTTCTCGAGCACGTCGTCGGCCCACGCCATGCGCGCAGGCAACGCGCACACGAGCAGCACGGCGGCGAGGAGCATGCGTCCGGTCATCGTTGGTACCTGTAGGTGACGGTCGGCGGAATCCAGAAGCCCACGCGCAGACCCACGGACAGCTGCTGGATGAACTCGTCTCGGGCGGCGAAATTCTCGACGTAGAACACGTCCCGTGCTTCGGCGGACAGGGTCAGCCAGCGCAGGGTGTGGACCCGCGCACCGATGCCGAAGTGGCCGGCCGGCTTCAGGTCTTCGCCGCGGGTGGTCCGCACGACACCGCCGCCGGCCAACAAGTACGCGTCCACCTGCAGCACGGCGATGCCGAAGCTGGAGAACTTGCCGAACACAGGGCTGAACTGGACCTCAGCGAAGCCGCCCGCCTGCATGAGGGAGCGCTCGGGGAACAGGCCGTAGTCGGTCTGGATGGCGCTGAAGGCGTCGGTGGTGGCGCCGAAGTACTTCACACCGTCGAGACCGAAGGCCCACGTCTCGTCCAAGTGGTACAGGGCGCCCGCATCGACCGAGTAGTGGCGAATCAGCGGGTCGCCGAAGTACGCGCTGCCACCGCCCAGCACCTCGACGCGTCCCGCCTTGAGCAGGTAGCGTTGCTGGAAAACCCGCACGGACTTGAAGAGTTCGGCCTGACTTTCCTCTGCTGCTTGACGGGACACGCCAGCGCGAGAGCGACCGGCGGTGTCCGGCGCGGGTTCCGCAGTGGCCGGAGCATCGGCGGCTTTCGCAGCGGGGGACTTCGGTGCCTCGGCCGGCTGGGCCTGCACCACCACCACCCATCCCCAAGTGGAGACCGCGAGGCAGGCTGCGAAAGCGTAGAGGCGGGCGCGGTGGAAAAGCATCGTGCGCAGGCGAGCCTCGCGTGGCAGGGGGGCAACGACCGGTCAAAAAACCGGCAACGTGCGTCGCCGGATGCTAGGGGCGTGCGGGGGAAAAGGCAAGCCGGTGCAAGTGCCTTAGCCCGCGTCGGTCTGGTGGCTGCGTACGTACTGCTGCACGGTGCGCCACAGCCGCGGGACCTTGCGGGCCCAGTTCAAGTTCGCGAGCAGGTAGCCGGCCACGTCGCCGGCGTCGAAGCGTTCGCCCTCGAACAGATAGCCGACCAGCCCGTCGGCCTCAGCCATCGCGGCAAGCGCGTCGGTCAGCTGAATCTCGTCGCCGCGTCCCGGGTTGGTGCGCGTCAGGTACTCGAAGATGCGTGGGTCCAGGATGTACCGACCGACCACGCCCATGGTCGAAGGAGCGTCGCGTGAGGCGGGCTTTTCGATCAGCGTCTCGATGTTCAGGCAGCGCGGGTCCTCAGGGGAAAACTTGCCTGCCGCGATGCCGTACTGCGACGTCTCCTCGCGGGGCACGTCCATCAACGCGATCACGCTTTTGCCGGTGCGCTGAAACACGTCGATCAGCTGCGCGGCACAGGGCTTCTGCGCGTCGACCAGATCGTCGGGCAGAAACACGGCAAACGGCTCGTTGCCGATCAGGTGGCGAGCGCACAGGATCGCGTGCCCCAGACCCAGCGGCCGCTGCTGGCGCACGGTCGAGAGCGTCACCAGCTGCGAGGGCGTCACCACCTCCCGCAACAGGGCCTCCTTGCCCGACCGGCGCAGGCTCTCTTCCAGCTGCGGGTGGACGTCGAAGTGGTCCTCGATCTCGTTCTTGCCGCGACCCGTGATCAGGATCACTTCTTCGATGCCGCTGGCCGCCGCCTCCTCGATGATCAGCTGGATCGAGGGCTTGTTGACGATCGGCAGCATCTCTTTCGGGATGGCCTTGGTCGCGGGCAGGAAGCGGGTGCCCATGCCGGCTGCTGGGATGACGGCCTTGCGGATGTGCTTCATGGGGATCCTGAGAAGAATCGTGGGTGGATCGGAAGGGTTGGACTACTTGTCCGCAGCAGGCCCGGGCGCAGGAGCTGCGGCCGCGGGAGCCTCAGCAGGGTCGGCGGGCTTGGGGATGGCCGTCGCGTCGAACATACCGTCGCGGTAGTTCTCCCAACAGTCGCCCTTGGCCGCGCGGTCGGCCATCTCACACGCCAGCTTGCCCACGGTATAGCCGGCCTCTTCCCGCGACTTGCAGACTTCCTGCAGCATCGGCAGGCCCTTGGCGGGTTCGCCGGTCAGCCGCGTCAGCTCGCCGACCAGATAGCGCCACTCCAGTCGTGCGCGGGCGGACTTGGGGGGCTCGTCGCGCAGCGATTGCGTCAGATAGCCGACCACCTGCTTGCGTCCCGTGAGGATCTCGCGCTCCAAAGCGTGGTCTTGGCCGCCGTTGGGCCGCCGCCGCTTCAGCACATAGGTATAGAACAGCGTTGCCCCCAGCCGCTCGCGCAGCGAGACTTGGCGATGGTCCAGGATCTGCAGCATGTGCTTCCAGGCATACAGGGGCTCGCTGCCAGCTCGTCGCGCCGTCGCCGCGAGGTACTGCTTGACCCATGCCGACAGCTCGCCAGACACCGGACGCTCGAAGTCCTGGGTCCACGCGGCGTATCCGCACTTGGAGCAGGCCACGACGTAGTTCGGGTAAGCCTCCGTCGGCACTTCGAGATCCGAGTACATGCGCGGCGAGGCACGGCCATCGGTTCCGGTCTCGCGCACCTCGGCGCCGTCGATGGGACAAACCAGCGGTCGGGCAGAGGCGGGCGTCTGCGCCTGAGCCACCGAGGCGGTCAGCAGAGTCAGGGCGACAAGGAAAGTGGGAACGAGTCGAAGCGGCACGCGGCCTCCACGGTTCAACGTGTGGAACGGCAGGAGTGTAGGGCATTTCGCGGCCGCTGGGCAGTCACGGCAAGCGTCGGCGTTCAGGCGGGCGGCTGCACCACTCGCCGTCCCAACCCGTCCATGCTCAGCTCGAGCCAAATCGTGTGCGCGGGCAGAAGGTCGCAGGCGATGCCGGGCCACTCGACGATCGAGAGGAGCTCGGGGTCCTCCAGCTGCTCGAGGATGCCCGCGGCCTCAATCTCGCCGGGGGCGTCGATGCGATAGAAGTCTGCGTGCAGAATGGAGAAAACGTCGCCTTGGTACAGGTGAACCAGCGCAAACGTTGGGCTGGCGACCGCTTCGGGCTCGACACCCAGCCGTGCCGCGAGACCTCGCACCAGGGTGGTCTTGCCGGTCCCAAGGTCGCCGGAAAGGGCAAGTACGTCGCCGGGTTGCAGTTGGTCGGCCAGACCTGCCCCCAGGGCTTCCATGGCCGCGGCGGACTCGACGGTGCCGAGCGGAAGGCGCAAGCGCCGTGCCGGGACGGTGCTGCGGGTCACAGGAACTCCACGTTGTCGATCAGGAACATCCGTCGACCCTTGGGCGTCGTCACCGGCACCTCGTCACCGCATTCCTTGCCGATCAGTCCGCGCGCCAGCGGCGACGAGATCGAGATCAGGCCGGCGGCAAGGTCTGCCTCCAGGTCTCCGACGATCTGATAGCGCACGGGCGGCGAGTCCGCGGTGTCCAGGTCGACCAGCGTCACTGTGGCCCCGAACATCACTCGGGAACCCTTCAGCGTCGCCGGGTCGATGATCTCGGCCGTGGCGATTTGCGTCTCCAGCGCTTGGATCTGCCCCACGATGTGGCTCTGCCGTTCCTTGGCCGCGTGGTACTCCGCGTTCTCTTTCAGGTCGCCGTGGGCGCGCGCCTCTTCGATGTCGCGGACGTTCTTCGGCCGGTCGAACTCGCGCAGGTGCTTGAGCTGTTCGTGCAGTCGAACAAGGCCCTTTGGGGTAATGGGGTTCGGCATGGCGACACACGCGGCGGACGGCATGGGCAGGCGGCCTCGACAAGTGCGGGGCCGCTGCAGGTGAAAGACGAGTCGGGACGAGCTCCGGGCGTCAGGCGCCGGGGCCTCCGCGGGTCAGGTGGCCCTGTTCATCCAGGCGATAGCCGCGCGGGACGATGGGCCCCAGCTGCGCCGCCCATGGCGCCATCGGCAAGCTGTGCTCGGCGCCCAGCTCCCAGGCCAGCGACTTGACCCGCTGGCTCTCGTCCGGGTCGAGGATACGCGCAGCGAAGTGTTCCGCCACCTGTTCCGGCGGATAGCCGACCAGACCGTCGAGCGCATAGAACCGGATCTCGTTCGACCGGCTGGCCAGCAGTCCGACCAGTGCGGCGAACACCCGCTCGTGCTGAAAGTCACGAAGATTCGAAACGATCTCGCGCAAGCGGTCCAGACCCTCGTGGTAACCGGGGTCGCAACTGCGGATCGCTTCCAGCAGGGTCTCGACGGCGACCTCGTCCCCGGCGACTTCCCGCAGCGCCTTCAGGGGAAAGTACACGGCCTCATGCGTGGCGATGAACTTGCGCAGCGGCTCTACGGCGGCCTCGCCCCACGCGTTGATCTTCTCGGCGCAGTAGTTCTTTTCCTCTTCGTCCACGGTGGACCCGGTTGCCTGCATCGTGAAGCGCTCGAGCAGGGCCTCCAGCGCGGCGGGCGTGCCAATCTTGGCCAGATCGTCCATGCACTCATAGCGTTCGTGGGTCTGACGGTACTGGTCGACCAGCCGACGACGGATCTTGTCGATCGCCTTTTGGGGGTCCTTGTTGCCGCTGAAGAAATCGAACAGTCCCATCTCTCTGCCTCCGATCCGTTGCCTGGCAAAGCCCGGCGGCCGCGCACGGTAGCAGAGGCTGCGGCAGGGGTCTATCCGGCGCAGGCGGGCGCCGCGGCTCGGTCAGGGGGCGAAACGCAGGCGGGTCAACGAGATGCGCCGCGAGACCCGGCTGGACTTCACCGGGCAATCGTGGCAGACACTCACGAACAGCTTGGACACCGGGAGGTTGGCGCGTGGGGGACGGCGTAGGCGCGAGAACGGCACTGCTGGCGGGCATCGCGCTCTGGCTGGCCGCCTGTTCGGCACCGGTCGCCACCTTGGAGCCGACGCCTTTGCAGCCGGAACCCATCGGACTTACGGACAATACTCCGGAAGAACCGCCACCGGTCATCGACGACGAGGCGGTGCCGGATGAGCGCGACGACACCGACGAGTTCCACTACGCACCCGGCAAGCCCCTGACCATTGACGCAAAGATGCAGGCGCGCTGCCGCCAGTATCAGCCCGTCGTTCGGGCGGTGGCAGAGCGAGCGGGCCTCGAGCCGACGCTGATGCTCGCTTTGGCGTGGGTGGAAAGCGGCTTCAACAGCCAGGCGATTTCGCCCGCGGGCGCTCAGGGCTTGATGCAGCTGATGCCGCGCACGTCAGCGGCGTTTGGCTGTGACGAGCCTTGGGAGCCGCGCTGCTCTGTGGTGGCCGCAGCGACGTACTACAAGCGGTTGTTGAAGCAATTCAAGGGCAACGAGGTCTACGCCTTGTGCGCGTACCATGCCGGTTCAGCGCAGCCCATGCGCAACTTCCGCGCGGGCAAGCTTCCGACGAACCTGTACTATGCGGAAAGGGTGCTCGAGGCGAAGGCTCGGCTGGACCGCCATGGCTGCGACGGTCGCTGAGCGCGCCCGGGTGGCTACTCGCTGCGCAGGTGGCGCTCAATCAGCGGCATCACGGGGCGGGTGAAGCGGACGCGACCGTCGGCGGCCTCGCGAAGTGCGGTCACACACTCCTTGTTCTTCGTCTCGATGGTCGGGGGGGCGCCGTCAGCGATCTGGCGGGCCCGCTTGGCGGCCATGATGACCAGAGCGAAGCGGTTGGGGACCGTGTCGAGGCAATCTTCAATCGTGATACGTGCCATGCGGGGCTCCTTGGGTGTCCGGCGAGGCTCCGGACTCCGACCCGAAAACCGGGCGCTGCAGGGTAGGGGTAGCCCGCCTCGGTGTCAACCAGAAGGAGCAGCGCCCGCTAGACCCCGCCCGGGGAAATCGACTCCAGCGACCGCACGCACGTTGCGTTGAGGGGGCCTTTCCCCTACAGTCTCGCACCCGGAGGCTACCGGGGATGACTCCGTCCGAAAGACGCGAACACGATCCGCTGATCGGCACACTGTTCGCCGATCGCTATCAAGTTCAGTCCAGGCTCGGCAAGGGCGGCATGGCCATCGTCTACAAGGCGATGGATCGCAACCTGGGCCGGGACGTGGCACTGAAGGTGTTGCGCACGGACGTGGCCCCGGATCCCTCGGCGGCCAAACGTCTGGTCCGAGAGGCCCGAGCCGCCGCGCAGCTGCACCACCCGCACATCATTACGATCCACGACGTTGGCGAGGCCGGTGGCGTGGTGTTCCTGGTGATGGAAGTGCTGGTCGGACGGCCGCTTTCGGACATGATGGAGGCGGAGGGTGCCGTTGCTGTCGAGCGAACGCTGGACATGGGCGAGCAGATTGCCTCGGCCCTGTCCATCGCGCACAGCGCCGGCATCATCCACCGCGACATCAAGCCCGAGAACCTCTTCCTGATCGATCACGGCAGCAAGACCGACTTCATCAAGATGCTCGACTTCTCGATCGCCAAGCTGCCGAACCAGATGGTGACGGCGGCGTTGACGCGCGCGGGGTCGGTCTTCGGGACGCCGCACTACATGGCCCCGGAGCAGATCGAGGGCAAGCAGGCCTGTCCGCAGACCGATCTGTATGCGCTTGGCGCCGTGATGTACGAATTGATCATGGATCGCCCGCCCTTTGACGGTGGGTCGGTCATCGACATCCTGCTGCAGCACGTCAAATCGCCGCCCCCGCCCCTGGTCAAGGAAGGCGTGCGGATGCCGAATGGCCTGCCGGAGCTGATCCATGCGTTGCTGGCCAAGAAGCCCGGCGACCGACCGGAGTCTGCTGCTTGGCTGCGCGACCGCTTGGGCCAGATGCTCGCGGACCTGCGCGCAGAGCGGGAAAGTGGCCACGGCCATCCGCAACTGGGCGCTCTGGATGTGAGTTCGACGGAGCCCGATCTGGGATCGGCGCTGTCGTCCCGGACTCCGCCTGCCGCACGACCGCCCGCGCAGCCGAAGTCGACCGTGCCGCAAGTCGAGCTGCCCGACCTGCCGGACGCACCGCCGCGCCAGTTCGTCAGTTTTGGCGAGCCTGAAGTCGATGAGCGCACGATGGTCGGCACCGGCATCGCGGAACCGCAGGCAGACGCTGGGCGTCCGGTGCACCGTCAGGCGCCTCTGGCCGGGTCGATTCCCGCAGTTTCGATGCCGCAGGGGAACAAGCCCGCACGTCCGCAGTCGATGCATCCGCGAGGCGCGACGGTGCCTTCGCACGGCTCGGCCGCCATGCCGCCGCCCGCGCCTGCGGTGCCAGCCGCGCCGCCCGCGCCCCCCATTCCGCCGCCGCCCACCGCGGCCGCGCCTCCGCCTCCGCCTCCGCCCGGTCGGCGCGCGCCCAGTCCTCTGACGGGCATCGAGGCTCCCAGCGCGGTGCATCGGTCGGTCTCGCAGCGGACAGCGCCGCGGCCTCAGGGCGCGCTGGAGCAACACACGTCGCCGCGCAAGATGCCGCCGCCTCCGCCGCAGCGGGCGGTAGCTGAAGACGAGCGTGACCGACAGCCGACGCGCTCTGAATTGGGCGAAGCTCTGGGCCCGCAGAGTCGACGATCTGGCAGCGACAAGGACACGATCGCGCCTGAGGCTGCCCAGCCGCCCAAGCACGCGCGGTCGCTGCTGTGGCTGGCCATCCCGATCGGTCTGGTGGGCCTCGCCGGTATCGCGCTGGCGATCTGGCTGATCTCGACGCCCTGATCCCCGGAAAATGACTTAGGTATCGATCACTTTCCAGCGAGGACGCGGGCGCAGCTTCATGCGCACCGCGACTCGGCGGGCAAAGGCTTCGGCCTCCTGCTCGCTGCCGAGGTGCGCCACCAACGCCAGCCATCCGGCCCGGCGCGGCACCACCTCGGCCCGCTGCAGCGCGGCGTTGGGGAAGGTCAGCGGTTGGCCCGCCGTGTCGGCGAACAGCTCGGCCACCGGCAGCATCAGGTCGTGGATGCGGCTGATGCCAAAGCCTTTTCGCAGCACCACCGTGGCCTTTCGGGTGTCCAGCCACGCCTTGTGGTGGTCGGCCGCCCGCAGCACCACCCACACCGTCGCGGCGATGCCCGCCCACACATACAGCGCGTCGTCGAAGGTCCCGTCCTCGTACAGCAGCCACAGCGCGACCCAAGGCAGGCCGACTGCCAGCAAGCCGCTGATGTTGCGCCAGAAGAGACGCGGGCGGCTGGTCGATTGCGCCAGCGATTGACCCGTGGCCAGATGCAAAAAGCCGCTCAGCACTTTGAGGAGCAACCGCAGCACCAGCGCCACCAGCAAGACCACCAGCGCAACGGTCAGCGTCTGGCCGAACAGGTCCAAATTCTCGGTGTTGCCGGCGATCATCCGCAGCAGCGGCTCGGGCAGCCAGTTGCGGAAGGCTTCGTAGCCGTTCATCGAGAGACTCCAAGCAGAAGACGGCCGGGATTGTGGCCTGCGTGGGGCGGGTTGGGAAGGCTCATGGGGCGCAGGCGCGCAGGACGGCGACGACCTTGCCCGCGTCCTCGAGTGAGGGACCCAGAATCTGGACGAGGTGGCAGCCGGGGGGAAGACCCGCGCGTTCGACAGCTTGGGCAAGCTGCTCCGGCTTCGCTTCCACCTGTCGGTTGGCATCGCCGACCCGCCACCGCACGATCGCCGCCCGCGGGCCGGATTCGGGAGCGGCGAGTACCGGCACGAACACGGCTTTCCACTCGATTCCTCGTTCGGTCGAGAGGATTTCGAACGTACCGGGTCCTGCTGACGTCAGCTTGCGCTCGGCCAACGCCGCATCGACCGCGCGGCCCGCAGCCAGCAGATCGGCGCCTTGTAGGGCCAGCCGCAAGGCGGGCAACCGCTCCTCGGGGTCCAGCTGGGGGTCCCCATGGTTCGACGTGCGCACCGTTGGCCCTTCGTGCCACACCCATGCCGGACGCCCGTCGCGGCGCGCCAGAATGCCGTCCGCGCGGGGCAGGAGCGTCACCTGCACGCCATCGCCCGCAGGCGTCAACGCCAAGCCGTCGGCCCCGATCGTGCCGAAGAACCGCAGCCGGTGACGTTCGCTCACCATGCGCAGCGTCGTGGAGTCGCCGTGCGTCGTCAGAACCTCGGCACGCAAATCTTCCGGTGGCCGCCGCCGGTTGAACGTCGCCAGAGCCGCGAGTGAGTCGAGGAGCGCGGCATCGTCCGAGTCGCATGCCGCCACGGCCGTATGGTTCATGTGGTCGTCTACATACGGGGTTTCCAACCGGCACTCGCCGTCTTCCCTGACCCATTCCACGCGCAGCGGAAGCACGTAGACGCGCAGTCGTCCGTCCTCGTCGAACAGCAGAAGCTCGTGGCGTCCGCCACCGGGCGGGGCATTCGGGAGCTCGCGCGTCCTGTAGAGCCCGTTGACGAACGCAAGGCGACCCGGCTCCGGCGGAAAGCGCAGCCCCGCCTTGCGCATCTCCGCCTCCATCCTGGCGAACACCTTCGGCGCATCGTCCAGCGACAACGGCACATCGGGCGGCGGCGGAGGCGGCGGGAACAGCTCGTCGGTCGATGTTCCGCTTGCAGCAAGCTGGGTTGCAGTGCCCGACGACGGCAGGGCAGTGGCCGTCGCCGCGCCCGGCAGGTCCACGCCGGCCACCTTCGCGACGACCGCCTTGGGCGCCAGGACCGGCGGCTCGCGGCGACACGCCAACGCCATCCCGACCAGCAGGACCGTCAGGGCAAGACGTAGCGTGGGGCAGGGCATGCGGGGACTCCGTAACGGCAGACCAGCATAGCGTGGAACGGTGACCAAGGTCACGGCTTGTGCTAGCCTTCCGCGCCTTCGAGCGGTCCCCGGCGAACCTGCGTCGCGCAGAACTTGCGGGATCCTCAAACGAACCCTGCCGGAGCCACGTCGATGTCCGAAAACGAGAACTTTCCCAAGAACTACGACTTCGCCGCCGTCGAGCCCACCTGGATTCAGAAGTGGCAGGACAGCGGCCTGTTCGAGTACCACGCCGACAGCGCCGCTGCGAAGGCTGGCAAGGTGTACTCGGTCGACACGCCGCCGCCGTACGTCTCTGCCGCGCACTTGCACGTCGGCCACGCCATGAGCTACTCGCAGGCCGAATTCGTGGTGCGTTTCAAGCGCATGCGCGGCCACGAGATCTACTATCCCATGGGCTTCGACGACAACGGCCTGCCCACAGAGCGGTACGTCGAGCAGAAGTTCAAGGTCAACAAGGCCAAGATCACGCGCAAGGAGTTCATCGAACTCTGCCTGGCCGAGACGCGCGCGGGTGCCAAGGTCTATCAGGATCTGTGGATGGCGCTTGGGCTTTCCGTCGACTGGCGCATGACCTACTCGACGATTCAGCCCCGCGCCATGCGCCACGCGCAGACGTCGTTTCTGGACCTGATGCGCAAGGGGCGCATCGAGCGTCGCGAGGACCCGATCCTCTGGTGCCCCACGTGCGCGACCGCGCTGGCCCAGGCCGACGTCGAGACCGGCGACGAGATCGACCGCCCGATGCACACCGTGCGCTTCGACGTGGCGCAGGCTTCGGTGCCTGCCGGTCAGTCGGCGCCTGCCGCGGGCCTGATCGAGACGACCCGCCCCGAGCTGGTGCCCGCGTGCGTTGCGCTGGCCTGCCACCCCGACGATGGCCGCTTCAACGCCTTGAAGGGGCTGCGGTTTGCCGTGCCGCTGACCGACCTGCGCGCCGACGCCGAGGGCCAGCCGCTGCCCGCCGACCCGCTGCGCACCATCCCGCTGGTGTTCGACGCCGCCGTGGACCCCGAGTTCGGTACCGGCCTGATGATGGTCTGCACGTTCGGCGACCCGGAGGACATCGCGAAGTGGCGCGCCCACAGCCTGGACACGGTGCTGATCCTCGACCCGCAAGGCCGCATGGTGACGCCGAACCTGCCGACGCTGCACGGACAGCGCGTGCACGTGCCGGCCAAGGGCTCGCAGTACAGCGAGGCGCGACTGGCGGCCGTGGAATTGCTGAAGGCGCACGGCTACCTGGGCCCCATCCGCAGCAACGTCAGCCGGGCGAGCGTGCACGAGCGCTGCAGCACG
>CAJBNH010000048.1 GCA_903955385.1 uncultured Myxococcales bacterium | reverse complement strand
TGTGCTCGACGGCAGACTCGACCCGCAGGCCGACGCGATTCGCTCGCGGGCGGGAGGGCGACGTGGCGGTGACGGAAGGCGACATGGCGGGAACCCGGGCGCCACCCGGGGCGCGATGTCGCAAGTATCGCAAACGACAGGTCCAGGCAATCTGTCGGTAGGCGGGCGGGAGATTCGCGATGCCCGGTCCGTCGAAGGTCGATCAGGCGAATGGCGATTCACAGGGGCGACGATCGCGGCGTCCAGCATCGGACCGCGGTCGAATCACCGGGGGAAGCCTCGCAGTGGGAGGAACCACGGAGGCACAAGCGACAGGAGCACCCGCAGGAGCACCCGCAGGAGCACCCGCCATTGAAATGGTGGGCTAGGAGTTGGAAAGCCCGCCTCCGCAGGCTCAGTCGATCGATCCTCACTGCGAGGCTCAAGCGAAGTGAGCCTGCGAAGGCGGGCTTCTCATGTGATAGCCCACTATTTCAATGGTGGGGCGGGTCCGCCCGGGAATGCAATCGCCCGCCCCGGCCTTTGCGCACTGCGGCGTGATAGATCGTCGACCCGCGTGGCGCGTCCCAGGGCAGATGCGGCTGATCGTTGCGTCCTCTCGCGGAAGGGCCCAGACCGTAGCGTTCCCGCGGGTCGTCAGGCACACTTGCCCGCTCGCCGGCTATCAGGAGGGCTTCGTATGGCTTCTAAGGGTCTTTGCCGCCCGTCGCACCCGCGGCCGGGGCGGTTCGCTCCGCGCGCGGTGCTGACGAGCCTGCTGCTGGTCGGGGCGGCCGCAGCTCCGCTTGCCGACGCGGCCCCCACGGCCCGCACGGCCGTTGCCGCGTCCGATGCACCGGCGACGATCGCGGCCGATGACCTGCGCCCCGGCATGACGGGCTATGGCCTGACGGTCGTGCGCGGCACCAAGATCGAGCGGTTCCAAGTCGAAGTCATCGGCGTGCTGAAGAACGCCCTGCCCAAGCAGGACATCATCCTGATCAAGTGCGCAGGCCTGAACCTCGAGCACTCGGGCGTGGTTGCGGGCATGAGCGGCAGCCCCATCTACGTTCAGGACCCCAAGCGCGGCGACCTGCTGATGGGGGCGCTGTCGTACGGCTTCCAGTTCAACAAGGACCCGGTGGCCGGCGTCACGCCCATCGCTGACATGCTGCCCGAGCTGGACCGCAAGCTGATCAAGGTCCCAGAGAATCAACGCATCGAGCCGATTCAGGCCGCGCAGGCCGTTGCGTCTCCCGTCCATCTGCCGACCGGCGCCGAGATGCAGCCCGTTGCAGTGCCGCTGACGCTGTCGGGCTTTCACCCGGACGTGGTCGAGGCCGCACGCGACCAGTTCCGCGACATGGGCTTTCCGCTCGTGCAGGTCGCGACCGGCGGCACGGCCAGTCAGGCGCCGTCGCCGAAGTTCGAGCCGGGTTCCGCCATCTCCCTGTCGCTCGCCCGCGGCGACATGAGCATCAGCGGCGTCGGCACCGTGACTTGGGTGCGCGGCAACCAGTTCATCGCGTTTGGTCACCCGTTCAAGGGGCTGGGTCAAGTGCATCTGCCGGTGGGCGGCGCGGACGTGCAGTGGATCCTCAGTTCGCTCGCGTCGTCATTCAAGATGGCCGTGGCGCTTGAGGATTTCGGCGTGCTCGATCAGGACCGCCAGCCTGCGGTGGCCGGTCGCACCGGGCAGCGCGCGGTCATGGTGCCGATCAAGGTCGTCGTGAAGAGTCTGGACCGCGGCGACACGCAGACCTGGAACGTGGAGGTCACCGACCAGCCGCTGTTCTTTCCGATGGCGG
Organism: uncultured Myxococcales bacterium; assembly: GCA_903955385.1. Classification (GTDB taxonomy): domain Bacteria; phylum Myxococcota_A; class UBA9042; order UBA9042; family UBA9042; genus CAJBNH01. The sequence continues at coordinate 63,393 of CAJBNH010000048.1, read as the reverse complement.
CGGCGATGGTCGTCGGCAATGCCGTGCGCACGTCGGAGCCGATCGCCGAGAACGTGGCGATGACGATGAAGCTGCGGTTTGAGCTCGAGGGAGGCCGCGCCCCCATCGAGATCGTCGAGGTCCTCACCGGTCTGGGCGGCATGGCCTCGGTCAACGAGGTCAACGGCATCGTCGCGAACGTGGCCAAGGCATTGGTCTTCAACGGGTTTGAACGCCTTCGCGTGGCCCGGATCGACGCATGGTTCGAGGTCGCCGACGACCGCAACATCGCCTTCATCGAGGGCGCGCGCGCACCGTCTGCCGAGGTCGACGTCGGTCAGCCCATTGCCATCCGCGTCCGCCTGCAGCGCGCCAACGCTCCGACCGAGATGGTTACGCTGACGTTGCCGCCGCTGCCCCGGGACTTGGCTGGCAGCACCATCACCGTGCAGGTTGGCCCTGAGAAGGAGCTGGCCCCCGAGATCCCGGAGCCCGAGAACGTCGACGACATGCTGAACTACCTGCGTCGGCAGATCCCACGCAACCGTCTGGCTGCGGTCGTCGCCCTGCCCGAGCCCACCCTGATGCTGCGAGGTCATCGTCTGGTTGGCCTGCCGATCGGCGTGCGTGAGACAATGGCCGGCCACACCGTGCCGACCCGCGTCGGCGTCAACACGCTGCGGACCGGCATGGACCTGCCGTGGACGCTGAACGGCGGTGCCGTCCTCAAACTGAAGGTGCGTCCGGTGGACTGACCACGGCGCGCGCGCATGTTTCGCCAACGAACGAAGCGACTTGTCCCGTCCGAGACCCTGACCCGCCCATGAGCGGAAAGGACCCTAGATGTCGAGCCCGATCCGAACCCTGTCTCTCGCCCTCGCCGCCGCCTGCCTCCTGCCCGTCGCAGCGCTCGCCAGCCAGCCGGCCATCTGGCACTACGCGGACGAAAATGACTTTCGCCGCGGCAACTTGGATGGCCTGGCGCTGCATCCGACCACCGGACTGACCCCCGCGCCATCGCTGCAACGCATCGACGTCGACGCGGAATTCGTCCATTCGTGGGTGCGCGACGGCCAGAAGCTGTGGCTGGGCACAGGCCTGCTGGGCAAGGTCTTCGTGGTCGAGAACGGCAAGGCGCGCGAAGTCGCCAAGGTTGACGCGCCCATGGTGGCGTCGCTGCTGCCGGATGGTTCGGGCGGTGTCTACGCCGGTCTGGTCGGGTCGGGCGAGATCGTGCGCGTGGCCGCCGATGGCAAGGTCACACCATTTGTCAAGTTGACGGATGTCAACCACGTCTGGGCGATGGTTCGTCGCGGCAACGAGCTGCTTGCGGGCACCGGCCCCGGCGGCAAGGTGTTCGCCATCGACCTGACCACCCAGAAAGCCCGTGAATACGCGGATACAGGGGCCGAGCACGTGCTGGTGCTGGGCCTCGACGGCAACGCGCTGATTGCCGGCACGGCCGAACCCGCCATGCTGATGCGCATCGAGGGCGAGAAGCAGGTCAAGGCCATCGCCAGCTTCCCCGGCAACGAAGTTCGCAGCCTGGTGCGTGCCGACAAGGCCTGGTACGTCGCGGTCAACGGCGCGGCGACGGCGGTTCCGCTTGCGTCGATGAAGCCCACGTCCGAGCGCCCGGGCAAGGACCCCGCCAACCGCCCCAGCGCAGAGAAGAAGCCCGGCAAGGACCCCGGAGCCAAGGGCCGCGGCGCCGTGTGGAAGCGGTCGGATGACGGCATCGTGTCGCGCGTGTTTCTGTCGCCGGAGGGCATGCTCAGCCAGATCGGCGTGTCGGGCCGCACCGTGGTCGCGGGGGCGGCGCGCGGTGGTCGCGTCGTGGTCGGCGACGACTTCGGCGACGTGCAGAGCCTGTTCGACCTGAACGAGGAAGAGGTGCTTGGTCTGGAGATGGGGCCCAAGGGCGCCCAGACCCTGTTCACCGGCAAGTCTGCGGCTGTGTACGTGGTCGGCGCCGGGCAACCCAAACCCGCTGTCTTCACCACGGAAGTGATGGGAGAGACCGGCCCGGCCCAGTGGGGTCTGGTCGAGGCGATTGGCGAGGGCAGTCTGGTCGTCGAGTCGCGCTCAGGCTTCAGCGACCCGCCCAGCGAGACCTGGAGCGCCTGGACCCCCGCCACCGACAGCATCCTGCAGAGCCCGCCCGCGACCTTCCTGCAGGTGCGCGTCAAGCTCGCCTCGCCCGATGCCCGCCTGACGGAGCTGAAGATCTCGCGCCAAGTCGTCAACCGCCCGCCCCTGGTGCTGAAGATCGACACCGTGTTCAACAAGGCCAAGCGCACCATCGCCGCCTCGTGGGTCGCGGAAGACCCGGATGGCGACGCCCTGGCCTTCGTCGTGCAGTACCGCCTGCGCGGCACCAAGCAGTGGCTGAAGATGCACGACCGGCTGTTCCCGCTGAAGGCGATGGAGATCGCGCCCACCGACATGCCCGACGGCTGGTACGAGCTGCGCGTCGAGGTCACGGACGAACCCGCCAACGGCCCGGCCGGGGCCCGCGCGACCGCTCGCATCTCCAAGCCGTTCCTGGTGGATCAGGGTCGCCCCGAAGTCACCGCTCAGGTCGTGGGCACGCAGCTGCAGGGCATGGCCACCGACGCCATCTCGAAGATCGTTCGCGTGGAAGTCTCGCTGGACGGCGAGCCGCCCGTCCTGGCCGCCGCGCGCGACGGCCTGTTCGACCGCAACCGCGAGGCGTTCGACCTCGACCTGCCCGCCGAAGCCGCCAAGGGCCCGCACACGCTGCTGATCCAGGTGACGGACGAGTCCGGCAACACGGCAGCCCTGCGTCTGCCGTTCGGACAGTAGCGACGGCCTTTGCTCGTTGCCCCGCCCCCTCTTCACCTCTAGACTCGCCCGTCTCTTGGGGGGGGACGGAACGATGAAGAGCGCAGCGGCGTGGTTTCCTGTGATTGCTTTCCTATGGATGTCGAGTGGTTGCGGGTCTGACGATGCCTCGTCGGACGCTTCGACCGCGACGGATGTGGTGGATGCCGCCGACGCTGCCGACGTGCCGCTGCCCGGTGACCCGTCCGCACAGGCGCTGATCGAAAGCGTCCCCCTGACGGCCACCTACACCCTGCCCGGCTTGTCCGCCCCAGTGCAGGTCGTCCGCACCGAAGGCAGCGTCCCGCACATCTACGCAGCGAACCGCAAGGATCTGGCGCACGCACAAGGCTTCGTGGTGGCGCGCGACCGGTACTTTCAGCTGGACCTTGAGCGTCGGGTGGGTCTGGGTGTGCTCTCAGAGCTGCTGGGGGCCGCCGCGCTGTCCACCGACCAGGGCTCGCGAGGCAACGGCAGCCGTGCCTACGCTGAGCGGGTGCTGGCCCGCCTGACCCCGGACCAAGTCGAGACATTCGATGCGTTCGCGGCCGGTGTAAACGACTACATCGCGCTGGTGGTCGCAGGCAAGTTGCCGGAACCCACAGAGATTCTGCTGGCCAAGGGGTTGTTGGGCACGACGGCGCAGAAGCTGATGGTGCCGTTCGACCGCCGCAGCGTCGCCGGGATCACCGCCGCCGTGGTCTACAATCTGGGTTACGAGACCGACGACATCGGACGCACCCTGGCCGCAGCCGCGTTGCCGAACCTGTTCGACGGCAAGGCACTGGCCGACCTGCGCAAGTCCGGTGCCGTCAAGGACATTTGGAAGAACGTGCGACCGGTCGGCATGGTCAGCTCGGCACTTGGGCTCGGCCTGGACCAGGACGGCAAGATGGTGCCGCCGCCGCCACCGCCACAGCGAGGACCGGGACAGGGGCGTCAGGCAGGCAGGACCCGGGCGCAGGCTGGCGTGGGCGATCCGGCGCTGGGGGTTCCGACAAGCGTCTTGCAGCGCCTCCAACACCGCGCAGATGCTTGGCAAAATCGTGCCGGCCGCGACCACTTGGCGGGATGGGGCTCGAACGCTTGGGCGGTCGCAGGCAAGGCGGCGGTCGGGGGGCGAGCCATGCTGGCGGGCGACGGCCACCTGCCGCTGACGGTGCCGTCGCTGTTCTACCAGATCGGCTTGGACACCCAGGTGTTCGGCGGCGGGGACACGCACCAGCTGGGCCTCGTCATCCCCGGTTTGCCGATTCTTGCCGTCGGCACCAACGGTCAGGTGGCGTGGAGCCAGACGCAGCTGGGCGGTGACATCTCGGACTGGTACCGCGAGGAGCTGGTGCTCGACGCCAGCGGACAGCCGCAGGCCACGCGTTTCGGCAGTGAGACCAAGCCCTTGAAGAAGATCGACGAAGTCTTTGTGGTGGCGGACGTGCCCCTGTTGAAGAGCACCGGGCGCACCGAGACCTGGGCGCGGTGGGAGACTTGGGACGGGCGGCTGATCGCAGAGATCGAAGGACGCACCGCAACGGCGGACGAGAAGTTGGCGCCGGGCGAGTCACTGGTCAGCGTGCAGGGCGGTCTGGTCGTGCCCGGAGACTTGAACAACGACGGTGTCGTTACGGCCATCAGCGGCGACTTCGCGGGCTTTGACGGCGCCGACGTGCTGGGGGCGGTCGACCGGTTCGGCCACTCCAAAGACGTGTTCGAGTACCGAGAGGCGACCAAGGGCCTGGTGGCCTATTCGCAGAACCTGATGGTCGCCGACAGCCAAGGCCACGTTCTGTACACAGGCTATCAAGCGGTGCCCTGCCGGGGCTATCTGCCGCGGGACAAGGACGGCGTATGGCTGCCGGGCGCGGACCCCAAGCAGCTGCTGGACGGCAAGAAATACGCAGGGTTCACGATTCCGGTCGGCGCCGATGGCAAGGTCGACGAGGCGCCGGGAGCGCTGGACCCGTACAAGTGCGTGGTGCCGTTCGCCGAGTACCCGCAGTCGATCGACCCGCCGCAAGGCTATGTCGTGACCGCGAACAATGACCCGGGCAACCTGGCCAGCGACAACTCGCTGACCAACGACAAGTGGTACATCGGCGGTCCATGGGCCAACGGCTTGCGGGCACTGACGATCTCGCAGGAGCTGCAAAAGGCCATCGCGGCCGGTCAGGCCGACCCCGACCGCATGTCCGCCATTCAGGCCAACCACCGGTCGCGCTTGGGGGAGGAGTGGGCGCCGTTCCTGATTGACGCAATTCAGGCCGCGCACAAGGCATCGCTGCAGGCGCAAGTCACCCCGGACGAGCAGCGGTTGGTCGCCCTGTACCAGCAAGTCACAGAGACGACGGGAGCGTCCACGTTCGACGCCATCGAGCAGCGGCTGCAGGCGTGGGTCGACGCGGGAACGCCCGCCCAGTCCGGGGTCGAGACCTTCTACCACACGCCTGCCGCTCAGGACGCGCAACACGCCGTCGCGACGATGATCTTCAACGCGTGGTTCGGGGCGTTCGTGGGCGGCGTGTTCGACGACGAGGGGCTGCCCGGCATCTGGGAGCCTTGGGGCAACGACGCGCGGACCCGAGCGCTGACCTCGATGCGCAAGGGCCGCGGCCCCGGCAATCCGGAACAACTGGCGGCGTGGAATCCAGACACCGAAGAGTCCGCGTTCTTCGACGTGCTGCAGACGCCGCAGGTGGAGCGCAGTCGCGAGGTGGCGTTGAAGGCACTGGTCCAGGCCGTGACGTTCCTGCGTGCCCCGCCCACGGGTCCCGGCGACGGCGGTTTCGGCACGCCGGACATGAGCACGTGGCTGTGGGGGCTGCGCCACGGCGTGCGGTTCAACTCGATCCTCGCCGACTTTCTGGGCGACAAGCCTGAATACGCCTTTCTGACCGAGACGTTTGCCATCACACCAGAGGTGGTGCCGCTGGCCCCCAAGCTGCCCAAGGGTGACCCGCGCATCGGCCTGCCGCGCTTTCCCCGCAACGGTGACGCCTTTGTGGTCGACGCGGCGGGCGGTATCCAGACGCAGGGCTTTGGCTATGGCAGTGGCCCTGTGTTCCGCATGGTCATCGCACCGAACGGCCAGGACACGACCGGCTGGAACATCCTGCCAGGTGGACAGTCGTCCATGACCACCTCGCCCCACTTTGCGGACCAGGCAGCGATGTGGCTGGGCAACCAGGCCTTTCCCTTCCGATTTGGCGTGAAGCGGGTGGTGGAAGGGGCGACGGGACGCGAACAGCTGCAGCCCTAGGTCTGCGGCCATCAGGGCCTTTGCGTGTCACGCTCTCGGGTTGCCGCCCTTGCCTTCCGCAAGGGGAGTTGCAATATTCCCTTCCCACTCCCCCCAAGATAGGCGTGCGCCATGAACTCGAGTTCCTCCCCGACGGCTGTCAGGGCCGCCACCCGTCGTGAATTCCTCTGTTCGCTGGGTGCTGTCGGCGTGGCCAGCGCCGCGCTGACCGCCCTGCCCGGTTGCGAGGTGGCACAGCTGCGAGAGGGCACATCCGGGGAGTTCCAGTTCGACTTGGCCAACCCGACCTTCGCAAACCTTGCGCTGGTGGGCGGCATGCAGTCGGCCGAAGCCTTGGGCCACAAGATCCTGATCATTCGAGTGTCCAACGCCGAGTACGTCGCGCTGGACCGCCTGTGCACCCACGTGTTCTGCGACATGGGCCCCGACATGGCGGGCCACTGGGATAAGGCAGCAGAAACGCTGACTTGTGTCTGCCACGACTCGGTGTTCGCCAAGGATGGCCACGTGCTGGCTGGACCGGCGACTGAGGCCCTGACGTCCTACCCGGTCGTCGTGACCAACGGCATCGGGCTGGTGACGCTGTGAGCCGCCTGACCTTTGCCGTCGTCGCTTTGTTGGCCCCTGTGGTCTTGACGGTTCCCGGACACGCCCTACCGCGGATGACGCTGACCACCGGCGCGCCGTGTGCCAATTGCCATGTCGATCCGCAAGGTTCTGGACTGCGAACCGACCTCGGTTGGTACGCGATGAACCAGACCGGCGCGTGGACGTGGAAGCAGATCGGCTGGGATTCGCTCCACAACCTGGAGGACAACACGCTGCTGGACGGCAAGGTCTCGCTGGGTCTGGACTACCGCGGCCAGATGGCGCGTCTGGGACGGCCGACTCGGGGAACCGACGGCAAGGTGAAGCTCCCAGATCGACAAGTGATTCCGATGCAGCTGACGCCCGAGATCGCGGTCATGCCGACCGACACGGTGACGGTCACCGGAAGCATGAACGCCTCTGCCTTCGTCAAGAGCTATCCCGGCCAGTCGCCGTGGCAAGCGTGGGCGCGGTGGCAACCGTCGCCAAACGCCCCGTACGTCCGCGCCGGCATGATGCAGCCGTCGGTGGGCATCCGGCACGACGACCACACGATGCTGCTGCGCTCTGACGCCGCCAGTCCTCGCCAACCCATGATCCCACCTGACTATGCCGACCCGGGTGCCGAGGTCGGCTGGGCCCCGTCGCACTGGTTGCTGGTCCAGGTCGGGGCACTGTTGGCGCGCAACCTGACTGAGGCGGTACCGACCGTCGCGAAAGACGAACCCGGAGCTTCAGGCCGCCTCGCACTCTTCCCGCAATGGCTCGAAGCCGGTCTGAACGGAATGGCCGGCGCGTCCTACTTGCGCGCAGGCGATCTGCAGTTCACGTCGGGCTATGTGGGCGTCGGCAAGAACTACTGGGGAACGCTGCTGTTCGAGGCCTCGCACGCCAAGCGTTCCGCCAAGCACTCGACGCTGAACATGATGCTGCACGCAACGGTGCCGGTGAAGGACTGGCTGACGGTCGAGGCACGGGCCGAGCGCGCGACCTCAGAGCTGGGCAGTCAAACGGCCGAGACCCGCGCCCTGGTGGCGGGCCTTCAGTTTGAGCCGCTGCCGTTCGTCGAGCTGCGTCCGGAGTACCGCTACCTCGTCACCGACGACTACACGCTGGGGCAGTACACGCTGCAGCTGCACCTCTTCTTCTAGCCTCACACAGGAGCCCTTCATGACCCGCGCCGCCCGATTCCTGGTCCTCGCCGCCGCCGGCACCCTCGCCATGGCTGTCACCGCCCTGCCCGCCGCCGCCCAAGGCCTGTTCGGCCGCGCGGGACCGATTTCGATCGAGATCGGCGACGCCCCCGCTGCCAGCCAGATCACCTTCCTGTGCACGGCGCCGATGGAACAGACCCGCGGCACTGCCAGCCACATCAAGGGCAGCCTGCGCTTGGCCGACGGCGCCAACTTGGCCGGCACCATCGGCAAGATCACGGTGCCCATCGCCTCGATGACGACCGGCAACGACACCCGCGACGTCCACATGCGTGGGCCGGAGTGGCTGAACGGCGACGGATTCCCGCTGATCTCGTTTGAGATTGAGAAGTTGGACGGCGTCACGACCGAGGGATCCACTGCCAAGGCCACCACCGCCGGCACCTTCAGCCTGAACGGTGTATCCAAGCGCTTGGCCATCCCGGTCAACATCGTCTTCAACCCCAAGAACCAGGCGATCAAGATCACCGCCAAGTTCTCGATCTTGCTGAAGGACTTCAACATCAAGGGCAAGCGCGGCATCATCGGCAAGCAGGTCGGCGAGTCGGTCGAACTCGAAGCGGTGTTCTACGGCCTCGCCCGCTAGTCGCCAGCGACTGCTGCGCAGACTGCCCCACGGCTCACAAGAGGTTTCCCATGGTACGCAAGGTGTTCGCTGCACTGTTCCTGATCGCGGCGCTGGGCATCGTCGGCTATTGGCTCGCCACCGGCGCGCACCCCTACACCCAACACAAGGTGGCCGTGCAGGTCGCATTCGAGGACCCCGTCACCGGAGAGAAGACCACCCGCGAAGAGTGGCGCGACCAGTACCAGCTGGGCGGCCTGGACCGGGCGCTGCCGACGGCTGGCGTGCTGACCGTGCTGGCGCTGGGCCTGCTGTGGTGGAATCGCAAGGCGAACAAGGTCGGTTGACCGGCTCCGCAGCCGGAATCGATGAAGGGCTCCCCGTCGACACGAGTCGGACTCGCCCCTACACTGCGCCTTCCCCCCACCCCAGCGGCGCATGTCCGCGCCTTTCGTTCGCCTCGCCGTCCGCAGACCCCGCCCGGAGACGACATGAGCCCGTGCCGCCCGCTTGCCCGCCGCCTGACCGCACTTGCCACCTCCCTGACCGCCCTCGCGATTCCGCTGGTCGCCCAAGCGGGAGGCATCGAGTTCCCCGACAACGGCACCGTGGCCTTGGGGCGGGGCGGCGCCAATGCAGCCCTGCCCGATGACGGCTTGGCCGTGCACTTCAACCCGGCGGCGCTGGCGTGGCAGCGCGGTTCGCGCCTGACGCTCGGCACCAACGTGATCCAGAAGGACCTGACGTTCACGCGCCGCTACTCCGACGGCTCGAAGGCCGACCCGATCCAGAACGATTCCGGCCTGTTCCCCGCGCCACACCTCTTCTACACGGACGATTTCGGCTTGAAGAACTGGGGCTTCGGCTTCGGCGCCTACGGTCCGTCGTCGGCCGGTGCCAACAACTATCCCCGCGACGGTGCCCAACGCTACATGCTGGTCGAGACCGACGTGATCTTGGGCTACCTGTCCTTCGCCGCCGCCTATGCCGTCACGCCCGAGCTCGCTTTCGGCGCCACGCTGCAGTGGACGATGGCGCCGAACATGCACTTCGGCTTGGTGACCACCACGTTCATGGACAAGAGCGAGTCTGCCCACTGTGACCAGCCCGGCCAGACCGAGGCCAATCAAGGCACCGCCTGCGACTTCGACCCGACGGCCTTCGACTCCTTCACGTCGGTCGACGCCAGCATGTGGTTTGCGCCTGCATTGCGCCTGGGCGCGTCCTGGCGCCCCAGCCCGAACTGGAGCTTCGCGTTGGCCGGCCGCGTCACCCCCATCGAGGTTCGCAACGAGGGCAAGGTCAAGCTGCAAGTATCTGAGGATATGAAGAAACTCGGCACCATCACCCACCCGGACAATGGCGTGGCGCTGACGATGACGCTGCCTTGGACGGCGGTGGCGGCGGCGCGCTACGGCGCTGGTCCCGACGGCAAGGCATGGGACCTCGAGGCGGACCTGACCTACGAGGCGTGGTCGTCGCTGGACGCGCTGCGGCTCGAATTCGACGGCCCGTTGAACCTGCAGCTGAACGCGTCCACCGACCCCGACAAGATCAACGTGATCCCCTTGTCCAACGTCTCGATTCGCAAGAACTACTCAGACGTCTGGGGCGGTCGGCTCGGTGGCAGCTACCGCGTCAACCCGGCCTGGACGGTGCGCGCGGGGTCGTTCTACGAGTCGGCGGCCGTGCCGGTCGAGTTGACCAACCTGGACTTCGTTTCCTGGGACCGCTTGGGCGCCACCGCGGGCGTCAGCTGGACCATCGGCGCCTACGAGATCGCGGCGGGTTACGCCTATATCCACTTCCCCACGCGCGATGTGACCAACTCTGAAGTGCGGCAGGTGCAGCCCCTCTCCGACTGTCAGCCGCCGTACGACAACGCGACCAACTGCACCGTGAAGGTCGGCAAGCAGGTGCGCGACGTGTCGCCTGCGGTCGCCGGCAACGGCATCTTCGACGCGGCGGTCCACGTCGGTTCGGTCTCGTTGATCGCTCGGTGGGAGTAGCCCGGAAGCGGGCAGAAGTCGCGGACGGGCCCCGAGATCTACTGGGCCTCGGCAAACTGGGTGCGATTCGTGCAACCCTGCGGACACCGCCAGCAAGCACTTCGTTTGTCCGCGAATGCGTTGGCGTTCATGTAGTCTTCGAGACAACGCTCGATCGTCAGCCGCCGCCGTCGCGGGCGACAGTAGAATTCGTCCTCGAGGGCCAAGCGTTCGGCCCGTTCGCGACGAATCTGCTGAATCTCGAGAAGCGTCATCGGAGCACCTTCTTGCGGACTCAGCTCGCATCGGACGCTGTTCGCCCGGGACGGCATCTTCCGCGTTGATCGTTTCCAAACCGGACTAGTTTGGTCCGACTTCAAGATTAGGATCGTCTTTCCCCAGAGTCAAGCCACGCCCCAATGCTCTTCTCCATTCGATGCTCGAATCGACGAGAGGATTCGCGCCCCCAACTCAACATCGCGTCACAGCTGCCAAACCCTCACCAACACGCCGGTCGGCCTCCCTTGGCGCAGACAATTTCAGGCTCTTGCGGTCCGGTTCTTGCGTCCCCGCCGCCAAGGTTCTACCGTTGCTGCCTCTCTACCCCCCGAGGGACCATGTTCAAGGTCAGCCGCAAGTCCGAATACGCACTCATTGCCCTGCAGCACATGAGTCGACAGCCGCGCGAATCGTTGGTCTCGGTTGCAGAAGTCTCGGCCGCCGAGAACATCCCCCAAGATGTGCTGGCCAAGGTGCTGCAAACGCTCAAGCGCGCCGGCATCCTTCTGGCCTCCAAGGGCGTCGGCGGTGGCTACCGGCTCGCGCGCCCCATCGAGGACATCCACTTCCTGGACGTGCTGCGCCCCTTCGAGGACCAGCTGGGCGTCGTGCACTGTCAGGTCAGCGGCCACAGCTGCGAGCGCACCCCTGCCTGTGGTCTGCGGGCGCCAATGGCCGTGCTGAATGCGTTTGTGATGCGCCAGTTCGAGGGCCTGACGATGGACATGTTCGTGACGCCCAAGAACATGGTGGCCAGCCAGCGCACGGCCGCCAACCCGCGTCCGCTGTCCCGCTCGCGTCGCGATCTGGCCCCTGCGCTGATCGCCGGTGACTTGGCCGCCGACTGCCAGCTGACCGGAGTGGGTCTGGGGACTGAGCACGCCGCGGGGTCCGAGACGGATGCCCGCTAGCCGACGACGCAACCGCCCCATCAGGCTTGCCAAGCCCCGTTGGTTATGGCACTCTCTCGTCCCTCGCACCCCTACCCGCACATCGTGCAAGCCGGGTTCGAACCGCGACAACTGACGAACCTCAAGCGTGAATCCAGCTTGGACCAGCAAGACGGCCAAGCGATGCAGCCAGGAGCTCGAGCCCAGATGACCGACATCCAGGACAACCTCTCGATCGACAACAAGCCGCGCATCGAGGGCCCCCGCCCCCACCGCGCCTCCGCCCGCTCGGTCGAGTTTCGCCCGATCGAAGTTGCGGTGCAGGACGGCAACGTGAACCGCGCGCTCTCCATGCTGAAGCGCAAGATGGCCGCCGAGGGGATCTACAAGGAGCTGCGCAAGCGCCGCTTCTTCGAGAAGCCGTCCGAGGAGCGCAAGCGCCGTGGCCGTGAGGCTGATCGCCGTCGCAAGAAGGCCGTGCGCGTCGCTCGCGAGCGCGCGTAGTCCTGTCCTCGCGCGGGGTGATTGCCCTGCGTCGTGCTCTCCCGCGTCCCGCCCAGCGACCCGCGTCTTCCCGGGCGATCCGTGTCCTGGCGGGGTTTCCCCCTGCGATGTCAGCGTGCGCCCGGATGTTTTCTTCCAGCGGGTGCTGCCATGACGCTCCATTACCCTAGCCGTGCGGGGAAGGCGCTGTCGCCTCTCGCGATTCTGCTGTGCATCGGCCTGACGTCGACCTTTGTCGCGTCGGTGGTCGCTCTGCCCGCTGCGGCCGCTCCTGCGAAGAAGAAGAAGTCCGCCCCCAAGCCGACTCCCAAGCCCGAGGCACAGCCTGAGGCACCGCCGATCGTGCACTCGCCCCTGGTGACCCCGACGCCGGTGGCTCCTGCCGCGGTGGCGCCCAAGCCCGCTCCGGTTGCCGAGACGCCGGCTCCGTCCGCAGAGGCTCCTGCGATCGCGAGTGCTCCGCAGCATACGGGCGAAGTGGTCTCGCCTTGGGAAGGCTTCTTCTTCACCTTCGGCCTTGGCTACTCGAACACGGGGGGCGAGGCGGGTCCGGGGATCCCCAACTCCACTTCACCGTCCGGCGGCACCAATCTGCACTCAGTGGCCAACTACGACGAGCTGGTCACCACCGACGTCGGCGCCGGCCCATCTGTTCTTTTGCGCTTTGGTTACAACATTTTGGGCTACGCCAGCTTCTGGTTGGACATCGCCGGACACGGCAGCCTGTCGACCGACAAGAAGGATCTGGCGGGTGGCGGCAGCGCCGGCGTCGGTCTGGCCGTGCATCCGCTGGCGTTCTGGCGTCGCGACCTGCCCGTCGATGCCTCGCTGTACGCTGGGTGGTCACCGATCGAGATCCTCGGCTACAACGAAAACCAGTCGGAATACCCGGACTACAAGCCGAAAGGTTGGATTGGCACCAACATCCCGTTCGGCCTGACGTTTGAGTGGAAGCCGAACATCGCCAAGGGCTTCGCTGTCGGACTTGACCTGCGCGGCGTCAACACGACGTACGACAAGTGGTACTTCAGCTGGGACCGCGAGGAACTCTCGCGTCCGGACACGGGCATCGGTACCTTCCGGTTCGAGCCCAGACTGACGCTGGCGGCTCACCTCTAGGCGTTCGGCGGCACCATGACTCCCCCCCGCTCTTCGAACCGCAAGCGCGTGCTGGTGGTACACACCGGCGGGACGCTTGGTATGGCCCAGCCCTCGCGCACGCGCCTCGATCTGGCGCCTGGCGAGCATCTGGACCGCATGCTCACCCACGTGCCAGAGCTGAAGGAAATCGCGGAGATCGAGCTCGTCTTGCCGTGGAATCTGGACTCGTCTGACATCGGTCCGTCGCACTGGCAGTCGCTCGCACGGATCATCGCCAACCGCGCCGGTTTGGGGCAACCGCGGGGGCAGGAGGGCTGCTTTGACGGCGTCGTGCTGATCCACGGTACCGACACGATGGCGTACACGGCGTCGGCACTCGCGTTCATGCTGCGGGGCCTTGACCGACCCGTGGTGCTGACCGGCTCGCAGCGTCCGCTGGAGGCCTGGCGGTCCGATGCCCGAGCCAACCTGACGGCTGCCGTCGAGTGCGCGACGATGGACATCCCGGAAGTGCTGATCGTCTTTGGCGACTCGGTGCTGCGTGGGTGCCGGTCGACCAAGGCGGACTCGAACGATTACCAAGCCTTCGAGATGCCCAGCGATGCCCCGTTGGGTCGGATCGGTGTGGATGTCGAGGTGGACTGGCCGCGGGTGCGCGTACCGACGGAAGGCTTCTCGCTGCAAGTGGATCTCGACCCCAGCGTGGTGGCCCTGACGATCTTCCCGGGACTGGACCCCGAGAGCATGGCGCGCGTGCTGGGCCCTGACGTGCACGAGCGGATGCGGGCGCTTGTGGTGCGTGGGTTTGGTGTGGGCAACGTGCCGATGCAGGGTCGGATGAACCTGCTGCCGCTGCTGCACAGCCTGACGTCGGCCGGTGTGCAGGTGATCGTGTCCAGCCAGTGCCACCGAGGCAGAACGGACCTTGGGCTGTATCCTGCTGGCCGCGCGCTGTTGGAGGCTGGGGCCGTGGAAGCCCATGACATGACATTGGAAGCGACCGTGACCAAGGCGATGTGGGCGCTGGCGCGGCGAGAACGAACGCTGGGCGAGTGGTTTGCGGTGGACGTGGCCGGTGAGGTCTCGCTGGGTACTGGCGACCGACGCGCCTCGGCTTCGGATTGACCGAACTCCGCAGAGTTGCACGGGTGAGGAGAGTGGAGACAGCCATGCGCCTGGGTCGAACCATCGCGGCGGGAGTCTTGCTGCTCGCCTGCGGCGGCTGCCTGACGACCAGCGACACGGGCGCGTCCGACGCCATCGACGGCGGCGACACCACCGACAGCAAAGGCGACGGCAGCGGACCGTCCCCTGAGGTCTGCAACCTGCAGGACGACGACCTCGACGGCATCATCGACGAAGGCTGCCAAACCAAGCCGAATTTGCGGGCCGACGAGTCGTGGCTGGACCTTGGGGCCGTCTACCTTCCCGGCGGGCTTGGTCCTGCACCCGTCAAAGCTTTCACGCTGCCCATGCTGAACATGGGGGTGGTGCTGGTGGCGCGCGACGTGGGAGGCGGCAACTCGGCGTATGTGTGGGCAGAGTCGCTGACGGGCCCCGATGGCACCAAGTTTCTGACGCCCGGCGCGTGGGACCTGTCGGCGAATCGCGCCTGGCCGTCGCTGGGCCGGGCGACCGCGCTGATCGGCATGGCGCCGCAAGTCGTGCCGTCTGCGGGCGTTTGGAAGTTCAGCTTCACACGTAGCGTGCAAATACCTCTGAAGTACTCAGGATCTGCGACGCCAGGGTGGCTCTATCTCGGCATGATCGGCCGAACGGCACTCGCGGGCATGGAACCGCTGAAGCTCGACATCGACGTCTTCGTCGTGGGCAACACGGCTGGGGGGGCGGCCAAGCTCTCGGTCTCGCCGCAGTGGAAGGCGATCGCCGGGCAGGTCAACGCGATCTGGGCGCCTGCCAAGATACAGTTGGGCAAGGTCGCGTTCTTCGACGTGAGTGGCGACGACGGCCAGAAGTACCTGTATGTGGACGATGTTTCCAGCGCCGGGTCGGCCAACGAGATGGCGGGACTGTTCGAGGTTTTGGGCAAGCTGCGGCCGACGTCGACGGCGGTGGCAGTGGCGGTGGTCAGCGGCATCTACGACATGGGACAGCCGGTCGCGCTGGGTCTGTCGCATCTTGCGGGGGTACCGGGGATGGCGGGCGCGCGCTCCAGTGGGCTGGTCATCTCGATCGACCCCCAGCAATGGACCAAGGACCAGTCCGCCCTTGCCGGTCAGTCGATCGCCGCTACCGTATGGGGCACGACGCTGGCGCACGAGCTGGGTCATTTCATGGGCTTGTGGCACACGGACGAGTTCGACGGATCGTTGGCCGACCCGATTGACGACACGTCCAGCTGCACGATCTCCGCTTCGGTGCTGACCCCGGCCCTCTGTCCACAGCAAGCGCAGAACCTGATGTTCTGGAGCCCGGCGGCCGCGAACCTCTCCAAAGGCCAAGTGACCGTCACGCGGCGACATCCCGCAGCCGGCCTCTGAGGTTGCCGAGGATCCGCTTGATCGCGGCAGACGACGCGCATACCTTGCGCGCGCGTCGTCGCCCTCGGAGCTGCCACCATGTCACGTCGTTTCTCGTCGCTTTGCGCCGTCTCACTCCTCTCGGCTGCCGTCGCCCTGCCCGTTTGGGCGAGGTCGAGTGCCATGACCTGGAACGAATTCCAGCAGGCCAACGCCGGTCGGGGCTGGGACAGCGCCCGGATGTCGCACGAGTGGTCACAGTACAAGGACGATGTCGCGGGCGCACGCGACGGCCATGAGGCAACCGGCCAGACCGGCAGCGAAGTGCCCACCGCACTGGCAAGGCGCGACGAGGGAGGCAGCAGCATGTGGTTTGGGGTCGGATTCTTCGCCATCGTCGTGGCTGCCGTGGTCTGGTTCGCCATGCGTCGGCGCAAGCAAGCGGACGGTCAAGCGGTGTTGGAGCTGCAGCAGGCGCTGAAGCTGCCTGAGGCGACGATGACAGAGGTCTACCTGTCGCTCGACGGTCTGGAAGACCACCCCGACTTTCCCGCCCTGATGGACAAGGCGACCGCGGTGACCGAGCAGATCGATGCACTGAAGGCAGGCGCTCCCGATGCCGGCGCCGTGAACCGGGCCCGCGCCTTGGCAGACGACGCCCGTCGCATCCGCGCCGCCTTCGATCAAGCGCGCCGCACCCTGCCCCGCAACTAAGGCTTTGGATTTATGCCCGATTCTGCACGCATCGCGGACCCGTCGCCTCGACCACAGTTGGTTGACGCGCCGCTGACCCGTGCGGCCGACCTTCACATCGGCCGGGTGCAGGATCTCGGATTTGTGCATGATCCTCATGGCTACGACGCGCTGCGACTGCTGGATGCCGACGACTGGGCGGTGCTGCACGCGGCGGACGGCCTCTCGGCGCGGCAGCTGGCGCACCGACTGGGCGCGGGCGACCCGGTCCGCGTCAGTCGCTTGCGAGACCGCGCAACGCGGCTGCTGGCCCAGGGCTATCTGGTGGCTCCTGACGTGCCCCGCCCCAGCGACCCGAAGCCGCCGGACCGCGTCTTCAACACCTGGGTGCACCTGACGAATGCGTGCAACCTGGACTGCCCGTACTGCTACATCGCCAAGGATGCCCACCACATGGGCGAGGACGTGCTGGGGCGGGTGCTGGACGCGCTGGAGTCGACGGCCCGCTCAGGTCAGGCCGACCGCGTGCACGTGCGCTTTGCCGGTGGCGAGCCGATGCTGCGCTTTGCACGGATGCGCACGTTCTACGACGAGGCGCGTGACCGCTGTGCGCGCCACGGGGTGCGGTTCTCGGCTGCGGTCATCACGAACGGCACGGTAGTTCCCCCCGGCGCGGCAGAGTGGTTGCGCGAACACGACGTCGACGTTTCGGTCTCGATCGACGGTGTGGGCCCCGCGCAGGACGCCATGCGGCCGGTGGTGGGCGGAGGGTCGTCGTTCGCCAGGCTGCAAGCGGGCTTGGACGCGTATCAGGCGGCGGGCATCACGCCGTACGCACTGGTCACGGTCGGCGACAGCAATCTGGAGGCAATGCCTGAGCTGGTGCGCTGGCTGATGGGCCGCAACCTCGCGTTTCGCCTGAGTCTGGTGCGCGATCTGGAGTGGGGCGCGGGCCTGCTGGACGACCGCCACGGTGCCGGGCGAGCGCTGAGCATCGAGCGGCACACGCAGGACGAGCCAGGGCTGCTGACCGGTGCCCCGCTGCGACGCGTGCAGCGCGTGATGGCTGAGGTCTACGACACCATCGAGCAGACGCTGGTCCAGCGCCACGCGGAAGGTCGCCCGGTGCAGCCGTCGATTCGCACCACGCATCGGTTCTGCGATCTGGAGCTGTGGCGGCCCCTGGGCCCCAAGGCGTGCGGAGCCGCCAGCACCTATCTGGCCGTAGGCCACGACGGCAAGTTCAGCGCGTGCCAAGCCGCCCTGCACCACCCCGACACGCAGGTACTGACGGTCGACAACCTGTTCGATCAGGCGAGCGGGCAGGTCCAGTTCGACCACGCCTTCGCGCGGACGCAGGGCAACGCCGAGTGCAACCGCTGTACTCACAAGGCCAATTGCGCGGGTGGCTGCCCGCTGCTGCTGTACCGCCGCGCTGGCGACGTCGAGGGTCGGTCGCCCTACTGCGAAGTGTTCCGCACCGTCATCCCGCGCATGCTGCGAGCGGCGGCCTTGGAGCTGCTGCTTGCCGAATCTGCGTCCACCGGCGTCGCTGCGCCCGGAGAATCACCTCATGCCGCATGAAGTCCAACTCTGGCTCTCGCGCGTCTATGCCGGCAACTCATTGGAAGTATGGCTGTATGCGCTTGCGACGTTGGTCGGCGCTTGGGTGCTCGGCCGCATCGCGCGCATGGTCCTGACGCGTGTCGTGGGACGACTGACGGCCAAGACCGAGACCAAGCTGGACGATCGGCTGGTCGAGGCCGCTTCCCGCCCGATGTCGCTGCTGTTCGTGTTTGCGGGTGTCCACGTCTGCGCGGGCTTCCTGACGCTGCCCGACGGCGTGCAGCTGCTCGCCCAGAACGCCGCGATGGTCGCCATCGCGCTGACCGTTGCCGTCATCGCCCTGCGGTCGATCGACGCCGTGTTCGACGAGTGGGTGCTGCCGTGGTCGCAGCGGCAGGTGCCGCCGATCAGCAAGCAGGTCATCTACTTCCTGCGCATGACCACCAAGGTTGTCGTCGCGACCATGTTGGGCATGACGGCGCTGAAGCGGGCGGGCTTCGACGTCATGTCCGTGATCACCGGTCTGGGCATCGGCGGTCTGGCGGTGGCGCTGGCTGCGCAAGAGACGCTGGGCAACATCCTGGGCAGCGTGCAGATCATGACCGACCGGCCATTTGTCGCCGGCGACCACATCCGCGTCGAGACGTTCTTCGGGCGCGTGACCGAGGTCGGCATGCGCTCGACCAAGTTGGTGACGCCAGCCGGGGTCTGCGTCGTGATCCCCAACAAACGCATCGCCGGCGCTGCCATCGAGAATTTCACGCAGTCGCACGGTCGCGTCCACGAGTTCACCCTCGGGCTGGTCTACAGCTCGACGACCGATCAGGTCCGTCAGGCAACCGCGATCCTGAACGAGATTCTGCGGGAGCAGCCGTCGATCCACTTGGAGGGCTCGGTCGTCTTCCACTCGCTGACCGAGTCGGCCCTGACGCTGCGGGTGGTCTACGTGGTCGACCCCGACGACTTCGGGCCTACCCTGAACGCCGTCAACCTTGCCATCCACGAGCGCTTTGCCGCTGCTGGCCTGCAGTTCGCCTTCCCCACCCGCACCCTGCACGTCTCGGACGAGGCGGCGCGGCTGCTGTCGGGTGCCAGGGCCGGCAAGTCCTAGTCGCGCCTAGGCATCCCACTTCGTCTGGCAGGGCCGACACCGCTCTGTCCACGGCACCTCGTCCAGCACGGCTTCAGGCACTTCGGCGCCGCAGTCGATGCAGAGACCCCAGGCCTCCGTCCCCAGACGCTTCTGCGCGCGGCTGACGGTGTCGAGGAAGCGACGCAGCTTCTCCTGCGGCTTCTCGCCCGGCTTCTCCTCCCACGGCATCTTCATCGTGACGAGCGTAGCGTTCTGGCCTGCCAGCAGCTTGGTCAGTTTCTCATTCAACTCCATACCTTGGCGCCCCAAGTGCGTGCGAAGGCGGGCGACGTGGGCGGGATCGGTCGGGGTGGGCATCGCGGGGCTCCTTGGCGTATCGAGGGGCATGAGCCTCGCAGCGTCCGCCCGGGGCTGCAAGGGGAGGCGACGCGGTCTGTTGCCATGAGCGACTGCAACCTCAAGCGAATGCGACCATTTCCGTCGCATCCGGACGGGTTCGCCTTGCCTCGGCGTCCGGTTGTCCTACCATGAACCTCGCATCGCCGACGCGCGTCGCCCCCACGCTTCCCCGTCGGACGCCCCCCCGACGCATCGAACGGACACCTGAGATGACCAACCCGCAGGATCAGCAACGCGAACAGGACGGCGTCCTTCTGGCCACACGCCAGGCGGTCAAGCGCCCCGTGCTGTACAACGTGCTGCTGCACAACGACGACTACACGACCCAAGAGCTGGTGGTGGACGTGCTGACGCAGTTCTTCCACAAAACCGAAACGGAAGCGCGCCATGTGATGCTGACGGTGCATCACAAGGGTCAAGGGGTTGCGGGGACGTACAGCAAAGACGTCGCGGAATCCAAGGTAGCGCAGGTGACAGACTATGCCCGCACGCACGGGGCGCCGCTCAAACTGACGGCGGAACCGGCGTGAGGCGCGGCAGCTCGAGCTCGAATTGGCTCGCGGACAGGCCCCCATGTTGAGCATCGAACTCGAAATCGCCATTCAGGTCGCCGCGAGCGAGGCGCAGGCCCGACGCCACGAATTCTTCGGCCTGGAGCACATGCTGTTCGCGCTGCTGCACGACACGCACACCGCGCACGTGATCACGAAGTGCAACGGCAACGTACCGGTCTTGATCGAGCAGCTGGGTGAGTACCTGACGAACGAGCTGGAGTCCCTTCCGGACGAAGTCGAGTGCACCACGCAGCCCACGCTGGGCCTGCAGCGTGTGATCCAGCGCGCGGCCATGCACGTGCGCGGCGCGGGCAAGAAGCGCGTGACGGGCCCCAACGTTCTGGTTGCGATGTTCAGCGAAGACGATGCCTTCGCCGTGTACTTCCTGCAGGAACAGGGGATCACGCGTCTGGACCTGGTGACGTACCTGTCCCACGGTGGCGACGACGAGGACGAGGATGGTGAGGCCGATCCGGGCATCATTCGCATCGAGCGCGACGACGAGGAGGGTGGCGACGAGGAAGATGACGAAGAAGCGCCCGGCGCAGGTCCCCAGCCGGGAGGCGCACTTGCCGCCTACTGCCTGAACCTGAACGAGGAAGCGAAGGCCGGTCGTATCGACCCCTTGGTCGGCCGCGACGACGAGCTGCAGCGCATGGCCCAGGTGCTGATGCGTCGGCGCAAGAACAATCCGCTGCTGGTCGGCGACTCAGGCACGGGGAAGACGGCCATCGTGGCCGGTCTGGCGCTGGCCATCGTCGAGGGCACGGCGCCGGCGCCTCTGGTAGAAACTACCGTGTACTCGCTGGACTTGGGCGCCCTACTGGCGGGGTCGAAGTACCGCGGTGACTTCGAAAAGCGCCTCAAGGCGGTGCTGAAAGCGCTGGCGGCTCAGCAGAACACGATCCTGTTCATCGACGAGCTGCACACCATCGTGGGCGCGGGCGCGACCAACGGCGGTTCGATGGACGCGTCGAACCTGCTGAAGCCGGCGCTGGCCAGCGGCCAGCTGCGGTGCATAGGCTCGACGACCCACGAGGAGATGCGCACCCACGTCCTGCGCGACAAGGCCTTTGCCCGCCGCTTCCAGAAGATCGACGTGGGCGAACTGTCGGTCGAGGACACCACGGCCGTGCTGAAGGGATTGCGCAAGCGTTATGAGGACCACCATCACGTCACGTATTCCAATGCCGCCCTGCACGCCGCCTCGACCCTTGCTGGCCGCTACCTGAACGACCGGCGGATGCCCGACAAGGCCATCGACCTGATGGACGAGGCCGGAGCGGCCGTGCGTCTGCGCCACGCCAGCTTCACCCGCAAGGCGGCCAAGACCCCAGCGACGACTGAGCCGCAGCCACAGCCGCGCCTGCGCGTCACCGCGCGCGACATCGAGCGCGTGCTGGCCAAGATGGCGCAGATCCCCGAGCGGCAAGTGAACAACGACGACCGCACCTCGCTGCAGGATCTGGAGCAGAGGCTGGGCACGGTCGTGTTTGGTCAGGACGCCGCCGTCAAGCAAATTGCCACCGCCATCAAGGTGGCACGCGCGGGCCTGGGCAATCCACAGAAACCCATGGGTTCGTTCCTGTTTACCGGACCCACCGGCGTCGGCAAGACCGAGCTGGCCAAGCAACTGGCGCAAGTGCTGGGGCTGCAGTTCCTGCGCTTCGACATGAGCGAGTACATGGAGCGCCACACCGTCTCACGGCTGATCGGCGCGCCGCCCGGCTATGTGGGCTTTGACCAAGGCGGTCTGCTGACCGAGGCGATCTCGAAGACCCCCCACGCGGTCCTGCTGCTGGACGAGATCGAGAAGGCGCACCCCGACGTGTTCAACGTGCTGCTGCAGGTGATGGACCACGGCACGCTGACGGACAACAACGGCAAGTCGTCGGACTTCCGCCACGTCGTGCTGATCATGACGTCGAACGTGGGTGCCCGCGAGCTGGAGAAGGGCCGTGTCGGCTTCGGCGCCGCACAGCTGCAGGACGGTGAGGAGGACAAAGAGTTCAAGTCCATGTTCTCTCCAGAGTTCCGCAACCGCTTGGACGCCCGCGTGCGCTTTGGCCGCCTGTCGCCTGAGGTGATGGGGCGCATCGTCGACAAGTTCCTCGCCGAGCTCGAGGGGCAGCTGGGCGAGCGCAAGGTGACGCTGACGCTGGACCCGCAGGCCCGCAAGTACTTGGCCGAAAAGGGCTATGACCCGAAGTTCGGCGCACGGCCACTCAGCCGCCTGATCCACGACGAGGTCCGCAAGCCACTGGCCGACGAGCTGCTGTTCGGCAAGCTCGCGCGCGGAGGAGCGGTGACGGTCACGGTCGATGGGGACGGCCAGCTTGCGTTCGAGTTCGAGGAGCGGGCCGGGGGGCAGGTCGATTCCCGCCAGCCGTCCCCGCGCGTGTCCGGGGCCCGGTAAGCGTCGACGGCAACGGCAGCCGTCGTGTTGCGCTCTTGTCTCCCCCGCCTCAACCGCATACCCTTGACCTCTTTCCAGCGCCACCACGTGCGCATTCAGGACCCCATGGCGGAGTTGAAAGGCATTCTGCTGGCCGGTGGCAAGGGCACGCGGCTCTACCCGATGACGCGGGTCGCCTCCAAGCAGCTGCAGCCGATCTACGACAAGCCGATGGTCTACTACCCGCTGACGACCATGCTGTTGGCGGGCGTGCGCGACGTGCTGATCATCTCGTCGCCTGAAGATACTCCGCGCTTTCAGGACCTGCTGGGCGACGGCAGCCAGTGGGGCATCCGCCTGTCCTATCAAGTGCAGCCCGAGCCCCGCGGCATCGCCCAAGCGCTGGTCATCGGCGAGGAATTCATCGGTGAGCACCCGGTATTCCTGATGCTCGGCGACAACCTGATCTACGGCCGCTTGGACTTCCTGCGCACTGCCGTTCAGGACCTTGGCGACGGCGCAACGGTGTTCGCTTATCGCGTTCGCAACCCCAGCGAGTTCGGCGTGGTCGAGTTCGACGCGTCGTATCAGGTGCTGTCGATTGAAGAGAAGCCCAAGGCCCCCAAGTCCGACTGGGCGGTACCCGGTTTGTACCTGTACGGTCCCGGCGCGGCGAAGAAGGCGCACCAGTTGGCCCCTTCCGGTCGCGGCGAGTACGAAATCACCGACCTGAACCGCCTGTACCTCAAGGAAGGCAAGCTGCGCGCCATGCCCATGGGCCGCGGCATCGCGTGGCTGGACACCGGAACGCCGCAAAGCCTGCTCGAGGCCTCGAACTTCGTGCACAGCGTCGAGACGCGCCAAGGGCTACTGGTCGGCTCGCCCGAAGAGGCGGCGTATCGCATGGGTTGGCTGTCGGCCGACGGCGTGCGCGCCTGCCTGAAGGACCTTCCGGTGGGCAACGACTACCGCTCGTACCTCGAGCGCATCCTCGCCGAAGCCGGTCAGGGCTGATGGGGATCGCATGACGCTGGACGTCACCGTCGTCATTCCGGTCTACGGCGGCGCCACCACCATCGAGGCGCTGGCCGATGGACTGCGCGCGGCCCTGGGTCCGCGCGGCTGGACCCACGAGATCCTGTTTGTGTGCGACTGCCCCGTCGACGACAGTTGGGCCGTCGTGCAGCGGCTGTCGGCACGCTGGCCGCAGATCCGCGGCATCCTGCTGCGGCGCAACTACGGGCAGCACCCCGCGACATTGTTGGGGATTCGCGAGGCTCGCGGCCGCACCATCGTCACGATGGACGAGGACCTGCAGCACGACCCCCGCGACGTACCCGCGCTGGTGACCGAGTCGCTGCAACACGAAGCCATCGTCTACGGGGTGTCGCCGCAGTTGCACCACGGCCTGTTCCGCAACGCCTCGTCGCGCACCATCAAGTGGTTCCTGGCCAAGTACCTGGACGTCGAGAACGCCCAGAACCTCAGTGCCTTCCGCGCCTTCCCCGCGCAATCGCGCGAGGCGTACGCCGACTACCACGAGCGCCACGTCGCCTTGGACGTCCTGCTGTCGTGGAGCGCCCTGCCGGTCCGCACCGTCACCAGCAGCCATGCGGCGCGCAAGGGTGGCAAGTCCGGATACACATTGGCGAAGCTGCTCAAGTACCTGGGCAACCTTGCCTTCGGGTTTTCGACGGCGCCGCTGCGGATCTCGTCCTACCTGGGCGTGGCGGCGGTGCTGGCGTCGTTCGGCATCAGTCTGTACGCGTTGGTGAATTGGCTGATG
This sequence comes from uncultured Myxococcales bacterium, assembly GCA_903955385.1. Taxonomy (GTDB): domain Bacteria; phylum Myxococcota_A; class UBA9042; order UBA9042; family UBA9042; genus CAJBNH01. Next base: position 39,222 of record CAJBNH010000048.1, on the reverse strand, counting down.
CACGGGTCGACGGTGCCCGGCTTTGCGTTTCTGGCGCTGACGGTGTCGGGGCTGGGCGGCGTGCAGCTGCTGGTGCTGGGCCTGATCGGCGAGTATCTGGGACGACTCTACTCGTCCGGGTTGCGGCGCCCGCAATATACGGTGGCAGCACGCGTGGGTGGCCGGTTGACCGAGCCTGAGCCCGTGTCCACCGACATCACCGAGCGCACGCCCACGCTGCCCCCTGAGACCGCAGCGCAGTCCTGACCCCCTTGTCCTCGCCGCACGCGGGTTGCCCAAGCACCGCGTCGGCCGTTCTGGAGCCTCCATGCCGAAGACATTAGTGATCACAGGTGGTTGCGGATTCATTGGTTCGAATTTCGTTCACCTCTTGCTGCGCGAGCGGCCCGACTGGCACATCGTCAACCTCGACGCCCTGACGTACGCGGGCAACCTCGCGAACCTGGCGTCGATTGCCGACGACCCGCGCTACACGTTCCTGCGTGTCGACATCACCGACGCCGAGGCCCTGAACGCGGCGCTGGCGACCCTGCCCGCGCCGCCCGACGCGCTGGTCCACTTCGCCGCCGAGTCGCACGTCGACCGCAGCATCGTGGGTCCCGAGGCGTTTCTGAACACCAACATCATCGGCACGTTCCGGTTGCTGGAGTACGCACGCAAGCACAAGCAGCTGCGGTACGTGCAGGTCTCGACCGACGAGGTCTACGGGTCGCTGGGCGACGAGGGCGCCTTCACCGAGGACACGCCGATCGCCGCCAACAGCCCGTACTCCGCCAGCAAGGCGTCGGCCGACTTGATGGTCCGCGCCTATCACCACACGTTCGGCCTCGACGTCGTGACGACGCGTTGCTCGAACAACTACGGGCCGTTCCAGTTCCCCGAGAAGCTGATCCCGCTGATGATCCTGCACGCCAAGGACGGCAAGCCGATGCCCGTCTACGGCAACGGCAAGAACGTGCGCGACTGGATCCACGTCGAGGACCACTGCCGCGGCGTACTGACGGCGCTGGAGCACGGCAAGCCGGGTGAGGTCTACAACTTCGGTGGCGAGTCCGAGCGCGACAACCTGCAGATTGTGCAGCAGATTGCCGACCTGGTGTGCGGCCACCACGACCTGATTCGCTTCGTGCAAGACCGGCCCGGTCACGACTGGCGCTATGCGATGGACATCACCAAGGTCCGCCGCGAGCTGGGGTGGGAGCCCCGCGTCACCTTCGCCACGGGCCTTGCCGACACCATTCAGTGGTACCTCGCCAACCCCGAGTGGTGCCGCCAGGTGCTGAGTCAGGAGTACCGCAGCTTCTACGACCAGTGGTACGCAGGCCGCACCAACGCCTGACCCGCCCACGACCAGGAACCCCGCCATGACCATCCGCTTCAACGAACCCTTCGTCACCGGGCGCGAGATCGACTACCTGCAACAGGTCATCTCGTCGAAGCAATTCGCCGGAAACGGCCCCTTCACCAAGCGCACCCAGAAGTGGTTCGAGGGGCGTTACGGCGTCCCCCACGCCCTGCTGACCCACAGCTGTACCGGCGGCCTCGAGCTTGCCGCGATGCTGCTGGACCTGGGGCCGGGCGATGAGGTGATCCTGCCCTCCTACACCTTCGTCAGCACGGCGACGGCCTTTCTGCGCACCGGCGCCAAGCTGGTGTTCTGCGAGGTCGACCCGGCGACGATGACGATCGACGTGGCCGACGTCGAGCGTCGCATCACCCCGAATACCAAGGTGATTGTGCCGGTGCACTATGCCGGTGTCGGCGCTGACATGACCGCCGTGATGGCGCTGGCGGCCAAGCGGGGCCTGCACGTTGTCGAAGACGCGGCGCAGGGCCTCGACGCCAAGCGCGACGGCAAGTGGTTGGGCGGCATCGCGCCGCTGGCGGCCGTCAGCTTCCACGAGACCAAGAACGTGCACTGCGGCTTGGGCGGCGTGCTGTTCGTCAACGACGCGAGCCTTTTCGACCGCGCTGAGGATATGTGGGAGCGCGGCACCGACCGCTCCAAGATGTTCAAGGGCCTGGTCGACAAGTACTCGTGGGTCGAGCCGGGGTCAAGCTTCTATCCCAGCGAATTGCAAGCGGCTTTCCTGATGGCGCAGCTCGAGGCCATCGAGGGCAACACCCGCCGCCGCGCCGAGATCTGGTGCCAGTACGAGACCGGGCTGCAAGACTTGGGAAGCGACGGCACGCTGCGTCTTTGCCACATCCCCGAAGGCTGTGTCAGCAACTTCCACGCCTACTGGTTCCACACTGCGAGCGGCGCCGAGGCCGACCGCCTGCGCGAGCACCTGTCGGCGCGCGGCGTGCAGGTGACCATCCACTACGTGCCGCTGCACGGGTCGAAGATGGGACGCAAGATGGGCTATCGGGCCGAGGACCTGCCGGTGACGGTCGATGCCGCCGAGCGCCTGCTGCGGCTGCCGCTGCACGACAACCTGACCGATGCCGACGTGGCCACCGTCATCCGCGAGGTGCGGGGGTTCTTCGGCCGGACTTGAGGCTCGGTCCGGGTCCAACGGTCAGCGCTGCACGTGCCGATTGAGGTGCAGCGTGTACTGCGAGTCGCCCAGATAGAAGCCCTCACGCACCCAAACACGCTGGACCGGCCGGTTGTCCAGCTGCGTGGACACGACGGTACGCGGCGAGCCTTCGGCCACCAGCTGCGCCAGGACTGCACGCAACAGGTCCCTGTACACGCCCTGCCCCTGAAACGCCGGGTCGACGCCGTTGAGCACGATCTCCGACTCGCCGGGCGAGACGCGCACCGTCATGAAGCCGCGCGGGACGCCCCCGACTTCCGCCAGATAGCACCGCCGCTCGCCCGTGCCGATGTGGTTGCGCGTCCACTCCCGATAGCCCGAGACGATGTCGAACGAAGCGCCCAGCCGCGGATTTGCCGCGTAATGATTGCGGTATCCGGCAAAGCTGGTCGCCACCAAGGCATCGAGCGGGTCGAGGTCGGCGGCGGTCGCCAGGCTCGCTTGGAACGCGGGGTTGGCAGGTGCAGCCGGCGGACCCATGCGCAGGTTGTCGCGGCCGTAAACGACCAGACAGTCCCCCAGGATGACCTCGTCCGCTACGGCCTGAAGACGATGCAGCACCTCACCCCGATGGGTCGGGATGCGCACGATGGCCAGATCCGGGTCGTCTGCCGCGATGGCGTCCACCAGCGGCTGCGGGTCGTCGCCGGTCCACTCGTAGCGGCGAACGCGGCGGTCGAAGCGAATGGACTCGGTGGGCGAGTCGGTGGCGATGACGCCGGAACCCACGGAAGCAAGGGTGGCCATGCAAGGTCCTCAAGAAGGAGTCGGGGACTTGGCGGGGTCAGGCGACTGCGGGTGACAGTGCAGCAACCACCTCGGCCACCAGCGTCGGGTCGTCGGGCAGCAGCGCCTTGCCGTCGCGGCCCAGCGGCGGGATCACGCGGCACCCCAGCTCGGCGAGCTTGGCCAAGTGCTCGCGCAGAATGCGATTGACCATGCTGCCATGCATGGTGGGCGCGAACAGCACCCGACAGCGCCCCTGTTCCTGCAACCCCAGCGCACTGGCCAGCGTTGTCGTCACGGCGTTGTCCGCGATGCCCACCGCGGCCTTGGAGATCGTCGAATAGGTCGCTGGAGCCACCAGATAGACGTCCGCCGTGTGCTCGACGTGCTGGGCATGGGCGTCCAGTTGGGTGATCAGCGGGAGCGTGCTCGCCCACTCCAAAGCGTCTCGCGTGACGAACTGCAGCGCGGCAGGCGTCGCATACGTCTGGACTTCGGCACCGGCACGCCGCAGCTCGCGGACCAGCGCTGGCGTGCGAAACGCCGCGATTCCACCCGTAATCAGCAGCGCCACTCGGCGACCGGCCAGGGCTTGCGACGAGTGCGCGACGGCACGGTCCCCCTCGAGCAGGTCGCCCAGGGGCCAACGAAAGTCATCCGGGTGCGCCATCCGCCCTCCCCCTCACTGCACGCGCCTCGCCTAGAAGAGGCAGGGCCCGGTCACCATCAGATTGTCCAGAAGGACGCCCAGCGTCTCGTTGACCTGTGCGTCGCCCGTGTTGAATTCGAACACGAGCGTGACTGTCTGGCCCGCATACCCCGAAAGGTCAATCTCGACCGGGAACCACTTGCCGATCGGAGTCGTCGACGACTTTCCCCAGACCTGGTCCTTGCCTCCCGTGGCCGGATTGACCACGTACAAGAACAGTTGGTCATACGAGGGGTTCTCTTCGACGGCCAGCAGCGCCTGGAACGAGAACACGATGCCCTTGGCCGTCGGCAGCACCAGGATCGGCGTCTCTACGGTGCCGCTGTGCGAGCCCCAGTTGTAGTTGTTCGCCGTCGCGTCGCCGTAGTACAGCACCCCGGGCTCGCTAACGAACTGCTTGGACTTCATGCGCAATTGCCAGCCTTGGGCGGGGCTCGTGCTGTTTGCGATCTTCATGCCGTGCGTGCGGCCATCGTCAAACGCGGACGACCAGAGGACCTTGTCGCAGCAGCCCGTGAGCGGCATAAACAGGCACTTGCCGCCCTTGCAGATCGACGACGTGCACGGCTTGCCATCGTCACAGTCGCTGGACATCGTGCAGCAGGTTTCGACAGGGACCTCGAAGCACGACTGGATGCCCGCGTCGCAGTAGGCCGCCATGCAGGCACCTCCTGCGCACACCGTGGGAGCGCCGCACATGCCCTGCGTATCGCAGGTATTGCCGCTTGTGCAGAACAAGTTGTCCTCACAAGGGCTTCCGGGCTTCTTCTGCTGCTTGATGCAACCCTGCACCGGGTCGCAAATGCCGTCGAAGCAGGGGTCACCCGGGCACAAGGTGGCGGCGCCCAGCGAGCATGTGCCCTTGCCGTCGCAACTATCGTTTTGCGTGCAGTTGTTGCCGTCGTCGCACGGTGTCTGCGGCGGTTTGGGCGTCTTGGCGCACTCGTACGTCGTCGCACCCGTCGACTTGCAGGTGCCGCCGACGCACGGGGCAAAGTCGTCGCACGCCACGCCCATACCGGGGATGCACTTGCCGCCCTGGCACGCATCGTTGGCCGTGCAGCCGCTGCCGTCGCTGCACTCGGTGCCGTCTCCCTTGCCGATGGTCTCGCACATGCCCGTTTGCGGGTTGCAAATCGCCTCGTTGCACGCATCGCCCGCGCCGCTGCAGTCCAACGGCTTGCCACCGCTGCAGCTGCCGCCCTGGCAGACACCTGAGCCTGCGATCTGGCACTTGTCTACGGGCGAACACGCCTTGCCGTCAGCCCCCGCCACCGAGCTGATGCACGACCCGCCCTCGCAAGTGTCTGCCGTGCAGGGGTTGTTGTCGTTGCAATCGCTGTCGGCCTTGCACTCGCAGATGCTTTTGCCCACGCACTTGCCGCCCTGGCACGCATCCTTGGTGCAGCTGTTGCCGTCGTCGCACTTGGCGGCGTCGTCGGCCAGGTACGCGCAGCCCTTGGCCGAGACCAGGCACTGGTCCAGCGTGCAGGGGTTGCCGTCGGCGCATAGGGTGGCGTCGGGCGTGAACTTGCACGACCCGGTGTTGGGGTTGCACTCGTCGAAGGTGCAGCTGATGCCGTCGTCGCACGGCTTCTTGGCGCCCTGACACACGCCCGTCGCACAATTGTCGCCGGTAGTGCAAGCGTCCCCGTCATCGCACGCCTCGGTCGTGGGCGTCGAGACGCAGCCCTGCTGCGGGTTGCAGGCGTCGACGGTGCAAGTGTTGCCGTCGTCGCAAGCCACGACCTTTTCGGAAGCGCAAGTTCCCTTGGCGCAAACGGTATCGGCCGTGCAAGCGTCGTTGTCGTCGCAGGCGACCCCCTCTTGGATGGGGGCCATCACGCACTTGCCGGTCAACTTGTCGCACGTGCTCTTGGCGCACATCGTGTCGGCCGACTTGTCGCACACGATGGCGGTGCCGGGCTTGAACATGCAGACCTTGTTGCAGGTGTACTCGCCCGCACACAGGTCGGCGGGCGGCGGGCAATCGGCGACGGTGGTGCACGCGCACTCGGGCTTGGCGACGTCGGGCTTGCCCTGACAGGTGCCGTCCGCACACAAGTCATTGATCGTACATGCATTGTTATCGTCGCACTGCTTGGCGACCTCGTTGCCCGCGACGATGCAGCCCTGGGTGGGGTCGCACGCGTCCTTGGTGCACGGATTGCCGTCGCTGCACGCGCTGGCCTGCGGGATGTAGGCGCAACCCTTGTCCTTGGAGCAAGTGTCGACCGTGCACACCACGCCGTCGTTGCAAATCACCTGCTGCCCGGTGCACTTGCCTGCCAGGCAGGCGTCGGACTTGGTGCAGGCGTCACTGTCATCGCAAGCCGTGGACGCGTCGGTGATGGGCGCGTGGACCACCTGCTTTCCTTGGTCGCAATAGTCATAGGTGCAGAGGTTGCCGTCGTCGTAATCCACAGCGGTGGCGGGCACGCACTCGCCGCCCTGACACTTCTTGCCGCACGCGCCGATGCCGCACGTCGTGGCGTCGGGCCGATTGCCGACGACGCATTGCCCCTCAGCGGTGCAGGTCGATTCACGACACTCGCCCAGCACCTCTCCGGTGTCTATGCAGGCTTCGCCCGGCAGCCGCAGCTTCAGCACGCACGCGCCGTGGTCGCAGGACGGCAGCTTGCACGGCGTCTTGCCCTTCATCGACGAGCAATCGAGGTCGAATTGGCACGAGGTGGCGGTCGTGTCGCCGGGCAGCGCGTCGGTGACCACGGTATCGGCATCGCTGTCGGAAAGGTTCACGTCCGCCGCGTCCGTTGGCGGGGTGTTGGGAGCCACGGTCAGGTCGCCGCAGGCGGAGACTGCACCGAGCACGAACAGCACGGCCAGGAACCAGGCAAGGCGACGCATGGGAACCTCGGAAGTAGAGGCAGCTTCGACCCGATCGGCCAGCCCGCGAAATAGGTCTTCTGCACCGACAACGCTACCAAGCACCGCCTGTCCGCGGCAACTCCAACAGTTGCGAATCAGCGGCGCTGTGGGGTTTGTGGACGCAAGACGGTCTCTTCGTACGGTCCGCGTCTGGCGATGGAGAGGTCGCCCGTGACCACCACGGACTGGCCGCGCCACGCGTCGCGCAGGGTCGCTGGAACGCGGTCGTCTTCGAACAGGGCGACCACACGGCCTTCCGGACCACACAAATAGCGCCGAAATGCCCCTGCCGCCCGCATCGGTCCGCCGACCGCCCGATACTTGTTGGGTGCAGGCACCGGCTGCCCGCGGTCGCCCAGCGCCAGCCAGCTGTACTTCAAGGTGGACCGGCGGTGGCCAATCGCCTCGTCCAGCGCCACCACCATCGGCGGGCGCTCCCAAGGTCGCTCTGCGTGGCACCAATCGCGCATCGAAGCCGCACCCAGCGGACACGGCATCGTCCCCAAGCACGGCCCCAGCAGCGCGATGCCGGTGTTCTCGACGATGTGCTCGCGCACCGCGATCAAGTGGTGCGAGGCGGTGCGCGTGGCAGGCTCGACCAGCACGGCGGCGCCCCCTTCGGCCAGATGGTCGACCATCACCTTCTCGACGAACTCGCCCGGCTCTTGCTTCTTGCGGCCGCCGACCGACCACTCGTTCAGGAAATTGGCCATCAGGATCAGGTCAAACCGGCCCTTCAGGTCGCGCAGCAGTCGGCCCTCGCGCAGGTTTCCCGACAACGTGTGCACGACCGCGTCCGGGCGGATCTGCCTCATCAGCGTCCGACCGTCGTCGAGGATTGGCCCCGAAGCGTCGATGGCGGTGACTTCCAGCGGCACGTCGGGCGGCAGCAGCAGCGCCACGGCCAGTGACGCCGTCAGCGGCCCCGAAGCAATGTCCAGCACGCGCAAGGGCTTGCGATCCGGCGACGGCGGCCACGCCAGCGAGTCGCGCAGCACGGTCATCATCGTCGCCACGCCCGTCGGGACGAAATACAGCAGATAGGCACCGCGGTACTTGGGCTGCGTCAGGTAGCCGGCGGGCAAGTCCGGTCGCTCGCTGGTAAACAGCCCGGAGAGCTGCAGCAGTGCGTCGCGGTGAATCCGCTCGAGCGGCAACGTCGCTTTCTCGAATCGGTGCGGCGTGTAATGCGCGGCCACGTGCTGCGCCAACAGCGACGGCAGCTGGCCGAGGTCTGGAAGGTCGCCGGGCAAGATCGGCGCCTGCCGCGCCGGCCGCTCGACACGCGGCAGGATCAGCGGCCGGGACGGGCGGGCACCGGTGCGGGGAACCGGGCGGGGCACTGGACGGGGGCGTGCACCGTCGGTGGGCCGTTGCCCCTTGACGATGGAAGGGCGCGGTCCGTCGGCGGTTCGGGGTCCTGAGCCTGACCGTGGGCGCGGCGGACGTTGGGAAGCAGGCGTAACGGCCTGAGAATTCTCAGGCTTCGGCGGTCCCTTGGCCGGTCCGCGCGACGGCTTGCGAGGCGGCTTGGGGCCGGTAGGGCGCGTGGGCTTGCGGGGGCCGACCATGGGAATCCTTGCGCGGTAGGGAACGCGGCGGCGGGGATCATAGGGGTGCGGGAGCCGGGGTCAATGCATAGCCGTCCGCAGGTGCTTCGATCGGCGACGATCGATGGGACCACTGGACATCCGTTCAGTCTTGGCTATCCTCCGAGACCTGCCCGCCTGGAGCCTATCATGCTGCACCTCGGCCGCTTCCAGAACCGTATTGTCGCCACCCGAGAGATCCCCGCCCGCCCTGCGGATCTCGTCGACTTTCCTGCGGATCTCCACCCTGCTCTGCGCGACGCCTTGGCCCAGCGCGGCATCTCTCAGCTGTACAGCCACCAAGCCGAGGCGTTTGGCGCGGCGCGCCGGGGCGAGCACGTCGTGGTGACCACCGGCACCGCCAGCGGCAAGTCGTTGTCGTACCTGTTGCCCGTGATCCAGTCGGTGCTGGAGGACCCGTCGGCGCGCGCGCTGCTGCTGTTCCCGACCAAGGCGCTGACGCAAGACCAGCTGCGCGGCGTGATCGGCCTGGCCGACGGGCTGACCGGCCGACACATCGAGGCGGGCGTGTACGACGGCGACACGCCCCCCGCCGAGCGCACCCGCATCCGCGACCGCGCCAACCTGATCCTGACCAACCCCGACATGTTCAACACGGCGCTGCTGCCGCACCACGGCCGACAGGGCTTCTCGCACATCTTTCGCAATGTCCGGTACATCGTGCTGGACGAGCTGCACACGTACCGCGGCGCGTTTGGCGCCCACTTTGCCAACCTGATGCGTCGGCTGCTGCGCATCTGCCATCACTACGGCTCCAATCCACAGTTCCTGTGCAGTTCTGCGACCATCGCCAACGCACGTGAGCACGCCGAGACGCTGTGCCACCGGCCGTTTACGCTGGTGGACCGGGACGGCTCGCCCTCGGCCGGCAAGATCGTGCACTTCTGGCAGCCACCGATGCAGGAAAACGACACCCGCAAGCAGGTGACGGGTGAGATGGCGCAGCTGATTCCGCACCTGGTCGAGAAGCGCCACCGCACCATCGCCTTCTGCCGCAGCCGCAAGGAGACCGAGATCGTCCTGAAGGAGTCGCGCGACCGGTTGTCGGACGTCGCCGGACACGACGAGAGCTACCTGCTGGCCGGCTATCGCGGCGGCTACACCCCTGAAGAGCGGCGCAAGGTTGAGCGCGACCTGATCGACGGGCGGCTGCTGGGCGTGGTGTCGACCAATGCGCTGGAGCTGGGCATCGACATCGGCGCCCTGCAAGTGGTCGTGCAAGCTGGCTTTCCGGGCACGCGCGCCAGCTTCTGGCAGCAGATGGGCCGCGCGGGTCGCCGCAACGAGGTCGCCCACGCCATCCTGATGCTCGCCGTCGACGCGGCCGATCAGTACATCGCCGAGAACCCCGACTGGCTGGTGGGTCAAGCCGCCGAGCACGCTGTGGTCGACCGCGACAATCTGGCCATCCAGCTGGCCCATGTGCGCGCGGCTGCAGCCGAATTGCCGTTGACGCTGGACGATGCCGCGACGTTTCCCGATCTGGGCGAGATCGTCGGCGTGCTGCAGAAGGCGGGCGAGCTGCGCGAGGTGCTGGGGAGCTACCACTGGGCAGGTGGCCCGTTCCCCGCCGGCGAGTTCAGCCTGCGCAACTTGCACAAGGACCGCTTCAAGATCGTCAACCGCGACACGGGGATGACGATCACCGAGATGGATCGCCCGCAGGTGTACCGCGAGGCCCACACGCGTGCGGTCTACCTGCACGACGGCATCCAGTACCAGGTCGAGACGCTGGATCTCGTGGCGCATGTAGCGACGGTTGTGCCGGTCGAGCAGAACTTCTACACACAGCCCGACGTGCGGACCAACATCGAAGTCCTGCTGACGCAAGAGGCCAAGGTCGTGGCGGACCTGAGTCACGGTGACGTGCAGCAGCCCCCGGTCACGCAGGCCTACTTCGGCGACGTGCGGGTCGACGACGCCGTGATTGGCTACAAGATGCTGGAATTCCACAACCACCAGAACCTGGGCTACGAGCAACTGCACGAACCCCTGCGCCTGCAGCTGGAGACCGAAGCGTTGTGGATCGCGGTGCCCGAGCGGGTGCTGAAGGTGCTGGGTGCCGAGCGTCGCGATGCCTTGGCTGGGATGGTGCACGCCCTGCACTCGGTCGCCCGGCTGCGCACGATGGCCGAGAAAGCCGACCTGCGCGCCACCAGTTTCCACTACGCCGACGAAGAGACCGGCAAGACCGTGACCGCGCTGATCCTTTACGACAGCTACACCGGCGGTCTGGGGTACTCGGCCAAGGCCTTCGACTTCGCCGACGAACTGGTGGAGGACGCGGTCCGGTTGGTTGAGCACTGCCGCTGCAAGCGAGGGTGCCCTGCGTGCGTGGGCGACTACGTGCGGGACCGGCGGTTGATCGCTTGGTCGCTCAAGGGGTTGCGTGAGATCGCTTCGTTGCCAGCAGACCTGATGCCCCCCGCGTCGGCCCAGGATCGCGCCCCGGCACCGGCGGCCGTACGCGTCCCTTGGGTGGAAGTCATCGGGCGTTGGGACCAGGTGTTGGCGGGGCTGCGGCAGTCGCGGGCGACCGGCGTCGAGGTGCTGGCGCAGGCGCAGGTGCAGCAGTTCGGCGAGCGGCTGCTGCTGAAGGTGGCGAGTCCGGGGTTGCGCGATTGGCTGCTGGAAGAGCGCACCCACGGTCGGCTGCGGCAAGCGCTGGAGTCACAAGTGGAAGTGCCGCGCGATTGGCGTCTGGTGGTCGAGGTCGGCGCGGACGAGCGAGAGACGGCAACCCGCAAAGCCATCAAGCTGAAGCGTCGCCATGACGACTTGACGCAGCAGACGCCCGAGACCGAGCACGAAGCCAACGCTGAGCTGGCGAGCGGCTATGTGCTGGGCGGCGATTTTGCAGTCAAGGTTGAGGACAAGACGGTGAATTGAGGACGAGTGCCGGTGACCTGACCGGGCCGGACTGCTACGATGCCACACCTGCGCGACAGCGTCGCGAATTGAGTCATCGCATGCTTGACCGATCCAGCTTGATCTTCCTGATTCTGCTGATGTCTTCGCTTGTCCTCCCGGCTTGCTCTGACGTCGAAGCGCCCACACCAGAGGCAGCCTTCTCCGACACCGGCAACACCCTGCCAGACGGCCTGGCGGACGTTGCCGACGACGCGACGGAAGTGGTCGACCCCGGAGCTGACGCGACGGCCACCGACGGCGAGGAAGCGCCAGACGGCACCCAAGTACCCGACACCACGGTGGATGTAGCCCCTGACGTTGCGCCGGACATTCCGGTCGACACCGCCCCCGACGTCGTCAAGGACACTGCGGACGATGTTGCGAACGACGTTGCAGGCGACGTTGCCCTGTCCTGCGTGCCCGGCGTTGCCATGTGCGCGGGCGACACGCTGGCGACCTGCAAGGCCGACGGCTCGGGCTGGGAGGAGGAATTCTGCCCCACCGGCACCAGTTGCAAGAGCGGCGCGTGCGCGAAGAACGCCCCCGACGGCATGGTCTACGTGCCAGGCGGAACCTTCCAGATGGGCTGCGCCACCGGCGACACTTGTCCCGCGGATCAGAGCCCGCAGCACACCGTGACGGTCAAGGCGTTCTATCTGGACACCTACGAGGTCACCGTCGAGCGGTATCAGGTTTGCGTGGGCCAGAACGCTTGCGGGCTTGCCCAGTGGTTGTTCGCGAATTGGTTCAACTGGGGCAAGGACGGCCGCGGCAAGCAACCGATGAACGGGGCGCGCTGGGACGACGCCAACGCCTTCTGCAAGTGGTCCGGCGGTCGGCTGCCGACCGAGGCCGAGTGGGAGCGGGCGGCGCACGGTGGCAAGGTCGGCAAGTTCCCGTGGGGCGATGAGAATCCGACGTGCTCCAAGGACCAAGCCAGCTCTGCGTCGTTCAAGACGGACGAGATCGGCTGCAACACCGGCCTGACGTCGCCGGTCGGCACGCAGAGCGCGGCCAACGCCTACGGCCTCTACGACATGGCGGGCAACGTGCAAGAGTGGGTCGCCGACTGGTACGGCCCGTTCAGCGCCGATCCGGCCGTCGACCCGCAGGGACCCGGCAACACTGGTTACAAGGTGATGAAGGGCGGCAGCTTTGCTCACCCCGTTGGGGAGCTGCGGGTGTCGTCTCGCGTGCCGGCCGGACCGGGAGAGCAGTACTCGAGCCAGGGCTTCCGCTGCGCCAAGTCAGTGCCCTGACCCCCGATCTCACTGGACATCCGTTCAGTCTCGCCTACCATCCCCCGCTGCCGCCCTGAACTCGCGGCCCGTGTCGCGATGTTCAAGGACCTCCGCCGCCAGCTCCGCGACAACCGCCGCAAGGCCGACGAGCCGCTGGCGGTTGCGAGGTCGCTGTTCGGCCCACAGGGTCCGGCAGAGGTCCCCGCGGGTGTCACCGCAGCCTCAGCGCTGGCCGAGCCTTTACCGGCCGACCTGCAAGCCCAGCTGGACCGGGTCCTCGACCGCCACCCACCGCTGCACCAGAGCCTGTCGCGCCTGAACCCGTGGCAGCTGCGCGCAGTGTTTTCCGATGAGCCGGCGGCGCTGGTACGCGCGCAGGTCGGCAGCGGCAAGACGGCGGTTCTGGTCCATAAAGTCCTGTATCTGCACCTGATTCAGGACGTACCGCTGCGAGAGATGGCGGTCCTGACGTTCACGCACAAGGCAGCGGGCGAAATTCGGACGCGCATCGAGGCTCTGGCGGACGCCGGGCTGCCCCACACGCCGCAGGACTTCTGGCTGATGGGCACCTTCCACTCCGTCGCCCGGTCGCTGCTGTCGCGGGTGTTGCCGGTCGAGCACCTTGGGTTTCGACGCGGGTTCTCGGTGTTGGACCAAGCCGGAAGCGAGGCGCTGTGGGAGCGTCTGATCGCCCAACACCGCCTGAACGTGAAGTACGCGGCCAAGCTGCCCCAACGGCTTGAGGCCTTGTCGCGAGGCGAACGGCGTTACGGTGCCATGCGAGCCGATGACGACCTGCCCCAGCTGGCGCAACTGGCAACCGACGAGAAGATTCTGCGCAACGTCATGGACTTCGACGACCTGATTGCCCACACCACCGCCCTGTTGGCCCATCCCGGTGACGCCTTCCAGTTCCCTCGCTGGGTCATCGTCGACGAGTTTCAGGACTGCGACGGTCGGCAGCTCGAGCTCCTGCGGCGCTTGCGAGGCCCGGAGACCCGTCTGTTCGCGGTGGGCGACCCGTCGCAGGTCATTTACGCGTGGCGAGGCAGCACACCGGAGCTTTTCGATCAAGTGCAGGCGGAGTTCGGATGCACGACGCATACCCTGCCCGTCAACTACCGCTCGACCGCCAGCATCCTCGCGTGTGCACGGTCGGTCCTGGGCCTGCAGCAGCCGGGCGGCGGACAACCCCTCGTCGCCACAAGGGATTCCGGGTCGCCCGTCACGATTCGTCGGCACCACAACCCCTTCCTGGAGGCGCAGTACCTCTGCGAACGGATTGCGCGGCTGCATCAGGGGGGCGTGCCCTACCGCGAGGTCGCCATTCTGTTCCGCACCCGTCGGCAGGGAGAGGTGTTTCGCGAGGCGTTGGGCGACCGCGACATCCCTTGCGAAGAGCCGACCCGCGCGACCCTGCGCGACCAGCCGGCGGCGGCATGGCTGCTGCGTCTGTTGCAAGCGGCAGTTCAGACGGGGGACGCCGAGAGCGTTCGAGCGGTCCTGACCCATCCGGCTTACGGCTGTCTGCCCGCCAAGGCATGGAACCTCAAGTCGTACCAAGGGTTTTGCGACAAGCACGCCATCAGCGGTCTGGCTGCTGCACAGGCCTTCCTGCAGATCCGACTCGCTGACAAGCGGACCGCGGGCGACCCGAGTCTGCCCGGATCCGGGTCGCGCAAGGCCTTGACGGAGACCTTGGACCTCTGCAGACGCCTGGAGCTACTGGGAGCCTGGTTGGCCACCCTGCCCGACGCCGACGGCCTTGCTGAGGTTCTGGAGGCGCAGCTGGCCCTGCCTCTTCGCTTGCGCCCGGCGTCTGCAGAGCACCCCCGCGATCTGGGGCACGCGCGACAGTGGCTGGCCAGCGTTGAGCGGTTCTGCGCCACCGACGGAGGTCCGGTTCGGCAGGCGTTCGAGCGCGCGCTGGACCAGACCGCGCTGGGCGGCCTGGGAGCCATCACCGAGACCGTCGACCCCCAAGCCGAGTCGGTGAAGCTGCTGACCCTGCACGCAGCGAAAGGCCTTGAATGTCGCCATGTCTTCATCAGCGGCGTGAATCAGGGCATGGTCCCGCTGGCCAGCACCTGGGGCGACCCTGCCGCCGACGCCGAAGAACGCCGTCTGCTGTTCGTCGGCATCACGCGCGCCAAGGACGAGGTCGAGCTGTCCTACCACACGCAGCCCGCGCACGCCCAGGCGCTGGCGATGCCCAGCCCGTACCTGCTGCCGCTGCCGGTGGCGTCCACGCGGTGGCTGGATGCACCAGAGGCGGCACCTGAGGTGGGGCCGGCCGTCGGCGCAGAAACCGCGGGGCAAGCCCAGTCGGCACCTGCGGAAAACGCGGCACTTGCGGCGAGCCCTTGGTGCCAAGGACAGGTCGTCCGTCACGCCCGCTATGGCGCAGGCACCATCACCAAGGTTGCGGATGGCATGGTGTTTTGCGAGTTCGCCAAGTTGGGCGAACGTTCGTTTCCCGAGAAGATGTGTCCACTGGCTCGGGGGTGAGTCACCGGGCGCCAGCGTCGGCACAACCGCCCGACTTCCAGAGGTCCGTCGCGGTCAGCGCTACTTGCAGAGGCCGGGCGAGCACTCGTTGCAAAGCACCACGCAGCCATCGTCCCACGCCGTTGAGCAGCACAGCGGGTCCTTGGCGCAAACGCAGGCCGAGCAACCGCAGTTCGTGCAGCCGGCCGTGGCGGTCTTGACGCAGCCGCCACAATCCTTGGCGCAGGCGGCCGCACTCTCACCGGGCGTGCACTTGCCGTCGCCGCAGGTCGCGGGGCAGTCCTGCGGGCAATTCTGCAGCGTCTCGCCGGGCTCGCAGCCGTTGCCGCCACACTTGGTGGCCTTGCAGACCTTCAGCGCGTCGCAGTACTCGTACTGGCCGCAAGGCGCCGCCTCGGGCAGCGAGACCTGGTGGCAGCCCTCTGCCGCCGTGCAGATGTCCGCCGTGCACTGCTTCTGGTCGTCGCAACCGCTGGCGTTCAGCTCGGCGCACTGCCCCGACGTCGCGCAGCTGGCGTTGCCCCAAGGATCGGTGGCGATCAGGCGGGGCTTCCACGAAGCGCTGCCGACCGGAGTGCCGGCGCCGACCAGCAGGAAGCCGCCGCCGGGGCGGACGTCGATGCCGGTCGCGTCGCGGTAGTCGGCGTACTTGGCGGCATGGACCTGCTTCCAAAGGGCAGCACCGCCCGCGTTGGTGCGAATCAGCCACCAGCCCGGGCCACCGATCTGCAGCGAATTCGCGCGGCCGAACAGGGCAAAACCGCCGTCCGAAAGCGCGGCCAGGCCCACAGCCTCGTCCCGCGTCATGCCGCCAAAGGTGCGCTGGTACACCAGTTCCACCGTCTGCGTCAGGCGCGCGAGCCAGACGTCCTGATGCCCACTGCCGGTGGTCTGGAACACGGAGCCTGAGACGCCAATCCCGCCGTCCTGCGTGGTGACCACGGCAAGACCCTGCAGGTTCTGCGGCGCCTCGATCAGCTTCGAATACAGAAGCTTGCCCGTCGAGTCGACCTTGCGAACCATCACCTTGGTCGGAGTGGTCAGGACGGTGGCGACCATCACGAACGAGCCGTCCGGGAAGCGGGCGATGCCGTTGCACTCCTGGTCGTCGGTGCCGGCGCCGCTCTTGGCCTCGTACGTCGTCCCGGTGCCCACCTTGGTCCCGTCGTCCTTGATCAGGGCGAGGTAGCACGCCTTCTTGAACAGATTGCCGTACATCGCGACGCCGCCGTCGGGCAGCGCGACCATGCCGCGCGTGTCGGACTGCTGGGAGTAGAACGTCGACACCGCGGACTCGCCGTCGTCCTTGACGCGAATCAACAGCGCCTTGTCCACGCCCGACTCGCTGATGGTGCCGCCGAGTGCAAAGCCGCCGTTACTGAGGTGGACGACCGTCTGAATCATGCCCGTGCCCATCGGGTACTGCTTCTCCCACGAGACCTGAGACTTGTCGGTGACCCGCAGCAGCGTCGCCGCCAGACCGTTGGCCACCTTGGTCGTGCCGGCCACCGCCGCGCCACCGTCCGCCAAGGCAACGACGGAGTAGCGCGCGACTTCGGCCGGTGTGTAGCCGGTGGATGCGGTCGCGAACACGCGGTCCCACACCTTGGACGGCCCCAAAGAACCGCAGGTGCTGTTGGCGCACTGTCCGCACGCCCCGTCATCCGTGGTGCACAGGCCGACGTTGCCAGCGTGCTTGCAGCCCACCTGGGGGTCGCACGAGTCGTCGGTGCACGCGTTGCCATCGTCGCAAGCCGCCGTACCGCCCTTGCACGTGCCCGCGTCGCAAGTGTCACCGGACGTGCACGCGTTCTGGTCGTTGCAGCCGGTGCCGTTGACGACGGGCGTGTATTGGCATCCCTTGACGGCATCGCAGACCTCAGTAGTGCAGGCGTTGCCGTCGTCGCAATTCTTGGCGGTGTACTTGCACTTGCCGGCGACGGGGTCGCAGATGTCGTTGGTGCACGGCTTGGGGTCTACGCAGGACTGCTCCGACCATCCAGAGCCGTCGGGCTTGCAGGTCTTCAGCGTCGTTGCGTCGCACTTGAACACGCCGGGCACGCACGCCTTGTCGCTGCAGACGCCGTCCAGACAGAACGGCTTTGCGCCCGCGCAGGCCTCGGCCACCGACGTCGTGGTTCCGGTGGGGTCGCACTTCATCGACTTGCCGGCCTCGCAGTACGAGACGCCGGCCTGACAGATGATCGGCTTGCACAGCCCGCCAGCGCACGTCTCGCCGTCCGGGCAGTCTGAGACGGTGTAGAACATGCCGCTTTGGTCGCAGGTGTCGATCTGCCCACCCTTGCACTGGGTCGCCCCGGCTTTGCACAGCAGTGGGCTGCACTTGCCCTGGTAGCAGACGTTTCCGGTCAGGGCGCAGTCCTCGATCAGGGTCGCCGACGTTCCGGACTCGCTGCACTCCTGCAAGACGTTGCCGTCGCAGAAGAACTCCGCCGCCGGGCACAGCAACTGCAGGCACACGCCGTCGGTGCAGCCGGTCCCCTCCGGGCACGCCTTCTTGGTCCAGCCCACCGAACCGTCCACGCACACGGCCTGCGTGCCGGGGTCCGCGCAGATCTGGTCGCCGGGATTGCACTTCTGCGGCCCACACTGGCCGCCGGAGCAGATCTGCTTGGCCACGGTGCCACAGTCCGTCACCAGGTCGGCCGACATGCCGTCGGGCGAGCACTTCATGGCCATCGAACCTTCGCAATAGCCCATGCCCGGCGCGCACAACAGCGGAATGCACTTCGGCACGCCGCCTTCGACCACGCACGCCTGACCCGGCGTACCAGGCAGCAGCGGGCACGGGGCAACCGTCCAGCCGTTGCCGTCGCTCTTGCAGACCAGCACCGCGCCGTCGCCGCACTTCTTTTCGTCCGCCACGCAAAGGGAGGAAACGCACTGACCGGACTGGCAGGTGTCGTTTCCTTCGCACGCCTTGGGGGCGCTCCAGCCCAAGCCGGTCGCGTTGCAGGTGATGACGTCATTGCCCTCGCACGCCTTGCTGCCCGGCTCGCACGCCGGCGACTGGCACAGGCCGGACGCGCACACTTCGCCCTCAGGACAGGTCTCGACCACCCAGCCCGACCCGTTGGACTTGCACTTGCGGATCTTGTCCTGGGCGTCGCACTGCGTCTGACCGGCGCCGCACGCGTCGACACTGCACACACCCTCTTCGCAGTGCAGATAGGCCTCGCAGTCGCCGTCCACCGCGCACTCGGCGCACTTGCCGGCCGCCTTGTCGCAAACCTTGCCGCCTTTGCAGTCGTTGGTGCTGGCGCACGCCTGACCGGGCGTCAGGCAGAGGTGCGCGTGGCACTCAAGGCCTTGCGCGCAGTCAGCGCTGGTCACGCAGGCGACACACACGTTGTCGGTGGGGTCGCACACCTTGCCACCGGCCTTGCAGTCTGCGGCGGCAGTGCAAGGGGCCTGCGCCACGCACAGGCTCGCCTCGCACACCGCAGGCTGGGTCTTGCAGTCGGCCGACACTACGCACTCGCCGCACAGGTGGGTGTACGGATTGCACTTGCCACCCGCATTGACGCAATCGACGTCGATCTTGCACGGCAGGCCGACCACCGAGTCCCCGGCGTCCGTCACTGCGTCCGCAACGGCATCGACACCGGGGTCGACGTCTTCTGCGATCTCATCGCCAGCAACGTCGGTGACGGCAGCCGTATCTGCGGTTGCCGCCGGATCGCTGCCGCACGCGGCAAGGGTCGCAGCAAAGGTGAGTGCGAGGAACAAGAACAGCGGACGCAGCAGACACAGGCAGTGCTGCCGGGAGCCGAGGCGGGACATCGAGGCCTCCATGGGCGCGACACGGACGGGCGGAACAGGCGGAACGGGGGGGGGCGGTGCGCTGCCGCTAGAGCCCGAGCCCAGGCGCAAGTCTCGCCCGGAAAGACCCCCGATCCATTGGGCTGGACCGGGATTCCGGCGCGCAATCTACCGGGTGTCGGGGTTGTCACGCAATGGGGCTTGAGCGCCCGGCAGCGAGAAACTACACGGAGGTTAGGACTTCGCGAGATTCCGCAGCACATACGGGAGGATGCCGCCGTGCCGGTGGTAATCGACCTCGACCGGGGTGTCGATGCGAGCCTTGACCGAGAAAGCCTTGACCGTGCCGTCGGCCGCTGTTGCGCGGACGAGCAGGCGCTGGCCGGGCTGGACGCTGCCGTCAATTCCCAGGATATCCAGCGTTTCTTCACCCGTCAGACCCAGCGTCTGCACGGACTCGCCCGCGTCGAATTGCAGGGGCAGCACGCCCATGCCGACCAGGTTGGAGCGGTGGATGCGCTCGTAGCTCTGGGCGATGACGGCCTTGATCCCCAGCAGTGCCGGGCCCTTGGCAGCCCAGTCGCGCGACGATCCCGAGCCGTACTCGACGCCCGCCAGCACGACGAGCGGCGTGCCCTCGGCCTGGTAGCGCATCGAGGCGTCATAGATCGACGTGGTCTCGTCCGTAGGTAGGTAGCGGGTCCACCAGCCTTCCCTATCGGGGGTCAGCGCGTTCTTCAGGCGGGCGTTGGCAAACGTACCGCGCATCATGACTTCGTGGTTGCCGCGGCGCGCACCGTAGCTGTTGAAGTCCACCGGAGCGACGCCCTTCTCGATCAAGTACTGGCCGGCGGGACTGTCCTTGGCGATGTTGCCGGCCGGCGAGATGTGGTCGGTGGTCACTGAGTCGCCCAAGACGGCCAGCACGCGGGCACCCGTGATGTCTGCGGGAACACCCGGGTTCGGCGAGAGATTCTGGAAGAACGGCGGCAGCTTGACGTAGGTCGAGTCCTCTTGCCACACGAAGGTGTCGCCCTGGGGCACTGGCAGCGACCGCCAGGCCTCGTCGCCCTGAAACACGTTGGCGTACTCGCCCTTGAACATCGCGGCGGTGACGTGCTGCGCCATCGCTTGGGCGATCTCCTCGTGCGACGGCCAGATGTCCTTCAAGTACACAGGGTTACCGGACTGATCCTGACCAAGCGGGTCCTTGACCAGATCGACGTTCAGGTCGCCTGCGATCGCGTAGGCCACGACCAACGGCGGCGACGCCAGGTAGTTGGCGCGCACGTGCGGACTGATGCGACCCTCGAAATTGCGATTGCCGCTGAGCACCGACGCGACGACCAGCTTCTGCGCGTCGACGGCCTGCGCCACGGCCTCGGGCAGCGGCCCCGAGTTGCCGATGCAGGTCGCGCAACCGTAGCCGACCAGATGGAAACCCAACGCCTCGAGGTCGGGCATCAACCCGGCGGACTGCAGGTAGCGCGTGACGACCTTGGACCCGGGGGCAAGGCTGGTCTTGACCCAAGGCTTGGACTTCAGCCCCTTGGCGACCGCCTTCTTGGCCAGCAGGCCCGCCGCCATCAGCACCGACGGGTTCGACGTGTTGGTGCACGACGTGATCGAGGCGATGGTGACCGCACCGTGGCCCAGCGGCGCCGTCTGGCCGCCGAGGGTGACCTGGGCGACGGCCGTGGGCGAGGCACCCGGCTTGAGCAGGCTGGGCAGCGACTCGGCGAAGCTGGCCTTGACGTTCTCAAGCAGGACGCGGTCTTGCGGGCGCTTGGGGCCGGCCATGCTGGGGCGCACGGTCGACAGGTCGAGCTCCAGCACGTCGGTGAAGATGGGGTCAGACGTGGCGTCGGTGCGGAAGATACCCTGAGTCTTGCAGTACACCTCGACCAAGTCGACGAGGTCGGACGGGCGACCGGACAGGCGCAAGAAGTCCAACGTGCCCTGATCGACGGGGAAGAAGCCGATGGTCGCGCCGTACTCGGGCGCCATGTTCGACAGCGTGGCACGGTCCGGCACCGACAGGTTGGACAGACCGGCGCCGAAGAACTCGACGAACTTGCCGACCACGCCGCGCTTGCGCAGCTGCTGGACGACCGTCAGCACCAGGTCCGTCGCGGTGGTGTCCTCAGGCAGCTTGCCGTGCAGCTTGAAGCCCACGACCTCAGGCAGCAGCATCGTGATCGGCTGGCCCAGCATGGCCGCCTCTGCCTCGATGCCGCCCACGCCCCAACCCACCACGCCCAACGCATTGACCATCGGGGTGTGCGAGTCGGTACCGACCACCGTGTCGGGATAGGCGACCGCACCGTCGGCGTCGTCGCGGGTGAAGATGGTGCGCGCCAGATACTCAAGGTTGACCTGGTGCACGATGCCGGTGTCGGGCGGGACCACGCGGAAACCGTCGAAGGCGTTCTGGCCCCAGCGCAACAGCGCGTAACGCTCTTTGTTGCGCTCGTGCTCCAGCTCAGCATTTTGGCGAAACGCGTCCTTGGTGCCGTAGTAGTCGATCTGCACCGAGTGGTCGATGACCAGATCGACGGGCTGCAGTGGATTGATCTTCTTGGGATCGCCGCCCATCGCCACCATAGCGTCGCGCATCGCCGCCAGGTCGACGACCGCCGGCACGCCGGTGAAGTCCTGCAACAGCACGCGGGCGACGCGGAAGGCGATCTCGACCTCGGGGTGATTCTCAGGCGTCCAGCCTGCGACCGTCTCGATGTCCGCGCGGGTGACGCTGGAGTCGTCCTCGTGACGCAGCAAGTTCTCGAGCAGGATGCGCGTCGAGACCGGCAAGCGCTGGACCTGCCCGACGCCGCGCTCAGCCAATGCTGCCAAGCGATAGTACGAATAGGTCTTGCCGCCGGATTGCAGGGTCGCGCGGGCGCCGAAGCTGTCGTGGCTGGTCATGGAAAACGTCTCCTCGCCCGCCTTGGCCGATCTCCGGCAAGGGTGGCATACATTCATCAAATCGGTAGGTTACCCCAAAGCACCGCGACCTGGGCGGGCTTGCGCGCGGAAGATACACCCGCGGTCGGCAAAGGGAAAGGCTGTCCGCGGTGGCGCCCTGCCCGCCCGTATGGCAAAGTCGTCGGCATGACCACACCGCATCCTTCCGTCGCCGCCCTCGCCGCCGAATGGCCCCCCATTCCCGAGTCCCGCCGCCTGTTCTGCAACCGCACGCTGAACCTGCGGAGCATCAAAGCGATCGGGTACGACATGGACTACACTCTGGTCCACTACAACGTAGTGAAGTGGGAGGGCCGCGCGTACGCCCACCTGCGCCAACGGCTGCTGTCGCAGGGCTGGCCGGTGCAGGACCTGGCGTTCGAGCCCGACCGCGTCATGCGCGGGCTGGTGATCGACAAGCAGCTGGGCAACCTGCTGAAGGTCAATCGTTTCGGCTACATCAAGTCGAGCATGCACGGCACCCACCCGCTGGCGATGGAGGACCAGCGCAAGCTGTACGGCCGCATGCTGGTCGATCTGTCCGACGCGCGTTACGTCTTTCTGAACACGCTGTTCGAGATCTCGGAAGGCTGTATGTACGCGCAGTTGGTCGACCTGCTCGACCGCCGCGAGCTGCCCGACGTGCTGGGCTACGACGCGCTGTACCGCAAGGTCCGCCATACGCTCGACCGCGCGCACGTGGAGGGCGAGCTGAAGGCCGAGATCCTGGCCCGCCCCGACCTGTACGTCGAGCTGGACCCCGAGATGCCGCTGGCCCTGCTGGACCAGCGCGAGTCGGGCAAGAAGCTGCTGCTCATCACGAATTCCGAGTGGGCGTACACCCAGCCGATGATGTCGTATGCCTTCGACCGGTACCTGCCGGCGGGCACCAGTTGGCGCGACCTGTTCGCCCTGATCGTGGTGTCGGCGCGCAAGCCAGGGTTCTTCAGCACCACGCCGATGATGTTCGAGGTAATCGAAGAAGCGACGGGTCTGTTGCGCCCGGTCGAGGGGCCCCTGCGCGAGGGCGCGGTCTACTTCGGGGGCACCGCAGACCGCGTCGAACGGGCCCTGGGACTCGACGGCGACCAAATCCTGTACGTGGGCGACCACATGTTCGGCGACGTGCGGCAGTCGAAGAAGATGGTGCAGTGGCGCACCGCGATGATCCTGCGCGAACTGGAAGAGGAGCTCGCGGCGATCGCCGATTGGCGGCCGAGCCAGCACCGCGTCGACGCGCTGATGAACGAGAAGGAACGCTTGGAGTTTGCGTTCTCGCAGCTGCGGGTGGCGCGGATGCGCAAGCGCGCGGGCTATGGCGCGCCGATCGAGGGGCACGACAGCGAACTCGCCGAGAAGCTGAACGTCTTGCGCGAGCGGCTGGTGGCGCTGGACAACACGATCGCCCCGCTGGCAGCGGCGGCTGGGCACCTGCACAACCGCCTCTGGGGCCTGATGATGCGCGCCGGCAACGACAAGAGCCTGCTGGCCCGGCAGATCGAGCAGCACGCCGACATCTACACGTCACGGGTGTCGAACTTCCTGCACGAGACGCCGTACTCGTTCCTGCGCAGCCTGCGCGGCAGCCTGCCCCACGACATGGGCGCAGCGGGCAACGGGCACGAGATGCCGGACACCGGGAGCGGCGACTCGGCTTGAGATGCGGCAGGTAAAGGGGCCAAGCGGTGGAAGCGGTTACGCTTCGTCGTCGTAGGCGCGCAGCGGATCCCGACCGGCGTAATAGGCTCGGGTCGGGCGGTTGAACAGCGCCTTGGTCGTCAGCACCAGCAAGCCAAACGCGATGAACAGCAGCCGAACGGCCCACTTGGTGGTGGCGTAGATCGGGTCTTCGTTCTCGAGATCGTTCACGATCTTCCAGCGCCGCGCAAAGCCGTCCACCACGCGAAACGACTTGCGGGTGGCCTTCGCCAGCTCGTCGTCGGTCAGGCGGTCGACGTCGCGCATCTTCTTCTCGAGCTCGCGCTTGCGGGGCTCATAACGCTCCGAGATGCGCGTCAGCTCTTGAAAGTGGCGGTCAGCGGCGCCGGCCTGAGCCTTCTGGTTGCCGTTGGCGCGCTGCTCCAGCTCGGCAGAACGGGCCGCCTTGGCCTCCGTCAGCTGCCCTTCCAGCGCGGCCTTCTCGTCCTTGAGCCGCAGGAACTTGCGGCCCTGACCGGCCTCGCCTGAGCGCCAGCCAGCATCCTCTTCACGCAAGTCGATGACCTTCTGGTCGATTTGCTTCTGCAGGTCCGCGATCTTGGCATCCAGCTTCGGCGTACCGACCTCATCGAGGACCAGCGGCGGCGTCTCGTCCTTCACGCGCTTGCGGGAGGCACCCTCTTCGGTGGCAACGTCCTCGATGTCCTTCTTGAAGTCGTTGCGCAGCTGCTGCCGCGCCGACTCGCGGACGCCCTGCACTTCGCCGTTCAGCCGTCCCTGGATCACGTCCTGAAACACCAGCATTTCCACTGGGATGGCGGTCACCGACGCGAAGATGACGACCACGACGACGCGGGTCAGGATCGCCGGGTTCAACAGCAGCGGGGTCTTGCGGCCGTGAACGTCGGCCGTCAGCACAAAACGCTCGAAGATCAGGATGATGGACGACACCAGAAACGCGAACAGGAAGGCCAGGAACCAGCCGGGCCAGCCCATCGCGTTCACGAACACCCAGCGGAACCCGAGAATCCACGCCAGCAGGTCCATGCAGAACTGCACGCCCATCAGCATGGCGCCAAAACCGACCTGCGCCTGCACGGTGCGCGGCATGTGGCCGTTCTCGTCCAGCAACAACAGGCGGATCACCGGATGCAGCCACGTCGGCTGGTACAGGTCCATGAAGGGCCGGACCTGCTCACGCGGAGGGGCCGCAGTCGGCGGCGACGGGTCGGCAGCGACCTGAAGCTCGACGTGCGACGGCAGGGGCAGTCCCTGGGGGGGCGTCGCGTCGTCGACCACCTCGAGGTGGGGCTCTGCGGCCAGGGGCTTTGCGGGAGAGATTCCCATGTGGTCATTCCGGAGCGGCGCGGCGATGAGTCCCGCGCGGGCGAGGGTCAGAGCCCCCGCAAAACGGCAAAATAGGATAGATTCGATCGGGTCAATTGTCCAGATACAGTGAGATCCCGCAGCAGGGACGCGGGCTTGGCCCGGGTCACAGGCGCAACACGGGTAGGAAAGCAACCCCCGATGTCGCCATTCTGTTCCCGTTCAAGACCGTGCGTTGTCGATTGACATGGCCGGGCACGGAAGCGATTCTGGCCGGGCAGTTCCATGATCAGGTACCGGGGGGCGACGGATGAGACGTTGGGCACTCATGCTATCGACTTGTGCGACAGCATTCGTCTGGACCTCGACCGCGCTCGCCGCTCGAACTGCACCTCAGCCGACCGCCGTTGTCGCCGCGCGCCACCCCGACGGTCAGGCCAAGCAGGTGCTGACGGTGGTCGACGGCAAGCGCATTCGCGAGGAGTGGTTCGGCCCTGCTGGCGAGAAGACCGCACTTGCTGTGTACGAAGACGGTGGCAAGACGGTGCGCTGGACGACCTACCACGCCAACGGCGTCGTGCGGGCCACTTGGGTCGAGCGAGGCGGCGTCAAGGAAGGCGACGAGACCCGCTATGACGCCGAGGGGCGCGGTCAGGCGGTCGTTCCCTTCCGCCACGGCCTGCGTCACGGCGTCGCCAGAGAGTTCTTGCCGTCAGGCGAGACCTTCAGCGAGCTGCCCTACAGCGACGGCGAACCTAGCGGTCCGATGGTGGTGCTGTATCCCACCGGAGAGCGCGCCGCCGTAGTGGACATCGTCAACGACCGCAAGCACGGCGTTGAGATCCAGTACTTCAAGAATGGCAAGGTAAGTTCTCAGGTTCCCTACACTTATGGCATTGTTCAGGGGACGGTTCGCAGCTACCACGAAGACGGCTGGCTGCAGAGCTCGGTGCCCTACGTCAATGGCGTCGCCGAGGGCGTCGAGATCCAGTACCACCCCAACGGCCAACCGCGCATGGTGGCTCCCCTTGTGGCAGGCCAGCGCTATGGGCGCGCGGGCATGTTCGACTTCGACGGCGTGAAGATTGGCGAGCTGCCGTATGAAGCGGGCAAGCTGAACGGCGTCGAGCGCCGCTTCGATCGCGCAGGACGCCCCACGGTCGAGGTCGAGTACCGCAACGACAAGCCCTGCTGCCGCATCACCACCTTCCACCCCAGCGGCGCAGTCGCCACCGTGCGGACCTTTGCGGACGAGCAGGAGAACGGCAAGGAAGTGCGGTTCCACGACGTAGGGCCAGACGGCGGCGGTCAGAAGGCCATGGAAGTGCCGATCGTCGGTGGACGCAAGCACGGTCTGGCGACGCTGTGGGCGAGGACCGGCGAGAAGTGGGCGGAGATCTGGTTCTCTGACGATGTGCGCGACGGGCCCGAGACCCGGTTCTACCCCACGGGAGAGAAGCAGGCCGAATTCCGCTACGGCGAGGACAAGTTGGTCGGCATCGCGACTACCTGGTACCGCAACGGTGTCCAGCAAAGCGAGTTCCCGTTCGCGAATGGCGCCGGCACCGGGGTCGAGAGTCGATGGGACGATCAGGGACACCTGAGGATGACCGTTCCGCTGGTGTTGGGTCGCAAGAACGGCGAAGCCCGCGTGTTTGATGAGAAAGGCAAGCTGATCGCCACCCTGACCTATGTCGACAACGTGCAGCACGGCCCTGAGGTCCGCTACCATGGCCGCAAGCCGGTGACGTACTTGTGGGAGCGCGGGGTGCTGGTGCGTGGCCCCGGCGGCAGTCCCATCGTTCCGGCCGACGAGCTGCCCGTAGACACCACGCAAACCGGCGTCGATCTTGCGCAGGCCGCCACACCGACCACCCCAGCGAAGTCCAAACCGCGTGGCATGATCACAACCCGCTATCCCGACGGGTCACTGCTGGGTCGCATCCCCGCTAGCGGCGAAGGCACCGAGTACCTGTTCCACCGCAACGGCGAGCTGCGCCTGTCGGTTCCGCTGGTGCACGGTCGTCGCCAAGGGACTGCGATGGTGTTCGACGAAACCGGCACGCTGTGGGCGAGGATCGAGTTCGACCGCGGCTTGAAGCACGGGACTGAGGTCCGCTACTCCCGCACGGGGGAGCGCGTGGCAGAATTCCCGTACGCTCACGGCAGAGCCACCGGCGTAGCACGCACTTGGTATCCGGACGGTGCGAGACAGAGCGAATTTACCTTTGATCCTGACATCCTGCACGGAGCGGAGACCCAGTTTCACCGCAACGGCGAGGTCCGACTGCACGTGCCTCTGCTGAACGGCGTACGCCATGGTGTGGCCGTCTTCTACACCGAGGCGGGCCTGAAGTGGGCGGAAGTGCCGTACATCGACAACCAGAAGTATGGGATCGAGGTGCGGTTCGATCGCGACGGTCGCCGCGTCCTGCAGATTGTTTGGGAGCGAGGAGTCAAGGTCCGCGAAGAGGCCATTCAACCGCAGGCCGATCCGATCTACGCTCCCCCGGGCCGTTGAGTCGTCCGCCTGCCGCCCGGCAAAGGTGATCTCTCTGTTGACCGATCGATCTCGCACATCCCGTTTTCCAATGTCTTTCGCTGTCACAATGGTGATTTCGTGTCTGGCCATCGCGGTCAGCAGCGCGAGAGCGGAATCGGACGACGGCGGCGGACCCAAGGCTTCAGCTGGTTCGGCGGCCAAGGCGGCCAAGAGCCCCATCACCGGCGGCTTCGACCTGATGTCGCAGTACGTCCAGCGCGGGATGACGGCGGACCCGGACAGCGAGGGCGTGGCGCTGCAGCCCTATCTGAACATCGCGCTGCCGTGGGGCTTCTTCGTGGGATACTGGGGCTCGTCGCTCGACCCGAGCCCGACGGGTGGCCCGACACCGTTCGAGAACGACCTGTCGCTGGGCTGGGCGCTGGATCTGGGTGAGGCGGAGCTGCGGCTGGGGGCCACCGGGTACGCAACCCTGGGACACGCTTCCAGCAACGTCGCAGAGTCGGCCGTCGAGCTGCGGGTCTTTCCCAACGTCGCGGGGGCGGATCTGGGTGCGCTGCAGTTCGCCGCACGAACGATGCTGGGCGACTCGGACTGGAGCCACGTCGGCGACACGTACCTGTTGCTGCGGCTGGAGACGCCCGCTTGGCTGGGTTTCAGCCTGACGACGGACGTCGGCTGGCACGGCTATGCCACCGGGCCCAGGCACCTGACGACCGAGAAGTTCGCTTTCCGCAACGTAGATCTCGGCGCCGCCTATCAGGTGCCGGGGACGGGCTACCGCCTGCTGGGCGCGTGGACCTACGGTGGCGTGGACCGCGTCGGCAAGCACCAGCCGCAGGCGCTGACTTGGGGGGCGGGCTGGGAATTCTGACGGTGGGCCCGATCGTCTGACGGTGGGCACGGTCAGGTCGTGGTCTGCTCAGGCGGCATCGGCAGCACGAACAGCAGGGCCATCGACGGCAACGCGGCAGCGAACGCCACGATGTACAGGTTCATGTAGCCGATCTGCTCGACCAGCAGGCCCGCGACGCCGCCGAAGACCGTGCCGCCCAGCGACGCGATGGCACTGCCGATGGCGTAGTGGGCCGCTTTGAACCGCGGATTGCAGACGCGCATGATGTAGACGACCAGCACGGCGTTGCCCAGGCCAGCCGCGACCTGCTCGTAGGCGTGGATGGTCGCGATGATGCCCAGCCCCTCGGCCGTCGAGGCATCCGGCTTCAGCCAGGCGAGCCACACATAGGCCCAGATGTTCAGGTTCATGCCCAGCGTCAGCGGCCAGACCGCGCGCCGCCATCCCCAGCGCTTGATGGCCCAGGCGCTGACCAATGAGCCCCCTATGGTGGCCCACACGCCCACGATGCCGGCGATCCACGCCAAGTCGGCATTCGCCACACCGATCTCGCGCTTCAGGAACACCGTGTTCATCGAGAACAGCAGCTCGTCGCCCAGCTTGTAGGTGACGATGAACGCCAGCACCAGCCCTACCTTGGGCTGCCCCAGGAACGTGCCGAAGGCCTCGCCGAACGCGATCCAGGTGGAGCGCAGGTCCGAGACCTCCTTGGGGCGCAGGGGCGGACGCGGCAACAGCCACATGTGGATGCCAACCAGGGCCAGCAGCGCCATCGCACCGCCCGCAAAGCCCCAGAACCACGCAAGGGCTCCCGCCGCCCAGACCAGACCGCTTTTCACGAACAGAACAGCCAGTCGATACGTGACGTTGCGCAGACCGGTGTAGGCAGCGGCCTCGCCGGGCTCCGGGATCGCCTCCATGTAGAAGGCGTCGATCGCGATGTCGTGGGTCGCCGCCAGAAACGCCAACACGACCAGAATCGCGAGGATCCCCTGCAGCGCGGGCACCCCGGTCAGGGGCAGGTCGACGTGGGCGACCGACGCGAAAGCGCGAAAGGCGATGGCCTCTGCCCCCGTCGCGGGTCCCCAGATCGTCAGCACGGCCAGAATGGTCACGAAGACGGCCAGCAGCCCTTGCACCCGCAGCAGCCAGTTGCGGCGCGTGCTGAACAGGTCGACGGCAGGTGCCCACAGGAACTTGACGTTCCAAGGGAGTCCCAAGAAGTTGAGGAATCCGAGGTAAGACTCCTTCACGCCTGCGTCGGTCAGGTAGACGCCAGCGAGGAACCGCACCAGAGAGTACGGCAACCCCTCTGCGAAGTAGGTCGTGGACACCCAAGCGGTTCGCGACTGGCGAACGCGAGCGGATGGGGCCGACGAGGGCTCGGCGGGGACGGAAGCAGGTAGAGGAGTGGCAGCGGGCACGGCAGCCCCCGAGGCGGAAGGAAGCCCGGAGCCTAGCAGCCCCTCGCCGAAAGCAAAGGAATCGGCCTGAACCCGGCGAACCAGCGAAACCGCAAGAGGATCAAGCCCCGACGGCCTCTGCGGTCGCGCATCGGGCCTTGCTGCACCACACGCAGAGTCCTAGACTCCGCCCCGCCGCAGGCCGAAGCCCAGCCCGTCGGCTCCAGCCGATCGCCCGACCCCGCCCCGTTGGCGGAGCCCTTCCACTGGGAAATGATGCGTCTTTTGTGGGCAGACCTCGTGATGGGGCCCCCGACGCAAGCCTGTTCCTCTGCTGCCGGGAGTCGTCCGTGGTCCTCTGGCTCGTCGCCGCTGTGCTGGTCCTGCTCGCCTCTGGCGTGGCTGCCGTGTCGCTTTCCACGCGACCTGTGGTGGCGGCCGCCGTGGGCGCTTGGGGGGCCGTGGTCGGGTGCCTGCTGGGACTGCCGGCGGTGGTTGCGGGGCTGGCCGGCCATGCGTCCGCGGTGACCCTGCCCTGGTCGATGCCCTTGGGTTCACTGTCCATCGCGATCGACCCGCTGTCCGCCGTCTTCGCCGCCCCCGTGCTGGTCGTCGGAGCCCTTGCGGCCATCTATGGCCAATGTGCGACACACACGGGTGGCATCCGCCACAACCCGGGATGGCCCTGGCTCGGCTACGACGCGCTGCTGGCGGCCATGATCGTCGTCACCATCGCCCGCAACGGCGTGCTGTTCCTGCTGGGGTGGGAGGTGATGTCGCTCGCGTCGTTCTTCCTTGTGATGAACGACCACGACAAGGACCACGTGCGGCGCGCGGCGTGGACCTACCTGATCGCGATGCACCTGGGAACGGCCTTTCTGTTCGCGATGTTCGCTCGCCTGGGCGCCGGCGCCGGTTCGCTGGACTTCGCCGTGCTGGGGCGGTTTGCCGCAACTTCGCCCGAGGCGACACTGGTGTTCCTGCTGGCACTGGTCGGCTTCGGCACCAAGGCGGGATTCGTGCCGGTCCACGTCTGGGCCCCCGACGCAGACACCGTCGCGCCCTCCCACGTCGCTGCGGTGATGAGCGGCGTGATGACCAAGATGGGCATCTACGGATTGCTGCGGGTCTTTCTGCTGTTGGGCGATGCCGCTGCGTGGTGGGGCTGGGCGCTGGTCGTGGTGGGGGCGGCATCGGGCGTCGTCGGCGTGACCTTCGCTTTGGCGCAACAGGACTTGAAGCGGCTGCTGGCCTACTCGAGCGTCGAGAACCTGGGCATCGTCGCGATGGGACTGGGCGTTGGCGTGCTGGGCGTGGCGCAGGGCAATCCGGCTGTGGCGGCCTTGGGGTTTGCGGGCGCGCTGCTGCACGTGCTGAACCACTCCCTGTTCAAGAGCCTGCTATTTCTGGGCGCCGGCGCAATCGTGCATGTGACGGCCACCAAGCGGATCGACGCGCTGGGCGGCGTGCTGAAGCGGATGCCGACGACAGGCGCAGCCATGATCGTGGGCGCTTTGGCGATCTCTGCCCTGCCCCCGCTGAACGGCTTCGTCGGCGAGCTGCTCATCTATCTGGGCGCCTTTCAGGGAGTGGCGGGAACCAACGATCTGGCGGCCGCGTGGCCCATGCGCAGCCTGCTGGTGCTGGCGGCGCTGGCGTTGATCTCAGGGCTGGCGGCCGCGACCTTTACCAAGGTGGTGGGCATCGCGCTGCTGGGCGAGCCCCGCACCAAGGCAGCGGCGCACGCGCACGAAACGCCGCGCGGGATGCGCGCGCCCATGGTGGTGCTGGCGACCTTGTGCGTGCTGCTGGGCCTTGGCGCGCCGCTTGCGCTGGAGGCGGTGCGACAGGCGGTCCTGTCCCTGACGCCGGGTGCGATGGTGGCCGACGTTTCTGCGCGGCTGGTCGAGGCGCGCGGACAGCTGGTGTGGGTGACCGTCGGCGGCGGCATGTTCCTGAGCTTGCTGGGCGGGCTGATGCTGCTGCGCCGTTGGCTGCTGAAGGGGCGCGAGGTCACGCAGTCGGGCACCTGGGACTGCGGCTACATCGCCCCGACAGAGCGGATGCAGTACTCCGGTGCCTCGTTCGCCGAGCCGCTGCTGCGCCTGTTCAGCTCGCTGCTGCGCCCGACGGCCCAGCTGGTGCTGCCCAACGGCCTGTTTCCAACCTATGCCAAGCGCCACAACGACGCCAACGAACCGTTCGTGGACCACGGCTACCGCCCAATCTTCCAGGCGTTTGCTTGGGTTGCAGCGCACTTGCGCTGGGTCCAGCGGGGCCACATCCAGATGTACGTGCTCTACATCGCCGCAACGCTGATCGTGCTGCTGGTGTGGAAGCTCGGGTGACCGTTGCCGAGGAGTGCATGACCGTCGCCGCGCCCATTCTTCACGTCCTCACGGCACTTGTGGCCTCGCCGCTGCTGCTGGGTGTGATCCGCCGCGTGAAGGCCTGGATGTCCGGTCGCAAGGGTGCGCCGCTGCTGCAGTCGTACTACGACATCGTTCGGCTGCTGAACAAAGGCGCCGTCTACAGCCGCACCACCACTTGGGTGTTTCGCGCCGGGCCGATGGTCGGGTTGGCGGCAGTGCTGGTGGCTTTGACGCTGGTGCCGCTGGGGGGCGTGCCGGCGCTGATGCGCTTCCAAGGCGACCTGGTGCTGTTTGCCGCTCTGCTGGGATTGCTGAGATTCTTCTATGTACTCGCAGCGTTGGATACTGGATCGGCCTTTGAGGGCATGGGCGCCAGCCGCGAAATCCAGTTCTCGGCGCTGGCGGAACCTGCGTTGCTGTTGGGTCTGGCGGCCATGGCGCGCACGACCCACGAGCTGTCGCTGAGCCCGATGTACGACGAGATCAGCTTCGACCTCGTCATCGCGCCGTCCGGGGCCGTGATGCTCGTCGCCGTGGCGTTCCTGATCGTCTTCCTGACCGAGAATTCGCGCCTTCCGATTGACGACCCCAATACCCACCTCGAGCTCACGATGATCCATGAGGTCATGGTGTTGGACCACAGCGGACCGGACCTCGCATTTGTCGAGTACACGTCGGCGCTGAAGCTGTGGGTGCTGGGCGCGCTGCTGGTCGGCATTGCGGTGCCGGTGCGGACCGACCTCTGGTACTTGGACCTGCTGGCTGGCGTGGCCGGCATGTTCGCGCTTGCTGTGGTCACCGGCATCCTCGAGTCGACGATGGCGCGATTGCGGCTGTCTCGGGTTCCGCAGTTTCTGGTGGCGGCGGTCGTGTTCTCGGGCCTAGCGCTCGTGCTCGTGCTGAGGTAGCGCTGCATGCAAGCTTGGTTGGATACGCTCGTGGTGCTGCTGATCCTGACCAACCTGCGTCTGGTCGGGTCCAGCCGTCTGTTCGCCTGCGTGCGCACCGTCGCCGTGCAGGGTCTGCTGCTCGGTTTGCTGCCTGTGCTGGTGCAGTGGAACACGCTGACGTGGCGCCCTGCACTGCTGGCCGCCGGGTCCACGTTCCTGAAAGCTGGCGTCTTTCCGTGGCTGCTGCGGCGCGCGGTGCGCGATGTCGGGCTGCGGCGCGAGGTGGACCCCGTCGTCGGCTACTCGACCTCGCTGCTGATCACGATGGGCCTGCTGGGCGTGACGCTATACCTGGGCCAGCGGTTGCCGCCGGCCGGTTTGTTCGAGTCGCAGCTGATGACCCCCGTGGCGATCTTCACGATTCTGGTCGGCCTGTTCCTGATCGTCGCTCGGCGCACGGCCGTGATGCAGGTGCTGGGCTATCTGGCGATGGAGAACGGCATCTACGCGTTCGGCATGGCCCTTGCGGTCGAAGAGCCGGTGCTGGTCGAGCTGGGCATCCTGCTGGACGTGTTCATGGGCGTATTCGTCATGGGGATTGCGATCTTCAACATCAGCCGGGAGTTCGACCACATCGACACCGACCGGCTCTCGGTGCTCAAGGACTGACCGCGCATGATCTGGGCCCTGCTGCTGGTGCCGGCGCTGTCCGGACTCGTTGCATTCTTCCTGCGGTCCGACGGGCTGCGGCGCACGCTGCTGGTGCTGGCGACGGCGGCCCACAGCGCGTTGGTCATCACGGCTTGGCTGACGGCGCCCGACTGTTCCGCGATGGGTGGCTGGTTGGCGCTCGACGCCGCCGGCATCCTGTTCCTGGGCATCACCAGCGCCCTGTTCCTTGCGGGTGCGCTGTACGCGATTGGCTACCTCAGCGAGGAAGGCCAGCACCACCGCACCGACATCGAAGAAGGCTTTCTGTTCAAGAACTACCCAGAGGCCACCTTCACCGGTTGCCTGCTGTTGTTCCTCAGCACCATGACGCTGGTGGCCGTCGCACAGCACGTCGGCCTGCTGTGGGTCGGGGTCGAGGCCACCACGCTGACGACCGCGCCCCTGATCTACTTTCACCGCCACCACCGGTCGCTGGAAGCTGCTTGGAAGTACTTGCTGATCTGCTCTGTCGGCATCGGTCTTGCGCTGTTGGGCAACTTCTTCCTGGCTGCGGCCACGGCGAAATTTCAGGCGGGCCACCCGCTGCACCTCGTCTTCCCCGAGCTGGTCGAGCACGCCCGCGACCTGGACCCGACGTGGCTGCGCGCCGGTTTTCTGATGGTGCTGGTCGGCTATGGCACCAAGATGGGCCTCGCGCCGCTGCACACCTGGCTGCCGGACGCGCACAGCGAGGCGCCGTCGGTCGTGTCGGCCCTTCTGTCGGGGGCGCTGCTGAACTGCGCGTTCCTGGCGATCCTGAGGATGCACGGCGTGTTGGTCGCAGCCGGTCTGGGCGCCTTCAGTCAGGACTTGCTGGTGATGTTCGGTCTCGTGTCGATGACGCTGGCGGCGTTCTTCATCGTCGGCCAGCTCGACTTCAAGCGGATGCTCGCCTACTCCAGCGTCGAGCACGTCGGCATTCTGGCGCTGGGCGTGGGTCTTGGCGGCGTGGCGGGCGTGGGCTCGATGCTGCACGCGGTGAACCACTCGCTGACCAAGGGCGCCCTGTTCCTGGCGGCCGGCAACATTCTGGCGGCGTATCGCACCAAGTCGACGCGCGAAGTGCGCGGTGTGGTGTCGGTGCTGCCGGTGACGGGTGTGCTGTGGGTCGCGGGCTTTCTGGCCATCACGGGCACGCCGCCGTTCGGGGTGTTCCAAAGCGAGCTGATGATCCTCAAGGGTGCCGTCGACGCGGGTCGCCTGTGGGTCGCCGCGCTGTATTTGCTGTTGCTGGGTGTGGTGTTCGTCGGCATGGCGCGCATCGTCATTCGCATGGCGTATGGTCACCCGGCGGGTCTGAAGGGCTTGAAAGAGACGGGCGGCTGGTCCGCCACCACCGGCGGTCGTCGGGAGGCGCGCTGGTCGATCGTGCCGCCCATGCTGCTGGGCGCCGCGGTGCTGGGCTTGGGCCTGTATGTGCCGCCGGTGCTGCAGGACCTGATCGAGGCGGCAGCTGCCGCGCTGGGGGCGAAGGGATGACGGCCGTCGCACGCACCATCCGGGTCCGCAACGCGGTCGCCTTTCAAGTCAAGGACTGCCCCGTTCTGGGCGAGCGCGAATTCCACGACGAGGTCGTCTCGACCGTGCGCAACGGCGCCTGGATCGCGGCGCTGTACGGCGAGGGCCAGCCCGACGGATCGGTCAAGCTGTTCGCCGTGTTGGCCGATGATGCCGCGCACGAGCTGGCGATCACCTCGACCGTGGTGCGCGACAAGTACCCCTCGCTGACGGCAGAACTGCCTCAGGCGCAGGCCTTCGAGCGCGACATTGCCGAGGTCTGGCGCATTCGTCCGGTCGGACACCCGTGGCTCAAGCCGCTGCGGTTCCAAGCCGCCAGAACGGACGCCCCGGACATCCTGACGCCTGTCGAGCGCAAGATCGGACAATCGCCGTTCTTTTCGATGCTGGGCGAGGAGATCCACGAGGTCGCCGTCGGCCCCGTGCACGCGGGCGTCATCGAGCCCGGCCACTTTCGCTTCCAGTGCCACGGCGAGACCGTCCACCATCTGGAGATCTCGCTGGGCTACCAGCACCGTGGCGTGACCAAGGCGCTGGTGGGCGGCCCGAACAAGCGCACGCAGCACTACATCGAGACGCTGGCCGGCGACACGTCGGTCGGTCATGCCCTTGCCTATGCCCAAGCCAGCGAAGGGCTTTCGCGCGGTGAGGTGCCCGGTCGCGCCGTGCGTATTCGCCAGATCGCCCTCGAACTGGAGCGTTTGGCGTGCCACACCGGCGATCTTGGCGCCCTGTCCGGCGACGTGGGCTTTCAGCCGACCGATGCCTTCTGCGGTCGGCTGCGCGGCGACGTGCTGAACCTGACGGCGCTGATCTGCGGCAATCGCTTTGGCCGCGGCCTGTTGCGCCCCGGTGGCACCCGCCACGACCTGGACGAAGCGCGCATCCGCAAGGTGCTGGACGTGCTGGACGCCTATGCCAAGGACGTCAGGCAGGCCGTGGACTTGCTGCAGTCGACCGCGTCGGTCCTTGCGCGCTTTGAGAGCGTGGGCGTGATCAGCAAGGAGCTCGCGACGGAGATTGGGCTGGTGGGCCCCGCCGCCCGCGCTTCCGGTCTGACCCGCGACGTGCGGGCCGATTTTCCCACGGGTGCCCATCTGGTGCGGCCCTATGTGCCCGTCACGGCGACGACCGGCGATGTGGCGGCGCGGGCGAAAGTGCGGGCACTGGAGATCGAAAAGTCGCTCGACCTCGTGCGGCGCGAGCTGCAGGCGCCGTGGCGCGACGGTCTGACGTGGCTGGAACCCGGCGGGCTGCGGCCGCACGAGATGATCGTGTCCTTGACCGAGGCATGGCGCGGCGCCGTCTGCCACGTGGCACGCACCGAGGCAACCGGCCACTTCGCCTGCTACCAGGTCGTAGACCCATCGGTGCACAACTGGTTCGGTCTGGCGTGTGCGCTGCGAGAGCAGGCCATCTCGGATTTCCCCCTGTGCAACAAGAGCTTCAACCTTTCGTATTGTGGGCACGATTTGTAGCCACGGAGCGACTCGGATGTTCGAAGCCTTTGTCGCCCGCCATTGAAATCGCCCGCCATTGAAATGGCGGGCTATCAGTTGAGAAGCCCACCTTCGTGGGCTCAGCGAGGAAGACCGGATGTTCGAAGCCTTCATCGCCCGCCTGCAACAGGGCCACCGCACGATGCGGTACCCGGACGGCCCGGCGCCCGAGTTGCCCGACCGGTTCGTCGGTCGCCCGGTGCTCGACAAGTCCGGCTGTCGCGAGTGCGGCGAGTGTGCCGACGCGTGCCCGGTGGGCGCGTTGACCGTGGTCGATGGCGGCCCGCAGTTGGATACCGGCGCGTGCCTGTTCTGCCGGCAGTGCGAGCTCGCATGTACCCATGGTGGCGTGCATTTTACCAAGGAGCATCGGTTGGCCGGGGCACGGCGCGAGGACCTGATCGTCAAGCCCGGACCCGCCACCATCGCCAAGGCGTACAGCGAGGAGATCCACAAGCGGTTCGGGCGGTCGCTGAAGCTCAGACAGGTCAGTGCGGGTGGCTGCAACGCGTGCGAGGCCGACAGCAACGTGCTGAACACGCTGGCGTGGGACCTGGGGCGGTTTGGGGTGCAATTCGTGGCGTCGCCCAGACATGCCGATGCGTTGCTCATCACTGGCCCGGTGACCGAGAACATGCTGCTGGGATTGAAGAAGACCTACGAGGCGGTGCCGGCGCCCAAGTTCGTGATTGCCGTGGGTGCGTGCGCGATTGCCGGTGGGCCGTACCGGGGACATGCCGAGTGCCACGATGGGGCCAGCGGGACACTGAAGGTCGACTTGTTCATTCCCGGGTGTCCGCCGCATCCCTTGACGATCTTGGATGGGATTTTGCGGGTTCTTGGGAAGGTAGAGGAGTGACTCGGGCCGTGCCAATCCCCCGGCGCGTGCGGGCGCTCAGGCGACCAGTGATGCCGGGTGAACCGCCGCGATGGACCCGCCGGCGAAATCCTTGCCGTTGCGGGTGACGATCACGTCCGCCCCGATCTCCTGGCCGGCCGCAAGCGTCACGCCATCCTCGAAGTCGTCGAGCGGTCCGGCAAGGGCCGCCCGCACCGTGGCATCCGTCACGGGTGCGACAACCAGCCGGCCCAGCAACTGACCTAGCACGGCCTTGGCCCGCGCGGTTCCAACGTCGCGTTCGAGGACGTAGAAGACGGTCGTGACGGCATGCGCGGAAACGAAACCGTGCACGCGACCGGCCGCGACAGCGTCCAATGCCCGCGCGGACTCGACGACGTGCGGCTCGCGAGCCAGCAAGACGTCCAGCAGGACGTTGGTGTCGTACAGCACTCGCTTCATCGTGCCCCCGCCGGCTAGCTGTGCTTTCGGCCGATGCGGTGGCGGACCAGTTCGCGCACCTCGTCGTCGCTGCGGGGACCGGCCACCCCAACCAACTGGCGTGTCCATGGCGTCACGGTCTGCGTCTCGGGCCCCGCGATGGAGATTTGCGAGAACAGGTCGGCCACGGCTTGTGACAGAGAAATGCCCTGCTGATCGGACCATGCCTTGGCCCGAGCGATCAGGGTCTCGTCGAGTCGTAGGGTCAGTTTCGTGTGCATGGCGTGCCTCGGTGTGGGGTGACGTACACCCGTGCGCACAACGATACGTCACGCGCTGCGTCAATGCAACACGGGTGGGAGTCGGCCCAGGGCAGTCGCAAGAACAGTCGACCCGCATGTTCCGGCACGCCTCGGTCTTCTCCGCCCCACCGAAGCTTGACCGCCACGCCCGGCGGCGCTATCTCGCCCACGGTCGCCCCCGCTCCGCCCCCACGTACGAGGTGCCGCATGAAGCCCCGGAACACCCTGCCCGCCCTGCTGATCACCGCCTGCGCCCTGGTCGCCTGCGAGGCCGAAGACAGCACGACGCCCGACGTCCAGACCGGCCCCATCACCGCGTGCGCCGACTTCGACGTGACCG
Source organism: uncultured Myxococcales bacterium (assembly GCA_903955385.1). Lineage (GTDB taxonomy): Bacteria > Myxococcota_A > UBA9042 > UBA9042 > UBA9042 > CAJBNH01. The sequence continues at coordinate 681 of CAJBNH010000048.1, read as the reverse complement.
GGCTGACGAGCGACAACGTCGAGACCTTCGTCGCCAAGTATCAGGGCCATGCGTGCCAAGGACTGCTGGTCGGCGGCACCGGCGGCTTGCTGCAAGAGTGCGGTTTCGGTGGGGATTTGCTGGTGTGCGGCCAGTCGGCGGGGCTGAAGGTGTTCGGCTGCACGTGCTACCAGAGCCAGCTGAACTGCACCAACGGCCTGAAGGTGAAGGAAGGACAAGAGCAGCAGTGCGCGGACGTGTCCGACGTGACCGACGGAGACCAAGGCGACGCGGCGAACGTGGAAGTCGATGCCGCGGTCGAAGAAGTCACGGAAGTCAACGATGTGCCCGACGTCAGCGACACCGAGGTGGTGGACCCCAACTGTCACTACGACTGCATTCCCGGCTACCAGAAGTGCGAAAACGGTGTCGTGACGGTTGGGGAGGCGACGGCGATTCCTTGCGAGTATTGGAAGGGCGTTTGCCCGTCGACCTCGTTCTCGTGCCCGTTCGGCTGCAAGGTCGAGGGCGAGTACCTGGCGGCCGGAAAGCAGTACGGCAACCCCGTCGACATGTGCGCGCCCTGCACCGACACCGCGCTGTACGGCGACAAGTGCGACATGTGCCTGGGCGGCCCCGGCTCTACCGGATGCCCCTGTGACAGCGACGCGCAGTGCAAGGCCGGCAGCTGCGTCGACACGC
>CAJBNH010000047.1 GCA_903955385.1 uncultured Myxococcales bacterium | reverse complement strand
TCGACACCGACAGGTAGTCCGAACCCACCACCGCAAGCTGGGTCGGCGCCGGCGAGGAGACCGTGGTGTCGGCCGTCTCCGTGGCGTCCGCGGACACATCCTCTGCACCCGCGGCATCGTCCACCGCATCATCGGCCGTCGCCGTCGCGTCGTCGGCGACGTCGGCCGCATCGTCGTCGGTGTCGGCGGCGTCTGCGACCGTCGTGTCGGCAGCGACTTGGGTGGTGTCGTCCGCGCACGCCGGCAGTGCGGCAAATGCCAAGAGGAACATCGGGATCCAGCGTTTCGTATGCATCAGGTCAAGGCTCCAAATGGACAAGGGGCTTGGGGGGGCTTACGGCGAGTCAGGACCGCCGTGCCAGCCCAGCGAGACGAAGAAAGTGCGACCCGGCAGCGGATAGCCGAGCAGATCGAAGCGGGCGGTGTCGAGCGCGTTGTCGGCGCGAATGTCCAGGAAGCATCCATACTTGGGCAGCTCGGCGCGAATTCCGCCGGCCAGGGTCGTTCGGGACGGCACCACCACCAGTCCTGCGGCATCGGCAAAGTGTCCGGCCTGCCACTGCACGCTCGACCACAGCGACCCCTGCACGGCACCTAGCTGACGCGCCCAAGACGCCCGCACGCCCCAACGCGTCCGGGGGCGCAGGGGCAGCGGCCTGCCGTGATAAGCGGGCGTCGCCGAACCGTTTTCTGTCCAAAGCGTCGTGTGCTGCGCCGAAAGCTTCAGGCCGTGGGGAGCCCGCAGTCGCAACACCGCCTCACCGCCCCGCAGCGTTGCGTGGTCGACGTTTTGGTAGGCTGCCTGGTGTGGACCCAGCACCTGCAGCTGGATCAGGTCGTCGACGGCTGTCGCAAACGCCCCGACGCTGGCCGCCGCCCCCCACTCGCCGCGGTCGGCTTCGGCTTGCACCGCAGCGTCGGCCCCGAAAGAAGCCTCCGGGCGCAGCAGTACGTTGCCACGGATGATGCCGTCGTTGCCGAACAGCTCGACCAGCGTAGGCGCCCGCACGCCGCGAGTACCAGCGGCCGTCACGTGCAGCCACGGCAGCGCCCGCCAGCCCACGCCCAGCCGACCGGTCCACAACTGGCCGTCGTCGACCGGGATCTCGCGCCATGTGAACGGAAAGCCGACGTTCGTCATGCGCTGGTTGCGTTGCAGGTCCAGCCCCGCCGAGGGAACGATTTCCAGTGTGTCATCGGCCAGCACCACCGGCGCCGCGAGCCCCAGCCCCAGCATCGTGCGGCTCGACGTCGGTTGCCTCGTGTTCGACCGCAGGTCGGTCGTCTCGACCGTGCCATGCTGCAACCCGACGCGTCCTTGCACACCCACCGGCCCCCACCGCGCCGACTCGTACGTCGTCAGCGCTCCGAGGCCTGCGACTTGCTGCTGCGTGTGCCAGGGCGGACCCAGCTCACCCAGCCGGTCATCGACCTCAGTGTCCAGCAAGCTCGCCTGCACCGTCGCCCGAAGTCGGTCACCCTTGGCGGCAACCCCCAACCCCGTCGCAGCGACGTACCCCAGCTGTCGGCCGACCCCCAGACGCGATTGCTCTGCCGGGTAAAGCGCGACACCCGGAACGCCTTGATCCAGCAGCGATCCCAACCAGCGACCCTCGAACTGCCAGCGGGGTGTCGGGTGCCAATCTGCCGCCAGCGTGCCCGCTAGCCTTGCCACGTCGTTGTTGCGCCGCACCTGCCAGCGGTCGTCGCTTGCGTCCCACGCCGTGCCGCGCTGGTCCAGATAGCCGAAATCGCCGTCGGCCTGCAGCCAGCGCATGCCGCCCGAGACGCCGCCCGACTCGTTCGCCCACGTCCCCCATGCCTCGGCCGACCGGGCCCCGTAACTGCCTGCACCCAAAGCGACTTCCGCCGTCGTTTCGCGCTCGTGTCGCATCTGCAGCCGCAGCGCCCCGCCGATGGCCTGACCGCCCAGCAGCGCCGGCGTCGTGCCGCGGTACAGCTCCAGCCGCTCGACCATGCCCAGCGGTAGATCCGCGAGATCCAAGGGCGTTCCGTCGATCGCCAGCACCGGGATCCCGTCCAGGAACGTGTCGACCTGGTCCGGGGTGCTGCCCCGCACGCTCAGGACCGCCGTCGCGCCGAAGCCGCTGGTCTGGCGCACCGAGGTTCCCGCCTGTTCGTCCAGCGCCTGCGTCAGCGAAACGTGCTCCCGTGCCAGCGCGGCGCCGCTTGCCGACGTTACTGGAGCAGTTCTATCCAGTTCACCGCGGGGCAGCAGCGTTCGTTTTCCCTTGACGCGCAGGGACATCCGCTCTTGCGCGGTGGTGGTGGTCGGGTCGGCAGCCAGATCGAGGCCTTGACCGGCGACCGGCAGGCTGACGCCCGCGACCACCAGCAACAGCAGCGACGTTGGCAGGGCATGGCGCGCACGGGCGCCGCCGAACCGACGAATCACGCGACGCTCCCTACGCCTCGGACGAACTCCGGCGCAGGCAACTCACAATGCAATGGGCACAGTGCATGGCCCTCTCGCCGTCCCAGTCCCGGGGACACGAAAGTTGCGCTCTCGGCCGGTCTCCTGGCTTCCAGCGTGCATCGCGGCCCGCCTTCCCAGCCCGCAAGGGCCAGTGGCTTCAGGGGTCGCGCAAAGCTGGTGACAGTGGCGGGTCCGCGCCGGATTCGCACCGGCTTCCCTCAGGGTCGGACGTCCCTCGCACACGCGACGGACCGCGTTCGACCCAGGCCCTCGCGGGCACCGGGAGCGGGGCGGACGCTAGTCCTCCCGAGGCGGAAGGTCAACGCTGAGTCGGGATGTGCGCAGCGGGCAGGGCGCGACCAGGTCGGGCCTGATTACGGCGCGGTGCAGGGATTGCCGCCGCTGCACGGGGCGAGCAGCAGCGCGGTGGCGACGGGGATGTGCGTGCCGACCGGGATCTGCTTGATCTGCATGCTGCCGCCGAACTGAATCGCGCCGCTCGACTGGTTGGCCCCTGAGAGCGTCACGCCGATCGTCGCGCCCGGAATGTTGCAGATGACCAGACCCTTGGCACCGGGAGGAATCGCGCACATCGGTTGCACAAAGCCCATGTCGACCACGCGCTGGGCGTAGGTGGACGAGGCGCTGATGCTGCACGGCTTCACGGCGAACGGGTCGTTCATCGGGACGACGACCTTGTCACCGGCGTCGCGGACCTCGACCAGCACCGAGCCGACCTGATGCGACGCGCAGCTGCCGCCGTCGGCAAACGCCCAGTCCAGGCTGACGACGGTGCGCTTGCCGATGTCGATGGCGTTGGCCAGCTTGGCGTCGTTGTTGGCCATGATCTGCACGGGGCCCGCCAACAGCACGTTGCCGTAGCTGTCCGCCGTCTGCGGTCCCAGACCGTCGAGCTGGATGTAGCGCGCGCCGGCCGGGATGTTCGACAGCGTTGCCGTACCGTTCTTGCAGGGCACCTGCACGCTGGCAAGCACTTGAGTCTTCTGCTCGTCCAGCACCCGCACGTCCACGTTGGTCAGCTCGTACTTGGCGCACTCTGTCGCCGGAGCCTTGCCCAGCACCGTCCACGTCAGCGTCAGGCCGCCCGCGCCACTCAGCTGCACCAGATTCACGGCCGGCGAGATGACCGTCTGCGTGCCGCCGGTCACCTGGAAGGGGCCGGTCAGCGGGTCGTTGCCCACCACCAGCTGGCCCTGAGCGTTCAGGCCGTCCAGCTGCAGCATCCGGCTACCGGACGGGACGTTGCTGATGATCGCCGAGCCGTTGGCGCAGGGCACCGATCCGGTCGAGATGACTTGCTTGCCGGTGCCATCCAGGACGCTGATGGCGATGGTCTGCACGCCGTACTTGGCGCAACCGGTGTTGGCGGCGGTACCCAGCACCGTCCAGCCAAGCGAGATGCTTCCGGTCAAGGCACGCGTCAGCGGCGCGAGATCGATGGGCTTCTCCACCAGCACCAAGGTGTTCGCGGGCACGTCGATGGGGCCGTAGAGACTCGCGTTTCCCCACTCGACGGTGTTGTTCTGGGTCAGACCGTCGATCTGCAGATAACGCACGCCGATCGGTACGTTGTTGACGGTCAGCTGGCCGGCGCTGCACTGCGACTCAGCCGAGGCGACGATGACGGTCTTGGTCTCGTCCAGCACGCTGACGACCACCGTGTGGATGCCGCGCTTGGCGCACCCAGCGATGGCCGAGTCGCCGGCGATGGTCCAGGCCACGCCGATGCTGCCCGAGGTCACGACCGTGGGCCCCAAGGGCAGCACGCCGGTCGGCTGGGTGAAGCCCGCCAGCGCAGTGACGGTCTGCCACGGCGTGACCGCCACGACCGTGTCTTGCGCCGACATGCCTTCGACGCGGACGTCGTAGTCGCCTTCCGGGACGCTGATGCTCCGGGAGCCCTGCGTGCAAGAGACGTTGGCGATGCTGGGGAACGAACCGTCGGCGGGCTCGACCTGAATGGTCACGGAGTCGATGCCGAGGGCAGAGCAGCTGCCGCCAACCGGCTCCCACTGCACCTGAATGATGCCGTGGTTCGCACCGGTGTTGACGATGCAACCGGTGGTGAAGAAAGCCAATAGAGCAAGGGCCTTGATGATGCGCGGCATGATGTCACCTCCGGCCGCTTCAACGGCCATGCCGCGAGTCTATTCACGGCACGGCCCGATGCTCAAGCGCTGGACCGTCGTGGCGCGAAATCCATGGAAGTTGACGAACCGCGCAGGTGCCTGATCCTGCGACCAACCGCCCGCGGGGCGGCGACGCTTCGATCTGCGAAGCTGGGGAGACTCATGGACGACCGACCTCGTCCCGCCAGACTGCAGCTGCTGACTTGCGCTTGCGTGGCATCGCTCGCTTCGGCTTGTGCGAGCGTTCCGTCGGTGCCTGCGCCGTCGTACGGCTTCGACTCCGGCCTGGCCAACGTCTCTCAGGACGTTCGCTTTGGTCGGCGCGCCGTCCCTGCTGCCTCTGCCCCGGCGCCCGCTTCAGACCGTCCTGCGGCCTATGCTTCCACTGCCCCGAGGCCGACTTCTCCCCGCCCTGCCGCAAGACCAGCGCCCGTTGCGGTGAAGCCCGCGGCGCCTGTCACGGTGGCCGCGGCTCCGGTCGAGCCTCGTCCGTCGCCTGCCGTTGCCTCACCCGCAGCGAAGTCGGTGGTGCCTGCGGGTCCGATGCCGGCCGGTACGCCCTATCCCGACGGTCTGCGGGCCTCTCAGCGGGTCGAGGCTGCCGCTGCCTTGCTGGGGACGGCGGGACTTGCCGATCGCGCGTTTGTCGCCCACGTGCTGCGGGCTGCCGGACAGGACCTCGAAGTCGACCGAAATATGAACTACGCTGCCGGGTTGCACGCCAAGCTGCAGGCCGATGGCGTCAGGGTGGAGGCTGCCGAGGCCCGGCCAGGCGATCTGGTGTTCTTCCGCGACACGTCCGATCTGAACGGCAACACGCGCCCGGACGACGGTGTGACGCTGGTTGGTGTGGTCGAGCGCGCACAGGGCACGCAGGTCGTCTTCATTGCCCAACGTGCGGGCAAAGTGCGGCGCATGGCTGTGGACCCGCAGCGACCCCAGGTGGTGCGTGAGGGCTCGCAAGTGGTGAATACGCGGCTGGTTCGTTGGCCTGGCAGCACACACGCCTGGACGACGGGGCAGTGTCTGGTCGGTTACGCGCGGCCGCGGCAGCCATAGAGGCCTGCGGACCTACTGCCGAATCCACACCATCGTCACGCCCTCACCGCCTTCGCCGCGAATGCCGATGCGGAAGCGGTCGACCTGCGGATGCTTGCGCAGATGCTGGCGAACGGCCTCGCGGACGGCCCCCGTGCCCATGCCGTGGATGACGCAGATGCCCGGGGCGTTGGTGACGGTGGCGCGGTCCAAGGCGCGGTCGACCTCACGCAGCGCTTCGTCCACACGGTGGCCGCGCAGGTCGACGGTGCGATCTGAGGTACGCAGGGCTTGCGTATCCTCGTCGTCGGTGGCCTGCAGCATGTCCACGGCGTCGGGCGTGACCTGACGGGCGGTGGCGGGCAGCGGGCGGATCCCGGTGGGCGGGGCCGGACGTGGCGGTGGCTTCTGCGGGCCGCCCTTGTCGGTCCCGGCAAGCTCGCGCAAGTCCGCTTCGCCGCACCATTGTTCCAGACTGCCGGCGCGCACGCGGTAGCGGCGGTTGCGCGTGTCCACTTCGGTGACGACCACGGCGCGGTTCAGCGTCTCGAGCCAGACCGACGAGTCCACCTTGGTCTTCTGTGGATCCAACGGCTTGCGCTGTGGCTTGCCCTCGCGGACCTCGCGGGCCTGTCGCTCCAACCGCTCCAGCTCGACCTGACGCGCCGACAGGGTGCGGGCCGCGTCCTCGATGCGCTTGCGGTCGCCCTCGCGCCCCGCACGCTTGGCGTCCTCGAGATCCCGAAGTGCGGCAGACACTTGCGCCAGTGCACCCGCGGCCGCTTTCTCGATGCGCCGCTCAGCCGCGACTGCCTCGTTGCGCCGCTGGTCGTCCAGGGCTGCGCGCGACCGGTCCAGCTGGTGCTGCTGCTTCTCGATCTCCAGCAGCCGTTCCTGCACCTGATGGCGCATGTCCTCCAGCCGCTGCAGGGTCTGCGCCACTTCGCTGCCTCCGCCGCCCGCCAGGCGCGTGGCGCGCTCGACCACCGATGCGGGCAGACCCAGCCGCCCGGCCAGCGCCAGAGGGTTGGACGAGCCGATCTGTCCCATCCGCAAGCGGTAGTTGGGGGCCAGCGATCGAGAGTCCAGATCCAGTGCCGCGTTTTCGAACACCGGGTCGCGCACGGGCAGCAGCTTCAGCGCCTCGAAGTGCGTCGTCACCAGACCCACACACGGCGTCGGGTGGTTGCCCAGGTACTCCAATAGCGCCGTCGCGAGCGCGCTGCCTGCGATCGGCTCAGTGCCGCTGGCCAGCTCGTCCAGCAGAATCAGGACGTTGCGGTTGCCGGCACCGTCCAACGCCCGCGCTGCTCGCTGCACCGCGCGCAAGTGCCCCTCGAAGGTGGACAGCCCGGCCTCGACGTCCTGCGCGTCGCCCAACACGACCTCGACGGCGTCGAACCACGGGATCTGCGTGTCCGGCCCGGTCGTGACGTACAACCCCAGACGCGACATCTCGATTGCCAAGCCCACCGTCGACAGCACGACGGTCTTGCCGCCGCCGTTGGGACCGCTGACGATCAGCCACCGCGCGGGAGGGGCCACGTCCACGCTGTTCGCCACCACCTGCACGCCGTCCAGCACCAGCAGAGGGTGACGCCCACGGTCGATGAACACCCTGCCATCGTTCGAGAATCGCGGACGATGGGCGTCGAGACGCGCGGCCAGCCTGGCCTGCGCCAGCACGACGTCCAGGGCCGCCAGACGCTCTGCCGCATCCAGAAAATCGTCGGACTGACCGGCGACCAGCCCCGTCAACTCTGCCAGAATTCTGCGTTCTTCCCGCCGCACGGCCTCCAGCGCCAGCGACAGCTGGTTGTTGCCCTCGACCATCTCTGGCGGCTCGACGTACACCGTTTGACCCGTCTGCGACGTGCCGTGGATGACGCCGCCCAGCACCCGCTTGTCGCTGGACTTCACGGGCAGGACGTAACGATCGTCGCGCAGCGTGTAGTACTCGTCCTGCAGCAGCCCTTGCTCGTCGGTTTCCTTGACCAATTCACCGATCCGCCGGCGCAGGCGGCTGGCGATCGACAGCACTTCGGCGCGCAGACGGGCCAGCTCCGGGCTGGCGGAGTCGAGGATGTGCCCCTCGTCGTCGATGGCGTCGGCCAGCAGGGTGGCCAGCAGGCCCAGATCCGGCAGATCGGCCACGTCGCTGCGCAAGCGCTGCACCTGCATCGGCCAGGCACGGGGCTGCCGCACCAGCCGCGCCGTCGTTCCCGCCAGCTTGGAAATCACGGCAAGTTCAAGACCATCCAGAACGCCACCGCGCTGCCCGTGCGCCAGCAAGTCGGCGACTTCCAGACGCGGGCAGAGGGGAATCGCCGCTCCCGAGTCGTGCAGCAGGGTGGCCTCGCCGATGCGGTCCAGCCTGCCCTCGGCCTCGAGCAGGTCGCGGGCAAAAGGCAGTTCGGCGGCGCGGCGGGCACCCAAATCAGTCTGGCAAAGGCTTGCCAGGGTCTTGAGAACGCGTTGGAGGCGCAGTGGGTCGTTCATGGGCTCCAGGGGCTGGTCGGCGCATCCGGCGCGATCTTCGTGCCTTGCCGGGGGGGCGGCCGCCTTCTATCATCTGTCGGCTCAGGCGTGAACGGGGCCACTGCCCATCTCGAACGGATCCGTGACGGCCTGTTCAACGGGGACGACACATGACCACAGAGCCGAACTCCGCGGAACAGAACCCGATGCGTCGCACTTGGTCGGAGTTTCGCGACGCGCGCCGCGAAGTGACGACCCTGTTGGGCGTGCCGGTGCCGTTCGTCGGTCGCCGTGCTGAGGTCGAGGCGCTGTACAACATCGTCCGCGAGTCGCTGAACAAGCGGCAGATGGGCGCGGCGTGGGTCTACGGCCCGTCCGGTGTGGGAAAGACCAGACTGCTGAATGAGTTGGAGCGTGCCGTCAGCCCCGACCGCCGTGGCGTGGGCTGGTACCGCGTGGTGGTCGGCAAGGAGCTCGCGGGGCCGCCCACGCTGGCAGGGCGCCTCCTGTTGGAGCTGCTTGGCGGTCCGCACGTGCTGCGCATGCCTGAGCCTTGGCAGTTCGTGAAAGAGCGACTCTCAGCCTTGGTCGGCGCCCAAGCGGCGGAGTGCATGGAGGCGGTGGCGCCGCTGCTGGGGTTGCGCGGGCAGGAGGGCAGTGAGGAAGAAGAGGCCCTGCGCCAGCGTGAGGCGCCCCACCACGTCGCGGTGCAGTTCGTCGGCAGCCTGCTGCGGCACCGCGGCAAGCAGGGTCCGTTCGTCCTGCAGGTCGATGCCTCGTATCACGACGACGAGGAGCTGCAGACCCTGCTGGTCGGTCTCTGCGATACGCTGGCCCACTCGCCCGCCACGTTGCTGGTCGAGGCGCGCCGACCGCCTCCAGAGGGCGTCGCCATCCGCGCCTGGCGAGTGGACCCGCTGGATGTCGAGTCGATGCAGGCACTTGCGAAACACCTGAGCAAACGCGTGCGGGGCGCTCCCGCCGACCTTTCGGAGCAGCTGCAGGCCGAGGCCGACGGCAATCCGGAGCGGATGATCGACAAGATGCGCGGCATGATCGCCGCGGGCGAAGTGGTGTCCACGGACGGCGCATGGACCTTTCGCGACCAGGCACCGCGTGTGGAGGCGCCGGCGCGGCGGACCCCTGCGACGGGGGCGTCCGGCAATACGTTGCCCGACCGCATTGCCAGACTTCCCAACGACTTGCACGAAGTCATCGACGCGGCCGCCATCTTCGGTCCGGTCACCTGGTTCGGCGGCATTCTCTCGGTGCTGCGGGGCGGGCGCCATGAACCGTCCGAGAGCCTGTCGGAGCGCGACCGCGTCAGCCTGAAGGCGTCGATGATGCAGCTGCAGGCGATCGACGTGCTGGTGTTCGTCGAGAACCCGAAAATGACGCGCGAGCTGGAGTTCGCGTTTGCCTTCCCCACCGACCCTGCGGCGATTCTGGCCGAGATGCCGTACGAAAAGCGCAGTCTGTACGCGCGTTTGGCGGCACAGTGGCTGGCAAGTCGGCCGCGGCAGGACCCGGTCGGCGACACCGCGCGCATCGCCGAGCTGTACGAGCAGGGCGGCCGCAACCGGCAGGCGGCGGCGCTGTACATGGAAGCGGGCAACGCGGCGCGCACCGTGGGGCAGCTGCAGCGCGCGCTGGCGCTGTACGACTCTGGTGCGAGGACCGCCGGTCCCGACGACGCCGACCTGGCGTGCGATGTGCGAACCGCGCACGGTGGAAGCCTTTTGCGCCTGAGCCGCCACCGCGAGGCCGAGCCCGTGCTGCTGGACGCGCTGCACATGGCGCGCTGTCTGGACGATGACTTGCGCTGCGGCATCGTGCAGCTGCGGGTGGCGCAGGTGGCCCGCGTGTCGGGGCGGTACGAGGCGGCAACGTCGTTTCTGGAGGGCGCGCTGAAGCACCTGCGGGTGGCCGGCGCACACCGCTGGATCGCCGACGTCAGCGACGAGCTGGGCGTGATCACGCTGGTTCGCGGCGAGCAGGATGCGTACAAGAACGCGCTGGCCCACTTTCTGAAGGCGCTGGCGCTGCGGCGGCGGTCGGAGGATCGGCGCGTGGTGGCCCGCTCCCTGTGCAATATCGCGCGGGTGCACATGGGCCGTGGCCACTTTACGGATGCGGTGGAGGCCGTCCACGAAGCCGTGCAGATCTGCGAGCAGATCCAGGACCGCTGGGGTGCCGCCGCGGCGCGGACGGTGCAGGGCGAGGTGTTGGCCGCGTCGGGCAAGCACAAGCAGGCGCTGCAGAGCTGGGAGGTGGCGACCGGTCTGGCCAGCGAGATCGGCGACCCGAGTCGGCGTGTCGAGCTGGTCGTACTGCAGGCTGAGGTTCACATCGCCTTGGGCGACTGGCAGCACGCAGCGGCGCTGATGCTGGACGCGCTGGAGCAGGCCAGAGAGATCAACGATCCCGAGCTGTTGTCAGGCATTCACCGGGTGCAGGCGGCCATCTCGTTGGAGCGGGATGCGCTGGAGACGGCCGACCTCGACAGCGAGCGTGCGGTGCAGGTGGCGCGCGACAGTGGGGCGCGGCTGCAGGTGGCGCGGGCGCTGCTGGTGCGAGGCTGTGTGCTGGGCACCCGCGCGATGGCGGACAAGGGTGCGCGAGCGACGGTGACCGACCGCAAGTCCACAGAGTGCTTCGAGGAAGGGCTGAACATCCTGCGCGAGGTCGGCGACATCGTTGGGCTGGCCGTCGGGTTGCGGTCCTACTTGAGCTATCTGACCCGACGGGGCGGCGGTCCCCGGCACAGCGCCGTCCAGCACAGACTGCGCGAGGTCGAGGCCGAGATCGCCAGAGTCGCCGGGTAGTTCGCAAACACCACTGGTCACGTCTGCCCCTGCGTGGTGCGATGGATGTTCGTCGCACTGACGCCGGAGGCATCGTGAACTGGACCCCGCACCCGGGCTCGCTGCCCCCTACCCGCGACCTGCAGGCGCAGCTCGAAGCCGCACTCGCCGCGCTGCCCCCGAACCACGCGCCGCGCACCCGTCACTACGCCGGGGCCGACCGACGCTCGCAAGGCACCGCGGCGACGCACGACAGTCCGTATGCCCCCGCGGGCGCGCAGCCAACGTACACCAACCGCCTGATTTTGCAGACAAGTCCCTACCTGCGCCAGCACGCCCACAATCCCGTCGACTGGCGGCCTTGGGGGCCTGAGGCGTTCGACGAAGCCCGCGAGCTGAACCGCCCCGTGTTTCTGAGCGTGGGCTACGCGACCTGCCACTGGTGTCACGTGATGGAGCACGAGAGCTTCGAGGACCTGGACGTCGCCCGCGTGCTCAACGAGCGCTATGTGCCGATCAAGGTCGACCGCGAGGAGCGTCCCGACGTCGATGCCGTGCACATGGCCGCCGTCCACGCCATGCAGGGTCACGGTGGTTGGCCGATGAACGTCTGGCTGGCGCCGCTGCCGACTGAGGCGGGTGGCGGGGCCGTCGGGCTGCCGTTCTTTGCCGGCACGTACTTTGCGCCCCGCGACGGCGTGCGGGGGCAGACCCGCGGCCTGCACGAAGTCGCCACGCAGCTTGCCGATCTGTACGCCCAGGACCCGGACCGCGTGTTCGGGCACGGCTGGCAGGTCGCCGCGGCCGTGCGGCAGCAACTCTCGGGCGATGAACCGGGTGAGCTGGTGGGGACGCAGGCCACCGATGCCGTGGTCGATGAGCTGAAGCGCGACTTCGATGCCGTGAGTGGCGGGCGGCGGCGAGCCCCCAAGTTTCCATCGCAGATCCCGGTTCAAGCACTGTTGAGGCACAATTGGCGCACAGGTGATGCACAATCCCTGCACATGGCGGTCTTCACGCTGCAGCAGATGGCGGCGGGCGGCCTGTACGACCACGTCGGCGGAGGCTTCCACCGCTACAGTACCGACGCGCGTTGGCGGGTGCCTCACTTCGAGAAGATGCTCTATGACCAAGGGCTGATCGTGCTGGCCGCGGTCGACGCTTGGCAGGTGGTGCGGGACCCGGATCTCGCTCTGGTCGTGCGCGAGACGCTCGACTACCTGTTGCGTGAGCTGCGTCACCCCGACGGCGCCTTCCACTCGGCCACCGACGCGGACAGTGAGGGGCGCGAGGGTGCGTACTTCGTGTGGACGCTGGCGGAGTTGCAGGACGTGCTGGGACCCGACGAGGCAGCCGTTCTGGCCGATGTGTACGACGCGAGTCCGCAAGGCCACTTCGAGGGGGCCAACGTTCTGCATCGGCGCACGCCTTGGCTGGAAGCGGCCGCGCGGCACGGCGTGTCCGTGGACGACCTGCGGCGACGCACCCGAGCGAGTCTGGACCGGCTGTATGAGCGGCGTCAGACCCGGGAACCGCCGCTGCGCGACGACAAGATCCTGATGAGCTGGAACGGGTTGGCGATCTCGGCGCTGGCCCGTGCTGGCCGGGTGTTCGACGAGCCGCGCTGGGTACTGGCCGGTGAGCAAGCCGCGCATTTCCTGCTGGACCGGCTGCAACAGGACGGGCGGCTGCTGCGGTCGTGGTTGGACGGGCCGTCGCGCACTTGGGCGTTCCTGGACGATTACGCCTTTCTTATCCAAGCATTGCTGGATCTGTTCGAGGCGACTTCGACCGTGCAGTGGCTTCGCGCGGCGCTGGAGCTGCAGGCGACGCAGGACCGCCACCACTGGGACCCGGAGCGCGGGGGCTACTTCGCGACTCCCGACGACGGCGAGCACGGCCTGGTCCGTGTTCGGCCCGACCAGGACGGCGCAGAGCCGTGCGGCAACTCGGTCGCAGCGCTGAATCTGGTGCGTCTGGCGGCCCTGACCGGCGACGAACGATGGCACCAGAGGGCCCGACAAACGTTGCAGGCGTTCGGCGAGCGTCTGGCGGACATGCCCGGAGCGCTGGCCGAGATGCTGCTGGCGGTCGAGGCGTGGCACGCGCCGATGCAGGAGGTCGTGCTGGTGTGGCCCAAGGGCAGCGACCGGTCGACGCTGGAGCCGTTCCTGACCGCGCTGCGCGACACGTTTGCGCCGCATCGCGTGGTGATGATGGCGCAGGAAGGCGAGGGGATTCGAGCGCTTGCAGAGGTCGCCCCCCCGGTCGCCGAGCGAGTGGCGCTGCACGGCCTGGCCACGGCGTACGTCTGCCGACAGGGCGCGTGCGAGCTGCCCACGGTCGACCCGAGGGAACTGGTGCAGCAGCTGTGGAGAGGACGGCGCCCGGACGAGAACGTGCGCGAGCGATAAGCGAAAGGGAACGGCTTGGCCGCGTCAGGCGCCGACGACAGGGCCGCCGAGCCTTGGTCGCACGCTATTCCGACGGCAGCGGCTGACCGGTGCGCGCCATGGTGTGCAGGCTGTCTGCCTTCTCCTGCATGCTCGCAAGCTTGCGGTAGAGCTGGCTGAAGTGCGGATTCTCGATGAACTTCATCAGATGGTTGCGACCCCGGAATTCCTGGGTGGTCGCGGTGTCGATGATCTCTTTGAGAATGCGGATCTCGTTGCGGGTGAACGAGTTGCTGACGCGGATGATGGTCTGCTTGCTCATCGTTCCTTCCTGGCGGGGTGGCGGCGCGATCGCCAATAGCGGCCGGAGTGTGCACCAGGAAGCGGGCTGAGCCAAGGGGGGGGCAAACCTTCGGACCACATGCCTGCGCAATCCTTGAAAGACCATCGAGAAAGTCTCGTCAACTGCAGGGCAAACGGGCGAGGGCGCGACGGCCGACCCTTCGGGGCCATCGCCTTGCAAGCACTACCGCGGCAGGGACTTTCCGGCTACCGTCGCCCTTTCTGTTCCGCCGACTCAGCGGCTCTGACTTCTGGAGGCAACCGTGGACCCCTTCGTCGATCTTCGCAGCGACACCGTCACTCGACCGACGCGCGCCATGAAGCAGGCGATGATGGACGCGCCGTTGGGCGACGACGTGTTCGGCGACGACCCGACGGTGCACGCGCTGGAACGCAAGGTCGCTCAACTGTTGGGCAAAGAGGCTGCGATCCTGGTTCCCTCTGGCACCATGGCCAACCAGCTTGCCTTGCGCGTGCAACTGCGACCCGGCGAGGAGGCCATCGTCCACGCGGGCTGTCACATCCTGAACAATGAGGGCGGCGGCGCGGCGGCGCTGTCGGGGGTGACGTTGCGGCCGCTCGACTCGGCCGACGGTGGTCTGGACCCCGGCGCGGTCGAGGCCAACCTGCATCTGGACGACGACCCGCACCACGCGCAGACCCGCCTGATCTGTCTGGAGAATACGCACAACGCGTGCGGCGGGCAGGTGCTGTCGTTCCCGGGCCTGCAGGCGGTGGCTGAGGTCGCGCGGCGCCATGGCGTTGCGATGCATCTGGACGGTGCGCGACTGCTGAACGCCCAGGTGGCGTCGGGCCGAGCGGCGCAACAGTGGGCGGCGCTGTTCGACACGGTGTCGCTGTGTCTTTCCAAGGGGTTGGGAGCTCCGGTGGGCAGCGTTCTGGCCGGCCCAGCGGATCTGGTCGCCAAGGCGCGTCGGCACCGCAAGCAGCTGGGCGGCGGCATGCGGCAGGCGGGAATTCTGGCGGCGGCCGGTCTGTACGCGCTGGATCATCACGTGGAGCGACTGGCCGACGACCATCGCCGTGCGCGACAGCTGGCAGAGGCCATTGCCCAAGTCCCCGGACTGACGGTTGAACTTTGGCGGGTGCAGACCAACATCGTCTACTTCGACCTGGCCCCGGACCATCCGCTGGCCAGGGATCCACGGGGGCGTGAGACGTTGCAGCGGCGCCTGGCTGAGCGGGGCGTGCGCATCGCAGGTGCGCCGTATCGCCTGCGCGCCGTCACACATCTGGACGTGGACGATACAGGAATCGAGAGGGCGTGTGCGGCGTTGCGCGAGGTGATGCGCTAGTCGCCAGCCAACGACGGGCTAGGCGCGGCGACGGGCGATGGCGTTCTGGAAGACCTCGATGTAGTCGCCAGCCGAGCGATCCCACGAGAAGTCCTGACGCATGCCGTTGAGTTGAATCTGCCGCCAGGTGTCGGGCGCGGTGTAGAACACGGACAGTGCGCGGTCGATCGCCGCTTGCAGGCCCGCCGTCGTGTCTTCGTGGTAGCGGAAGCCGGTGGCCTGGCCGTCGCCGACCTGCGAAACCGGGGTCTCGACCACCGTGTCGAGCAGGCCGCCCACCGCGCGAACGATCGGCACGGTGCCATAGCGCATGGCATACAGCTGGCCGAGACCACAAGGCTCATACCGGCTGGGCATCAGGACGGCATCACAGCCGGCCTGCATCGCGTGGGCCAGCGCGGGTTCGTGGGCAAAGCGGACGCGTACGTTGTTGGGGAACTGGCGCTCGAGGTACCGCAGCCACTCTTCCAGCGCCGCCTCGCCCTGACCCAGAACCAGCAGGCGCACGCCGCGTTGGGCGAGCCACGGAACGATCTCGGCGACCAGATCGATACCTTTCTGGCGAGCAAAGCGGCTGATGACGCCGAAGACGGGCGTACGGTCCCAAGTGTCAAAGCGCGCCGACTCGAGCAGCGAGTTCCGGCAAGCGGTCTTGCCGTCTAGCGAATTGATGTCGTAATTCGCGGGGATCAGAGGGTCCGTCGACGGGTTCCACGCTTGGGTGTCCACGCCGTTCAGGATGCCCGACAGCTTGTTCTTGTGCGTCGCCAGCATGCCTTCCAGACGCTCGCCGAACAGGGAGCTTTGGATCTCCTGAGCGTAGCGTGGACTGACGGTCGTCAGGGCGTTTGCGGTGGCGATGCCGCCCTTCATCAGGTTGATGCGGCCGAAGAACTCCATCTTCTCGATGGTGTAGTGCTCCCAGCCCAGACCGGCCACCAGCAGTTCGTGGTTCGGGAACACGCCCTGGTAGCCCAAGTTGTGGATCGTCAGCACGGACGCGGCGTTGGGCAGCCGGTCGCGGTATGGCCCCGACAAGTACACGGGGATCAGTGCGGTGTGCCAGTCGTGGACGTGGAAGACATCCGGAGCGCCGGCCATCAGCTCGGTCGAGCAGTCCAGCACCGCCCGGCAGAAGGTCGAGAAGCGCGCGACGTCGTCCGGGTGGCCGTACAACCCTTCACGGTCAAAAAGCACAGGACAGTCAAAGGCATAGGTCGGCACGTCAGAACCGGGCGCGCCCGAGCCGGTCGCCCCTTCCTGCGGCCCGAGAATCCGCAGGAAGCGGCCCTCGATGTAGTGTGGCCCCAGCCAGACGCCGCTCTTTGCGCCGGTGTCGACCAGCAGCGAGCCCGACGTCTCGACCTTGCGCTTCACCTCGCGGTAGAGCGGCAGGAACACGCTGACTTCAGCGCCGGATTCGCGAAGGGCCTGGGGCAGGGCGCCAGAGACCTCAGCGAGGCCCCCGGTCATGCACCAAGGGTAGGCTTCAGCGACGGCATAGGCGATGCGGAGAGGTTCAGTCATTTCGGCTCATGTCGTTGCTGTGCCGACGGACCGCGACGTACGTGTCCGCATGCTCTCGCATGATGTCGGAGACGGCGGGGTCCTGGAGCAGCATGTAGGCCATGTCTTCGGGGATCTCGATCGGACCCTGGCGGGGCACGTGCGTTCCCTTGGGCAGGACGATGATTCCCTTTTCGGTAATGAACGGGAAGCGCAGTCGGTCGGCCTCCTCGTCGTAGCCGATGGTCGTGCCCTCGGCGATGGTGACGTTGTGGTCCAGCAGTGCGTTGCGGATCCAGCAGTGGCGTCCGACGTTGCACCGACCTGAGGTGACGGAGTTCTCGATGCTGGCGAAGCGGTGGAAGTAGCTGTCCACGCCGGCCACCACGTTGATCAGCATGGCGCCGGACACGATCGCGCCCTCGCACACCAAGCTGTCGACCACCTGACCGAATTCACGCTGCTTTCCGGCCAAGACGAACTTGGCGGGCGGCAGGTTGTACTGTGCCGAGTGGATGGGCCACTGGCGGTTGTACAGATTGAACGCCGGCAACACGGCGCGCAGGTCCATGTTGGCGTCGAAGAAGCTGTCGAGCGTGCCCACGTCGCGCCAGTACGGTGCCGCGCCGGGTGCCTCGCCGGGCACCTTGTTGGTCGAGAAGTCGTAGATGTAGACACGGTAACCGTCGGCCACCATCTTGGGGATGATGTCCTTGCCGAAGTCGTGCTGCGAGTGGGGGTCTTCGCTGTCCTGAATCAGGAGGTCTTCCAGCACCTTGCGCTTGAAGAAGTAGTTGCCCATCGACACCAGACAAATGTCGGGCTTGCCGGGGATCGGGATCGCGTCCTCGACCTTGGGCTTCTCCTGAAAGCCAATGATGCGGCCGGTCTCGTCGACCTGGATCACACCGAAGGCATACGCCTCTGCCCGCGGCACCGGATAGGCGGCGATGGTCAGATCCGAGTTGAGCTCGACGTGGTGCGCCTCCATCTGGTCGACTGCGATCTTGTAGATGTGGTCGCCGCCGAAGACGGCCACATGGTCGGCGTGCTCGTCCTGGATCAGATTCAGGTTCTGGTAGACCGAGTCGGCCGTGCCCACGTACCAGTGCTCACCGCGCCGCATCTGCGCCGGCACCGCGTCGACGTGCTGGTCCAGCAGCCCCGACAGGTTCCAGTTGCGCGACAAGTGCGTGATCAGCGACGACGCCATGTACTGCGTCAGCACCTTGATTCGGTAATAGCCCGAATTCACGAAGTTCGACAGGACAAAGTCGATGATGCGATAGCGTCCGCCGAACGGAACCGCGGGCTTGGCCCGGTGGGTTGTCAACGGGGCCAGACGGGATCCCTTGCCGCCTGCGAGGACCATCGCCAAGGTGCGGGCCATGTTGCGGGGTCTCCTTTGGTCCAGATCGGGGCTGTTGGACCAACTGGGTTGGATGCGATGCCGGAGTGTGCCACGGCGCAACCGCAAGCGCCAACACCCGGGGAAACCCTCAGGTCAACACGACGCCGCGGCCGTACAGGGCTAACAGATCCATCGTCAGCGCCACACCGTAGTGCACGGCCACGCCCAGCCAGACCGAGCGGTGCTTCAGCGCCAGATAGCCCAGCACCGACCCGGCCAGAATCGCGCCCAGCGTCTCGGGCAGCGGCTTGCCGAAGTGCGCGGTCACGTACGGGATGATCATCAGCGCGATCGCGTACATGCCGAAGTCGCGCTCGGTGCCGAAGGTGAGGTA
Source organism: uncultured Myxococcales bacterium (assembly GCA_903955385.1). Classification (GTDB taxonomy): domain Bacteria; phylum Myxococcota_A; class UBA9042; order UBA9042; family UBA9042; genus CAJBNH01. Next base: position 41,990 of record CAJBNH010000047.1, on the reverse strand, counting down.
GCCGCGCCAGAACGACTCTCCCGACACGAACACGAATACGTAGGCAACCTGGTACAGCACGAACTGCCACACCGGGATCGAAGCGGAGGCCAAGAGATCGTGACAGAGCGGGTACTTGCGCAGGAAAGCGGGCGTCCCGGCGGCGTGGATGACAAACGGCAGGACGATCAGGAATGCCGCGAGGTACAGGGGCCACAGGCGGTGCGGGGCCGAGGCCGAGCCGCTGGACGGCAGCACGCCGAGGTCGCGGGGGCGTAACCCTAGAAACCGACGAGCAAACAGCAGGGGCAGCACCATGCGGAAGAACACGCCTGAGGCCGAGAAGTAGAAGAACGACCACAGCGGCGCCATTGGGAAGGAGGGGTCGACCCAGGGCTGGAACCACCGCCGCCAGCTGTCCACACGGCCCAGATACCAGAAGCCGCAGAAGCACAAAGCACCGGACACCAGCACAAGCCAGCTCTGCGGCGACACGCGCTTGAGCCACGCCGTGCCGTGGAACCAAACGAGAATGCTGAAGCTTGCGGTGAAGGCGATCAGCAGGTGAACCGCCAGCCAGCGCTCGTCGTACAGGAAGCCGAACTGGTACCGCGCCACCACCTGAACCACCAGACACGCCGCCATCAGCAGCAACGCCAACGGGTTCGCGCGCAGCGTGTCGGGCGTGAATGCTGGAGTGGTGGGGGTCAGCAGCCAGGGCAGCCAGCCCTCGCGGGAAGCGATCGTGCGCTGGGCGGCTGGGCGGGAGATGGCGGGCCTCCTCGGGCGGCGGCTAGCGGGTCGCGGTCGTGTCGTCGGCCAGATCAGCCTCAGCATCCGTGCCAGCGGCATCGTCGGCGTCAGCGGCCGTGTCGGTTGCCGCGTCGGTGGTGGTGTCGGCCGTGGAGTCCAACGCGTCCTGGGTGTCGGTCGTCGTCACGTCTGGCACGATCTGGCTGGGGCACAGGCCGTCGCACGCCTCGCACAAGGAAGTCTTCAGGTTGCAGTAGTGGTTGCCGTCGGCCGGGCACTGCGCGTTCTTGGTGCACGCCAGCTCAGGCGATTGGCGGGCGGGCTCGCAGGCAACCAGCAGCATCAGCAGCAGAGGGCCAGCCGAGAACAGGCGAAGGAAGGTGGCGAGCGGCATCGGCGGACTCCTGATCGGCGGCGCGGCGTTGCGCGATGTCCCCATGTAGCGGAACCGCCGGGTCGCGGCAACCCCGGGACGGTCGCGAAGGCTTGCGCAGCACACGAAGATGCAACGCCAACCGGGTCAGGGGTATTTCCACTCGCCGCACTTTGCGCACAACAGGTACCACCGCGATTTCTTTGCGCTCCACAGCACCATCATCGCGTGCCCGCACTTGCACGGCTCGACTGCGGGCTCAGGCGGCAGCTTGCCGGGGTCGGGTGGGTCGTTCCACGTGTCGCAGGCGTCGCAGCGCTGGTACCAGCGGGTCTTCTTGGCGCTCCAAAGCTGACGCAGGACGGCCTTGCAGCGCTCGCACTTGACCAGCGGTGGGGCGGCCGGGCGGTCGGCTTGCGGGGCGTCGTTCTGGGGGCGGCCGCAGGTCAGGCACTCAGGTGCATGGTGGGGGCTGGTGCGGACCGGACCGTTGCAGAATCGACAGGAGCTGCTGGGGGTTCCATCGTCCGTGGTCTCGTAGGAGAAGCCGCAGAAGTGGGGGCCGACGCCGCTGCAGCGGACCCACGCGGGGCTGTGTGCACGGTGCAGGATCAGCGGTCGCTTGCAGCGGGGACAGTCGCCCATGCGCTGCGAGCTGGTCGGCGACGAGCCGAGGTCGATCCGCTCGAGGTCGGGGGGCTTGGCTTGGATGCGGACCACCAGATCACGAACAAAGTCGCGAACCTCGGTCATAAACTTGTCGCGCTGGTGCTCGCCGCGGCGGATCCGTTCCATCGCCGCTTCCCACTGCCCGGTCAGCAGCGGCGACTTCAAGGCGTCGACCTCGATGCTGCGGATGAGGGCAATGCCCTTCTCCGTCGGGCGCAACATGGTGTTCTTGCGCTCGGTCTTGCGCTCGACGTACTGCCGCTTGATCAACGTTTCGATGATGTTGGCGCGAGTTGCTGGTGTCCCCAGACCGCAGTCCTTCATCGCGCCGCGCAACGACTCGTCGTCCAGATCGCGGCCGGCTGTCTGCATCGAGCCCAAGAGATCGCCCTCGGTCATCGGCTTGGGGGGCGAGGTCTTGCCTGCCTTGGGGCCCACCGTCAGCGTCTCGACCGGCTCGCCCTTCTTCACCAGCGGCAGTGCGGCGTCGGGCTTGCCTTCCTTGCCTCCTGAGGCCGGCGGGTCCACGCGCGTCCAGCCCAAGTCCTTGACGACGGTGCCCAGACTCTTGAAGGTCTCGACTCCCTTGGGGTTTTCGACCGCCACTCGCGTGACCACGGTCGTCTTGGCCTCGACCCGATCCGGAAACCACGCCGCCAGCAGCCGCCGGGCGATCAGGTCGTAGACCGCCGCCTCGTCGCCCATCAGCCCTTGCGCCGACTTCTCGGTCGGCACGAGCGCCGAGTGGTCCTCGACCTCCTTGTCGTCCACGAACCGCTTGCCCAGCTTCGGGGTGCCCATGGCCCGGACTTCGGCGGCAAAACCGGCGTACTTGCCGTTCTGGCCGTCGGCGAGCGCTTGCAGCCACTGCGGCGCCTTGGCGGCATCGGCCTCGGTCAGGTGGCGAGAGTTGGTTCTGGGGTACGAGATCAGCTTGGATTCATACAGCTTCTGCGCGATCTCCAAAGTCTTCTCTGCGGTCAACCCGAACCGCTTGTTCGCCTCTTTCTGCAGGGCCGTCAGGTCGTACAACAGCTCGGGGCGCTTGCGTTCGTCCTTGGCTGCAACCGTGTGCACCAGTGCCGGGCGGCCCTGCACGCGGTCGACGATCGCGCGCGCCTCAGCTTCGGTGTCCAGACGATCGATCTCCTTGCCCTCTGCCGTTCGGTACCACTTGCCCTCGTAATCGCCCGCTTCGGCGCGGAAGGTCGCCAGCACCGTCCAAAAATCTTTCGGCACGAAGTCGCGGATCTCCAGCTCGCGCTGCACCAGCATCGCCAGCGTGGGCGTCTGCACCCGGCCGATCGAGAACACGCCCTCGAGGCCCACCGCGCGCGCCATCAGCGTCTGCGCGCGCGTGCAGTTCAGACCGACCATCCAGTCCGCTTCCTGCCGGCAGCGCGCCGCATCCGTCAGCCCCTGATAGGCCGACTCGGGCTTCATCGCCTTCCACGCGTCCAGAATCGCCGCGTCGGTCAGGCTGGAAGTCCACAGTCGTTTCACAGGCTTGCTGCACTCGGCCAGCGCATAGGCCAGGTGGAAGATCAGCTGCCCCTCGCGCCCGGCGTCCGTCGCGTTGACCACCTCGGTCACGTCGGGGTGCTGCAGCCACTGCCGCACTTCCTGCCACTGGTCCAGCGACGAAGCGATCGGCTCGTAGCGAAAGGTCTCGGGAAGAAAGGGCAAAGTCGCAAGGGTCCAGCGCTTCAGTCCGGGGTCGTAGGCCTCGGGACCCATCGCTTCGACCAGATGGCCCACGCACCAGGTGATGACCAGCTCGCCGCCGCCCAAGTGGTGCCGTCCCGTGCCCTTGACCCCCAGCGCGGTGGCAATGGCGCGTCCCATCGAGGGCTTTTCGGCGATGACCAGACGCACGTGGGACTCCGTGAGGGCGACAAGCGGCGCCGAGGGTAGGGTCGGCAAGGGTCCGTCGGCAAGGGTTGCAGGACACGTGCCAGATGTGCTGCGGCGCAACCCCGGACAATCCCTGCAAACCGTCGAATCCCCGGTGCAGCCTCGGCGGTCTCGGGACCGGTCTCGAGAGCAGTCTCACCTCGAACACCCACGACCACGACACTGCGCCACGATTGGCCTATTCTCCCAGTCCTGACCGTCCATCGACATCCGGAGCTCGCGCCAGCCGTGATCGCTATCCTCTTGATCGGTTTCCTGTTCGGCTTCGTCGGGTCCATCCCGGTCGCGGGACCGATCTCTGCGCTGGTGCTGGGCCGGGCGCTGGATGCGCGCTACCGCGAGGGGCTGGCCATCGCCGTCGGGGCCGCATTGGCCGAGTCGATCTACGCCGCGCTGGCCTTCTGGGGGGTGGGCGCGCTGCTGGCCGCGCATCCGTGGCTCGACCCGGCGTCGCGGCTGGTCGCAGGTGGCGTATTGCTGGCGCTGGGCGTCGCCTTCCTGCGGTATCGGCCGGACCCGCATTCGCCCCAACCCGTGCCGACCGGGCGCAAGACCCGCGGATTCCTGCTCGGGTTTTGGATCACGGCGCTGAACCCGACACTGATCGCGACCTGGACCGCGGCGACGGCGACGCTTGCCTCGACGGGCTTTGCTGTCCTGACGCCCAACGGCGTGGTGCCGTTCGCCGCTGCGGCCTGTCTCGGCATCCTCTGCTGGTTCACCGTGATGCTGGCGACGATTCGGCGGCTGGCGGGTGGTATCGGAGCGCGCAAGTTCCAGCGCTTGCTGCCGATTTTGGGCACGGTGTTGGTCTTCGCCGGTGGTATGGTGGCGGTCAGTTCCGTCGGGGCGCTGGTCCGGGTCTGGGGCTGACGGTCGCCCCGACTCCCTCACCGGGTCACGCCCCGGTGGCGGCTGCCGAATCCTTCCGCAGCTGTCGCGGCTCTTACGCTCACGTCGCACCTGTTGCGGTTCAGGCAGGTTCCCATGGTCAAGGTCATTGCGCTCGTGTTGTTGGGGCTGCTGGGCGTCGTGTTGCTGATGCAGCTGGGTGTGCGGCTGCGGGCACGTGGCTTTCGCGGCAAGCCGGTACCCAAGCTGCCGGGTGAGATCGGTCGCAAGGTCGCAGACTTGGACGGGGCGCTGCTGTACTTCTTCGGTCCGAATTGCGCCGCCTGTCGGCCGCTGACCCCGCGCATCCGCGAGCTCGCAGACACCAATCCGGCGGTGCTGCTGGTCGATGTGAGCCGCGATCTCGCAGTGGCGCAGGCGCTGGGCGTCATGGCCACGCCGACGGTCGTCGAGGTCGGCGCGGGGCGCGTGCAGGGGTACTACGTGGGGATGCCACCGCAGGCGGTGTTGGAGCGGTTTCGTCGCTAGGTCGGGGCGGTTAGCCCCCCAGTCGTTCGGTAGTTGCAATGGCGTAAGGCTTGCCATTGGCATCGACCAGCGCGGTTGCCGTCAGCCACACGTCGACGACCGCACCGTTCTTGGCCAGCCGCTGACCGCGATAGGGTGCCAGCACGTCCGTCTTGACCAGTCGGCGCACGACGGCCAACTCCTCGTCGCGCCTGTCTTCCGGCAGCACCTCCTGGATGTTCATGGTCAGCGCCTCGGCCTCAGTCCAGCCGTACAGGCGGGTGGCCGTCGGGTTCCAGGCCAGGATGCGCCCTGCCAGATCCTGCAGCACGATCGCGTCGCCGGAATCGCGCACCACCACGGCAAAGCGGCGCAGATCCTCGGCCTCGCGCAGGGTGTCGCGGGCCAACTTTTGTTCGGTGACGTCGATGAAGAAGATGACGGCGCCCTGAATCACGTTCTCCAGCGTGCGGTAGGGGCGGATCCGCATCGAGAACCAGGTTCCCGCGGTGGTTTGGACCTCGATCTCCTTCGGCACCAGGCTGGCCAGAACGGCCCGCGTGTCCGCCATCAGCCGGTAGTAGCCGACCAGATTCGACACCACGTGACCGATCGGCCGTCCGATGTCGCCGCGGATCAAGTTGAGAATCTCAGCAGCGGCAGGGGTAACGCGAAGAATGCGCAGCTGGTGATCGACGAACACCGTGCCCACGCCCGTTCCGGCCAGCAGGTTGTTCATGTCGTTGTTCGACAGCGACAGCTCGGCCACTTTGGTCTGCAGCTCGGCGTTGACGGTCGTCAGCTCTTCGTTGACCGATTGCGTCTCTTCCTTTGAGGTTTCGAGCTCTTCATTGGTGGCCTGCAGCTCCTCGTTGACGGACTGCATCTCTTCGCTTGCCGACCGCAGCTCCTCGTTGGAGGTCTCGAGCTCCTCGTTCGCCGCCTGCAAGTACTCTTCCTTGCTTTGCAATTCGATCAAGAGCGCCATGACGTGCGATTCGTCGGCGTCGGCGGTCGCACTTGGCTTGTCGGCTACCACTCCACCGCTCGCCTTTCGAGGCGAGGCGCGGTCAACCTTCTCCGCTTGGCGCAGCACCACGAGGTACAGCGAGACGCTTCGCGCGGTCTCGCCAGTGGGCTGCACCGGATACACGCTGACGTCGACCTTGGTGAAGTCGCCGTTCGTTCTGACCCGCAGACTCCGCTCATGGACGGCCGTCAGGGTCGCCTTGACGTCGCGCAGTGCCGTGGTCAGCTTCTGTCGGAGGCCCTCGCGCGCCATCTTCAGGATGTTGTTGACCCCCGCCTCACCCGGCGACGGCTCGAGATAGAGCCCGGTGCGGCCGTGCAGGTACAGGATGTCACCGCCCTCATTGACCAACACGGCGGCGGGCGCCACCAGCTTCAGCAGCGTTTGCTCGGTCAGTTCGCGCAGCGGCGGCGCTCCCTGTCTGGTTCGCTTGGCCAAGGGCCACGGGGTAAATCCCGTCGTCGCGGCAGGCGCAACGGGACTGGTCACGGGCAGGCGGCGCGCGCTGTGCAGTGAGTCTTTCCGCTGGTATTGCTTGTACTTGCGGTCTCGAATCGAGAACAGGTCGGTAAAGTCGCCGATCGTCTCGGACGAGCCCAAGAACAGCCAGCCACTCGACGCCAGGGCATAGTGGAAGAGAGGGATGACTTTCTTCTGCAGCTCACCACCCATGTAGATCAACAGGTTGCGACAGCAGATCAGGTCGAGCTTCGAGAACGGTGGGTCCTTGATCAGGTCGTGCTCAGAGAACACCAACAGGTCTCGCAGGCTCTTGTGCACGCGATAGACCGCGCCGCCCTGCTCAGGCGTGAAGAAGCGCGAGCGCCTTTCGGGGGAGAGATCGGCGACGCTGCTGGCCGGATACTCCCCTGCCCGGGCCGTCGCAGTCGCGTGGCCGTCGATGTCGGTGGCAAAGACCTGCACCTTGAAGCCCTGACGCAAGGTCTCCAGTCGCTCTTGCAGCAGCATGGCGACGGAATAGGCCTCCTCACCCGTGGAACAGCCCGTAGACCACACCCGAATCACAGAGCCCGGAGCCTTGCCGACGAACAGGGCCGGGATGACCTGTTCCTCGAGCGCCCGAAACGCCTCCGCATCTCGAAAGAAGCTGGTCACGCCGATCAGCAGATCGCGAAACAGCGCGTGCACTTCGGCCGGAGTCTGCCGCAGGAAATGGACGTAGCTGTCCATCGTTTTGAGCTGGTGCACGGCCATGCGCCGCTCGATGCGACGCAGGATGGTCCCGCCCTTGTATTGGGAAAAGTCGTGGCCGCTTTGATCGCGCAACAGGATGAAGATCTCCCGCAAGCCCTCTTCGGCGGTCTCGGATTCCAAAGACTCGGCCCTTGGGCTTCGGTCGTACAGGCGATTCACGTAGGCGGTCAGCCGCGCCGGCATCTCGGCGGGCAGCAGCTCGTAGTCGACCAAGCAGCTGGCGATCGCGGCCAGCAACATGCCGTTGTGTTCGGTCGAGTCGGGGCGCTGCGCCATCACCATGCCGCCCTCGCCCTTGATGGCGCGGACCCCCAACGAGCCGTCGCTGCCGGTTCCCGACAGCACGATGCCGATGGCGCGTTCGCGCTGGTCGTGGGCAAGCGAGCGGAAGAAGTGGTCGATCGGCAGGCGCAGGCCGCGAGATGCCATCGGCAGTTGCAGCTGCAGACGACCATTGGAGAACGACATGTCGCTGTTGGGCGGAATGATGTAGACGCGGTTCTTCTGCACGATCATGCCGTCTTCCACCTCGGCGACCTGCATGCGCGTACAACGCTGGATGATCTCGCTCAACATGCTTTTGTGGTCGGGCGCCAGGTGCTGGACGAGCACAAAGGCCATCTCCGGCTCGACGTCGAGCGGCATGCCGGAGAAGAACGCCTCAAACGCGGCAAGACCTCCGGCCGATGCGCCAATCCCGACCACGGGGAACGGCAGCGCGGACTGCGGAAGCGTCTCTGCGGCGGAGGCGTCGGCACCTGTGGAGGGAGGCGGGGGCTTGCGAGCGGTCATGAACGTCCACCTACGCCGTTGCAGGGTGTTTGCACGAACTACCCGCCAGTCCTGCAAAAGGAGAGCGTCCAGTTCACGGGCTCCCGCTGATACTCCGATTGGGCGGCATCGGCAAGGGGGGCTGACTGGTACACAAAGGCATCGCCGGCGACCGGGACCTGGCTCCCGAGCGTCCGCCGTTGGCATTTCGCAACGACAAAACACCTGGCTTGGGCACGTCAGAGTCCCAACGTGGGGATGGCGGAGTCCGCAGTGGCTGCTATCCATGTCTGCCTGGCCACGGGCGACCAGTGCGACGGCCCTTTGAGCGCCTTGAGTCAGGCGATTCAATACACTGCGTCCAGAGCCCCAGCGGTTGCTCCACCATCCACCGCAAGCTCGCGGAGCTCAATCCCGAGGGGGTGCGCGCCAAACTGTCCTCGCCCGCGCCCACGCCGACGTCGCAAAAGCGGGTGGACAGCACCAAAACCGAGCACGCGGAAATGGCAGGAGACATCAACAGCTTCTGTGAGGAGGTGGTGAAGGCTTCCTCAGAGCTGCTGGTCTCAGCCGGTACTTTCCGCAAGGACTCGCTGACCAAGAGCGTCGAGCTTCTGGACCGCAGCGCGGATGCCTGAGGCGGCGATGAAGGATGCCAAGCTGCAGAAGCAGATGCAGGCGGCCGCCGCGAAGAACGACTTCGGCGACGTGCCGCTGCGGGTGGTCATCGTGGACGACGCGTTCGAGTACGAGAGGGCCTATCTCACGGGCGTGATCCTGTCGCGCACCATTCACACTGCAGTCGCCACCAAGGGCAAGGACGGCACGTGCATGGTCCGCTACATCCAAATGACGCAGCAGGCGGTCGGCAAGAAGTTTGACGCCCCGCAGGCCTCGATGCCGTCGGACGAGTCGGCGATCCGCTGCGAGAACGTCAACAAGGAGCGGTCGAGCGTTGTGATGGGCGCTGACGCGTGTCTGGAGCGGAACGACAGCGCTCAGCGTGCCGGATGCGCTGGCAACGGCCGACGCCGAACCTCAAAAGCTTCGGTAATCATGGCGAAGAATTGAAGAAGCGCCGCGCGAACTCCGCCGGGTCACTCGCGTTGGAGCGGTGGCGACAAGGCGCAGCGGGCCGAAACTCAGAAACTTCCGAAATCCAAGAAGTTGTCGTGACTTGGCAGAAGCGGAGCTGACGAGACACCCGGGCCGCGTCCCTCCAGTCACCTGTTCACGCGTCGGTCTTGGGCTTGGCCTTGCGAGCCGGCGCCTTCTTGGGCTCGGTCGTCGCCACCTTGGCCGGGGCGCGCTTCTTCGGTACCGCATCTGCCTCGGCCGCAGCCGCAACCTTGGGCGCTGCCTTGGGCTTTGCCACCGCGGCAACCTTGGGCGCTGCTTTGGGCTTTGCCGCCGCGGGTGCCTTGGCTGCTGCGTCGACCGGCTTGGCAGCCGCGCGGGCCTTCTTCGGGGCCGCCACGACCGGAATCGGAGCCGGGGTCACGGCCTTGGGCTCCTTGACCGCGACAGGCGCGGGGGCAGGGCGCACTTCGGCGCGAGGCGGACGCGCATCCGGGCGCGGCGGACGCGTGTCGGGGCGTGCCGGACGGGCCGCGGGACCTTGCGACCGCGCGTCGGGCCTGGGGAAACGGTTGTCGGGGCGCTGCGGCGTGCGGGTGTCCGGGCGCGACGGACGGGCGGGCGGCCGGCTGTCGAAGCGGGACGCGGGGCGTGCATCCGGGCGCGGCGGACGCGTGTCCATCCGCGGCGGGCGGGCGTCGGAGCGCGGCGGGCGGGCATCGTCGCGGGGCGGCCGAGCTTCGTCGCGCGGGGCGCGATCGGACGGCTCGACGGCGGCCAGCAGCTCGGGCGGGGCCACACGCGGCTGCAAATAGCGACCGCACAACATGGCCTTGCGCATCCGCTCGACGACCTTGGGCGCGAAGTCCGAGCCGACCTCGACCAGCGTGTAGTTGCCGCGGATCTCAATCGCACCGACCGTGCTGCCGGGGACGGCGGCTTCGTTGGCGATGGCACCCACGATGTCGCGGGGTTCCACACCGTTGCGGCGACCGACGCCGAAGGACAGCACGACGCGTGTCGAGTCGGTGCCCAAGCGCGAGGCACCGGCGGGGATGCGGGGGCGACGTGGCGACTCGAAGCCGGTGCTGTCGGCGGGGGCCAGCTCAGGCGCATCTGCAGGCACGGCACGCGGTGGGCGGGGCGTGCGCTCAGGGCGCACCGGTCGCTCGGAACCCGCCGCATCGACTGGATGTTCTCTGCGCGCCGGTCGCTCGGCACCGTCCGCAGCGACGGGGTGGTCGCGGCGCACGGCGTGCCGCTTCTCAGGTCCGTTCAGCGCCGGCGGCTGAGTGGGGCCCTGCACCGGAGCAGTCTCAGGGGCCTCGATCGGCAGCGGGCGGTCACCCCAAGCCAGACGCACCAGAGCGGCGGCAAGCTCGGCCGGGGGCGTGTCGGCCAGCAGCTCCTGCACCAGCGGCTTGAAGTGCTGGATCTCCTGGCTGGCCAAGGCCTTCTTCACGACTTGGGCAAACCGCTGCATGCGGGCGGCCTGGACCTCGAAGGCGGTCGGCACTTGACGCCACGTCATGCGCTGACCGATGAAGCGCTCGAGGTCCCGCAGCCGTCGCTCCTCGCGCCGGGTGACCAGCAGTACCGACCGGCCGTGGCGACCGGCGCGCGCGGTGCGGCCGATGCGGTGCACGTAGGTCGAGGGATCTTGCGGGAATTCCATGTTCACGACGAGGTCGACGTGCCCGATGTCCAGACCGCGCGCCGCGACGTCGGTGGCCACCAGAATGCGCAGCTGGCCGTTCTTCAGCCGCCGCAGGACGCTCTGTCGCGCGATCTGCGCCAGGTCGCCGTGCATCGCCTCGCTGGGGATGCCGCGGGAATCCAGCAGCTCTGCAAGCTCCGCGCATCCGGCACGGGTCCGCGCGAACACCAACGCCGCTTGGGCATCTTCGGTCGCGAGCAGCCGCGCCAGCGCCTCGAGCCGCTGGTGGGGCTCGACAATCATGTACTGCTGCTCGATGTTCTCGACCGTAAGTGCCCGCGCTTCCACCGAGATCGTCTCTGGATCCGTCAGGTGGCGCCGGGCGACCGATGCGATCTCGTCGGGCATGGTGGCAGAGAACAGCGCCATCTGCCGCGGCGTCGGCACGGCCGCCAGGATGGTCTCGACGTCTTCGAGAAAGCCCATCCGCAGCATCTCATCGCCTTCGTCCAGCACCGCGATCTTCACGGCCTCCAGGTTCAGCGTGCCACGGCGCAGGTGGTCCAGGATGCGACCGGGCGTGCCGACGACGACGCGCACCAGACCCTGCAACCGGCGGATCTGGCGCTCGATCGGATCGCCGCCATAGATCGACACCACGCCGACGGGACCCAAGTGGCGCCCCAATTCCTCTACCATCTCAGCAACCTGCACGGCCAATTCGCGTGTGGGCGCCAGCACCAGCGCTTGCACGCGGCGGTCTTCGAAGTCCAGCTTTTGCAGGATGGGCAGGCCGAACGCGGCCGTCTTGCCGGTGCCGGTCTGCGCCTGGCCAACCACGTCACGACCCGCAAGAAGCGCAGGAATGGTGCGGGCTTGGATGGGCGTCGGGATGGTGTAGCCCATGCGCTCGACCTCGGCGAGCAGCGAAGCCTGCAGGCCCAGATCGGAGAAGCGGGGCCCCGTGTACACGGGGGCGTCGTCGGTTGCGGTCTCGGCCGCAGCCTCAGAGGGAGCAAAGGTCTCGGTCATCGGGGAAGGTCCTGTCTCGCGGGTCTTTTTGCGAATGGGGTCGGCGAAGGGGGCCGGCGCTTGGGGGGGCGGGAAGCTAGCACGTTCTGGGCCAAAAGGCTTTGGTTTTCTTGCTGGGGTCCCTTCCCGCGACCGGAGCGGCACCGTACGCTCGCCATCATGCATCGACGTGGCTTGCCCAGCCTCCCCTTCCTGTTCACGCTCACCTCGGTGCTGTGGTCTTCGGCCCCGGTCGCTGCCCTGCCGTGGCACGAGACGCTCGGAGCGCTGGACGGTGGCCACCCGCACGCCGCGCGGTCGATGGGCGACGGACCCGAGGCGGCGTACTTCAACCCCGCGCTGCTGTTGGACGCGCTGCCCGGCGAGCGACTGGCCTTCGTCGGTCTCGGGCAGGCGTTGGACGTGACCTTGCTGGCGCGTCCCGCAGGCGCCGACGTGACGGCCCGCATCTACGACGCCCGTCGCAAGCTGCCGGATGGGTCGACGGCGCGGCTGGACCATCGCCCTTTGCCCACGTCCATGCTCGAGCCACGTGGCTTCGCGTCCCCGGAGATGCTGACGGGAGCCGCGACCTTCGGCCTGGTGCGACACGCATGGCAGGGGCGGCTGGCGTTTGGCGTGCACGCGCTGCTGCCTCTGGGCGCGTTTCAGCGGCAGCAGCAGTCGTTTGCCGACGAGCGCGAGCAGTACTTTGGCAATCGCTTGCGGTTCGAGCTGCTGGACGACCGGCTGGGGTCGACGGCGATGGCGGCGGGCGTGGGCTGGCGACCCCTGACGAGCTTGGCGCTGGGCGCGGGCGTGTCGATGGCGAACGTGTCGCAAGCGACCAGCACCCTTTACGTGCCAGACGCATCGGACCAGTCGCACTCGATCGTCAACACGGGCGTCGAGGTACAGACGAGTTGGGTGCCGCACCTGGGCCTGACGTGGGACGCGCTGCGGTGGCTGCGGCTGGTCGGAACAGTGCATTTCGCCTACGAATCCACCATTGAAGCGGAGACGGACCTGAAGTTCTGGGACTACGACTATCCCCCGGGGCAAGACTCGATCGCACAGCGCTTTGCGTCGACGTGGGGCTACGAACCCTTGCGCGCGGCGGCAGGGGCGGTCGTGCGGCCCGAGGGTGCGCAGTGGTCAGCGGGCGGCCAGGTGCTGTGGGCGCAGTGGTCGGCATACCGCGACCGGCACGACGAGGTGCCCGTGGACGCGTGGTCCGACACGCTTGCGGTCGCGGTGGCAGGCGATTGGCACACGCCGCAGCGGCGACTCGGCCTGGACCTGTTGTGGACGCCGTCGCCGGTGCCGCCGCAGCAGGGGCGTACGAACTACGTGGACGGCGATCGCGCAGGCGTGGCGGCGAGTTGGGAGGAGCGCGTGACGTTTCTGGGCCAGCGCTGGGGCCTCGGCCTGGGCGTGGGCGTGCAGCGGGTGCTGCCGCGTTCCGAGCGAAAGTCGGCCGCGGCGGCGGATCCCGTGTTCGACGAGTTTCCCGATTCCGTGGACCTGGCGACCGGCCAGCCGATTGCCGACGCGGTCGGTTTCCAAAGCAACAATCCCGGCTATCCCGGCTACGACAGCCAGGGGTGGCTCTTCACCTTCGGTACGTCGATTCGGACGCTGCCGGCGGAGACGAAATGACGCGAATCGCTGCGATGGTGGTGATGACCCTGGGGATGGCGGCGTGCGGCAACTCTGCGGCCGGCGTGGCCTATCAGCCGTTCGGCGACACCGCATCGGACACGGTCGCCGACGCCGTCGGAACGCCCGACACCGTCTCGGAGACCGCGGCGGACGTCGAGGCGGACCTCGGGCCTGGTCCTGACGCAGCGGATGACGCGGCGCCCGATGCGGAACCCGACACGTCCCCTGACGTGGAACCCGACACCACGACCGACACAGGTCCAGACACCAGCAATCTCGCAGACCCCTCAGGTACTTGGGCGCAGTGGACCCTGACGTCCAGCCTGACGCAGGTGCCCGTCGTGGGCCACGCGACCTCGACCGCTGGCGCGATCCTGCTGCTGCAGGTGACCGGGCAGGGCGCGACGGCCGGGGTGACGGGCAAGGTGTGTACCCTGGAGCTGACGAGCGGCACGACGCTGGTCCAGACGATCGCCCCCAAGGCCTTCATCGACTCCGTCGAGTACGTTTCGCGCACCGTCGCGATCACTGCCACCGGTGGCCAGACGCAACTCGCCTTTCCGCAAGTCTATGAAGTGCGGGGCGCCAAGCTGACCGACGTAGCGACCGAGGCGTTGCCGACGACCGCCGACGATCCGCGGGTGTTCGACCAGGACAAGGACGGCAAGCCGGGCGTGACGGTGCAGATCAAGGGCTTGCTCGACGGGCAGATCTGGCTGGTGCAGCGGGGCTGGCAACAGGGCACGTGCGACCTGAAAGACAAGACTTGCGACGGCCTGTTGCAGTGGGGCGACGAGCAGAAGATTCTGGGCACCGACAACCCGATCCTGAAGAATCCCAACCCGTCGCAGGTCCATCCGGACGCCACCAAGAGTTTCTTCCGCTCGACCCGGGTCGACCCTGGTGCCACCTGCGCCGACATCCTGGCCCAGCGCGACAAGCTGTTTGCCCGCTGACGCCGCCAAGCCGCGACCCCACCACGGAGGGCCCCCCCAATGCTCCGTTTCTCCCTGATCCTCGGCCTGTTGTTGGCCGCCGCGCCCGCCACCGCCGCCCCCGTGACCACCGTGCCGTCGGTCGACCTGGGCCGCTATGTCGGCAAGTGGTACGAGATCGCCAGCTATCCCCAGCGGTTCACGCGCAAGTGCGTCCGCGACACCTCGGCGACGTACTCGAAAGGCAAGGGCGGCCGCATCGAGGTCGTCAACCGGTGCACCACCAAGGACGGCGACCTGAAGGTGGCCGAGGGCTACGCCAACGTGATCGAGAGCACCGGCAACGCCAAGCTGGAAGTGACGTTCTTCTGGCCCTTCTTCGGTGATTACTGGGTGCTCGGGCTCGACGCCAACTACCGCTGGGTTGTGGTCGGCGATCCCGACCGCGAGTACCTGTGGATCCTGGCGCGCAGCAAGAAGCTGCCCCAGGACCAGCTGGACGCGGCGATGGCGGTCGTACGCAGTCAGGGGTTCAACGCCACGCGGCTGCGGTGGGCGGTGCATACCGAGTAGCTCGCGACAACGCTACGGCTTCTGCGGCTTGTCCTTGGCCGTCTTGAAGTCGACCGGCTCGACCTCCATCCCCTTGTCTCCCGTCGGCTTCTTCGGCTTCGGCTTGGTCGTCTGCTTCGGCGGCAGCTTGCCCTCCTTGGGCGGCGGCTCGGTGGGCGCGGCTTGGACCGCCACGGGCGCGAACGAGAACATGGCGGCGAGCAACCAGGGGATGGAGCGCATGGCGACCTCGGGGGAGGAGGGGGAAAACCGGCGCGAAGAGCAGACAACAAACGAAGTTAGACGGGTTGATCACGGTTGCCAAGGGGAATCTGCGCCGTATGTGGAAATTCTCCACATGTCGCATATTTCAGCCGTCACGCGGCCCGTCCTTGCCAGCAAGTGCGCATTGCGACAACACTTCGCTGTTGGCACGGACCCTGCACACTGGACCTGCGAACGCTGGTGCCCGGCGCGTTTCCCCGCCGGAGGAGGCCCCCATGACACGCTTGACCCCCTGGATTGCGCTGCTGAGCCTTGGGCTTCTGGCGGCCTGTGACACGAACAGCGACCCGGTGACGGCCAAGCAGGCGCCTCCCGTGGTCTATGGCCAGAGTCTGGCGGCCCTGACGGAAGCAGAGAGCTGCGACGACGTCCTTGCCCAGCTGAAGACCAAGACCCAAACCGATGCGACCAAGGCCATCGCCGACAACCTCGCCTTCGCCAAGGAATGGAGCAAGAACGGCTGCATGATGTGGGAGTACGACGGCACCGGCCCGAACGCGGGCGGCGGCACCGGCGGGGCGACCCAGGCGTCGAGCACGAACACCCAGGTTGCGGGCGTGGATGAGGCCGACTTCGTCAAGAACGACAATCAGTTCATCTACGCGGTGGCCAACGGCAAGCTGCAGATCCTCAAGGCGTGGCCGGCCGCAGAAATGACGCGGATCGCCCAAGTGCCGGTCGAAGGCACGCCCAAGAAGCTGTACGTCGCCAACGACCGCGCGCTGGTCTACTCGGCGGTTGGCCCCGTCGCAACAGGCGCCAGCTACACGCCGTACGGAGCTTGGGGCGGCATGTCGTACCCCGGCAACACCGGCACTGAGTGCACCTACGGCTATGACTGCGACTTCACGGGCGACGGGCAAGTGCTGAAGATCACGGTGTTTGACATCACAGATCGCACCCAGCCCAAGGTCCTGCGCGAGACGACGTTCTCGGGCTCGTACCTGAACTCCCGGCGCATCGGCAACATGGTGCACACCGTGGTCGTGTTCCCTGAGGTGTCGGTGCCCGGCCTGTCGTTCTGGCCCACCCAGCTTGCCGACCCGTGGCAGTGGTGCGGCGACCAGACCAAGTTCCCCTACAGCGATGCCGAGTTGGAGGCCATGTTCGCGACGCTGGCCGCCAAGAACCAGACGCTGATCGGGGCCTCGACGATCGCCCAGTACCTGCCAGGCATCAAGGACTTGCGGCACACGGCGGGCGGCGTGGTCGAGGAATCGGGGCTGCTGGCGGGCTGCAAGGGCTTCTACCTGTCGCAGGAAGGCGACGGCAAGAGCCTGATCTCGCTGGTCAGCATGGCCATCGACGACTTGGGGACCATCGGCGCAACGACCGTCGTGGGCAAGACCGGAGCCGTGTTCGCCAGCCAGGACGCGCTGTACATCGCCGTTCGCCACCAGGCCGACCAGATGGGCGGTTGGTACTACGATGAGAACTCGGGCATCGAGGAGGCGACCACCGTCCACAAGTTCAAGTTCGGCACCGGCACGCAGACCAGCTACGTCGGCAGCGGCGCGGTCAAGGGGCGGATCCTCAACCAGTTTTCGATGGACGAGCAGAACGGCGTCTTGCGCATCGCGACGACCACGGGCCACCTGCCCAGCCCCGATGTGCACAGCACGCTGGCGACCATGGCTCCGGTGCAGATCCCCGATGGTCCCGTGCAGCTGGGCGTCCTGGGCATGGTCGACAAGATCGCTCCGGCCGAGGACATCCGGTCGGTGCGCTTTGACGGCGACGTGGGCTATGTCGTGACGTTCAAGAAGACCGACCCGCTGTTCGTGTTCGACCTGAAGGATCCCAAGGCGCCGAAGCTGGTGGGCGAGCTGAAGATCCCCGGCTTCTCGACCTACATGCACTTGCTGGACGAGCACCACCTGCTGACGATTGGCTACGATGCCGACGACCAGGGCAGCTTTGCGTGGTTCACGGGCATTCGCCTGCAGGTCATCGACGTCACCGACTACAACAACCCCAAGATGGACTTCGCCGAGGTCATCGGCACGCGCGGGTCGACCAGTGACGCCGCCACCAATCACTTGGCCTTCACCTACTTCGCGCCCAAGCACTGGTTGGGCCTGCCGATCACGGTCTGCGAGGAGAGCTCGGGCGGCGGCAGCTACGGCAGCACGATGTCGTTCTCTGGGCTGTTCGTGTACGACGTGACCAGCGGCGCCGGTTTCCAGAAGCTGGGCGGTCTGGCCAGCATGCCGCCCCAGACCACCACCCAGAGTGGCATGTGCGGCAACTGGTGGACGCAGTCGAACAGCTGGGTCAAACGCAGCGTGTTCATGGACGACTTCGTGTACGCGATCTCTGCCGATACGGTCATCTCTGCCGCGGTCGCCGACCTGAATCAGCCGCTGGCCAAGGTCGACCTGATGAAGTAGCGCGACACGTTGCTGCGGGTGGGCTACGATTCCCTCGCCTGCTCGCACCCTTCCGGCACAGAACGGCTCAGACGCGACAGGCCTTCCCCCTCCTGACGGCCCAGTCGAGTCACACCATGCACTTCAACTCCCTGCTGCGACGTGGCATTTGGCTCGTGGCGTTGCTACTGCCCTTGTTGGGCTGTGCGTCAGGCGAAGGTCATGTGCCGACCGAGGCCGACGCCAAGGCCGTCAACCAGTTGGTCAAGGACGTGGATCTGGTCGTGCTGCTGGTGCAGCAGCAGTCCGGGCTGGCGGACCGGCCGGACGACGAGGTCCTGACGGCCAGCGAGCGGCAGCTGCTGTTCTCGATTTGGGCGCCGTACCTGGACCACGACCGGGCACTGACATCGTACCAGTGGCGCTTTCTGGACGGCTGGCAGAACGCGGGCACGACGGCTGAGGAGTCGACCCGGGCGCTGGCGGTGGGACTGATGGCGCTGTCGGCCCAAGTGGATGCCAACCTCGAGTTCCTGCAGACCTGGGGAGCCAGCGCAGTGCTGCGAACGGCGATGAACGACCCGGCGCTGGACTGGGGCATCGGCGCGGGCGAGTACGACCGCGTGCTGCGCGAGACTGCGCGACCCCACACCATGCTGACGCTGCAGCTGGCGACCTCTGCGTTGGAGCGGCGGTTGGCGGGGCTGACGAAGAAGGACCTGGCCAGCGCGGAGTTTCTGGCGCTGGGGCAAAAGGCGTTGAAGACGGCAGACAAGGTTGAGGCGAGGTACGACAAGGCGATCCCTCGTCTGATGGCGACCGCGATCGGCGGGGTGACGCAGGCGCAGCTGGACGAAGTGTCGCAGGTCGTCGTGACCAAGATTGCCGAGTGGATGGGCGACACACGGCTGCGTTCCAAGGCGGACTCGCTCATCACGCCGGAACAGATCGACTGGCTGCAAACCCAGCTGGACCCGGGCGACGTCATGCTCGAGCGGCGCAACTGGTACCTGTCGAATCTGGGGTTGCCCGGCTTCTGGCCACACGCGGAGTTCTACTTGGGCACGCCGGACGAGCTGGCGGCGGCCTTCGACCAGGATCCCGAGGTGCTGCAGGCGTTTGGCGCAGGGGGGCTGACGGCGTACTTGCAGAAGACCTCGCCCGAAGTGTGGGCAGCGTATGTCGAGCTGGCGGCGGACGGTCGCCCGCACCGCGTGGCCGAGGCGATCAGCGAGGGGTCGGTGTTCAGCAGCCTGCACGAGGCGGCCCAAGCGGACTATCTGGGGGCGATGCGACCCAGGCTTTCGCCGCTGGACAGGGCGCGCGCGGTGGCCGAGGTGTTCGCCCAGCACGGCAAGCCCTACGACTTCGACTTCGACTTCCTGACGCAATCCAAGCTTGTGTGCAGCGAGCTGGTTTACGTGGCGTACTTGCGTCCCCAAGGGCAGGGTACCGGGCTGTTGCTGCCGCTGACGACGGTGCTGGGGCGGGTGACGCTGCCACCCAACGACATCGCGGCGCTGTTTGACGCCGAAGCGGGCACGCCCACGCGGCAGATGGACTTCGTCGCCTTTCTGGATGGTCGCGAGTCGAGCAAGTCGGCCATCGTGGCGACCGAGGCCGATCTGCGCGCCTCGTGGCGTCGGCCCAAGTGGGACCTGTCGCAGCAGTAGGGCACACCTCTCATGCACACGAGGACCAATCGAATGAACGGAAAGCACAGTCGCTGGAAGGGGTTGCTTGCGGTCGCGGTGGGCGTGACGGCACTGTCCGCGTGCTCGATGGCCACCCTGGGACCCGCGCGGCCGATTGACCCGGGCGAAACGCAGGTCGTGGTCGCGCCGGCGGCGATGCGCGTGGGACGCGGGAGCAAGCCGTACGTGGGGCCACAGCTCGAGCTGGGCGGTCGCGTGGGCCTGACGGACTCGGTCGACCTTGGCGCACGGCTGTGGCTGCCGCTGCCGGGCTACACCTTCGATAGCCGGATCGCCCTCAGAAAGGCCAAAAACAATCATGGGTTGGATCTGGCGCTGCAGCCCGGCCTGTCCTACCTGTACGTGCCGGGCGGCTCGGACAACGACGCCCCGCTGCACATCGGCACGGTGTCGCTGCCGCTGCTGATCGGCTGGAACCTGGGCGGTGGCAATCAGGTGACCGTGACGCCCAAGCTGGTCGACCTGATCGCGGTGGACACGTCCACCTATGGCCAGACCGCGCAGCTGGTGACCGCAGGTGCGACGGTGGGTTTCGTGTGGCAGGTGACGCGGCAGTTCGCCTTGGTGCCCGAGGTCGGGCTGGGCTGGCTGGTGCTGGGTTCGCAGGCGGGCTTTGGCACCGAGTTCGGCGTCAACGGCTCTGCGGCGCAGCTGTCGCTGGGGCTGCTGTTCGGCGGTCACAAAGAGCCCGCGCAGACTTGCGTGCCGACGCTGGAGCCTGTGTCGCCCCTGTAGCCGCTGGCTGTCAGCCTCGCCGCAGCACAAGCACCTGAAACTCGCTGGGTACCAGGCCCATCACACGCTCTCCGCACGGCCGGAACTGCACACCCTCGATGCTGTCGGGGCGCAAGTGACCGCCGCACGCCAGCGCGAATTGCTCAGGCGTCATCGCCCGTTTCTGCAGGTCGCCGCCGTGCAGCCGCACCAGATGGCGCAGGTTGCGGAACTGCGTCCGGGTCGTCGCCAGCACCCAGACATCGCCGCGAAGCTTCAGGAATTCCGGCAGGGGCTCCAGCGTCGCTTGCAGCCCCAGCACGCCTGCGACCTTCCTCAGGTGGCCGAAGTGCACCGACCACTCTGCGTGCTCCAACTGGGTGGACTCGATGGGGAATTGCTTCTCGCCGCCGAACTCCGTCAGCACGGCCGTGCCACCCGGCTTCAGGACCTTGGCCAGCCGCTCGACCAGCCGCGTGGCACCCACCTGCACCGGCACGGGCTCTGGGGCCTGCTGCGTGTCCAGTCCGTATTGCTGAATCAGGGCAAGGGCTTCTGGATCGGTCTCGTCGTCGGGCCGCCCCTTCTGCAGCGAGTCGCGCGTGACGAAGCCCATGCGCAGGTCGGCAATCATCTCGTTGGAGATCAGAAAATCCACCGATGATTCGGGAAGCTGCAGGTCCTCCGCATGGCCTCGCACCGACTCGGCCAGCGCGCCGAACGGGGCCAGTCGCTCCTGCTGCGCCGCCTGAAGCGCCGGTGCGAGCTCGACCACCTTGTAGTGCAAACCCGCCAGATCCCTCAGGCTCTCGACCATGCCCGCGGCGAATCGGCCGGTGCCGCCGCCGACCTCGACGACCTGAGCGCGGTCCGGCGCCACCCAGCCACGGTCACGCGCAACCCCGGCAAACGTCTGGGCATACGTGCGGTCGGCCAAAGCGGGATGCGGGTCGCTGAACAGGTGCGACAGCGTGGTCTCCAGCTCGTCGAACTGCGCCTCGGCGTCGGCAATCGTGCCTTCGTGGTAGGCATCGAGGTTGCGGGTGCGCGGGTCGACCGGCGGCGCCGGCGTGTCCGACAGCGGCGCGTAGGGCATCGTGCTGGTGACATACGGTGGCAGGCGCTGGAACTGGCTGCGAGGCTTCAGCAAAACGCGCGTCAGCTGGCGCGACGAGTGCGTCCACCCGGCGATGGAGACGACCGCGCGGCCCAAGTCCTGCTGCGGGTCGCCGTCGTACAGCTCGGTCAGGTTTGCCGCCAGCCGCCGCACGGTCTTCTCGCCGTCGATGCTGCGCCACAGGTCCGCCTGCCACGGATCCATCTTGACGATCTGGGGTTGCGCGTAGGGCTCGGGGCCGAAACCGCGGCTGGTGACCGCCGTGACCGTCGCATCCGCCTCTCGCGCTGCGACAATCCACGGCCCCTTGATCGGCACGGACTCGACCAGCCCGTCCAACTCTTGCACGTCCGGCGCGACCAGCGCCCGGTATTGGCCGAACACCGACAGGAACTCGTTCATCTGCGCGATCGAGAACTTGTCGGCAAACTGATCCACCACCAGCGAGTGGTCGACGGGCTGGGCGAACGCATCGACAATCGCCTTCAGATCCGCAGACATCTCCAGCAAGAAGCCGTAGAGCTCGTGGTAGAGGAACACGGCCTCGCCGCGCTGGAACCAACCGAGGTGTTGCGAACGGACGAACACGCCCATGGGGCCTCCGGAAAAGGGGTGAACCTGAGCGGACTTTGGGGGATGCGGGGGCGAGAGGTCAACGTCTCGGACGGGCTTGGGAGCGGCATGGACAGGCAGCGACGGCGCGCACGACGGACGGACCGAGCCTCACAAGTCCGCGTCCTGGTGGTAGACCTTGGCCTCGACGGCGAAGCCCTGACCCGCCGGATTCACCGTCCAGGCGGACACCGAGAAGCCCATGAAGTACGCGGACGGTACGGTCAGACGCAGCACGACATAGCCGTCGGCACTGCAGTATTGGGTCAAGGCTCCACCGGTTGCGTAGTTGTTGACCGAGGTGGACCCGAGGCACGACCAACCGGAGTAGGTGTAGCCGACGGCATCGCTGTTGATGACGGCCGAGGCGCCGTAGTTGTAGCCCTCGACCAGCAGCCGGTACATCGTGTTGGTCTGGATCTTGATGTTGGTCTTGATTTGGATCTTGGTGGGGCTGTTGGCCGTTGTGCTCCACTGCAGCAGGTCTCGCTGCACGCGTCCGCCGCCGGAGACCAGCTTGGTGTTGGCCGTGACGGTGTCGGCGATCACGGTGGTCGCGGTGACCTTGGTCGCCTTGAGCTCGGTGGCATTGACCGTGGTGCCGTTCAGCGTCGTGCCGGTGACGGTCGTCGCCGTCAGCGTGTTGGCCGCCACCGTGTCGGCCGTCACGCCTTTGTCGACGACCAGATCGCCCTTGACCTGAACCTTCTTGCCGGACACGGTCTTGGACGTGATCGACCACGACTGGATCGCGCCGTCGAGCGTGTTGTTGATGAACCCGGTGTCGATGACCTCCAAGTACCACTTCCCCTTGGGGTTCTTGCCGATCCAGGTTGCGAGATCGCCAGATACCGTCTTGCTGGGGGCGGGCCACGAGGTCTTGATGACCGTGCCCTTGGCCGACTTGTCCCACAGGACGATCTTGTCCGCGTTGGGGTCGATGAGGGTGACTTTCACGGTGGACGTGTCGCTGTTGGTCACTTCCGCTGTGATGGTCAGGCCTTGCGTCACACCCAAGTCAGGGATCTCGATGACGTCGCTGATGCCGACCGGACTGTTGTCGGGGATCGCGACCGGCGTCTTGGCGCTTGCGAAGGCGTCTGCGAACTCGTTGGTCAGCGAACCGGCCGAGATCTCGTTCAGTCCGTCCCCCGGCAGCTTGGACGCGTCCACGGTGCCCGACACGCAGTCATAGGTGCCATCGGCCAGAATGCCTCGCATGAGCAGTCCGGTGCCGCACGCCGCGCCCACCTTGGCCAGCACCGGCAGTCCATCGAGGTCGCCGTATGCGCCCGTCGTCGCCACCGCGGCAAAGGTCGGCGTGCCCGCCAGATCGGCATACGCGCCGGATTTCGAGACCTTGGAAAGGTCCGCGGCCTTGGCGTAGGGGGCGAGCACTTGGGGGTCCAGATGCCCGGCGGTCACGCAGCCTGAGCACTCGAGGCCCGCTGCGACCCCCGCGCGCACTGCAAACGGCACGGCGTGCAGGGGCCTGCGTGGCAGCTCTGGGTCCGAGCCGATGGTCACGCCCAACCACAGCGTCGAAGCGTCAGCCAAAGTGACGGGATTCAAGGGCTTCTTGGTGCCGAGCGCAAAAGAGAACTGCCCGCCCTTGGCTGCAACGGTCAGCGGACCCTCGCTCCACACCGCCTGGCCGCCCAGCTCAGCCGCGTACAGGCCCACGCCCACCGCGTAGTCACCGTCGGGTGCCGCGCCACCGCCAGTAGAGTTCAGGAACCCCTCGACCGCCACCGTCGCCGGCACAGCGAACGCCTGAGGCGCAGGCCAGGCGCACAACGCCACCGCCAGCCCCAGCGCCGCCATCCCTCGCAAGTCGTTCCAGCGCTTCGCGATCATTGTCCGGCCCCCCGTGTGCACGCTTGGCGGATCAGGCGCGGCACCGGGCTTCCGGGGGCGCAAGCGCTGCCAGCTCGCCCTCGACGATACGCTCTGGACGAACGGTCCTCAAGACCGCAGACTCCGGCGGCATGAAGCTCTCCGCGACCGTCCACGGCTCGACCTTCACCTTCCCCACGCTGAAGGACGCGTTGAATCGCGCCAGTGAGCCCAAGTCGGGCGACCAGGCGGCGGGGCTGGCGGCCGAGAGCACCCGCGAACGCGTGGCGGCCAAGCGCGTGCTTGCGGATCTCGAGCTGCGTCATTTCTACGAGCACCCGTCGGTTCCCTACGAGCTGGATGAGATCACGCGCGTCAGCATCGACGATCTGGACGACCGCGCCTATCGCACGGTGCGCGGCTGGACGGTGTCGGGACTGCGTGAGTGGCTGCTGGACCGCAAGACGACGGGCGAGGACATCGCCGCCATCTCGCCCGGCTTGACGCCCGAGATGGTCAGCGCGACCTGCAAGCTGATGTCGACGCTGGACCTGGTGACGGCCGGTCGCAAGATGCGCGTGGTTCGCAAGTGCAACAATACCTTGGGGTTGCCGGGGCGGATCTCGTCACGACTGCAGCCGAACCACCCCACCGACGCGGTGCCGGGCATTCTGGCCGCCATTCAGGACGGGCTGTCGTATGGCAATGGCGACGCGCTGATCGGCATCAACCCGTCGACCGAAAGCGTGGAGAACACCGCAGCCATCCTGCACGCCGTCAAGGACATGATCCGCCAGCACCGCATCCCGACTCAGGTTTGCGTGCTGGCGCATGTGACGGTGCAGATGGACGCGATTCGGCGGTTTCAGGCGCCCGTCGACCTGTGCTTCCAGTCTCTGGCGGGGACAGAGAAGGCCAACCGCAACTTCGGCATCTCGGTCAGCCTGATGGACGAGGCCTACGATCTGGTCAAGCGCGAGGGCACGGCGCAGGGCCCGCACGTCATGTACTTCGAGACGGGGCAGGGCACGGCGCTGTCGGCAAGGGCGCACTACGACACTGACCAAACCACCATGGAGGCACGGACTTACGCCTTCGCCCGCCGCTACACGCCCTTCATCGTCAACACGGTCGTCGGCTTCATCGGCCCCGAGTACCTGCAGGACGGCAAGCAGATCACCCGCGCCGGGCTGGAAGACCACTTCATGGGCAAGCTGTCCGGCGTGTCGATGGGCTGCGACGCCTGCTACACCAACCATGCCGACGCCGACCAGGACGATCAGGAAAACCTGGAGATGTTGCTGGCTTCCGCGGGCTGCACCTACCTGATGGGCATTCCGCTGGGCGACGACGTGATGCTGAACTACCAGACGACCAGCTTTCACGACAACGCCGCCGTCCGCGAGCTGTATGGCCTGAAGCCAGCGCCGGAGTTCGAGGCGTGGCTGGAGCGCATCGGTCTGTGGCGCAACGGGCGACTGACGGAACGCGCGGGCGACCCGACGGTGTTCGACACGCCGTTCAGTCTGCGTGGTGAGCGGAAGGGGCGGGGGTAGGCGGCGGGGGGCTCAGGCGACCTCGTTGGTCAGGTCTGCCGAGCCGTATTCGTCCGTGGAAGCTCAGTTCCCGCCGACCGACCGCAGCATGACCCAGGCCTGCGCGATCGACGTCTTGACGCTGGCGTCGGACTCGTTGCCCCACGCCTCGTCCAGCACCTTGCCCAGGCCGGCGACCGGCGCGCCGCCGTAGATCCCGTTGCCGGGCCCGACGAACGGACCACCGCGCAGCGTGCCCGCCAACGCTCCCGCCAGCTGGCTGCGCACGTCGGTGTCGTCCGAAGCGAACAGCGCAACGGCATCCGGCAGCACTGAAGCATCGCCACTCCGCAGCAGGAACGCGACCATCATCGCGCGAGTGCGGCCGACCTTGTCCTTGGCGTCCAGCTTGCCCACGACCTTCTTGACGGCGGCGGCGGCCTTCTTGGCCAGCGGGGTACCCTGCAGAATCGCGAGGATCTGCGCGTGCTCAAAAGCGGCATCGGGATTCTTGCCCGTCAGCAGCGCCAGGTACTCCTTTTCCGCCTTGGCATCGCCCAACAGCGCCAACGCGGCCAAGGCTGCCGCCCGCTCAGTGCGGTCAGGGCTGCCAGCGAAGTCCTTGACGGTCGTCTGCCATTCGGCCTTGTTGCTGCTGTCGCCCATGCCACCCAACAGGACTGCCGTATAGGCGTCACTGCCCGGCTTGGCGCGCTTGAGCTTGCCGGCGACCGACTTGTCCCCGAACTTGAGCAGGTAGTGAGCGCATGACGAGCGTGCGTCCTGGATGGCCGGGGAGTCGATGCTGGGGTCAAAGGTAGCCTGGCACGCTTCGATCAGGCTGTTGTCCCCCCACTGCTCGAACAGCGCCGCTGCCGAAGCCAGCGCGACGTTGGTAAACTCGCGGCCCGGTTCGTACTCGACCATCGCCTTGATCACGGGGGCGAACGACTTGTCGCCATACCAGCCCAAGATGCGGACCAGCACGGCCCGGCGGGTTCTGGCCTGATTGCTCTCCCAAAGCTCTGCGTTGGCGAAGAAGCCGTCCAGCAGGGCCTTGTTGTCCGGACTGCCCCGCATGCCGATGAGTTCCAGAGACGGGATCAGCGTTGAGCAGCCCCACGCCGGGATGCAGCTCTTGCTGGTCAGGTTGTCGCCGCCCACGACAAGTGCGTCGGTCACCAGCGGGGTCGGGAACTTGTCGCCGATGTTGAGGGCCGCCTTGAAGTCCTTGCAGGCGGTAAACCCCTTGCCGGGGCAGCCATCCTCAAAGAACCACTTGCGAAGATAGCCGTAGTCGCCCTTTCCATCGGTTGCTTCGGCCCAGCCCGGATGGTCCCCAGCGTGGGAAACGGCGGGAACTGTCAACAGCAGCGCGGTCGCCAGGCAGGTTGCCAAGCGCCCGATAGTCATGTGATTCACGTAACCCCCCTCGGTAGTATTGGACACGAATCGGTGCCCGTGGGTGAGCCTAACGACTCGCAGAGGCCAGTCAAGACCCTCCCCCGTTCACACAAACTGCCTTGCCTCACTGATGGTTGCGTCGTCGGGATCAAAGCCGCGACAGGTGCCGAGGGATTCGCGTCGAGGGATTCACCGCGCCCACTGACGCAAATTGACGCGCGTCATGCGACCCGAATCAGTCGTTCTTGGCACCCGCGGCGATCCAGTCATGCAGCGCGGTCAGCGTGGCCGACGAGGGCGTTCCGCCCTGCACGCGAATCGTCATGTCCGTGATGGAGTCGACGTCGCATCCGGAGCCGTCGCCCGTGTCGAACGCCTGCCGCACCGAGCTGTCCAGCGTGGCCAGCAGCAGGCTCTTTCCGGGGTTACCCGCGACCACGAAGGCCGTGCCGTTGCAGGCTGACGGGTTGCCGGACATGCCCTTGGCCTTGGTCATCAACGTCGCGTGGGCCTTCGCTTGGGTCGAGAAGTCCAGACTCTGCTCGATGCCGTTGATGCTGCCCATCGCACCGGGGGCGTGGCAGTCTGCGCACTTGTACAGATAGTCCGCGTAGATGCTGGTGAACGTCGGCTGCACCGTCGTGACGGCGTCGGGCAGAACGGTCTCGCACGCGGCAAGCGGCAGGGTAAGGGCGACCAGAGCGATCCACAGAGTCAGGCGCTTCATCGGGACTCCTTTCGAGTGTCCAACAGGGTCAAGTAGGTGGCGAGCAGGAACCGTTCCGGGGCCTTCAGCGGGTTGCCGCGCGCGGCCAATTCCCGGTGCACCGCCGTCAGATCTGCCTTCAAGTCGCGGTGCAGCAGGCCGACAGGCACTTTGCCATACAGGGTGGCCTCTGCATAGGCAAACAGCAGCCGCAGGCGCAGCGGCGGCGCCACCGTACCGGTCAGCTTGGTGAAACGCGCCACCGCGACCAGCCCCGCTTCCAGATGGCGCACGGCCACTTCGGGCTGGGCCTGCTTGCGGGCGACGTCGGCCAGACGCTCTTCGACCTCTGCCAGCAGCAGGGGCAGGCTCTCGTCGTCCTCGCTGTCGTCCATGCGTTCAGCCAGCAGGTCCCGTCTGGCCAACAGGGCCGTCCGCGCCTGGGGCAGCTGCCCCTGCTGTTCCAGTGCCGAGGCCTCGATGCCCAGCAGGACCAGCTGAACGTCGTCGCGGTCGACACGCGCGGGCCGCTCCCACGGGCGCAGCGAGGTCTTCAGGGCCTCGTCGGTCACCTGCTCCAGATCCTTGCGCGCCGCCGCCACCGCCTGCAGCGCCCGGTCGGCCTGACCCGCCGCTTGCGCCGCCGCGGCCTGCAACAGCCTGGAACGCAAGCGATTGGCCAGCTGGTCAGCCGCGGCGCCGCCCCCCTCTGCCGCCTGCGTGGCAAGGGCATAGGCCCGGTCGAAGTGGCCGGCGGCGTAGTGCAACAGCGCGGCGCGGTCGGTCACCAGATCGCGAAACCGCTGCAACTCTGGATGCTTGTCCAGCAGCGCAAGCGCCCGATCGGCATCGGCGGCGGACTCCCCGTGGCGGCCGACCTGATACAGGCTGCGGGCGCGCGCCAGTCGGGCGGTCAGCTCGGACGCCGGTCGCAGGTACGGCAGACGGTCACGCCGGTCGAAGAAGTCGAGTGCCAGCCAGTGGTTGCCCACAGCCGCCTGCAGCTGTCCCAGCGCCTGCAGCACGCTGGCTGCCTGTCGAGGCCGGTCGCGGGCAAGGTCCAGCGCCATCAGGTAGTTCTCGTTCGCCGGCAGCGCGGCAGAGCGGTCGCCCGTCAGCAGCCGTTGGTGCGCGAGATACCCCAGGAACGCATACCACGCCGCCTGTTGCACAAACGCGCCGCTGGCGGGGGCCAGGTCCGCCTCTATCGCCGCGATCGCCTGTCGCCGCACTTCCGCGTCGGCGATGGTCGTCAGCGTGCGGGCCGCCAGCCATGCCCGGGCAAACCGGGGCACGGGGGCATCGGGCGTCTTCTCGAACCGCTTGCGGTAGAACTCGGCGACGTCGTTCTTGCCCTCACGCAGCCGCAGCTCGATGAAGCCGATGTGGGATTCCAGGTCGTCGGTCTGCAGCGTGACGCCAAAGAAGTTGCCGCGGGCGTCGTCGATCTTGCCTTGCGATTCGGACAGATACGCGCGCTCCAACACGACGGTGCGGAACAGGTCGACCGCGTCCTCACGCGCGGCGTGGTCCCGGCCCAGCCACGAGACCCAAGAATTGCTGAATTCGTACATCAGCAGGGCGCTGCTCATCGTTGCCGCGCGCCGCAGTGTCGCCGCGACCAGGGCCTTGCGCCGCGCAAACGACTTGTTCTGGCGGTACAGCGCGAACACGGTGGCGCGCACCTCCTCATCCTTGCCCGGCGTCAGCTGCAGCAGCTGCGCCTCCAGCTCCAGACGGAACGCCAGCTCACCCTCCGCGTCAAAACGCCCCCGCCAAAGGTCCAGTCGTTTCAGCTGCTCTGCATGACCTGCCCCTCGCAGCAGCGCGGCGACGAAGCGGTCGGCGTACCGCAATCGCTCTGCATCGTCGAAGCTGGGCCGGGTGGCCAGCGCCGCCAAGGCATCGAGCTCCTTGTCGTTTTCGCCATGCTCGCGCAGCAGCGCCACGCCGCGGTCGCCGAACAGCCGCAGCGCGAACGGCTCGTCGACCCGCCGTGCGTCGAACCGGGCCAGCCGCCGCTCTGCCTCGCCCTCGTCACCGATGACGTCCAGCACCTCAACCTGCGCCAGCAGCGACAGCGCCTGCACGGCCGCGGGTGCGCCTTGGGCCAGCTTCTCCAGTCGGGTCAGGCGGTTGCGCTGGTCCATCACGAAACCGTCGTGCAGCTGGCCGCGGTTCAGCAGCCGCTCTTCGCGCCGATGCGCCACCAGCTCGGCCACGACCGCCGCCCAACCGGTCACCTTGGCGTCGCCCGCAGCCAGCCGTCCCGCCATCGCCGCGTAGTACTCGGCCGACGCGTGCTCGCCGTTCGCCAGATGCAGCCACGTCATCTCGCGCAGCCGCTCGACCTTCTGCGCGCCCGACGCGCTGCGCGCCAACCGCCCCAGCACCAGCAACCGCTGCCACGGATCACGCGCGGCCTCCAGTGCCTCCAGCAGCTTGTCGGCCGGCAGACCGGACGCCAGCGCACCGTCCGGCGGCAGGCTGTACAGGTCCAGCGAGCCGTCGGCGTGGCACGTCACGACCAGCCGGTCTCGTCCAGGCGCGGGGTACTGGCAGTTCCACAGGGCGCTGGTCAGTTGCTCGGTCGCCGCGGGGTCGATGGGCGGGTCGGCGTCGGGCGCGAACGGCACCCGGAACACCACGGCGTTGTCGTCACCGTCAATGCGGCCGTCGAAGTTGGTGTCGCTCAAGTGCTGGGCGAAGTACAGGTAGCGGCCATCGGGCGCGAACGCAGGAAACCCGGTGACGCCAGGCAGATCGAAGCGGACCTCGCCCACCTGCTTGCCGTCGGACCGCGCCAGTGCCAGCCCCTTGCCCAAGCGCATCGAGAAGCTGACGCCGACGTCCTGCGACGCGCGCTCCAGCGGCACGTACACCAGCCACTTGCCGTCGGGCGATCCAGCGGGCGTCGACAGATTGCGCTGCAGCAACAACTGCTTGCGCCCGCTGGCGACCTCGATCCGCACCAACTCCAGGTCCGCGTTCAGCCCGGTTCGCCGCACGACGCCGACCGACTGGCCGTCGGGGAACCAGAAGGCGTGCTGGTCGGCCGTCTCAGGGCCCGTCAGGCAGCGTGCGTCTCCCGTCTGCAGGTCGCGCAGGCACGCGTCGCCGGTCGCGTCATCGCGGGTCGAGATGTACAGCAGCGTCTTGCCATCCGGGCTGGGCCGCGGAAACGACACATCGGCGCCATCGTCGAACAGCAGCCCTGCCACACCGCCGCGCGTCTTTTGCGAGAAAACTTGGGTAGTTGCGTTGCGGTTGCTGACGTAATACAGCGTATTACCGTCGGGCGACAGCGCTCCCAGGAACTGGTCCGAGGCTCCCGCCGTCAGTCGCACCAGCGACCGCAGGATGCCCGGCTCGGGGTCCGCTGCACGTGCCGCACCCGCCGACAGCAGCATCGCCGTCGCCGCGCACCACGCGCCTGCTCGGGCCGTCAGTCGCATGGCTTCACCGTCCACTTGCCGTCGTCGGCTTGCAGATGGCCGCCGCACACCAGATCCGTCAGGTGCCGTTCACGCCACGCAGCCTGCACATCCTCCAGGCTTGTCGAGGGGTTGCGCGCTTGGATGTAAAGCCACACTTGCCGTCGGTTGCGGTTGGCTCGCTCGACCAGGGTGCCCACGCTCTCAGGGTCCACACCGCCAGAGCACGGCTCGCGCGTCTCGGCCAGCGTGCCGGCCAGCGCCTCACCCACACACCGCCGCACCAGCAGCTGGTCAATGCGGTCTGCGTCTGCCGAGAGCTCGTTGTACAGGGAGGCCAGCGCCTGCCCGTCTTCTCCCGTCTTCCACCCCGAGGCGGCCAGCTGTCCACTGGTGAAGGGCTCCGGTCGCGCGTTGACACCCTGCTGCTCCAGCTCCTCCTCCAGCGCGCCATAGCGACCACCGGCCTGTTGCTCCAGTGCGGTGCGGCGGTCGACGATGACGACGTCCGGCGCGTGGATGCAAGCGGTGGCCGACAAGGCAGGCAACAGCGCGAGCAGCATGGCGATTCGTGCGTTCATGGCGAAGGGCTCTCCTTGTCGCTCCCGGAACCGGTCGCGGCGGCAGCTCCGAAGAACTGATCCATCAACGGTGCAAGGTACTTCTGCATCAGCGGGCCAAGCGGAATGCCACGGATCTCGTCGATCGACACCACGCCGGCGGCGCCTCCCAGCTCGACCGACATGTCCATGAAACCGTTCTGGAAGGTCATCGAGGCCTGTCGTGGGTGACCGAGCTGCAGCGCCATTCTCGCCTGGTTGGCGCGCGTGTCCTCCCGGTACGGGTCCCACAGGTCCAGCAACATCAGCAGGTGGCTGCGTCCAGCCCGCAGCAGCTGGATTCGCCCCGCCACGGCCATCCGGCCGGGAAGCAACGTCATCGCAGCGTGCAGGTCCAGCCGCTCGTCGTGTCCCGGCACCTTCAACCCCGTGCCGTTGCCGCGGAACATGACTTTGGTGTCCCGGCCGTCGACGTCGATGATGCACTGGCCGGTGACCTGACCTTGCAGGGCTGACACCTCCAACTGGTCCAGATGCAAGACGTTTCTATCGACGCGCGCGTTGCCTGCCAGCGGTCCCAGCACCAGACCCATGTGCTGCATGCGCCGGATGCCCAGATAGTGCGCGCCGGTCAGGAACGGCTGGTGGTCCTGATAGCGCCACCGAGACCAGGCGTTGGTGCGCCCGCCGCCCAGCAGCCGCACACGCTCGACGCCGCCGATCACGAAGTCCTCGACCAGCGGCAGGTCGCCTCGCACGCCCTCGATCTTGGTGCGGCCTTGGTTCAACGAGAGGTCCACGCCGTCGAATTGCAGCGCTGCGGTCAGACGGAACACGCTGAGATCACCCGACTCTATCTGGAACGGCACGCGGATGTGGCCCACGCCCGCCAGCAGCTGGGTCGCCTCTCCCAGCCGGGCAACGTCCAGATCCAGCGTTCCTCCCAGCGCGATGCTCTGGCGTCCGGGCACCGGCTCCAATGCCACATCGACGGCCGCGCCTTCTCCCGTCGCCGACGAGCGGTCCAACTCGACCGTCCTGACCCTTCCCGTCGGGACCAGATCCACGCCGCCTTGCAGGTCAACGCGCACGCCGGCCCCCGGCTGTTCGAACGATGCCGACTCCAGCCTCAGGGCGGTCAGGTCCTCTGCCCGCGCCTTGAACCGCCACTGCAGCTCGCCTGCGGGCCACTGCGGCACGGCGTTCTGCACCAGTTTTCGCACCTTGCCGTCGCCCGTGATGTGCAGGTCGCCCAAACCGTCCGATCGCGGGCCACGCACGGCGAGCGTCTGCTTCAGGCTCCACAGCTCGGCGTGCAGCGCTCCCGCGTCCGCCCGCAGCTCGTCCGCCGTCACCCGTACGTCTGCCGACACGCCGGATGCCCCCAGCGAGGCGTAGACTTCGACCTGCACGCTGGGCAGATCCACTTGCACGCCCGGCTGTTCGACGCGCACGCCGCGGACATCCAGCAGGACCCGGTGCGTACCCTTGGCCCCCACCAGCGCCCCCGCGTCGCCCCGCAGCAGCGCCGCTCCGCCGGGCAGTGAGCCCGAGGCCGTCACCTTCGCGGTCAGCTTGCGCGCGTCCAGGCCCACCGCATCCCGCACGTCGGCCGGCAGCAGCCGCAGCATCCCCGCCAGCGCGCTTGCGTCGGCCGTTGCGGCGTAGTCCAGCGCATCTCCCTGTCCCGGCGCCATTTTCACGTCGAAGGCCAGGTTGGGACCGCTGGGAGACGACAGCTTGCCGCTTGCCGCGACCTTGCCCTCTGTCGGCTGGTACCGCACCCGCGCCACCACGTCGTTGCGGGAGGCACCCGTCCACCGACCGACCCGAGGCGACGCAACCGTGCCGGTCACCTGCAGTTCCTGGTCCAGGCCGACGCCCTCGCTCTGCAGCCGCAGCGTTGCCTGCGGAAAGCCGACCGCCAGCCCCGCCTGCCGCGTCCACAGTTGCCGAACCTCCACCGTCGTGTCCTGCTTCACGGCCCCCAGCTGCCCGCCCGGCGTTTTGGCCTGACCCTGACTGCGCACGGCGAACCCCAGCCGTCCCCACTCGGCCAGCGAGCGCAGGTCCGGTGGAAGGGGCAGCGCCGCCAGCAGCTCGCCCAAGGCCTGACCGGTAGCATCCACCTGCCAGTCCAGCCGATCGGGGGTGCGGTCCAGACGCGCCTTGCCCTCACTGCCACCAGCCTGCAATCCCGCCCGCAGCAGCGCGGTCGCCTGACCCGGATCACGCGGATCCACTTGGAACTTCTCGACTTCCGCCCAAGCGCGCAGGCCCCGCAGCGCCGGACCACCGCCCACCCTTGCCGACGCGGCCTTGGCCTCCAGCGACAGGGAGCCGCCGACTTGCCACGGCTCGGTCCACTGCGCGTGCAGACCCGGCGTCTTCAGCGACAGGACCACGTCACTCAGCGCTCCCGCCACGCCATCGGCCGCCGCTTCGATGCCCTGGACGTCCAAGCCAGCGTCCAGCTTGAAGTTTCCAGCCTGCGGAACTCCAGCGCCCAGCACCGCCGGCCCCGACGCATCCAGCCGCGCCTGCCAGCCGGTCAAGCGCACGCTTCCGGCCGCCACGGTCGCGGCGAGCTCGCGCATCGGCATCCGCACCCGCACTTGCGTACCCTGTGGCCCCACCTGCGCGGTCGCTTCCAGCCCCGCCTGGGTCGCCGTGACTTCTCCGGCCGCCGCCACCGCCTCCAGCTTGGCCCACTTCAGGTGACCAGCGATGTCCAGACCGACCAGCGCGCCCAGCCCCGGCACCACACCGCCGGCGGCCTGTCGCAGCGCCTCAGTCGCCGCCGCCGCCGTCGTGTCCAAGCCCGCGTCCAGCCCCTGAATCTCGACCCGCTTTCCCGTCGCCGAGTCCGCTGCGGACAATCGACCGATGGGTGCGACCACCCGCAGTCGCAAGCGCGTCTCCGGGCCTTGCATCGTCGCACCGACCGGGTCGACCCGAACCTCGACGTGCATCCCCTGCAACCGCGCGGTCTGGGTGCCTCGCTTGACCTCCAGCGCGTCGCCGTCCAGCTGCAGCAACAGGCCCCCCAACTGGCTGGCCAGCGGGTTCTCGGCCATGCGCAGGTTCTTCAGGCGGGCCAGCGCACTCCACCCCCGGCCCACCGCCGTCGCAAGCTCCGCGGGAACCAAGGCCAGCAGAGGGTCGAGCCGCAGCCGTGCCTCTGCCGACTCGACCGTGGGCCCCGGACCTGCGTCGGGCAGCACCGCACGCCCCGTGGCGACCACCGTTTCACCCAGCAGGCCGAACTGCTCCAGCACCGCCGTGACCTGCTGGCGACCGGGCTGAAAGGTTGCTCGTGCCTGCAAGTCCAGAAGAGGACTGCGGGAATCCTTGCGCGACAGCCCCACCTTCACCAGTGCCGAGTCGGCCGTCGGCAGCTCGACGTCCAGCGCGAACGCCAGTGGCAGCCGACCGCCATGCGTCCACAGGTGCTGCAGCGCGCGCAGGGTCGCCACCGACTGCGTTTGGGACGGGGGCTCTGGCGGGACGAGAGCTGGTCGGCCGCCCTGGAGCATCGTCAGCGACAGCCCCTTGGCATCCGGCGCACCGTGGAGGTTGGCCACCAGCTTCGGCGCGCCCAGCTGCACCTGACCGTCCAGCTGCACCTCGCCCAGCGCCAGCTCTCGCGTCCCGCCGGTCGGCAGCCGCAGCGACACGCGCGCGCGCAGCCCGCGCACGCGCAGCGCGTCGACCGCCATGGCCGTGCCGTCGCGCAAGTCGTCAAGAGTCTTGGACAAAGGCACTGGCGGCTGGTCCGGTTCCGGCAGCGACGCCAGCAGTCGCGACAGCGAGTCGCCCCACTGGGTGTCGACGACCACGTGCAGGGCCGGCTCCTGTACCGTCAGCGTCGTCAGCCGCCAGTCGCCCGTCAGCAGGTCGCCCCACCGCCAGGTCGCCGTGATGCGTTGAATGCGCAGCAGCTGCGGCGCCAGATCGGCGTCGGGCGGCAGGGAAGGCACCGTCAGGTCGCGCAACTCGAAGCTCGAGGCGCCCAGCGACGCATCGGCGTAGTCCACATGCACGCCGGTCATCTCGAAGACCAAGCCGCGCACCGGCCCGCGCACCCACGGTGCCCCCAGATGGGTCGCCACCACCCCCGCCGCGATCACGAGCACCAGCAGCAGCGTCGTCAGGACAAAACGCAGCCATCGCAGCCACTTGCGTGTGCCCGCGGCCTTCTTTGCCGGACGTGGCTGTCCCACGGGAACCTGGGGTTCCGGGGGCGTGGTGACGGTGGGCGGAGCGGTCTCGGTCGGCATGGTCCCATCGCGGCAGGGAGGTCTGAACAGTAGCACCTGAGGCCCGTGCGGCAAGCTCAGCCGCAGGTCGAACCGACGGGATACCGGTTGACCTCGAACCCGACCCCGTGCCTACCATCGGCCTTGGCGATGTTCTGTCGCCTGCCACCGAGCCCCCCGACCGGAGTCCCGATGACACGACGCTGCTGCCTGTTCCTCCTCGCTACCCTGCTGTACGCCTGCCCCGCCCTGGCTGCCCCGCCCAAACCCGTGGTCACACTGGGCGTCGACGTGCTGTTGGGGCAGAAGACCGCGCTGATCGAGGGCAAGCGTCTTGGGATCGTTACCAACTCTGCGGCGGTCGACGGCAACCTCGTCACCACGCTGGAGCGCCTGCGCGGCGACTCCCGGTGGCAGGTCACGCAGCTCTACGCACCCGAGCATGGCATCGCGGGCGCGCTGCACAACGGCAACAGCGGCGAGTCGGGGCTGGACCCCGAAACCGGCCTTCCCATCGAAGGGTTGTTCACCCGCGGGCCGTCGGTCGAGTCGCTGGACCGCGTCGACGTGGTCATTTTCGACCTGCAGGACATCGGCTCGCGCACCTACACCTACGTCACGACGCTGGGTCAGGTGATGCGCGCGTGCGCCGAATTCAAGAAGCCGCTGCTGGTGCTGGACCGCCCGAACCCGCGCGGTGGCCTGCAGTTCGAGGGGCCGATCCGGCTGCCGAAGTACAAGAGCCTGATCGGCTGGGGGCCGCTGCCCGTCACGCACGGCATGACCGTGGGCGAGATGGCCCAGTTCTACAAGTCCGAGCTGAACATCGCGTGTGACCTCACGGTGGTGCCGATGCAGGGCTGGCGACGCGACATGGTCTGGGAGGACACGGGGTTGCATTGGATCCCGACCTCGCCGGGCATTCCGCACCCGCTCAACGCCCACTTGTACGTGGCGACGGGCATGGTGGGCGGCTCGGGACCCAACGTGAACGAAGGCGGCGGCATGTCGATGCCTTTCGAGCTGATCGGCGCGCCCTGGATCGAGCCCAAGGCGTTCGCTGCTGCGCTGGAGGCTGAGAAGCTGCCCGGTCTGCGCTTTCGCCCCATGACGTTCCTGCCCCGCCGCGGTCAGTTCGCCAACAAGGTGACCCACGGTGTGCAGGTGTTGTTGCAGGACCCGCGCGAGCTGGCGCCGCTGCGGACGGCGCTGACGATTCTGGTGACGCTGAAGAAGCTGCATCCCGACCAGCTGACGGTGAAGGACCGCAAGCGTTTCGGGCGGGTATGGGGCAACGACGAGGTGCTGCGGCTGATCGACGAGGGCAAGTCCGTCGCAGAGATCGAGGCGACGTGGGCCGGCGAGCTTGCCGCGTTTGGTCAGAAGCGAGCGAAGGTCCTGATCTATCCGTCGCCGACGCCCGCCACTGCCGAAGCCAAGCCGCTGGCCAGCCAGCCCTGATCAGGGTGCTTTGCGCCGCTGACGCAACATCCACTCGTAAAGTTCAGCGGTTGCGTAGGCCCGGCTCCACGAGTCGTGGCCAAGATCCGGGTACACGGTGAAGCGGACGTTGGCACCGTGCTTCTGCAGCGCCGTCACCATCGCCTCGGTTTCGGCCAACGGCACTGCGTCGTCCCGTGCGCCGTGAAAGGTCCACACCGGCACATCGCGCAACCGCTTGGCCTGCTTGGCGTTTCCCCCGCCGCAGACCGGCGCCACCGCGGCAAAGCGCTGTGGATGGCGCAGCGCAAGCCCCCACGTCGCGTAGGCGCCCATGCTCAGGCCCGTCAGGATGACGCGGTCGGGGTCCACGGGCAGCTTCGCGAGCACCTCGTCGTACAGGGCGTCGAGAGCGTCGAGCGACCACCACTCGGACGGCGGGCACTGCGGCGCGACCACGACAAACGGGAACTGCTTGCCTTCATGGATCAAACGCGGGATGCCGTGCCGCTTGACCAGCGCCAGGTTGGTGCCGCGCTCTCCCGAGCCATGCAGAAAGATCACCAAGGGCCAGCGCTGCTCGTCGCGCCCCGCCGCATCGGGCAGGAACGTGAGGTAGCGGTAGTCGTGCGGACGACCGTTCAGCGCGGCGATTCTGGCTTGGCGTTCTTCCGTAGCTCCTCCGATGCGCAAGTGAACCCGCGTCTGTGTCTAGCCCCGCGCCGCTCGCGCGACCAGCCGCGCGGCCATGGCGTCGACCATCGAGTCCGGCACTCCGTCCGGCGTCAAGCTGGCCCGCCGCAGGTCGCACATGTCGTTGACGTAGTCCACGACGACCAGACGACCGGCAGCCGTCAGGGCAAGCTCCGTCGAAAACATCGTCATGCCAGAGACATGTGCAGTCAGCGTCGTCACGCGATCGATCTCGCGTCCCCAGTCGGTGCGCTTCTCGTCGTCGGTCAATTGGCGATAGCGGAACGTGTCGGGGTGCCAGAAGCACGGGTGGACGTCACCGAGGCAGTACAGCACGCGGAACCAAGCCGGAGTGCCGTCCAAGTCCATGGGGTCAATACGTTCTTGCAGCAGGTAGCCGTCCTCAGCGTCCTGCGCCCGTGCCGTCTGGATGTCCTCGTGCGTCCAGGCCTCGCGCACCACGCCCACGCCGCCACCGCCATGCGCGGGCTTCAGCACGAACGGCTGGCCGACGTGGTGCAAGTGGTCCAGGTCCACCGGTTCGCCGTTGGCACAGGGCGGCAGCAGGATGGTCCATGGCACGTGCAGGCCGACCGACATCAGGGCAAGGTGCATCCGGGCCTTGTCCGCAGCGGCGACGGTGCGTTCCGGGTCGTTCACTACAAGCGACCGATGACCTCGGGCCAGCAGGCAAAGCGCGGCGGCCTCAGGCAGCGCATCCGAGGCGCGGTCCACCACCACGGCGGGAAACTCAGGCGACATCGACAGATCGTGCAGGTGGCGCGCCATCTCGGCAGGTCCGACGGCCGCAGCGCGCACGCCGGCCGCCTCAGCCTCGGCCAGTACACGCTGGACGAATGGCAGGTCGTGTTCCCACTCCCAAAGCAGCAAAAGGTCGGTCACGCGGGCGTTTGCCTCCAAGCGATGATGGGCGTCGGGTCAAGCCTCAGCGTCCGCGGGGGGCGTCTTGGGCGGCGCGGTTCGCGAAGATGGGCCCAAACAGCTGACGGTACACCCATCCAGCCACCGCGAAGCCGGCCACGACATCGATCACCACGTGCTGGCGCGTCGTCAGGGTCGACAGGGAGACGAGCAACGCCCACGCCAACCACCACTTGCCGTGCTTCAGCAGTCGCAGGCGCAGGCCGATCACCATCGACAACGTCACATGCAAGCTCGGCATCGTGTTGCCGGGTGCGTCGATCTTGTAGAACTCGCTGAAGACATAGCGATAAAACGGGGATGGTAACGCAGAGGGATCGGGCCGTGTCACGTGCGCCGTGAACAGGATGAACGACGCATACGCCACCGCGCTGGCCAGCAGCATCGCGAGCATCAGCTTCAGGAAGTCCCGGGGCGGCGCTGTCCATGCTGCCGCGAACAACATCGCGTAATAGCTGCAATAGATGACC
The DNA here is from genome assembly GCA_903955385.1 of uncultured Myxococcales bacterium. Taxonomy (GTDB): domain Bacteria; phylum Myxococcota_A; class UBA9042; order UBA9042; family UBA9042; genus CAJBNH01. The sequence goes on along the minus strand of CAJBNH010000047.1, from coordinate 2,942 downwards.
AGCGTCCACGGCAGGAACGGAATCGCGTTGTCCACCGCCGGCCAAGTGAAGTCGAACCGTGGCACCAGGTGGTTGTTCAGCCACAGATAGCTGTTTGCACAGACAAGGACCACCGCTGCGTTGACCGCCAGACGCCCCCACGGATCCCGGCTGGCGCGGCCAAGCAGGCTGCGGGCGGTGTCGACGGCGCGGCGCCGCGTGTTGTCGATTGCGCGGGTGTTGAGCGAGAAGGGCATGGGCTGCGTGGGCCGGTCCGCGGGTGGCCGGTCGCTGCAATTTGCTTGAGGGCAGGGCTGGATGCAAGCGGTCGGTAATTACTCGACTTTCGACGTCGCGGTGACCGACTTCACGGCCGGCGAGTAGCCCTTCTCTGAGCTGACGAGCTGCAATTCGAGCTGCAGCAGCAGACCCTCAGCCTCCGGGTACTTGGTCACGTCGAACGGGAACACGGCGGGCGGGAACGCCACCTGCTCGGACCACTTGGCAACTTCGAGCTCGGCCATCGTGTTGCCGGTGCGGAAGCGGACCTTGATCGCCGTCTTTTCAGGCAATTCTGCGTCCACGGCAATCGTCTGCCACTTCACCTTGTGCGTCCCGACCATGATGGGATTGGCCGTGGTGCCGCCGAAGAAGGTCGCGACGTACTGACCCTTGGGCGCCGTGAAATAGTTCAGCGTGTAGCCGGTCATGTCCGAGTACGTGTACGGATTGTTGCCGACCGGATAGTCGCCGACCATGACCATCGCCTTGGGGTCGACCTTGGACACCGTGTGGCCGCCCCAGTTCACGCCCCACACGAAGCCGTCGTAGTCCAGGGCGATGCCGTGCGGGCTGCCGCCGATGGGCACTTCGCCGACCTTCTGCATGGTCTGGGCGTCGATCTTGGTGATGCAGCTGCAGCCGTCGTTCGCCGTGTAGACGAAGCCGTCGTTCGAGCTCGCGATGCCGCTGGCCTGCTTGACGCCGGCAACCGTCGCCCACTGGCCGGTCAACGGGTCATAGCGCGACGCACCTGAGCCGTAGCTGCCGATCCAGATCTTGCCAAACTTGTCGACGTTGATGCCGTATTGGCCGCCGGGAGCGGAACCGTGGGTCGTGACGGCCTTGGAGACCGGGTCGACGCGGATCAAGCTGCCGCCCTGAACCCAAATGATGCCCTTCTGGTCGATGACGAGGCCATACGGGTTGCCGCCGCACGCGATGCCGTCGACCTTGTTGCCGTTCTCAGGCTCCAGACGTGCCAGCGTGCCGGAGCTGTAATAGCCGATCCAGACGTGGTTTTCCTTGTCCACGCCCGCAGCGCGCGCCGGGCCACCGCCGTACGAAGGGGTCATGAACTTCACGCACTCGTCGGCGCCGCCGCCGCCCACCATCTCGTCGGGGGTGATGGTCTTGCTGCCGTTCTTGTCTTCGGAGGTCTCGATGACGCCGTTGCCGTTCTTGTCGATGCAGTTTTGCTTCTCGGCCATGATCTTGGCGACCCGGCCATCGCCGCGGCAGGCGACCCAGACGTTGCCCATCAGGTCGACCGACGTGCGCGACGGATCGCTGCACACGTAGTACCGACCAACTTCAGCGCCGGTCTTGCAGTCGACCTTGGACACGGAATTCTGCGGCGAGTTCGACGCCCACAGGAACTTCAGATTCAGACTGATTTTTGCCTGATCGATGACGATCCAGCCGTTTGCGTCCAGACCCACGCCGGTCGAGTTCTCAGAGTTCAGCTGGAACGCGTTGCCGGTGTTGGCGCCGATCGCCTGCTGGCTGCACGACATGTCGCAGGTGCCGCAAGACGACTTCACGCCTTCGTCGGTCTGGCCGTCGCAGTCGTTGTCCAAGTTGTCGCAGGCCTCATTCTCCGGCATCGTCTCGCCGTTGCAGGCCCCCCAGAAGCCGTCCTTGCACGGCTGGACGCCGGCCTTGCAGATGCCCTTGCCGACCCAGTTGGCGTCGCCCGAGTAGCAGGGAGCCGCGATGCCCTTGCAGGCGCAACCGGGGACGTTGCCGTCGTTGCAGTTCGGGCAGGCCTTCGCGAAGTTCGGATTGGCGTCGTCGCAGTCCAGTCCAGCGACGCAGAATTTGCCAAAGCCGTCGCCATCCTCGTCGACGCACTTGCCCGGGCCGGTGTCGACGTCGGCATCGGGCTTGACGACGTCGATGTCGGCGTCCGTGTCGGGCTGCAGGATGTCGGTATCGACCTGGGTCGTGTCTGCATCAGGTTGCTCGACGTCGACCGGGGGCACGGTGGTGTCGTCGGTGGCAAGGGAGTCGTCGACCGTTGCGGTATCGTCGGGCTGCGTGACGTCGGGCGTGACCGCGTCCGAGTCGTCGTCGATGTCTTGCGGCGGCACGGTGGTGTCCGGCTTGGCGACGACGATGTCGGGCACCCACGTCGAGCCCGGCGGCGTTGTTTGACCAGAGCACGCCGAGGCCAACAGCGCAAGCGCCAGTCCGGCCGTGGCAAGTCCGCTCGTGGTCGTGAAAATCGTCGTACGCATGACACGCCTCCTGACCCGTCTGCAGCCGGTTGCCCCACCGGTGCTGGGCGGATAGACCGAGTGGCTCCAGAGAGCGACCCGTAGGTACCAATCTAGGGTTGCCGCACCCATTCAGCAAGGGGCGATTCCGTTCAGGTCATTGGATGGGGAGCCTGGACCCGCACAGGGCCGCACGCGGTCGCGCTGACAGCGAGTTCACGCCTCCGTTCCTGCCTCTTGCAGCACATGGTGCGCCAGGCGGTGCAGGGCGTCCGCGAAGACGTCGGTGGGTAGCAGCAGGCCCACGACGAGCCAACCCTCACTTGGAAAGTCAAAGAAATAGCCGGGATGCACGATCAGGCCCTCGCGCTCGATCAGATCGAGGGCCAGCGCCTCCTCGCCCTCGCCGCACGGCACGCGCAGCACCGCACTCCAGCCGCCGTCGGCGGGCAGAACGGTCACTTC
>CAJBNH010000046.1 GCA_903955385.1 uncultured Myxococcales bacterium | reverse complement strand
TCCATGCAATGCGTGGTCAAGGATGGCGGGATGTGCACCTGCAGCGAGCTGGCCAATCAGCAGCAAACGTCGACGCCGTGCACCGTCGTGTCGGGCGACAGCGAGTGCGTGGGCCAGCGCGCGTGTCTGCCGGCTGCGACGCCAGGCGCGCCCGAGGGCGGTGGATTGACGGCGTGCGCCCTGCCGGAGGCGGCGACCCCTGTGTGTTCGGATCCGCAGGGGTGACGCGGGCCTTTGCCCGGTGGTCGGGTGACAACTCGCCTCGCGGCGCCGATTGGGAAGAGAGGAGCTGGTATTTTACGTGAGCATTTCCTGACCCATCCCCTCATATGACCCCCAGAACCTGCTGAAAAATAGCCTGCTCTTCAAGGAGTTCGCCGAATCGGGTCACCAGCGCTCGCAGCCGCTCCTCGGGCATCATCGGGATCAGTTCGTACCACATCAGCCCCTGGCGGAAGAGCGAAATGGTCCGGGTCTTGACGGTGTTCGTCTTGAGCATCCGGTCAAACCCGAGGCTCTCGCCCGCCGCGCCCAACAGCGTGAGCAGCGCCTGCGCTAGCGCCGCGATGAGCATCAGCCGGTCCCGCCGCCCGGGGTCCCCCACGATCCGCCAGCCCAGGCCCAGGCCGAAGCGTATGTCCTTCTGGTCGCGGAACATCTCCTCGATGCTGAAGCGCTTGCCGTACAGCGCCTTGATGTCGCGTCCGGCCAGCTTGGGGTCGCTCGAGACGATGCACCAGGCGTCCTTCATCTCCTTGTCCTGCACGCACACCACCGTCGGCACCGGCACCTGCTGCGCGGTCACCAGCGCGCCGCGCAGAATCCGCAGCCGGCCGCCAGGCCCCACCCAGTCCTTGGCGTCCTTGGTCGTGCCGGTCTGGTCGGTCACGTGGATGCTCGACCGCAAGCGGATGACGTAACCGAAACCCAGGTCCGCCAGGAACTTGAAGAGCTTGGTGTCGGCAAACCCGCGGTCGGCCACCACCGTCAGCGCCACATCGCGCGGAATGACCTCGCGCAGACGGACCAGCACCTCGTCCTCGTAGTCGTTGCGCCTGCCCTTGAGCGTCCTGGTGTCGAACGTCTTCCACAGCAGCGGCGTGGCCCGGCCGTGGTTGGTCTGCGCCGACACGACCAGCATCGAGTGGCCGTCCTTGTCGAACTCGGTCCAGTCCAGGTTCACACGCAACTCGCTGCGCTGCCCGACCACGAACGGCACCCACCGCGAAAACAGCTCCCAAACCGGAATGCCGCTGTTGCCGACCAGCCGGTCGGTCTGCTTGACCGCGTGCTTGGTCAGCAGGCCGCGCGCTGCGGCCAGGCCCCGCCCGATGGCGTGGATGCCGAGCGCGCCGGCGTGCAGGGTGCCCAAGGTGCCGTCGGACAACGACCGCACCCGTTTGGCGTGCAGGTCGTCGCCAAACAGGTCGTCGACGAAGGCTTGGACATCCGAGGCCTTGAAGGCGCTGGGGACAGGGGCGACGGGACGGGCGAGCTTCTTCATGCCGCGGAGCTTGATCTCGTCGATCTCCGCGCGCAAGATCCCTTCGGTTCAGCCAGTTGCCCCATGTTGGTGGTGACTGCTCAAATGAGGGGATCGGTCAGGAGCATTTCCCCTGCCGGGGAATAGGGAATGGTTGATGACCTGACCCTTTTCACACGCAGGCCGCTCGTACCGTTGGACGACGCGGGCATCTGAGCGGCCGAACAGATTCGGTCGGCCGCACCTGCGTGGGTCGCCACCGGCGT
>CAJBNH010000045.1 GCA_903955385.1 uncultured Myxococcales bacterium | reverse complement strand
CCGCCACGGTCGCCACCGCCACCGCCACCGCCACCGCCACCGCCATCGCGGCGCGGGCCACGGTCGCGGTCGCCGTCACGGCGCGGGCCGCGGCCACGGTCGCCGCCGTCGCGGCTGGGGATCGGGCGCGGCGCGCCGCCCAAGGCCTCGCGGCGGGACAGGCGGACCTTGCCCATGCGGTCGACGTTGACGACGCGCACCTTCATGGCGTCGCCGACCTTGCAGAACGAATCGACGCTCTCGACGCGCTCTTCGGACAGCTCGGAGACGTGCACCAAGCCTTCGGTACCCGGCATGATGCGCACGAAGGCGCCGAACTCGGCGACGCGGGTGACCACGCCGTCGTAATCCTTGCCGACCTCGGCCTCGGACGTGAAGGCGCGGACCATCGCGATGGCAGCCTCGGCCACTTCGTTGTCGGTCGCGGCGACGCGCACGGTGCCGTCCTCTTCGACGTCCACCTGGGCGCCCGTCGTGGCGACGATCGACTTGATGTTCTTGCCGCCGGGGCCGATGAGGTCCTTGATGCGCTCGGGGTTGATGAGGATCGTGAAGATCCGCGGTGCGTAGGTCGACAGCTCCGCCCGCTCGCGCGGCAGGGCCTTGGCCATCTCGCCCAGGATGTGCAGGCGGCCCTGCTTGGCCTGACCCAGCGCCTCTTCGAGGATGGCGCGCGACAGACCCGTCACCTTGATGTCCATCTGCAGGGCGCTGATGCCCTCGGCGCTGCCGACGACCTTGAAGTCCATGTCGCCGAACGCGTCTTCGTCGCCGAGGATGTCGCTGAGCACGCGAACCTGGTCGCCCTTCTGAATCAGGCCCATCGCGATGCCGGCGACGGCGCCCGAGATCGGAACGCCCGCGTCCATCAGCGCAAGGCTGGTGCCGCAGACCGTCGCCATCGACGACGAGCCGTTCGACTCGAGGATCTCGGAGACCGAGCGCAGCGTGTAGGGGAACATCTCGAACGAGGGCAGGGCGGGGCGGATGCCGCGCTCAGCCAGGGCGCCGTGACCGATCTCGCGACGGCCGGGGCCGCGCAGGGGCTTGACCTCGCCCGTCGAGAAGGGAGGGAAGTTGTAGTGCAGCATGAAGCGGCGCACTTCCATCCCGGTCAGGGTTTCGATGCGCTGCTCGTCGTGGCCGGTGCCGAGTGTCAGGGCGATCAGGCCCTGCGTCTCGCCGCGCGTGAACAGCGCCGAGCCGTGCGCGCGGGGCAGAACGCCAGTCTGGATGGTGATCTTGCGAACCTCGTCCAGCTTGCGGCCGTCGAGACGGGTGCGGGTCTCGACGATCTGGTCACGGCAAATCTCGGACTTGAAGCCGCTGACGATTTCCTTGATGTCCTCGTATCGATTCGGGAACTGCTCGGCCAGCGCGGCGACGGCCTCGGACTTGACCTTCGAGACGGCGGCGTAGCGCTCCTGCTTCACGGGGATGACGACCGCGACCTTCATCTTGTCGTAAGCGACGGCGCGGCACGCCTCGACCAGCGTCTGGTCGACCTCGGGGGAGATGAACACCGCCTTGGGCTTGCCGACCTCAGCCTGGAAGTCCTGCTGGAACTTGATGATCGGACGGCACTGCTCGTCGGCGAACAGCAGCGCGTCGATCATGACCTGCTCGGACACGAACTTCGCGCCGCCTTCGACCATCACGAGGCCCTCGGCGCCGACGACCGCGAACACGTCCAGGTCGCTGACCGCGCGCTCGGCGACGGTGGGGTTGCAGATGAACTTGCCGTCAATCAGGCCCACGCGGCAGGCGGCGATCGGGCCGTTCCACGGGATGTCCGAGATCGACAGGGCAGCAGACGCGCCAATCACCGCCATCACGGCGGTGTCGGCCAGCTTGTCGAACGACATCACGGTCGCGCCGACCTGGGTCTCGGCCATGAAGCCCTTGGGGAACAGGGGGCGGCAGGGGCGGTCCATGATGCGGCTGTTCAGCGTCTCGGTCTCGCTCTGGCGTCCCTCGCGCTTGAAGTAGCTGCCGGGGATACGGCCGGCCGCGTAGAACTTCTCGAAGTAGTCGCAGGACAGGGGGAAGAAGGCCGCGCCCGGCTTGGGCTGCAGGGTCGAGACGGCGGTGCACAGCACGCGGCTCTCGCCAATCGAAACGAAGACGGCGCCGTTGGCCTGCTTGGCCATCAGCCCGGTCTCCAGGGTCAGGGTCTTGCCACCGAACTCGATGGACTTTGTCACGTGAGCCATTGGGAAACTCCGCGCGGGGATGGGATACTTACCCCGCAAGTGGTTGCTCTGCTTGGGAATCGGTACGGCGTTGGTGCTCGCGCCGCGGGCGAGGTGCTCAAAGTGCCGTCGGGGGACCGAGATGGGGTCCGGACGATCCCGGCGCCGCTAGGTAGCGCGGCAGCGGGGGATCCTCGATGGCAGATCGAGCGCGGGAGGGGATGGCCGACTTACTTGCGCAGGTCGAACGTAGCCAGAATCGCCTTGTAGCGAGCGACATCCGTGCGACGGACGTAGTCAAGCAGGCCACGGCGAGCGCTGACCATCCGCAGGAGACCACGGCGACCGTGGTGATCCTTCAGGTGGACCTTGAAGTGCTCAGTCAGGTAGTTGATGCGCTCGGTCAACAGGCCGATCTGCACCTCAGGCGAGCCCGTGTCGGTCTCGTGCTTGCGGTGGGCGGCGACAATGTTGGCCTTTTGAAAAGCGAGAAGCGCCATGTGCTATCGGTTCCTTGGTGCGCCCTTCTGGACGTCGGGTGGGCGGTGCGTTCCGACCGATTGGAAAGTCGGCATTCCGCTAGGCACCGCCTCAGGTTCTGGTGCCCTTTCTAGGGGGCGGAAGGATACGTGAAGTCGTCCCCTCCTGTCAACCCGAACCGTGCTCCGGCTCGGCTGAATCCGCGGCAGGGGTCGGCTCGATGGCGCTTTCGACGGTACGCTCGGCCAGATGTTGGGCCGCAGTGAAGCCACGGACGGTCTTGAGGCGGCGCGGTCCTTCCTCGTCCTCGGGAATTGCGGTGGCGACGCACACGAGCCCTGAGTCCTCGCGAAGGATCAGAAGCACCTCCTGGTCGGGCTCGAGCGCAACATCTTCAGGCACTTGCGGGTGTTTGCCCTGAACCATCGCGCGGGCCACGTCGCGGTCGATCGCAAACGTCGGCAACAGGCGCGGCATCAGTGTCTCGAGCGGCACCAGATGAGGGCGTCGCGCCTCGAACGGCAGCTGCAGAAGGGCGTCGATGGTGAGGGCCTGCGACACGTCGAACCCGCCCGCGTGGGTGCGGCGCAGCGCGGCCAGATGCGCGGCACTGCCGAGGTCTTCGCCAAGATCTCTTGCGAGTGCACGGACATAGAAGCCGGCACCGCAAGTGACCCGCACCGTCGCCGTCGTCTCAGTGACCTCCAGAACTTCGCTGGCGCCTAGCCACACCTCGCGGGCTTCGCGCACCACGATCTCGCCTTGTCGCACCCGCTCGTAGTCACGCACGCCATCTTTCTGCAATGCACTGACGACCGGGGGAACTTGCAGCGTCGCACCCGATCGCGCGTCCAGTGCCGCCTGCAGCCTCGCCGGCGTCAGCGGCTGGGGCAGGGCGGCCTGACGCACCACCGGGCTGGCCGCATCGTCCGACAACGTAGCAGAACCAAACGCGATGACAGCTTCGTACGTCTTGGGAGCGTCCATCAGCCAACGCACGGCCTTGGTCGCCTCGCCAAACGCGACCAGCAGCACGCCTGAGGCAGCGGG
>CAJBNH010000044.1 GCA_903955385.1 uncultured Myxococcales bacterium | reverse complement strand
GCTGCATCGCTTCATGGGCTGGAAGGGACCGATCCTGACAGATTCCGGCGGGTTCCAGGTCTACTCGCTGACGGCCATCCGCAAGGTCACCGACCAGGGCGCCGTGTTTCAGAGCCACCTGGACGGCTCGCGCCACGTGCTGGACCCCGAGCGGGCGGTGGCACTGCAAGAGGCGTTCGGGTCTGACATCCTGATGGCGTTTGACCAATGCCCACCGGCGCAGGCCGACGCCCGCACCATCCAGACGGCGATGCGACGCACGACGGCTTGGCTGACCCGGTGCATCGCCGCGCGGCGCCGGCAGGACGACTGTGCGCTCTACGGCATCGTGCAGGGCGGCGTGGATCTGGGTCTGCGCACCCAGCACGTCGAGGAGATCTGCGCCCAGGACGCGTGCGAAGGCTTTGCGATCGGCGGGTTGTCGGTGGGCGAGACCATCGACCTGACCTATCAGGCGTGCGAGCACACCGCCCGCCAGATGCCAGCTGACAAGGCGCGCTACCTGATGGGCGTCGGCACGCCAGAGGACCTGATCCACTGCATCGGCTACGGCATCGACCAATTCGACTGCGTCATGCCCAGCCGCAACGCGCGGCACGGCATGGTCTTTACCCACGACGGCAAGCTCTCGATCAAGAACCGCAAGTTCTTCGACGACGACGGGCCCTTGGACCCCGACTGCACATGCACGGTCTGCCGGACCACCAGTCGATCGTACCTGCGCCACCTGTTCATCGCGGGAGAGCCGACCGCCGGAACGCTGCTGACGATCCACAACCTCGCGTTTTACCTGCAGTTGGTGCGGGCAGCGCGAGAGGCCATTCTGGCGGACCGCTATGACCTGTGGGCGGCGGAGATGCTGGCCCGGCTGGCCTCGAAGCGCTGGTCGGCAGGTGGAGCCAAGCAAGACGCAGCGGGCTGACCCGAGGCCCGGCAGCAAGTGCCAGTCGCGTCCGTCAGAACCCTGACATGCAAGGAAGAGATGCCGGCAGTTCCGGCGCCCGAGTCGTGTCGCGGGCGCCGGAACTGCGGCGAATTCGCTACTGCTCCCAGCCGCCGATCGCCGTGTCGAGGTCGTCGATGTACTGCAGGCCGGCCGGCAGGTTCAGGCTGTTGTTGCCAAACGACATCATCAGCGAGGAGTGCATCCACCAAGTGGTCGGGCTGTACGGCCGGCTGGAGCTGTTGACGCAGACGAAGGTGCTTACCCGGTTGGCCGGGATGGTCACGGTGATGTCGTTGGAGCAGTTGCCCGGATAGCAGCTGTCGCTCGTGCTCTGGAACACTTCGTTGCCGTTCAACGCGCAGCCTGCCGCCTGACCCCAGCTGCCGTATGACGTGTAGAAGTAGCGCACGGTCCAGTTGATGTTGCTGGCGGTCGTGTTCTTCACGCGGAACAAAGCGCCGACGCTCCTGGCGTTCGTGCTGGTGTTCCACATGACGTAGTTCTGCGCGTACACCATCGCCATCTGGCCGGCCCACGCCTTCTGGTTGAACAGGGTGCGCAACAGGTTCTTGTCCGGGGACAAATGCACGGCGCGGTAGTTGCCGTCCGTCCAGTTGGAAGGGTTCACGCCGCCGGTGAATGACGTGTCGTTGTTCCAGAACCAAGTCCACTGTTGGTCGTGGTTGTCCCACACGTTCCAGCGGTAGAACGAGGCGCCGGCCGGAGCGATGTAGTAGCTGCCGCCCGAGCCGCTGGTGATCTTGCCCGTGACCTTCAGGTCGCCGCCGATGGTGGTCGCGCCATCCACGATCAGGTCGCCCTTGATCTGGATCTTCTTGCTCGACAGGGTCTGCAGGTTGACCGACCACTTGACCACCTGGCCGTCGGTGGTGTTGTTGAGGAACGCGGTGTCGATGACCTTCAAGCGCCAGGTGCCCTTGGGGTTCTTGCCCACCCAGTAGGTCAGGTCGCCCGAGATGGTCTTGGTGGGGTCCGGGTACGAGGTTTTGATGCCGTCGCCCTTCTTGCCACCCTTGTTGTACAGCACGTACTCCTGATTGGCCGAGTCATACAGCGAGACCTGCACCGTCGAGATGTCCGAGTTGGCCAGCTCGATCGACACCGTCAGCTTCTGCGCCAGACCCACGTCGCCGACCACGATCTCGGAGAAGCCGCCGATCGGGTTGTTGTCGGGGATGGCCAGCGCGGCCGACGAGGCGAAGACGTCGGTGAACTGGTTCCAGATCAAGCCGTTGGAGAGCTCATCGATGCCGTCGGCGGGCAGTCCGGCGGGGTCCATCGACTGCACGCACTCGTAGCTGCCGTCAGCCTTGAGACCCTTGATGACCAGACCGGTGCCGCAGGTGGCGCCCAGCTTGGCCAGGGTCGGCGCGCCCGTGAGGTCAGCGTAGTTGCCCGAGGTGGCGACGGCGGCCAAGTCGGCGGCCTTGGCGAACACCGAGGTGTCCGGCGCGCCGATCAGGTCGGCGTAGGCG
>CAJBNH010000043.1 GCA_903955385.1 uncultured Myxococcales bacterium | reverse complement strand
TGAACGATGCCTAGCACGCCACCCAGGCCGACCGGCATCCCGTGTTCGTCATGGGATTGCGACGCCGGATCGAACAGGCGCGCCCGCTGCTGCCTGCTCAGCGCGGGGCCGTCGTCAGAGACGGCAACGGTTGCGTAGGCGCCAGCCCGGAACGCCGCACCTGGCACCGCACTGGCGGGCAGCGTCCGCAGCACGGCAGCATCGGCCGTCACCTCCAGCCGTCCCGACCCCACGCACGCGTCGCGCGCGCGAAGAAGCAGCGCCGCCACCACCTGTTCGACCTGTTCGCGATCGACCTGCACCATCAGCGGCAACCCCGCCAGCCTCAGGCTCAATTCCAGCTTGCGCGGCAGCAGCGGCCGAATGCGGTGCTCGACGTCCTGCAAGGTCGTACGCAGGTCCACCAGCTGCGGGTGCAGTTCCCGATCCTGAGCCAACGCCAGCAGCTGGGCGGTCAGGGAGCCGGCGCGCTGCGTCAGCGTTGCGATGGCCAGCAGGTCGTCGCGTCGCGGGTCACCTTCCGGGGTGGCTTCGAGCAGCAGGTGCACGTAGCCAAAGATGCCCATCGCGATGTTGTTGAAGTCGTGGGCAATCCCGCCGGCAAGCCGGGAGATGGCCTCGCGGTCTGGGGACTCTGCGGGGTTCGGTGCCGTGGACATGGGGGCAACTCCCCACCGACGGATCCGGTGTGTGATGGTCGTCACAGGGTAACGGGTTTCGCACCGGGCAGCGACAAGATATTTTAGGGCTGAAGTCGTCGGGTGTCGCAGCTAGCGGAGGGGCGGACGCGCGATGAATGCAGCACTAATGGCTCCCGTGCTCCAGGATGTGGCCTTGCCGTCCTCGAACCAGGTGCTCATCAGACGGACGATTCCGTCGGGCATGTAGTAGGTCGCCCACGTGGTCTTGTCGACCGGCATGCACTGCCCTTTCCACGGCTTCCAGGTGGTCGGGTCGCAGGCCGCACCATCGAACACCACCGTCGGGTCCACCACGGCCAGCAGAACCTGAATCATCGCCCCCAGCGCCTTGCCTGTCGGCAGCTTGTTCAGCGTCACGGAGATCGGTGTCACCTCGTCGGGCAACGGTACCGGGATGCGGGGTTCCAGAACCACCGCGTGCACCCAACCGCCCTGAGCCGGAGGCGTCCAGGTCACCTGCCCCTGCATCAGGTCTGCCGTCACCGCTTCTTCAAACAGCACCTGTGGGTCCGGCCAGGTCTGGTCCGGGTTGCGGCCCAGCGGTGCACCGTACAGTCGCAGCAGACCGCCCTTCGCCCTGCCCACCTTGACGTGCAGTTGGTAGGCCCCGGTGCCGGGCAGGTCCGAGCCCATCGCGTAGCGCTTGCCGTCCGCTGCCTCGGCCTCCAGCTCGACCTGGGCACCAAACGGCGACCGAGACACAAACGTGCGACGGGCCTTGATCCCGTCCAGAATTGCCTGAGGTCCCAAAGCCTTGCCGACCACGCCGGTGGACAGCGCCTGCTCCGACGGATGTACGTAGGTCGTCGGCAGTCCGGCCGGAACCAGCATGTGCCGGTCACCCCCGCCGACCGGAGCCACGTGAATCCCGCCCGACAGGTGGTGCTGCCAAAATCGCAGTGCCTGCGCGTTGGCTCCTTCGTCCTGAGCCTCCGCAACTGCCTCGCGGATATACGGATTTTCGGCTGCGTGGCTGGTGATCGTCTCTTGCAGCGTCTCAGGCGACGTCGGACCGAAGAACGCCGACCACGGGCCGTTCCACACCTCGATACCGTCAAAGCCCTGCAGGTCCCAAGCCCAGCCGCCGTCCTGCGTCGGGTGGTTCAGCGAGAACAACGCCCCCTGCTGATGGGCGGTGACGATGCCGGCTGCGTAGCCGTCGTTGCCGGTCTTGCCCGGGGCGGGGTCGTGGGGAATGTGCTGCTTGAGGCCCCAGACGCCCGCGTGTCCGGGACCGCCGAACTCCTCCCCCGGCAACAGGATCAGGTGGTCGTGGTGGAAGGCGGGGTCCGACAGCGCGGCGTCGGTGCGGTGGTCGGTGATCGCGATGAAGTCGAGGCCGTTGCCGGCAAGGTCTGGATTGGCCTTCACAAACAGCGGGTCGCGGTAGGCGTCTGCGATGGCCAGCGCGGTCGCCACGTCGTCGCCACCCTGTTCCTGTGCGTCGCCGCTGTGCGTCGTGTGATAGTGCAAGTCGCCGCGGTACCAACCCTTTGCCGCGACCGCGAAGTTGGCGTCCCCTGCCACGGCGTACAGCACCGGACTTGCCACCGTGTCGTTGGTCGCGTCGGCCGCCGCCTCATCCTGACCGCCGCAGGCTGCCAGCCAGACTGCCATCCCCCCCACCACAAGCAGACTTCGCACGATGGTCCCCCCTGTCGAGCAGCGGAACTTGGGGGAAAGCGCGGGCGATTGCAAGGTCGACGTGGGGCTGTGCCGTTGCGTGACGCTGTGGCACTGTAGCTGCCGTGGAGGTCCCCGATGCGCCTGGTCTGTCCCGCCTGCCGCGGCTTTCGAGAGGGCGTGTTCTCCAGTACCGAGCTGGACGCCGATTTTGCGTGCCCGCGGTGCGACACGCACTGGCCGGCACTGGCGGTCGGTCACGTCCGCGTCCCGGTCCTGTGGGGCGACCCCGAGCTGGGCCACCGCACGGCGCACGCCACACGCGACTTGCTGGCGAACCTGCAGGACATCGACGGCTGGCTGGCGGGGACCAACGACCTTCAGCGCACGGAACTGGCCACTGCTCTGGCGACCTACGCCCCCGCACACTGGGGGCCGTACGCGGTTCCCGCCTTGCCCGTGACGGACCTCGCGTGGGTGCGGGAGTGGGCACCGGCCTCTGCCGATCTGCCGGAAGGCCCTGTGCTGGTGCTGGGTTGTGGCCCCGGAGGCGAGCTGCCGTACCTGGACCTGCCCGACCGTGAATTGGTGGCACTGGACGCGAATCTGGCTCTGGTGGGCTATGCCGCGGCGCTGGCTGCGGGAAAGGCCGTCCGGTTGCCCTGGCGTCGCCTGCCGTCGCGCATCGAGTCGCGCCCCCTCGACCTGCCGCCGCACGTGCGTCATGTGCTGGCCCGCACGCGACTGGTGTGCGGCGATGCGCTGGACCCGCCCTTTGCTCCGGAGTCGTTCGCGGCCGTCGTCGCTCTGAACCTGCTCGATTCCGTTCAGGATCCCGCGCTGCTGCTGGGTCAGTGTGAGGCGTTGCTTGCCCCGGGTGGAGTGCTGCTGCTCGCCTCGCCCTACCACTGGCAGGACGCCGTCACGCCTCCGCAGCACCAGCTGGATCGCGTGTTGCCAGCCGATGTTCCGCAACAACAGGCGATGGAACAGCTGGTCGTGGGGCCGGGAGGCCTGCTGCCCGAGATGCGGCTGGAGCGCTCTGCCGACGGGATTGTGTGGGAGGTGGCGGTGCACGCCCGGTTCTCGGCGCGCTATCTGTTGCATGTCATGAGGTTGCGCAAGTCGGCGGCCACCATCTAGCGTGCTCGCCTAACCCGGTCCTTGGCCCCGCCCCAGCTTGCTCTGGAAGGTCGTCCGCGCCAGCCCCAGCAGCTCGCCGGCCTTGGTCTGCTGGCCGCCCGCCTTCTGCATCGCCCACTGGATCAGATCGTCCTCCAGATGGTGCACGACGTCGGCAAATGGAATCGTCTCGCGACCTTCCAGATGCAGCGTAAACAGGTCACCCGTGGGCTGTTCCTCGCGCGCCTGCTGCAAGTACCCGGGCAGATGGTCGATCACGACGACTGAACCGCGAGGACACACGATGACCGCTGACTCCATCGCGTGCCGCAGCTCTCGCACGTTGCCCGGCCAGGCATAGCGGCGCAGGCACCGGGCGGCCTCGGGGGACAGCACCGCCTCGTCCTTGCGCGCTTCCAGGGCAAAGCGGCGCAGGTAGTGTTGGGCCAGCAGCAGCGTGTCTTCGCCCCGCTCTCGCAGGGGGGGCAGGCGAATCTCCAGACCGCGCAAGCGATAGAACACGTCGTCGCGGAACTTGCCCTTGGTCACCGCGCTGCCCAAGTCGACCTTGGACGTCGCCACTACCCGCACATCGACCGTCGTCTCGCGTTGGCCACCGATGCGCAGGAACGACCCCTCCTGCAGCGCCCGCAACAGCTTGACTTGCAGGCCCAAAGGCAGGTCGTCGACGTCGTCCAGCAGCAGCGTGCCGCCGTTGGCGCGCTCGAAGGCGCCCTGTCGCTGCCGCGTCGCGCCGGTGAACGACCCCTTCTCGTGACCGAACAGCTCGCTCTCTGCCAGCTCGGTCGGAATCGCGCCGCACGGAATCGCGACGAAGGGGCCTTTGCGACGCGCACCTTGCTCATGCAGCGCGCGCGCCACCAGCTCCTTGCCCGTGCCCGTTTCTCCGGTGATCAGGACCGGCGCGGTGTGCTCGGCAAACGTCCGCACCAGCTGGATCACCTGCAGCATCCCCGGCGAGCGCCCCAGGATGCCGCCGCAGTCCGCCTCCTCGTCCAGCAAAGCCCGCAAGTGACTGACTTCACGCCGGTATCCCTGCAGCTCCTGCAGTCGTCGCAGCCGGTGTTCCAGCTCCTGGAAGTGGAACGGCTTGGTCAGGTAGTCGGCCGCGCCATCCTGCATCGCCGTCACCGCAGTCTTCACGGTGCCAAAGGCCGTCATCAGGATGACCTCGACCTCCGGGTGCCTTGCGCGAACGGTGCGCAGCAGCTCCAGCCCGTCGATGCCCGGCATGCGCAGGTCGCACACCACAACGTCCCACAGACCCCCAGCAAGCTCTTCCAGCGCCCGATAGCCGTTGTCCACGGCGTCGGCGGGAAAGCCCGCGTCGCGCAGCTGACGCACCGTGGTCTCGCGCACCAGACGGCCGTCGTCGACCACCAAGACGCGCAGGGCTTTGGTCCCATCCTCGCTCATGTGGTCCGCTCCCCGGCGCGCGGCAGGTCGATCCGCACCGTCGTGCCCCCGCCGGGCTGGCTGGTCACGCTGACCTCGCCCTCGTGGTCCTCGACGACCTGGCGCGTGATGGCCAAGCCCAAGCCCGTGCCTTCGCCGATGGGCTTGGTGGTGAAGAAGGGGTCGAACACCTTGCCCAAGTCGTCAGCGCCGATGCCCTCGCCGGTGTCTTCGACCTCGATGCGGACGCCCGCCGGGTCGCGCAACGCTTCGACGCGGATGGTCACCCGGTCCCCTTCGCGGCAGGCGTCGATGGCGTTGTCGATGATGTTGGCCAGCGCTTCGGTCAGCCGCTCGGGGTCCACGTCCAAGGGGGCCACATCCCCCGCCACGACTTCGACCGGCACCTTGCGCGCCATGGCCCGCATGTTTGCGAATTGCAAGGCATCTTGTACCAGCACCCGCAGGTCGGTCGCCGCCCGCTGCGCCGGCCCCTCGCGCGTCAGCACCAGCAGGCGGCTGGTCACGTTCTCGATCTTGGCCACGCCTTCGCTCATCAGGTCCAGCACTTCGGCGGTACCCTTGTCGTCCGGCGGCAGCTGCGCTTGCAGGATGTCCACGCAATTCATCACGCCGTGCAGGGGGTTGCGAATCGTGTGGGCCACGCCCGCCGCAAGTCCGCCGATGCGGGCCAGCCGCTCGCGAGACTGCGCCACCCGCTCGTGAGCTCGCCGACGTGCCTCCGCCTCGCGGATGCGTTTGACCAGGTTGTGCACGAAGTAGATGACGCCAATCTCCGTCACACCGAACGCCACCAGATAACCCAGCATGAACAAAGGCGATTGCCACAGGGGGCCACCCAGCGTGACCTCAGCCTCGGCGTGCCCCGCCAGATTCAACGGGTGGTGCGGCAGCAGCGCGACCGCCTCGGCCAGCACCAGCGCGCCATGCATCAAACCCGCGCCCAAGCCGATGATCATCGCCTTGTGCAGCGGCAGCAGCAGGCCCGCAATCGCCATGTGGAAGACCGAGAGCATCACGAACGGGTTGTCGGCGCCGCCGCTGAAGTGCAACAACGTCATCAGCATCGTCAGGTCGAACAGCACCTGAACGACGACCAGATTCTCTGCCTCGGCACGCGGTCCCGTGTCGGGCAGCGACCGGCTCCACCGCCAGAAGATCACGTTGCCCAGCGCCAACAGCCCGACGGTCGCCAACAGCTGCGGCAGCGTCTCGACCACACGCAGAACAGCAGCTACAGCAACGACGACCAGCACGGTACCGATGGCGCCCCACCGCAGCCGCACCAGCCATGCCATGCGGTCCGCCAGCGGCTCAGCATCAGCCGCGGCGTCCATCAGTTCCTGGTCCAGGCGCTGTTCGGTGGTGAACATGACGTCAAACGGCGCCAAGTGCGGCGCACGCCACGACTCCTCTGCACGATCCGAACCAACCGCCGACGGCATCGCAGCCGTCCGGACGTCGGCGCGGAGCATCGACGGAAGGGCCCGGTCGGGCTCGTGAGCGTCAGGAATGGACGGCATCGAGGGCTGCCCCGGATTCGGACGCTGATGCGCCACGGCTTTCGACGAAGTTTGCGCGGCGGTCCCTGGCCGTGCCGGGCGCAAGCTACCAGACGGCAAGCCGGGTTGCACGCGAGTGCCGAAATTTCGGCATCCGCCGCCGGGGATTCGGCACCTGTGGATAACCCAGCTTCCCCGACCGACCGGGCCAGCAACTGGGCATTGTGGCAACAGTTCCAGTCGGCGGTGGCCACCCGGTCGACAGGCGATTCAGACGGATTTCGGGTACCCAAGCGACGCGGCTGCTGACGGTGCCGAAAAACGGGCAACGTGGGCAAGGCCGCGTGGTTCTTGAGAGAGTGCCCGACGCCCTACTTGTGGCAGGGCAGACAAGCCGGCGCTGTCTTGCTCTGGCCGGACTGGTACGCGGCGCCGCCCGGGTGTGGGTTGCCGCCGGGACCGCCGGTGCGGTGGCAGGTTACGCAGTTCGAGGCTGCGCCCTGGTCGTGGCACGCCGCGCAGGCCAGCGGGTCGCGCCGGACCTCGTCGCCGTGGAACGAAGCCCCGCCGCGCTGCAAGAAGCCGGGCGGGTGCGGGTTGTGGCCCTTGCCCAGTCCCTTGTCGGCAGCGACGCCCATCCGGCTGTGGCACTCGGTGCAGGTCGTCGGCTCGTGGCAGGTGGTGCACGCCTTGCTGTCAAGCTTGGCCTCGATCGGGTGCCGCGTCAGGTAGTCGCCGCGGTGGTGGAATTGGGCCTCGGGGCGATTCAGGTTCAGCTGCGACGGGCGCACCGGGATGTTCGACCGGCTGTGGCACTCGGCGCACGTGTCGGGCTTGTGGCAGTGGCCGCAGACGACGTCGCCGCCGCTCTTGGCCGCCGCACCGTGCCGCTTCTGCCAGTCGCCGCCGTGGTCGTAGATCTCTGGCGAGACCTCACGCATCGTGCCGGGCAGGTGGCAGGTGGTGCAGTTGTCCTTGCGGAACGTCGTGCGATGGCACTGACCGCAAGCGGCGAACATCGGCGGCCGGGTGTGGTCAGAGATGCGCTCGGTCTTCTCGATGCCCTTATGGCACACGTTGCAGCCGTTTTCGCCCGATTCCGGGACCTTGCGGGTGACGTGATTCTTGTGGCTGAAGCGGATCCCCGGCATCCGGGTGTCGACGAAGGTCTGCGGTGCCGTCGGATTCGCGTGGCACATCTTGCAGTTGTCTTCCTTCTCGTGGCACTCCATGCACGCCGCTTCGGGGGGCAGGAAGCGGGAAGTCTGCAGGCTCTCGGACTCCTCTACGCCCTCGTGGCAAGCCCCGCACTCGGCAGACTGCTCCTCGATGTGGAACTTGTGCGAGAACACGATGTTGTCGCGTGTCGATGCCGGCTTGGGCGCGCCGGCCCAACTGCCGACCAGCCACGAACAGGCGGTCGAACCCAGCGCGAGGGCGATCAAGACCGCCAGCGTGCGGCCCTGGACCATGAATCGGCGAGCTTCCATCACGCACCTCCCTCGTCGCCGTCCTCGGCCTTCGGAGCCTTGTCCTTGTCGCCGCCAGAGTCGTCGGCCGGGGCAGGAGCGGCCTTGTCGCCCTCGTCGGACTTGTCGCCGTCTTCCGCCTTGTCAGCGTCGTCGGACTTCTCCTCGGAGTCGGCTTTGTCCTCTGCCTTGTCTTCGTCCTCGCCGTCGTCACTGCTCTTCGCAGCGGCCACCTTGTTCCAGGTCAGCTTGGTGGCCACTGTCTCGTGTCCTCGGAAGAACTCGTCGGTCAGCGTCACGGTCAGCAGCCCCATGCCTTGCGACGTGTAGTACGGGTTGGTCCAGACCTGACCGTCCACACCGACCTCGAGCCCGCGCTTGGCATCCCAGCGCACGGACAGCGAGCCCATGACCGACTTCGACTCCTGCCGGATGTCGCGGAAGAAGAAGTACGTGTCGACGTCGCCGGCAACAGAGACGCCGTCGATGACCCTGGCCCGGCCATAGAGACGGGCTTGGGTAAAGCCGTTGTCGCCATTCGACAAACGCGACACGGTCACGCCGGTGCGATAGCGGCCGTCTGCATCGATCCGCAGGGCGAAATCCATGAAGCCGCGGTAGCCGTCGATCTGGTCGTCGCCCACCAGAAAGCGCTCATAGCCGCCGTTGACCGAGAGGGCTCCGGGGGTGCGCAGGTCGAAACCGCCGCCCACGATGCCGTCGGTGCGGCTGACGAACGCGTTGAAGATCGAGGTCTTGGGCAACCAGGCCAGGGGATCGCGAACCTCGCCGCGGCCGTAGACGCTGAGCCACTTGTTGAAGCGATAGGTGCCGTCGACGCGCGCCTCTTGCGTGCCGCCGCCCAGCAGATCGTAGGCATACGACCCAGTCCACAGCATGGGACCGAACTTGCGCACCGAGAAGTCGACCCCCACGCTGCGCCGAGCCGCGCCGATTTCGGTCTCTTCGCCTTCGCCAGCGGCCACCGGACCCCGCACTTCCTGGAACGACGCGCCGATATGGCCCCATTCCCAGGGCGTCCACGCCAGCCGACCGCCGTAGGTGGGGGCCTGAAAGACCTCCTCGAACGCGCCGAACGCCGCTGTGCCCGCGTAGGCATCCAGTCGCAAGTCCATGGGAAGACGAACGATCGTCGATGCGCCATCCAGAAACACGTACCGCGGCGCACCCGCGAACACCAGCTGCCGTCCGAGCAGGACGCGCACGTTCTTGCTCGCGTCCTCCCAACCCACATAGCCGTAGACCAGGTCCCCGGCCTTCTCTTCGCCCAGATCGCTGACCAGATGCTGCGACGTGTAGCCTGAGAAGTTGCCGAAGAAGCCGGTGCCGCCCAGGTTCTCGCCCTCGAAACTGAGCAATTGGAACGTGGGAAGTGCGAACTCGGACTCGTTGAACGCGCCGGGTCGCAGCTCGCGGTTGGCGATGGTGACGCTGCGTGCAGAGAAGTGGATGGCCCCTTCCTCTGCGCCCGCACCAGCCTCGCCGGCCATCGCGGGGGCAGCGACGCCACACATCGCGGCCAGCAGTACACCGAACAGGATGCGGTTCATCAGTTCACCCCCCCGTTGATGTGGAAGCCGCCCTGGACGTTCAACGTGCCGTCAGCGTTGATGGTCTTGCTGTGGCACTTGACGCACGCCTTGGTGCCCTGCGCCGGGTCGGTCTCCGGGTGACCGGATTCAGGCGGCGGCGGGCTGAGGTGGCAACCGTCGCAAGCGAGCGAAGTCTGCGTCCACACAGGCGTCTTGACCTTGCCGCCGTCCATCGTGGCGCCGTGGCAATACACGCCGGAGCAGGTCTGGGTCGCGACCGCATAGCTGGCCGTGGTGCCCTTGAACGTCGCGATGCCGTTGGGGAAGTTGACCGTGCTGGCGGACCCGTCCAAGTGGCCCGGCGCATCGACGGCGGTGAACAGGGTGTGGCACGTCTCGCACTTCATGCCGCCCTTCGAGTACGTCTTGCCCTTCAGGTGCGCCTGGTGCGCGCCGACGGTGGGCAGCGCGGGGTCGGTCTTGCCGTTGTGGTCCACCGGGGGCGCGGGGCTGTCGGCCGAGCCGTGGCAGGCGTTGCACGCGGTCGGCAGGGTCATGTCGACCTTGCCGTTCGCATGGCCACCGACGGGCAGCAGCTTGCCGTCCGTGCCAACCGTCGCGGCGTGACACGGCGTGCAGTTCGTCTGCTGCGGGTGCGGCAGGGCGGGCGGAGCGCCGTGGCAGGTGTCGCACTTGGTGGTATCGATGGCGAAATCCAGCTTACCGGTCGGGTGCTTGACGCCCGGGAGCAGCTTCTGGTCCGAACCGACCGTCGCGCCGTGGCACAGATGGCATGTCGTTTGCTTGGGGTGCTTCTCGATCGGCGGCAGGCCGTGGCAGCCCGCGCAGTCCGCACCATTCACGACCGAGACATCCGTCTTCTTGTTGCGGTGCAGAGAGCTACCGATGATGGTCAAGCCGGGACCGGCAGTTTCCGAGTGGCAGGTCTCGCAGGCGTTGCCGGTCGGGTG
>CAJBNH010000042.1 GCA_903955385.1 uncultured Myxococcales bacterium | reverse complement strand
CGCGGCGGTCACGGGGCGCCTGAGCCGCCAGACGACCTTGCAGCGCGTACCGGTCAAGCAGGCGCAAGTGCTGGGCTTTCAGCACCTGTGCGGCGACGAGCCGGCGACGCTGGTGTCGATTGGCAGCCACGGCTTCTCGGTCCTCGAGCTGCGCGACGGCGGCCACCACGTCTTTCGCGAGAATTCACGGTGTTCCCAAGGCACGGGCAACTTCCTGCGCCAGCTGGTCGAGCGGTTCGACCTGACGATTGAGCAGGCGACCGACCTTTGCGCGGATGTCGCGGATCCGGCACCGCTTTCGGGCCGCTGCCCGGTCATCCTCAAGACCGACATGACGCACCTGGCCAACAAGGGCGAGAGTCGCGCGCGCATCCTGGCCGGTCTGTTCGACGCCGTGTGCGAGAACGTGCAAGTGCTGGTCAAGCCACGGCTTTCTCCGCCGCGTGTGGCATTGCTTGGGGGCGTGGCGCGCTCTCCCCGCGTGCGCGCCCACTTTCGCAAGTTCCTGGAACGGCGGGACATGGAGCTGCTGGATCTGGACCCGGAAGAGGCCGTGTTCGTCGAGGCGTTGGGCGCGGCGGTGCTGGCGGCGGAACGGCAGGCGCGACTGCCTGCGCTGAACGACGTGCTGGCGCCCCAGGTGCATGACACGTTGGAGCGGGTGCCCGGGCTGCACGCGGCGTTGGCCAAGGTCAAGCGGATGCCTGCGGAAGTGATGCCCGAGGTGGGCTTGGGGCGCACGCTGGTGCTGGGGTTCGACATCGGCTCGACCGGCTCCAAGACGGTGGCGCTGGACGTGCACACGCGCGAGACGGTGTGGAAGGGCTATCTGCGCACGGGCGGCAACCCCGTCGGCGCGGCGCAGAGCCTGATGCAGCAATTTCGCGACGGTCCCGCCGGGCACCTGCCGGTGGTGGCGATGGGGGCGACGGGAAGCGGAAGAGAAATCGTGGGTTCGCTGCTGTCGAGCTGCTATGGTGCCCAGCAGGTCTACGTGCTGAACGAGATTGCCGCCCATGCGGAAGGCGCCGTGCACTTCGATCCGCGCGTCGACACGATCTTCGAGATCGGCGGCCAAGACGCCAAGTACATTCGGCTTTCCGGTGGTCGCGTGATCGACGCCGCCATGAACGAGGCCTGCAGCGCCGGCACGGGTTCTTTCATCGAAGAGCAGGGCCGCAAGTTCCAGGGCATCGACGACATCGTGCAGCTGGGGCAGGTGGGACTCGATGCGGAATCCGGGGTTTCGCTGGGTCAGCACTGCAGCGTCTTCATGGCCGAGATCATCGACGAGGCGGTGGCGGCGGGCGTCGAGCGGCCCGCCATCGTCGCGGGCATCTACGACTCGATCGTGCAGAACTACCTCAACCGCGTGAAGGGCAGCCGCTCGGTCGGTCAGGTCGTGTTCTGTCAGGGCATGCCGTTCGCCGCCGATGCGCTTGCCGCAGCCGTCGCCCGCCAGACCGGCTGCGAGGTCATCATCCCGCCCGACCCCGGCACCACCGGCGCACTGGGCATCGCGTTGCTGACCACGCGCTACGTCGCCCTTGATTCGCAACCGATGGACCCCGAACGCTTTCTGTCTGCCCGCGTCGAGGGCAAGGACACCTTCGTCTGCAACAGCACCCAGGGCTGCGGCGGTGCCGGCAACAAGTGCCGCATCGACCGACTCTCGACGGTGGTGGACGACAAGCGCGCCCGCTTTACGTGGGGCGGCGGCTGCTCGCTGTACGACAAGGGCACGCGGCGCAAGAAGCTGCCCGACCGGTCGCCCGACCCGTTTCGCGAGCGCAGGGAATTGACCGAGCAACTGGTGGCGAATCTTTCGGCGCCGCGCGGACTTCCGACCATCGCGATGACCGACGAGTTCCAGCTCAAGGGCCTGCTGCCGTTCTTTGCCACCTACCTGCACGCGCTGGGGTTCGACCTGCAGGTGCGGCTGGGCGCGACCCAGGCGATGCTGAAGCGGGGCATCGAGGACGCGCACGTGCCCTTCTGTGCTCCCATGCAGCAATTCCACGGACTTGCGACCGACATGGCGAGCGGCGGCGCCGACTGGCTGTTCCTGCCGATGCTGCGCGACCTGCCGCGGGTGGGCAACGAGACGAACTCGGTCGTGTGCCCGATCGTGCAAGCGGCGCCCGACATGCTGCGCTGGGACATGGCGGGATCGAGCGCGCCCCGGCAGCTGTCGCCCGTGATCGAGATCGGCGCGGGCAACCTGGAGAGCACGGCGTTTCTGGCGAGCTGCGAGCGGCTGGCCAAAGAGCTGGGCGTGCGCGGCAAGGCGTGGCGCAAGGCGCACACGGCGGGTCTGGAGGCCCAGCGCGTGTTCGACGCCGAGTGCCTGACGCTCGGGCTTCGGGCGCTAGCGTTCTGCGAGGAAAAGAACCTGACGCCGGTGGTGGTGCTGGGCCGCTCGTACACCATCCACAACACGGTGCTGAATTCCAACGTTCCCGCGATCTTGCGCGAGCAGGGGGCGATTGCCATCCCGGTCGACTGCTATCCGGTCGCCGACGACGTGCCGGTGTTTCAGGACATGTTCTGGGGGTACGGACAGCGCAACCTGCGGGCAGCGCATCAGGTTCGGCGCACACAGGGCCAGTACGCGCTGTACTGCAGCAACTACTCGTGCGGGCCCGACAGCTTCACGCTGCACTTTTTCGCCTACCTGATGGAGGGCAAGCCGTTCGCCATCATCGAGACCGACGGTCACTCGGGCGACGCGGGCACGCGCACGCGCATCGAGGCCTTCCTGCACTGCGTCAACGAAGATCTGGCGACCGGCGGCACGGCGGGGGCGGGCGGCAGACTGGACGCCATCGAAGCCGACCGGCAGCAGATGCTCGACGTCGTGCGCGAAAAGGCCACGGTGTTGATCCCGCGCATGGGACCGGGGGCGGGTGCGCTGGCGGCGTGCCTGAATGGAATTGGCGTTCCCGCAGAGGCACTTCCGCCCACCGATCGGGATGCGTTGCGCCTCGGGCGCCGCTACACGTCGGGCAAGGAGTGCGTGCCGATGACGCTGACGCTGGGCAGCCTGCTGGGGCGCCTGGAACAGTCGCGCGACTCGGATGAGAAGTTCTCGTTCTTCATGCCCAATTCGGCGGGGCCCTGCCGCTTTGGCGTCTACAACACCCTGCACAAGATCACGTTGGAGAAGCTGGGGTGGCAAGAGCGGGTGCGCGTGTGGACGCCGTCGGCCGAAGGGTATTTCAAGGGGGTTCCCGCGGGGTTCGCGACCCTTGCGTTCACCGGTCTGATGGCGATCGACCTGCTGCTCGAGGGCATGTACGACGCGCGACCGGTCGAGACCCGCAAAGGCGCGGCGCAAGAGATCTACGCGAGGCGCCAGACCGAGCTGCACGCGGTGCTGCAAGCGGCCGGCAAGTCGGGGCTGGGTCTGGGCGAGGCGCTGCTGGAGGTCGCAAGTGGCCGACTCTACGGCGTGACCGAGGTGCTGGCGGGCGCGGCTCGCGAGTACGCTGCCATCAAGGACGACCGCGAGATCCCGTCGGTGTTGGTGGTGGGCGAGATCTACGTGCGCTGCGACCCGTTTGCCAACGACTTCGTGATCGACCGGCTGGAGGAGCGCGGTATCCGCAGTCGTTTCGCCCCCTTCTACGAGTGGGTCGAGTACTGCGACTACATGAACGGCGTCGAAGGGCGCAACAAGGGGCTGGGCGACAAGGCGACGACCCTGGTGCAGCAGATGGTGCAGAAGGCGTTGTACGAGGCGATGGCGGCCAACCTCGGGTGGCCCAAGCGGATGACGGTGCAGGACTCACTGGAAGCGGCCAAGCCTTGGCTGCGGCAGAAGCTGGAGGTCGAGTCGGTGCTGACGCTGGGTGGTCCGGTCTACGAGTGGCAGCGCGGGCACATCGACGGCGTGGTGAGTGTGGGTCCGCTGGAGTGCATGCCCAACAAGATCGCGGAGTCGCAGTTCTTCCACGTCGCCGAGCAGGAAGGGCTGAAGTCGCTGACGCTCTCGCTGAACGGCGACCCGGTGGATCCGGAGGTCCTGGACCACTTTGCGTTTGAGATCCACGAGGACTGGAAGCGGCGCAAGGCAGGCGGCAAGGGCGGACACGGCACGACCACTGCCGAAGCACAGGGCAACCCCGCACGCCGACTGTCGATCTTTCGCTATTTGCCGGGGTCCAAACAGTCGAAAGGTCAGGAGCCCGTGGCGACCGACGGCAAGGTGTCGAGCCTCTAGCTGCGGCTCGGGTTTCCGGTCTTGGAAGTTGACACAACGCCCCTCTCGGGCGACTCACGGTTCCTCAGGGGGGACCGCGACCATGGCGATGCGCAGCTGGACGAGAGGACTGTGGGTGGTGTGGCCGCTGGCCGTGTGGGGCTGCAGCGAAGCCGCAAGCCCGCAGGTCGAGTTTCCCGACATGCAAGAGGAATCGGCCGGCACCGACGTCGTTGTCGGTTCAGATGTCGGGGAGCCTGAGACGTCGGCAGACGTGGCGCCCATCGACACCGCGCCGGAGTGTACGCTTGCCACCGAGTGCGCCACCGGCGACGCGTGTCTGGTGCCCGCCTGCCAGGACGGCAAGTGCACGGGAAGCGCGCGGGTGTGTGATGACGGCAACCCGTGCACCGACGACGGCTGCGACCCCGCGACGGGCTGTATGGCCGCGGCCAACGCGCTTGCCTGCAGCGATGGCGATGCTTGCACGGCGGACGACACCTGCAAGTCCGGCTCCTGCTTGGGGATCGCCAAGCCCTGCGACGATGGCAACCCCTGCACCGACGACGCCTGCGCCCCCGCGACCGGGTGCTTGTTCGTCCCGAACACGATCGCGTGCAGCGACGGCGATGCCTGTACGACCGACGACAGTTGCGGGAACAGCAAGTGCTTGGGCTCGCCCATCCCCTGCGACGACCAGCTGCCGTGCACCACCGACACTTGCGACCCGACCAGCGGCTGCGTCCACACCGCCAACGACGCCGCGACCTGCGATGACGGCAACGCGTGCACCCAGACGGACCAATGCCAAGGGGGCAAGTGCTTGGGCAGCAACGCGAAAAGCTGTGACGATGGCAACGCCTGCACGGTCGACCAGTGCGAGCCGCTGACCGGGCAGTGCAACCACTTGGGGGACCCGACGCCCGGCGCACAGCTGTGCGGCATCGTGGCGCGGCATAACTTCGTTCGTGACAACTCGAAGCCCGTTCCCGCCTCGCCCCTGCCGTCGCTGACGTGGAACGCGGCACTGGCCGTCACCGCGCAGGCGTGGGCCAACCAATGCAAGTGGCAGCACAATCCCGACCGCAGCTTGGGTCACCCGTACTACGTCGGCGAGAACATGGCGGCCTCTTCGACCATGCTCACAGTCGATCAGGTCACGGACATGTGGGCGAGTGAAGTCGCCTTTTACCATTACGAAACGAACACTTGCGACGCCAACCAGATGTGCGGCCACTACACCCAGCTGGTCTGGAGCACGACGTTGGAGGTCGGCTGCGGTGTGGCCAGCTGCCCCAGCATCGGCGGGTTGGGATGGGGCGGCTTCGTCTGGGTGTGCGACTACGGTCCGGGCGGCAACATGGTGGGCGTCAAGCCCTATTGATCGTCAGGCGCATTGCGGGCTTCCGGGGCGGCACGGGCGACAGCGGCACTACCGTCGGTTCGGACCCAGCCACACGACGTCGCGGGCACAACCGTCGGTCGCGACCGCGTCAAGCACCAGCCAACCGTCGGGCGACCGCACCCAGACCGCCTGCAGCCCCGCGACCTTGGCCAGCGCTGGCGGCCGGGCAGGAAGGCGCGCCGCTCGCCACCGCTGCGGAGTCTGCAACACCTTGATCTGCAATCCATCCTTTGCCGAGACCACCTCCAGCGCACCGACGGTTGGGCTTTCCAGCTTGACTCGTCCCCGCTTGGCTTGCGACCACTGCAGCCCGGTGGGCAAGGCGTCGGGCTTCAGCTCAGGCCGATCCGCCTGCCACGCCACCTGACCCTGGCCGTCCACCTGCCACAGCCGCAGCCCGCCATCCGGCGCCGTCCCCGCCAGCAGCAGCACGCCAGGTTTGGGCGACGTCGCCGCCAGCACCGCCTGTCCATGCAGCGTCGCCTGCCAGCGCGGCCGCAGCGTCCCTCCCAGATGCAGCAGCCACGCATTCTTGCCGTCGGGGGCCGCCGAAGCGGTACCGAACGCCACCCAGCCGTCCTGAAAAGACGTGGCGCCCAGCGTGTTTACGGGCTCACCGTTCGGGTGCGCGCCCATGGTCAGCTCTGACTTGCGTCGGCCGGTGCGGTCGTCCACGGCCCAAGCCCGCAGCCGCACGTCGCCGCCGACGAACACCCGACCGACGACCACCGGACCACCGGTCTTGGGCCACACGACCGTCACCGCCTCTTCGTCCTCGGGGCCGCCCAGCACCCGCCGCCATACCTCTGGGGCTTGGGCTTGGGCGAGCGGCGGAACCGGCATCGAGCCCAGAAGGACAGACAGCGCCTGCGGATCCTGCAGCCAGTCGGGAAACAGCGGGCCATGCGCTTGTGACGAGAGGTCGATGGTCAACGACCGCCGCCGCTCTGCCGCAGGCCCGCGCTTGCCCGCGGCCGCCAACGACAGTGCCAGCTCGGTCTCTGCGAGCGCGTTGATCCGCCGCTCGAGCCGGATGCGGACGTCGCCACCCGTCGAATTCAGCAGTCCTTGCCAAGTCTTGCCAGCGGCGTCCAGTCGGCCGGTCTGCTCCAGCGCCACCGCACGGCGCACTTGAACAAGCGCATCGACCGCCTCGTCCAAGCCATGCACGGCGCGCTCGAACTGGCCTGCGGAGATCGCTTCGGTTGCCTGAGTCGTCGTCGGCACCGGACAAGCCCGCGGCAGTCCGTGTACGGTCGCCGCCAGCATCCACAGCACCACGATGGCCGACACAAGCGACCCCGCCCGTGTAAACAC
Organism: uncultured Myxococcales bacterium; assembly: GCA_903955385.1. Classification (GTDB taxonomy): domain Bacteria; phylum Myxococcota_A; class UBA9042; order UBA9042; family UBA9042; genus CAJBNH01. The sequence goes on along the minus strand of CAJBNH010000042.1, from coordinate 42,638 downwards.
GCGCACCTCCTGAGCTTGGATCCATGCACCCAGTCGCGGACCCCGCCAACGCCTGCCTGGGCGCGGTGCGTTCGGCCCAGCGCTCCAAGGGGCTCCCGCGGCGAGGATCAGCTGCCGGAGAACGGCTTGCAGGCCTCGGTCTCCATCGCACTGTACGTGATGCCGGCCGTGCACTTCTTCAGCGTCGGGTGGCAGTACGGCGCGGTCGCGACGCATTCGTCGGCGCCCGGCGTACAGTCGCCGCCCGAGGCGATGCGGTCGGTGCAGGTGCTGGTGGTGTCGCAGCGCAACGTCGACAGGCATGGGCCGGGTCCGTTCGCCTGCGCGGTTGCGCTGCAGGGCTGGCCCTTGACGACGTTGGCCTGACAGATCGGCAGGCCTGAAGCGTTGGCGGCGCAGTGGAACGCGGCCCCGCAGATGTCACCTGGGTTGGCGCAGGGCTGGCCGCTGGCCTTGGCCGTGGGCGTGCCACAGAACCCCTTGTCGCAAATCAACTTTCCGGAGCACTGATACGTGCCAGCAGGGCAGGCCTCCAGCGCCTTGACCGTGCCCGCCATGACGCGCTCGCAAGCGTCTGCCACGGCCGCCAGCTCGGTCGGCGTGATCGGTGTCACCTTGACGTACAGGGCCTTCACCTTGGCGACGCACGCTTCGGACTGGGTGGCCGAGAACACGCGTCCAAACGATGCTGCGTCGGCCGCGGCGGTCTCGCACAGGGTCTGGCGCTGGGTGGAACAGGCCGTCACGTCGGTGCCGCAGCGGGCTGCAACCTGGCATTCCGCGGCGGCTTTCGCGGCGCAGAACGTCTGGACCGTCTTGGCCGGAACAGGATCTTCGGACGTGCAGGCGGTCAGCAAGCCGGCGACGGCGAGAACGTGGATCAGGTGCAGCTGCATGGATTTCCTCCGGGCGGGGCGGGCTCTCCCGGCCATGGTCGATGGCAGGCACGCTACCGCTCCCGGCGCGGTGCCGCAAGGCTCGATTGCGCAGTGGGGCGACGGACCGGCTGGGCGAAGGGGGGCGAGTCACCGCCGGCCCCTGTCCTTCGCTGGACTGCGAGGCCCGGTTGCGGTAGGAACCCTTCGGCCCGGAACCCGAATCCCCCCGACGAGGTAGTAGACATGCGAGGCCTATTCTTTCTGGCGCTAGCAGGCGCGGCCCTGGCGACTGGGTGCTCGTCGACGGCGTCCACGCCGCCGTCCTACACCAACAGCGATGCGTACACCGGTGATCTGGCCGGTGACGGCACCATGACGGTCGATCCCGGACCTTGCTCGCCAACCGGTGGCTATCGATCCGCGGTCGTCATCGCCGCCGCGGCAGACCCGGCGCTGTTGCCCGCGTACGCCGCTGCGTTGAAAGGTGCCGGTTATCAGGCCGCCTACTGGGATCCGGCTGCCGCAGCGGCAGCAGACCCCTCCGCTCCCCCGCCGGTGCCCGCGCAGCCCTTTGCCGGTGGCATCAATCCCTTGGGCGATCGCGTGTTTCTGCTGTCCAACGGTGATCTGGCGGTCGCGTCCTATTGCACGCTGGACGATCTGGGGCAGGTCCGTCGCCTCGACTACGCACTTGCGGCGGCATCCCAGGTGCTGGCCAGCCTGCAGACGCCGCTGGACTACGTCGCCGTGACCCGGCGTTGGGCGCAACCGACCGCGTGGTATACGCAGCGCGCCGGTCAGTACTGGCGGCAGTACCTGCCCGAGTCGATCGACCTCAATCAACAGCAGACCGGCAAGCTTGCGTTCTCGTCGTCGCCGACTGGGGCGGGATTCGGACTGTACGGACACGCCGACATCCCGTCGAAGAACGGCGACATGGTGGGCATCGACACCCTGATGGTCGATGGCAAGTCCGTGACGGCCAAGTCGAAGATCACCAGCACGGCTCAGGTCGCTCTGGCGTGGGACATGCTGCCGTTCGTCGGCGCGGGTGAACACGACTGGACAGCGCGACTGTTCGTCGCTGACGCCAGCATCGAGTGGAAGATTGGATTCTACTTGGCGTTCTTCGAGGCGCTGTACCCTTCGGAAGCCAAGGGGCCGACCTTCAGCGTCACCCAGCAGGGCAGCTTGCCGGGGACGGTCAAGGTCTCGCGTGCGCTGACCGAGATCGACCTGCCGGACACGATTACGGTGAATTGAGCCGGTATTCGGCTACGCCCGGCCGATCCGCCGACGCGCCAGACCCCACAGCCCAAGCAGCACCAGCATCAGCAGGCCGCCCGTCGCCGGTGTGGACTGCGGGGTTGCCGTGCAGCCGCCGCCACCGGGGTCGCTGGGCTGGGCGGCCGTTGCCGTGGCGTCTGAGGCGATGTCGGCGATGTCCAGCGTCCCCGCGTCGTTCGGCATCATCGGCGCGATCACCGCAGCGTCCTTGAAGGGCGTCCACTTGCCAGTCTTGCCCTGCACCGCGATCTGCGTGGCCTCGGCAAAGCCATGCTCCGCGACGATGGGCGCGTCTTCGCGGGCAACGAACGCCAACCCCAAGTCGGTAAAGGACTCGCCGGTCAGCTCGACCTCGACCTCGTCCGCTCCCATGTCGTCCAGCAAACGCGCGGGCTTGCCGTCCAGCAGCACGAACACCCGGTACAGCCCTTGGGGCAGGTCATAGCTGTAGGTAAAGCGAACACCGGTCTGGGGTTGCACGAATTCCCGGTGCACCACGACGGCACCCTGGGGCGCATGGTCCAACATCGCCCACGCCCGCGAGTGTTCGAAGCGCACAGCTCCGGGTGCAGGACGGTCGTCGCGGAACCCAGCAGCGCGCGGGCTGTACGCCGACCACCAACCCTGACGCAGCCACTCGACGTTGCGAACCTGCGCCTCGGCCGCCTCCGACATCTCGCGGTCCTGCGACACGCCCAGTCGCACCGCCAGCCAGTTGCCGATCGCCGGAACATCGAACGCCTGCAGGTCGCTCTGCCCCTGAACCGTGTGGGCGACCTCTCCATTTGCGATTACCTGCACTTGCAGCGACGGATGCGGCAGCACCGTGCGCACCTGACCGCGGACTCGCTCAAACGGCGCGCCCTTGACCTCCAGCAGGGCCTCGACCGCACCCGTGGTCCACCAGCCGGGGGAATCGTGGCGCAGGGTCACGTCCAAACCGCGGGCCAGCAGGTCCACGTCGGGAGAGATGCCGCCGCTGAAGCCCCAGGAGTTTTTCTTCGCAATCGTCCACGGCCCGTCGGTCTGCACGTCGTTCTGGTGCACCCGCACTTGCGAGAACGCGACGGCCGCCGTCGGATCCAGGGTCGTCGGCTGCTCCAGGCGCAGCTGCACGGCCAATTGCTTGCCGGGCGTCACGGCTTGCACACGGCCGCCTTCGGTGGCGACGTAAGGCTTGCCGTCGATCAGCAGCTCAGCCACACCACCCGGCACGGGCGCTGGCCCCAGGTGCAACTGGTACGACACGGCATCAAACGCCTGCGAAAAGTCGTGCCACGCACGCGCCCAACCCTGTGCGGCGCCACCCGCGGGAGATCGCGGCAGAAACACGACCTCGTCGGCCCCCGGGCGACTGAACGTGAGGCCTTCGGTGTCATAGCGGTACGAGTACCACCAGGGCCCCCGCTGCATCCGCAGGCTCCGCAGCACGGCCATCGCCGCGGCGGGCGCGTCGACCATCGCCATGGCCTCGGTGCGAATGCAGATCTGCGTACCCTTGCCGACAAACGCGAACGGCTCGCTGCCTGCAGGTCCTTGCCACGCCTTGGCTTCCTTGCCGTCGATCAGCACCTTGGCGACAAAGGGCGCACCGGCCAGGTCCCACTCGGCCAGGGCCTCCACCGCGTCGAACGGCTGCACGCCCGGCTGGGTGCACGTGTCGACGGTGCCAGAGATCGGATACGGATAGCCGGCGGGGTGCTCGTTGCGCAGGGCGAGGTTGGGCGGGTCGACCTCAGGCAGCAGCACGCTCATGCCGGCCGAGTCGGTGCGCGTGACCGTCCAAATGCCCAGCTGTCCCACGCTGTTCTCGCACAGGAAGCTCTTGGGCCCCAACGTGGTGGTGCCGGCCGTCTGCGTGTCGGCGACGACGGCGGTCACGGCGTGGGGTTGGCCGTCTTTCAGCTCTGCAGGGACAGGCCATGCGAAGCCGCGGCCATCGTGGTTGGGATAGGGGCCCTCCGCGACGAACTTGGCCATCTCCGCGCCGTCGACCTGAACGGCCAGATGCACCTTTTCGCCCTGATTGTCGGGGTCCCACGCCCACCCCGCCGCCTGTGCGCAGGTCGGGCTCAATTCGCCGCTGGGCAGGCACTTGCAGTCGGTGGGGCAGGTCTCGCACTGCTCGCCGTAGTCGCAGGCACCGTTGCCGCAGCACTTGCCGCAGTCCTTGTCACAGGTGCTGCAGTTCTCGCCGTTGTCGCACTGGCCGTTGCCGCAGCACGAGCCGCAGTCCTTCGAGCACGACCCGCAATTTTCGCCGTTGTCGCAGGCGCCGTTGCCGCAGCACGATCCGCAGTCTTGGCTGCAATTCGAGCAGTTTTCGTTGTTCTCGCACTTGCCGTTGCCGCATACGGGTCCCAGCTGGCCCTTGCGGATGACGTAGCCCGAGTTGAAGTAGCTGGCGTCATACGACCACGTCCGGGCGCCGCCCTTGCAACTGCCGCAGCAGTTCTGCTCGGTCACCGTGATCTTGCTGCCGTTGACGGCCGTGACCCACGCGACGTGGCCGTAGCCGCCCTTGGTGCTGGTCGCGATCGAGTTCGGTACCGGGTAGTTCAGGACCTCGAAGTTGCCGTTTTGGCTGGCATAGCTGGCCCAGGTGTTGGCGTTGCCCCACCCCGGCAGACCCACGCCCCAGCCGCAGCAGGCCGAGTGCCAAGCCCACCAGGTGCAGTTGCCGTTGTTGTCGCAGCACGGATACGGATTGTTCTTGCCGCATTGGCAGTTGTCGGATTGGCCGCCGCACGAGACGGCGTGGGCGGTCTCGGGTGCGGCGGTCGCGGCAAGCGCGAGGACCAGACCGGTCAGCAGGGGCAACAGGCGGCGGATCATGGCTTCCTCCGCGCGGTGACGGTTCGAGCGCTGGCGATCGGGCGAATGGTCGCGGCGGCGCGGTCCAGAACGGCCCGCGCGTCCGGGTCGTCGCTGCGCTCACAAGTCAGTCGCAACAGCCACATCCCATCTGAAATCAGCACCATGTCTCGCGCAAGGGACTGCGGCGTGCGGGGCTGGACAAGCCGAACCGACGTGCGCTTGCCTTTGGCTGGAAGGTCCGTGACGACCGCGCCCGGCATGATCAGGAAGGCCTGATCGCCGGCCAGCCACTGCCGCGCCGTCAGCCGCCCGGGATTGGCGAACGACTCGAAGCGGGCGACGGCATCCTTGCCGCGCAGGATATCGGCCGTGTAGACGGCTTGTTGCGGGCGGGCGTCGGGGAACGACTCGCCCTGAACCGTATGGTCGGCGCTGGGCACGTCCACGCGGAATCCGTCGCCGCGCCAGGCATGAAAACGCAGACTGGTCGCGGGCTTGCTTGCTGACTTGGCTGCCGGAGCCGTGGCATGGGCGGTGGCCGGCAGTCCGCCGGTGGCCAGCGCGCAGGCCAGCGCACAAGCAGCCGCCAGTGTGGTGGGGAGGATGGGCGTCACAGGGAGCCTCCTTCGGACGAAACAGGGCGCCGCCTACGGGCGGTCGCAAGGGCGATGCAGGCGGCAAACAGCAGCGCAAACAGCGAGTTCGGTGCAGCGGCGGTGGTGGCAGCCGTGCAGCCTCCCGACGGTGCGGGCGAGGCGGTCGCTCCGGTCGGGGTGGCATCCCCCGGCAGCTGGAACTCCCAGCTGAAGCTGTCGGGCGACGGCGGCGTGGCGTTCGGGTTGCAGCGCAGGTCGGCCACCACAGCCTGCCAGGTCGGGTCCGCACCAAGGGCGTCGTAAGCGTGCAGGGTGAATTCCACTTGCTGTCCCTTGGCGTCGGGCCAGGTGTAGGCAGCGGGGTCCAGCGCGCCCGGAGCGAAGAGCTCCAGCGGCAGACCGTCCAGACCGGCGCGAACGACCAGCCCGGCGCCCGGCAGCTGTTGCGCGTAGGTAAAGGCCAGCGAGTCCACGCCACCTTGGGGCTTGCGCGTCACGGTCAGGCTGCCGACCAGCGGCCACTCGAGCTCGCCCCAGTCCGGGTCCACGCCCAAGCGCAAGCGGTCATCCGCCTCTGCCCAACCGGCGAGTCCGGCGCAGTCGGGGCTGTACCAGAAGGTCCAACCGTTGCGGTCAAACCCCACGCCCTGGACCTGCACGGACCACCCGCTGGGCGTTGCATCCGTGGCCTGCACCTCGACGCCCAGCGTGCTGCCGGCCGTCGTCAGCGCAAGCACGCGGTCCTGCGGTCCGGTACCGTCCAGCAGCTCTGCCGGCTTGCCGTCGATGGTGATGCGGGCGTGGACCTTGCTCGGGTCCAGCTCGTACAGCACATGCATTCGCACCTTCTCGAATCCATTCTCGAAGAAGGGGATGCTGGCGCGTGTCAGGGCGGTAACGTTCGCTTCCCCGGCGGGCGCGATCCGCACGGCCGAGCCCAGTTCGTCGGCGGCGGGGAAGCTGACGGTCAGGTTGGGTGCCTGCTGGACGACCCACAGCCCCAAGTACTCGGACTTGGCCCAGGCGGTCGCGGAGGCGAACAAGAGCATGGCCACGGCCACGGCCAAGGCGCTGCTGCCAACTACAGGAAACCTTGCGCGTTGCATCAGCCGCCCTCGATGACCCCGAAGGGCCACGATGCCACTCGCAACACGGCGCGTCAACTCCGCGATCTGCTTGGAAATGCAGTCAATTGGCTGAATTCTCCGGTGGTGGCGTGGGGCGCTGCCGCCACGTGCGGTACAGCCCCGCCGCCAACGCCGCTGCGGTCGCCATCACCAGACCGCCCGTCACTCTCGCGGCAATTTCCCAGCCGGTCACGATAGCCATCACACCCGACAGCACCGAGGCCAGGTGAAGACTGAGGCCGACTTGCTGCAAGTGCTCTGGCCACAAGCGATTCATCGGTGGGGTGGGCTGCAAGCCAACCAGCGGCGAGAACCGATGGAACCACACCAGAAACGGGACGATGCGCGTCAGCATCCCGTGCACGACCAGCCCCGCCCAGCCCCAGATGGCCCACCACCCGAACAGCAGCGAAGGAGCTGGGGCAGCCGACAGCAGGGCGGCGACCGCCAGTGGAGGCAGGAGAAATGCGTGCAACAGCGCGGCCTTCCACGCAAGGAGGCTCGGGTCCGACCGCCTCCGCTTGCGCGCCCGCAGGCTGCCCAGCAGCAGCAACGGGTGGGCCCAGCCGACCGCCAGCACCACGGGAAGGGCCGCAAGTCCGGCCGCCAGCTGCGGATCTGGCCACGGCAGCCCCGCGTGCGCGCTCGCGAGCACCAGCAGCGGAGCCACGACGCCGATAGCGACCCCTCCCAGCACCACGCGGCGCCACGCCTGCGGGACCGGGGCCGCGAGATAGAACATCGGCACCACTTGCCACGACACCGCGGTGACCAAGCCTCCAACCCAGCCACCCAAGGCCACCGTCAGGTGCACCTGCGTCCACAGGCGGCGCGACCCCGGGAAACGGAAGTCCACGTATCCCCAAGCCATCCACACGCCCAGCACGGCCAGCACCGCCAGACAGGCCAGCGCCAAACGCATTCCGGCGACAGTTTCCCCCGGCGTCCGCGACCGGCCCAGGGCCACCGCGACCGGCCCCAGAACCAGCACAAGCCCTGTCGCGAGCGTCACGATCGCCGCTCCGTTGCGCCAGGCAGACCCCCCGCCCAGTCCCGCCGCCAGCACCGCTGCCAGCCCCGCGGCGCCGACGGTCACCAGCGCCTGCACCCCAAGGGCCCCGCGCACCGCAGGCACGGGCACGGCTGCCACCACCGGAGTCATCTGGTACAGCGCCCCCAGCATCACCATGCTGAGAAAGCCAAGCGTTCCCAAGTGGGTCAGCCCCAACGTCACTGGTGTCCAAGGGCTTGAGAACACCGCCGCCCCGTCCGACAGCAGCAGCCAGCCCGCAACGGCAAGGAACAGCGGCGCCGTCGCGAAGAAGGCGAGCGGAACGTGCAGCGGCGGGGCCTGGTCCAGTCGGAGTCCGGCGTGGTTCACCCGAGCCTCCGTACATGCAGCAGCGCCGAGCCGTCTGGCTGCAAGCAGGGCGTGGCGACCAAGCCCCGTTCGGCCAAGCGGGGCAACAGCAGGGTCGGCGTACGGGGGACGCGGGCCAGCAGGGACTGACCTGCCAGCAGGCGAGACGACCGCAGCAAGACCTGTTCCATGGGCTCTGGCGCCTCCAGTTCCCGCAGGTCCACGACGTCGGTTGCATCGGGCCCAAGCACCTCGACCTGCCACAAGGCAGGGCCGAGCAAGAGGGCCTCACACCGAAAGCCCTGGTCCGTCAGCAACGCCAGCAGCGGTGCGGGGCGGAAGGGCGCGATCACTTGCAGCATTCCGTCAGCTGCAACCGTCTTCAGGGCCGCAAGGATGGCGTGCAGCGGGTCGGTTCCGGACGCCAGAATGGGCCGCACATCGAGCTGCACAAGGCCCGCGTGACCCGCGTGCGGCGGCAGCTGAACCGATGGAATGGGCGCGTGACAGTCCGGCATCGACGGGAGCCCGGTCGGCTCGGTCTGCTTCGGCTCTCCCGCGCGCAACACACCTTGCAGAAAGGTGATCAGTACCTCCGCTCGCATCGTCAGGCCGTCCGGGCTCGGGTCTTGCGGTGCCCCCGCGAGTCGCCACTGCAGCAGCGTTCCCTGCAGCAGCGCGACGAACAACTGCCCAGCGGGCTCGGGAGCGACGGTGTCGGGGATCTCGCCCTCTCGCTGACCCGCCCGCACCAGCTCGGCCACCAGTGTCCGCTGCATGTCGACCAGAGCGTGCAGCATCGCACGCAGCTGCGGGTGGCCGGCCCCTGACGCATCGTGGAACAGGATGCGTGGCAGCCCCGGGTGTCGCTGCACGTGGTCGAACAGGGCGCGGACCAGCGCACTCAGGTCGCGCAGGCCGCCCGACCGCCCGGCCAGCGCGCGCGCCGCCAAGTCAGCAAGACCCTCGCGAGCGTGGGCCACCACGCCCTCCAGCAGATCGTCTCGCGTGCGAAAGTGCCGAAAGATCGCCGGTTGCGACAGTCCCATCCGCAGAGCGATCGCTCGGGTCGAGAGCAGCTCGACGGACTGGTCGGCCAGCAGCTCCAGCGCGACCTGAACGATCTGCTGGCGGCGTTCTTCTGTGGAGCGGTGGTCGGTCATCGGGGTTGCCTCTAAAGTTATCGCATGATAACATTGGCCCACAAATCGCACAACGGGCCTTGCCGCCCTCTCTCACAAGCCGGAGCCGCCATGAGCCTTGCCGACCGTCCCGCCACCCTCGCCGCCTTCTTCGCCGACGACCATCACCGCTGCGACGACGCCTGGGGAGCCATCGAGCAGGCCATCGACCGTCGAGACCCGGCCGCCCTGACCGCGCTGTGGGGGACCTTCGAGCAGACGTTGCGGCAGCATCTGGCGATGGAGGAGGAGGTGCTGTTCCCGGCGTTCGAGGAGGCGACCGGCATGACCGGCGGACCCACCTACGTCATGCGTCTGGAGCACACCCAGATGCGCGCCGTGCTGGGACAGATGGCGAGTGCGGCGGTGCGTGGCGACTCGCGCGAGGTCCTGGACCAAGGCGACACGCTGCTGATGCTGATCCAGCAGCACAACGCCAAGGAAGAAGCGATGCTGTACCCGATGTCCGAGCAGGTGCTGGGCGGCATGTGGGTCGGGCTGCGGGACCGCCTGCAGCCGTACGTGGGCTAGGCTCGGCGTACTACCGGCCGCCCTTCTTCCCTGGCACCACGTCGGGGCGCAGCGTCAGAACGGGCAGACGGGCCAGCTTGACGACCTCGCCCGTGACCGAGCCCAGCACCAGCCGCTCGAGTCCGCGGCGGCCGTGGGTGCTCATCACGATCATCACCGCGTCCAACGCCGTGGCTGTCTTCACGATGGTGGCGGCGGGCGTGCCGGCGCGGAAGATGACCCGGCGCGGGCGGCGTGGGTCGGGGGCGCGGGCCAGAAACAGCTCCAGCTGCTCTTGCAGGTTGGTGACGAGCTTGCCCTCGTTGAGCAGGCCGTCCATCAACAGCTCAGCCGCCTTCGGGTCGATGCCGCCGTCCTGGACTTGCGTCGAGCGAGGCACCACGTGCAGCACGGTGACGTCCGAGTCATAGACCCGCGCCATTTCGTCGGCGAACTGCAGGGCGGCGAACGAGCCTTCGCTGAAGTCGACGGCGGCGAGCACGGTCTTCATGGAGCTCCTGGCGGCGAGGGGAATTCAGAGGTGCAAAGCTCAGTTGCACACGCCAAGGTTGTCCGGGGCGGGCACCTGAGCTTCGCCCATCACGATGCCAACGCAGGTCAGCGGGCTTGTGCACTTGGGCAAAGCGCCGGTGGTGTTGCAGCGCTGCTTGCACTTGGGGCCGTTGTCTTCCATGCAGATGTAGGCCTTGGTGCAGTCGCTGTCGCCATTCGGGCAGGCGACGTTCAGGGTGCCGGTGCCGGTCGGGACGCACATCTTGCCCTCGACGACCGGGCTGCACGCCATGCCGCTGGGGCAGCCGACGCTGGTCAGGACGTTGCAGGTGTCGCCGCCCAGGCACGCGCCGATGTTGTAGCCCAAGGGCTTGCCGCCGCTGGAGAGCTCTGCGCACTTGGCGGGCAGCGAGCAGTTCAGGCCCGCGGTCTTGCCCGAGGTGTCACAGACCGCGGAGCAGACGCTGTTGACGCACAGCATCCCCTTGGCGCAGTCATTCAGGAATTGGCAGGCAGACCCCTTGGTCAGCGCGCCGACCGGGCTGCACGTCGGATTGGTCATGGTGGGCGTGTAGTAGCACTGCTGCGCGGCGGTGCAGAGCTCTGACGTCAGCGGGTTGCAGATGCCCGGACACACGCCGCAGTCCGCCGGGCAGGTCTTGCAGTCCTCCGGCGACTTGCAGCTGCTGTCGCCGCACGAGGGCGGGCAGACGCCGCAGTCCTGTGGGCAGGTCTTGCAGTCCTCAGGCGCCTTGCAGGTCTTGTCTCCGCACAGATCCGGGCACTTGCCACAGTCATCAGGGCAGGACGAGCAGTTCTCGCCGTCCTTGCATGTGCCGTCGCCGCACGGTACGGGGCAGATGCCGCAGTCCTTGGGGCAGGTCGCGCAGTCCTCGTTGGGAGCGCTGCACTTCGCGTCGCCGCACTTGATCACGCACGCGCCGCAGTCCTCAGGGCAGGTCTCGCAGGTCTCGCCGTCGTCGACGACGCACCACTTGTCGCCGCAGGTCGAGGGGGTTCCGTCGGGGACGACGGTGTCCAGATCGGGGACGTCGGGCGTGTCGGTCGCCGCATCGGGGTCGTTGCCATCGACGATCGAGACGTCGATCGGGTCGATGTCGGTCTTGGTGTCGGTGACGGTGTCGGTCTTGGTGTCCGTCTTGGTGTCCGCGTCCGGCACGTCCTTGTTGAACACGGCGACGACGTCGGGCTCATCGGTCGTGGTGCCGCCGCCGGCATTGGCCGCCGATCCGCAGGCGGCAAACGCGCAGGCCAGCAGGATCCAGAGAAGAGGCAGGAGGCGCATGATGGGCTCCACCGGAGAAGGGGGCTTGCACTTGGCCGGTCGGCGGCGCGCAGCACGTTCAAGGTAGAGAGAATTCCTCGATCTCACAAGTCGCGGTTCACATCCGCTCGAAGGCCGCCACGGCGCGCTCGATGTGGTCGGTTGCGCACGAGAACGCGAACCGCACATGGCCGGCGCCCGCCGCACCGAACACCTCGCCCGGCGCTGAGCCCACGCCAAACGTGTCGAGCAGCCAGTGCGTCATCGCCCAGCCGTCACGCTTGCCTTCGATGCCTTCCCACGCAGGGTCGATCGCCGCCCAGACGTAGAAAGCGCCGTCGGGCTTGAATGGCTTCAAGAACGTGAGGCGCTCCAGACCCTTCAGCAGCAGATCGCGCCGATGCTGGTAGACGCGGTTCATCTCGACGGTGAAGTCCTGTGGGCCGGTCAGCGCAGCGATGGCGCCATACTGGGTCGCAGAATTGACGCCGTTGATCGTGCAGCGGGTCAGCTTGGCCATCCGCTCCATCAGCAGGTCGTCGTCGCAGGCCACATAGCCCACGCGAAGTCCGCTCATCGCATACGACTTCGAGTACGAGTAGATGCTGATCACGCGGCCCTCGGCACCCGGCAGCGAGCCGATGCTGACGTGCTCGAGACCATCGTAGATCACGTGCTCGTAGGCTTCGTCGCTGACGATCATCAGGTTGTGCCGGTGGGCCAGCTCCAGCAGGTCGGTCAACGTCTGGCGGTCCAGCACCGCGCCGGTCGGATTGTGCGGCGTGTTCAGCACGATGGCGCGGGTGCGCGGCGTGATCAGGGGCTCGACGGCCGCGGCCGTCATCTTGTAGCCGGTCTGGGCCGTGGTACGGCAACCGACGGCGACACCGCCCGCCAGGCGCACGTTGTCGGCCGTTTCGGTCCAGGTCGGGTCGGGGACGATGACCTCTTCGCCATCCGAGCACAGGGCGCGAAACGTGATGTACAGCGCGTGCATGGCGCCGTTGGTCACCAGCACGTGGTTGGCGTCCTTGATCGCGATGCGGTTGACGGTGCGCAGCTTCTCAAAGATCGCCTTGCGCAATCCGGGGATGCCGGCGCCGGCGGTGTAGTGCGTGTGGCCGTCGCGCAGCGCCTTCTCGATCGCCTCGCGCACGTGGGGGGCGATGTCGAAAGACGGGTCGCCGGATTCCAGGCGCATCACCGTGCGGCCCTGGGCCTGCAGCTCGAGCAGGCGGTCCCGTACCGTGACGATGCCGCCCATCGGGATCAGATCGACCGGATGGGGGCGGTTGGAGATGGACTGCGCAGCGGCGGCTTGGGAATTCACAACGGTCATCATGGGATGCGGGATCCTTGCCCGGAACTGGCGGGCGAGAAAAGGGGCCGGATTGGGGTGCCGGGGGCGAAAGTGTCCATGCGAGTCGGGATCGGCGCAACCCGTGATCCGCAACTTCGCGTCCTTTGGGGGGATTTGCGCTGGCCTGCAGACCCGCCGTCGGCAAAGACTGGCGAAAGCGTCAGGCCTGGCGCGCCAGCTGCTGCAGCCGCTCGGCGTTCTCGGTGGTCAGCAGTCGCGCCGCCGGAGTCGCCAGAAAGCGACGGGCCAAAGCAGGATCGGCAAGATTCAACAGGCAGGTGGCTTGAACCTGCGCCATTGGCGCCGACGCGGGAAGTCGTTCTGCGAACCGCAGGGCCTCTGCGAACTCGTGCAGCTGGGTGGCGGACAGGGCCAGCACTTGCCAGACGTGCTCCAATTCCTGATTCGACAGGTGGGGTTCCGCCCGTGCTTGGTGAGCAGCCCGCATCGCTGCGTCGAAGTCGCCCGCCTGATAGGCCTGATGCGCGATGTTCAGCAGCTCGCGGACACGGTTGTGCTTCATGTCCAAGTGGCGCGCCGGGCTTTGGTCCAAGCGCTTGAGCATTTGCCAGTTCTCAAAGGCGGCGAGGCCCAAGATCACGGTCACGAAGAACTTGCCGCTCGTCAGGCCAACCACTGCGAGCACGCCGCCCAGAATCAGGCCCGTCCAATACGCGGCGCGGTCGGCCTTCAGGGGCTTCATGAAGCGGTTCAACAGCCACTTCAGCAGCTGGCCGCCGTCCAAGGGAAAGATCGGCATCAGGTTGTAGGCACCCCACACCACGTTGAGCAGCGCCGCGTAGCCGGCCAGATCCGCGACCATGCCCTCGGTTGCCGCACCGACCATGTAGAAGGCCGCGGCTAGCACGAAGTTCATCGTCGGACCCGCCGCAACGACGAAGAACTCATCGCGAGGACGCTTGGCCGGCTGATGCATCGTATAGCCGCCGAATCCCGTCAGCATGATCGCCGGCTCGAGCCGCAGCAGCAGGCTGACGAGCGCGTGCCCCATCTCGTGCATCAACACGGAGAAGCTGGCCGCCACCATCACGCCGATGCCAAACGCCAGACTCTCCTGCAAGTAGGGGTAGAACAGCATCAGCAGCAGCAGGACGTGCCAGATCGAGATCCCGACCGGGATGCCGAACACGGTAAAGAGGGGGCGGGTGGGGGGCTGCTCGAACATCTTCCTCCAGACAGGGGCGAGCCCGCTTCCGGTCGGGGCGGGGGACCTTCGGCCCAAGGTAGCACGCGAGGTCTCGGCGGCAACGTCGCGGGGAAGGGCTTGGCGGAAAGCAGCCTTGTGACAAGGCCTCTTGCGACGCAATGCTTGGGTCAGGGGCCGCGCGGCGGTGGCGGCCGCAGGGGCGGAGCGAGGCGCGGCACGCGCACCGGGTCCAACCGCGGGAAGGTGGGCGCTGCTGCCGGCTCCACCACCGGCAGAGCGGCCGGCCGCGGGAGAGGCCTGGGCCTCAGCGGCGAGGGCGTCGGTGGCAAGGGCGCCGGCGCGGGGGCCGTCTGCGGGGCTTGCAGGGCGCGTGGCGGGAGCTGCGGCGGCGGCCGGGGCGGATCGGGCGGCGGCGGGAACTTCACGACGTCGTCGTTGCGGTACACCTGCCACGGACCGCGCTGGTAGACACGCGTCATCGCCCGCAGCCAGACCTCGAACAGCGGCGGCTGGATAGACGGGTCGCGCAGCACCGCGACGTAGTCATAGAAGCGGCCGTGGTCCTGCCACGTGAAGCTGTCCGGTTGGTCGGGGGGCGGCGCGGGGCGGATACGGGAGGGGCGCGGTCGCACCGGCAGCGTCGGGTCGCCGGCAAACGTGGCGGGGGCATAGCCCTTGCGCAACACGGCGGCGTAGTCGCCCACCGCGCTCCACGGCGCACCGCGCACGAACGCGCTGTCGGGCTGCGTCCGCAACGTCAGCACCGACTTGCCCTTGGGCACAACGGCAAGTGCCTGACGCATCGGCTCGACCTCGGTCGATGCCAGCGCAAAGGCGTGCAGCGTGGCCATCGGCACCACCACGGCCACGGTGCCCATCAGCAGGGTGCCGATCAAGACCCGGACCCGTGCCGTGGGTGGCGCATCGTCGGGTCGCACCGGCAACGCGGCGACGGCCAGCACGCCCAACAGCGGTATCAGGACGGCGTTCGCCTCGCCCAACGGCAGCGGCGACCACAGGTCGCGGGGTAGCCCGAAATACGCCGCGAACAACAGCCCCAGCGCTCGGCCCAGATAGGCCGTACCGTTGATGTGACGCGGATTTGCGATGGATCGCGGCTGACGTGCAGCGCCCAGGGCCCCAAGCGTCAGCGCCAGCAGCCACAGACCGCTGGCCAGATCGCCGGGTCGCCCCAGCAGCAGATCCCCAAAACCATTCAGGACTTCCGACCGGGGCGCCAGATGGTCGAACAGCCGGTCAGCCAGCTGGTCCAGGTTCTCGAGCGGCAGGGCGTGTCGGGCCTTGTACACCGGGCCGGACGCCGGGTGCCGCAGCACGCTCACCATCCACGGCAGCATCAGTCCGATCGACGGCAGCGCAATCACCAGATCCCGCAGCGGCCATGCCACCGCCTTGCGCCAGCCGCCGACGCGCGCTCCCTCCCACGCGGCCAGCACCGGCAGCAGCGCCAGGAACACCAGCCACGGCAACCAGTGCGACAGCGCCAGCAAGGCAAGCAGCCAGGCCAGAACCGCTGCGCGCAGCGGGGTCGTGTGACGCAGCCACGACAGGTGGGCCGCCAGCACGCCCAGCGCAACCGGAAGGGCCACGACCTGAGGCAACCGACCGGCCACAAGGTCCGCCCCCAGCAGCCACGGCAGCATCCCCACGACCAGCCAGCCGCTGTGCCGGGCAGAGCGGACCAGCGCAAGTCCGGCCAGCGGAACAGAAATCAGCGCCAGCGTCAGCAGCAGCCGCGCCCCCGTCTCGACCCCGCCGAACACCGACAGCAGCCGCACGCCTCCCAGGGACAGCCACGTCGGCACCGGGATCGTCAGCCACTCGTAGGCGTGCGCGTAGGGTCCGTGCAGCGGCGCCGACATCCAGACCGTGACCGCGTGCAGATAGGGCGGCAGATCGAGCAGCGGCAGCCACTCTGCGACCCACAGCGGCAGCACCGCCAAGGCCGTCAAGGCCGCCAGCACAGGCAGCAGGACGGTCAGGTGGCGGGTGCGGGGCGGGGCAGGGTACATGCAGCTCGGCGGGTTCCGTTGGCAGGACGGTGGGTTGCGTTGCTCGACCGGAAGCCGACGCGGCGTTGCAGCATACGGCAGGGGACCCGGCCCGGCAACGTCAGCGGGCGCTTGGCGCGTCGGACAGATGTTGCAGGAGCGCGGCGGTGAACGACGCGCGCAGGTAGAAGCCCAGCGGCGCCACAGCCGTCCGGAAGCCGTCGGCGTCCAGACCGGCGACGCGCACACCGGAATGGGCAGCCTTGGGGCGGACTTGCAGCACTTCGCCACGGTGTCCGTCGAGCTCGTCCAGCCGACCCAGCACCACGGACTCCATCAGGTCCTCCCAGTCGGCGCGCAGCAGGGCCAGCTGGCGAGCGTCGGGTGACCACAGCACCGGGCGGCCGACCACCCGACCGGACTCGTGGGGCAGCAGGGGAATCCACAGCACCCGAGCGAGCTTGCGGTAGACGGCGCAGGTCTGCCATGTCTCCTGGTCGTTCAACAGCGGTACGGTGGTGACCCAGGTCGACTCGGCGGGCCGACCATTGGCGCGCAGGGGCAGCGTCTTGAGCTCGATGCCCAGGTGCGGAAAGTCCGGTTCGGCCAGCGACCCTGCTGAGGCGCCCAGCAGCCGCTCGAGCACCTGCCCCGCCAGCCCCTTGTGCCGGCGCGGATCCTGAGGCGGCAGGCCCAGCTGCGCGGCGAGAGCGGCGACCGTGCGTCCTTGCAGGCTGCTCGCACGCAGCAGGAGGTCGGCTTCGCTGGCGGGCGACTGCGTCATGCACCGCAGCATCCCATGGCAGCAGGCGGGTCGGCTAGCCACTTGTTCCACCTTTGCGGTTTACCCCACCGTCAACCTGTGCCAACGTCATGCGCCCAACAGCGGCGCGGTCGGTTCCTCCCCCCTACCGTCGTGCCCAGGCGAGGCCATGACCCCCCACGAACCCACCTTTGACGTCATCGTAGTCGGCAGCGGCATTGCCGGCCTCAGCTTTGCCCTCGAGACCGCCGAGCACTGCACCGTCGCCGTGCTGGCCAAGCAATCGTTGAGCGAGACCAACACACGCTACGCGCAGGGCGGCATCGCTGCTGTCCTGGACGAGGATCAGGACAGCGTCGCCAAGCACGTTCAGGACACGCTGGTCGCAGGCGCGGGGCTGTGCCGTCGCGATGTGGTCGAGATGGTCGTGGCAGGTGGTCCAGCGGCGATCCAGCGGCTGGTGGACCGCGGCGTGGACTTCGACCGCAACGACGAGGGCGACCTGGCACTGACGCGTGAGGGCGGTCACCAGGCCCGGCGTATCGCGCATCATACCGATATCACGGGAGAAGCCATCGAGCGGGCGCTGCTGGAAAAGGCTCGGGCTCACCCACGCATCGCGCTGTACGAGTACCATCAGGCCGTCGACCTGATCACGCGAGGCCGACTGGCCAAGGGGACCGGCAGCGGCGTGCCCGGTGGCAAGGGCGACCGCGTGCTGGGCGTGTACGTGCTGGACCTGAAGACGACGCAAGTGCACGCGATGGCGGCGCGCGTCGTGTGTCTGGCGACCGGCGGGTCCGGCAAGGTGTACCTGTACACGTCGAATCCCGACGTGGCGACGGGCGACGGCGTGGCGATGGCGTGGCGGGCCGGCGCCCGGATTGCGAACATGGAGTTCTTCCAGTTCCACCCAACCTGCCTGTTCCACCCCAAGGCGAAGAACTTCCTGATCTCTGAAGCCTTGCGTGGGGAAGGCGGCATCCTGCGCAACCGGCGCGGCGACGCCTTCATGACGCGCTATCACCCCCTGCGCGACTTGGCCCCGCGCGACATCGTGACCCGCGCCATCGACGACGAGATGAAGCACAGCGGTGAGGAGTCGGTCTACCTGGACATGACGCACCTGCCGGCCGAGTTTCTGGTCGAGCGCTTTCCGACCATCCACGCCCGCTGTCTGTCGCTGGGCATCGACCTGCGCACCGAGCCGATTCCGGTCGTGCCCGCGGCGCACTACCAATGCGGTGGCGTCAACGTCGACCTCGACGGCAAGACCAGCCTGGCGGGCCTGCTGGCGATTGGCGAAGTGTCGTGCACGGGACTGCACGGCGCCAACCGGCTCGCGTCGAACTCGCTGCTCGAGGCGGCCGTGTTTGCCGAGCGGGCGGCCAAGGTGGCGGTGAAGACCGTTGCTGAATCAGGACGTTCCGAGGTGCTGCGGGTTCCCGACTGGGACACCGGCAGCGCGGGCAACGCGGACGAAGCGGTCGTGGTCACGCAGAGCTGGGAGGAGATCCGCCGGCTGATGTGGAACTACGTCGGCATCGTACGGACCAACCGACGGCTGCTGCGGGCCAGACGGCGGCTGCAGATGATCTCGCAGGAAGTGGGCGAGGATTACTGGCGTTTTCTGCTGACGCCGGACCTTGTCGAGCTGCGCAACATCACCGCCGTCGCCACCCTCATCGTCGAGAGCGCGATTGCGCGGCAAGAGTCCCGCGGCCTGCACTACTCGTCGGATTATCCCGACACCGAAGACGAGCACTGGAAGCACGACACGATCACGGCGCGGTCGCGTTCGACTTGATGCTGCGGTCGTCACGAGAAAGGGGCAAGGCGCTGGCGTCAGTACAGCACTGTGACGCCCGGCCGCGTCACTTGGGGGCCGAGCCGACGACCTGAACAGGTACGTACTCGGCGTTGCTGGTGGTGCCCGCCCCCAATTGGCCTGAGCTGTTGTCCCCCCAGCACCAGACCGACCCGTCGAGCCGCAGGGCGCAGGTGTGTCGAGCACCTGCCGAGATGGCGATCGCGCCGGATAGGTTCGAGACCTGCACCGGCGTGTGAGAGTCCGCACTTCCGCCGTTGCCCAGCTCGCCCTCCGAATTGCGCCCCCAGCACATCACCTTGCCCATCGCGACCACTGCGCAGCTGTGCTCGTCGCCTGCCGTCAGCTTCTCGGGCAAGGCCAAGCCTTGCACGGCCACCATGGGGCCTCCGACACCACCGTCACCGCTGACGCCGAGCTGCCCGCGGGAGTTGCCGCCAAAGCAAATCACGGCCCGGTTGACGGTGCCGACCAGGCCGCAGGTGTGCTCGAGTCCGCCCGCGACATCGCTGGCCCCCAGAGAGCCGGGCACCGACTTCGGGCCGCCCCAGTCGTCTGCGGTCGCAAAGCCGAGTTGTCCCTTGGCGTTGCTGCCCCAGCACACCAGATGCCCTTGAATCTCGCTTGCTCCCTGCACAACCGCGCAGGAGTGAAACGAGCCGGCGTGGATCAGCTTGGTGTCCACGACCTTCGTCAGGGTCGGCGTGGTGACGGGGTCGCCGGTCGCGGTGCCCAGCTGGCCCATGGAGTTGTCTCCCCAGCATGCGACCTTGCCTTGGCTGACGACGGCGCAGGTGTGCCGCTCTCCCGCAGCGAGACTCAGGAAGGCGACGCCACCGCCCAGCGAGAGCGCGACGGCGGTGGGTTTGTTGACGTCCTTCAGCGTGCCGATGCCCAACTGTCCGTACTTGTTGGAGCCCCAGCTCGCAGCACCGGTTCCGCCGCTCGTCAGCGCGCTCATGTGGGCGTCACCACCGCGCAGCGACGTGGCGGTAAACGGCGCCGGGATCGCGACCGGCGCATTGGTCGGTTGGTTGCTGCCGTTGCCGAGTTGTCCCTTGCTGTTGGCGCCCCAGCACGTGACCGACCCGTCGACCCGCAGCGCGCAGCCGCTATCGCCGCCCAGCGCGATCGCCTTGGCCCACGGGGACACGCACTTGCCCGTCCAACAGAATTGGCCCAAGCCGCAAGGGGTTGCATCGGTCACCGGGGGGTGCAGACAACCGGTCGAGGGGGCGCAGTCGTCCTTTGTGCAGGGGTTGCTGTCGTCGCAGTCGAGCTTGATCTGCACGCACTCTCCAATCGATCCGCAGCTCGCGGTTGCGCACTTGCTGGCGGCTACACAGGACATCGGACCCGCAAGGCATTGGCCTCCTTGGCATTTGTCGGGACCGGTGCACACCTTGCCGTCCTCGCACGCGACGTCGGCCTGCACGTAGTCGCAGGTGCCGGTGCCGACATTGCAGCTGGCGGTGTAGCAAGGCTTGGCGGTGCAGCTGACAGCGCCTGAGGTCACGCATTTACCGCCCTGGCACTGGTCTCCGGTGGTGCAAGCGTTACCGTCGGTGCACGCGCCGGTGACCGGGAGGTTCACGCAACCGTTCTGCGGGTCGCACGAATCGGCGGTGCAGGTGTTGCCGTCGTCGCAACCCTTGGCGGTTCCGGCGGTGCAGACCCCCTTCGCGCAGGCGTCGTTCACCGTGCAGGCGCTGCCGTCGGCGTCGCAGGAAGTCCCATCCGCGTTGGGCGCCGCCAGACACTTGCCTGTCGCGGGCACGCACTTGTTCGTCAGGCACGGGTTGAGGACTGGCGCGCACGTCTTCACGGACCCGGGCAGATTCGCGCACTTCTTGTTCGCGTCGCAGAACAGGGTGCCGTTGCACAGGTCGCCGTCCTCGAGCGTGGCGCAATCCGCGGTGACCTGACACTGGCAGCTATTGGCCCCGGGCGCACAGGTGCCGGACTTGCAGGTGTCGCCGCTGGTGCAGGAATTGCCGTCGTCACACGCACCGACGATCAGCGCGTACACACAGCCCGTCGCCGGATTGCAGCTGTCGGCGGTGCACTGCTGGCCGTCGTCGCACACCAGAGGTAGCCCGGAGCACTTGCCTTCCGAGCACTTGTCAGGCCCCGTGCACGCGTTGCCGTCGCTGCACTGACCGGCGCCGGGCTGGGCCAGACACCCCTCAACCGGGTCGCACCAGTCCGAGGTGCATGGCAAGCCGTCACTGCACGTCACCACATTCCCCTTGCACTTTCCACTGTTGCAGACGGCCGCCTGAATGCATGCGTCGCCCGGGTTGCACTGCGTGCCGTCGTCGCGGTCCGTCATGGAACAGGCCCCTGTGAGGGGGTCGCACTGGGCCAGCGAACACGGACCTGTCGGACACGGCTTGGCCCCACCGGGAGCGCACTTGCCGTTCTGGCACTTGTCGTTGAGGGTGCAAGGGTTGCCGTCGTCGCACACACCCGCCGACAACGCGGTGTGCGTGCAGCCTTCGGGGATGCTGCACGCGTCGGCCGTGCAAGGATCGGCGTCATCGCAGGTCTTTTCGTCGACGAAGTTGTCGCAGTCGTTGTCGTTGCCGTCACAGACCTCAGCCTGTGGCTGCGGAGCGTCACAAGTCCCAAGGCCCGAGAGTCCGCAGGCCCGTCGTCCCTTGCAAGCCCCCGCATCGGGGCCCAATTCGGCACCAGCGCCGCGGGTGCAGCCGGTGGAGCGCTGCAGCTGCGATGCGAGCTTGGAGCAAGGGCAGGCGCCCGGCTCACCCTGCGGATCAGAACCCGAAGGCAAGCGCCGGCACTGCTTTGACGTCCCGCCCTCTACCGTCTGGGCCTCTTCACACGCATAGCCGGTCGGGCAATCCCCGGTCGCGGTGCACGAAGCGCCACAGTACGAACCCAGCGCAGTGGGGCCGATGCAGGCGGCAGTCGGGTCGCCCGAGTGATGGCAGTCTTCGGAGGTGTCGCAGGGGTCGCACAGGGTCAGCCAGTTCGGCTCGCAAATCATCGTTGTTCCGCCGGCTTTCAACGGGACGGACTTGCAGGTGGCCCCAGCTTCGCAGGTGCCGTCGCAGGTTGCCGCACACTGGACCCCCTGAGGCGTGGGGATGCACGCGCCGGAATGGCACTCGCTGTCGGCTGCGCACTCGCATCCATCCGCGCCGGGGCAGACGTCGGAGGTTGTGTCGGTCGTGGCGACGTCTGGCAGGTCGGCGTCGGTCGTGGCGGCGTCTGGAAGGTCGGCGTCGGCGGGCGTGACGTCTCCCTGAGCATCGGTCGTCTCCGTTGCCGCGTCCGCAAGCGCGCCGTCGGAGACGTCCAAAGCTGCGATTCGCTTGTCCAACTCTGCTTCGGTGGCCAGGTCCCCCAGACATCCGGACATCGGCAGCAGCGTCAACGACACCGACAGCAGCCGGAGCCAAAGCATCTGCGTCGTTCTGTTTCGCCCTGTGGATGCCATGTGGGGGTTCAATTCCTTCACTAGAACTGTCCGACCAGCGTCAGAGATTGTCCGTCCGTGACGAGACGAGGCCAGCCCGCCACAGGTCCGCTGGTCATTGCAGGCGGGGGGGCGAGCCATTCCCACGCACCCCAGCCCCAAACGGCCACGCCGGCCACAGCAGCAGCGACCGAGAGGTTGCGCAGGGTCGTCGCCTGCGACGCCAAGTCGAGGTACCGGGTCTTGTCCTGAGTCGTACGGACGTCGATGGCCCTCGCGTCGTCGGCGGACGATAGGGCGACGCTGTAACCGACCAAACTGGTAGCGATCAGCGCGGCGCCGCCTCCCACCTGCCACCACGGAAGTTCATGTTGATCCGCAGACTTGTCGATGCCGGCAAGCGGGGGCGGCATCGGTGTGGCTACCGGCAGAGGAGGCGGGGGAGTCGTCGGCCGCGCGGGGCCTTCAGCCGCTGGCGGGGCGGCCTCAGGTGGCGGCTTCTCTCCCTGCCGATCGGCAACGCGCGAGTCCATGTCGGTCCGCGGCGCCGGCGGCAAAGCCTTGGCAGGGTCTGCAGAGGTTCCGGCCAGCTTGGCCTCGATTCGAGCGATCCGGGAGTCAGCGTCGGCGCGACCGGCATCGTCCACAGAGGGCAAGCTCCGGTAGGCCTTCAGCAGCGCAAGCGCCTCGCGCAGGTTGCCGCCTTCCTCGTACGATCTCGCGGCGTTGTACATCAGCGACGGACGCTGGGAGAGGGCGTAGGCCTCCATGAACTTCGACGACGCCTTGTCGAACAGTCCGGCTTGGAAGAAGGCCTTGGCCTCAGTCGCCAGTGCCTCTGCCTTTGTCAGACGGTCGGAATCGATCCGAGGCTCCGCCGATGCGATGGGGGCAAGCAGCAGCGTGAGCACAGACAGCAGCACCGGCAGCCGCCGTCTTTGTCTGGACAGCGAACTTGCGTGACTTTGCAGCTGAAGCATGGTCGCTACCATAGGCATGCCCCTGCACCGTTGCAAGACATGGTGCGTGCGGAAGGCGACCGTTTTTGCGTCGGCTCCGCCCCTGCGGTTCAATGGACCCCGCTGCACGTCGGCGGCGGACCCATCGCGCAAGGAAGCAGATGCCAAAGTTCGGTGTGATTCTAGATGGTTACCCAGCACTGTCCGACCCGATCGGTGCGCCCCACCGTCCGGCAGAGAGCCTTGAGGTGGCCCGTCTGTCCGGCGGGCTGATCAATGACACGTTCTCGCTGGGAGAGTCCTACGTTCTTCAGCGGTTGCACCCGATCTTCGCGGCCGAGGTCAACCTCGACATTGCCGCGATCGTCCCCCGGTTGCGTCGCGCAGGCGTGCCGGTCCCCGATATCGTTCTGGCGAGAGACGGGCGGCCTTGGGTCGCGGTGTCCTCCGACCAGCCGGAAGTGGCTGGAGTCTGGCGGATTCTCACGCGAATTCCCGGCGAGACGCTGCATCGCCTGACTGCCGCATCGCAAGCCCGGTCGGCGGGACGACTGGTCGGGCAGTTCCACGGGGCGCTGCGCGACGAGGACCACACCTTCGCCTTCACCCGACCGGGAGCGCACGACACCCCTCGGCACATGGCCGTGTTGCGGGAGGCACTGGCCTCCCATCCGGGCCACCGGCTTGCGGCGCAAGTGGCTACGGTGGCCAACGAATTACTGGAGCGATGGGCCCACCACGGGGGTCTGCCGACGCTGCCGAAGCGGTTGGTGCACGGCGACCTGAAGGCCAGCAACCTGCTGTTCGACAGCATGGGCGAGGCGGTCGGCATTCTGGACCTCGACACGATGGCGCACGGCACGCTGGACGTGGAGCTGGGCGACGCGCTGCGGTCCTGGGCGAACCCGACGACGGAGGACGACCCGCAGCCGAGGCTGGACACGGACTTGTTCCTCGCCGCAGTCGAAGGCTATCTGGACACGACGCAGGAATGGATCACGCCAGCGGAGCTTCAGTCGCTGTCAGGCGGCCTGGAGTGCATCTGCCTTGAGCTGTCGGCCCGCTTTGCCGCCGACGCCCTGAACGAGCGGTACTTCGGCTGGGACCCGCTGAAGGCGACCGGTCGCGGAGAGCACAACCTGATTCGTGCCAGAAACCAGCTGGCGCTCGCCCGCAGCGTCGCCGCCGCGCGGCCGAGGTTGGACGCGGATCTGCAAGGGTTGTCGGTGCGTGCACGAGGTTGACACTCCCCCCGCCGCCCCCGATCATCCCGCGCGTTTCAGGGGTTCCCGCCTGCAAGCGGCCACACCCGGCTTTCGCCCCCCTCCAGACGAGGAAGCACATGATTTCTGCTCACTTTCGCTCCACTCTGACGCTCGTCGCCGCGGCGCTGCTGTTGGCGTCGGTCGCCACTGCCGCCCCGCAGGGCAAGCTGACCCCCCGCACCAACGCGCAGTACATCCTTCGCGGTGGCATCAAGGCCGCCGACTTCACGGCGCGCGGCATGGCCTACCGGGGGCTCGTGTTCGACCGGTCGAACAAGGATCTGGTCAAGCAGCTGGAGGACGGCACCCAGGACCCGCAGTGGGTGGTGCGCAAGGGCGTGGCCGAGGCGTTCTATGCCATCGGCAACCCCAAGTGGAAGCAGGTGATCAAGGACGCACTGGCGTTGCCCGTGCTGAACCCCTACGACGTGCTGCCGACCCTGGACACGATCCCGGACGCACAGGCGTTCGCGGTGCTGGTCGAGTCGCTATCCGACACGGAGCACTCGCAACAGGACAAGATCATGGCGGCCCTTGTGGGTCGTAACCGTCCGAATCTGGGCGCATTTCTGAAGGTTGCCGTCGCATCGAAGGCCCTGCTCGCCCGGCAGACCGGCCTCAAGGGCGTCGCGGCGCTGGACCCGGTGCTGCAGGCGGCGCACTTGGAAGTGGTCGCCAAGGGGCACGCCGGTGACGACGAGGTGATCCGCATCCTGGTCGACGTCGGCGCGGCCGCAGATGAGCGCGTGGCGCTGGCGTTTCTGGCGTCGGTCAAGCCCAAGGACGTTTCGCTGGCCAACCGAATCGTGGTGCTGCGCGCGCTGCACGGCGACAAGGGCGTGTCCAAGGCGCTGCTGAAGGTTTGCCAAACGGAGACGGCAGAGGCCCAGATCGCCGCCCTCGAGGCCTACAAGAAGGTCGCGGACAAGGCAGACGCTCCCGCCCTGAAGGTCCTGGTGGAGTCGGCGGCAAATCCGCAGCTGGTGTTCGTGCTGTACGAGATCCTGGCCCGCTTGGGCGACCGGTCGCTGGCAGCCGAAGCCCTGAAGCTTGCAGAGTCGACCGACGTGGAAGTTCGCGCTTCCGGTGTGTTTTACCTCGGTTGGGTCGGCGGTGCGGGGCGGCTGGGCGAAATGCACGAGTACCTGCGCGACGGCATCCCGTCGGTTCGCATCGCGGCTGCTCGGGTGGTGGGTTACATCGCCTCGCCCGTGTCCGTGGTGCCGCTGCGCGATCGGCTGGACAAAGAGCGCGACGACGGCGTCCGCATCGAGCTGATCAAGGCACTGGCCTCGATCAAGCACCGTGACGCCTACGAAGGCCTGATGTTCTACACGCGGGAGAAGAACACCGAGCTGCGTCGCATCGTCGTCCGCGCGCTGGCCGAGTCGGGAGAGTCGCTGGCTCGCCCCGGTCTGCAAAACGCCTTGAATGACAGCGATGTCCACATCCGCACCGAGGCCGTGCGCGGCTTCCTGCTGTCGGACATCGCCGAGGCGGTGAAGGTGTGGCGTCGGTCGCTGCAGTGGCTGCCCCGCGGTGCGCTGCTGGACCTGACCCGCGAGCTCGGCAAGACCATGGAAGGCTTCATCGAGATCGGGCTGTTCGAGACCCGCAACGACGAGGCGGGCGTGGCGTTGCGCGAAGAGGCCTTCATCGCCCTGCAGCTGCTGCCCCAGGCGCAGGGACCGATGCTGCGCAAGGTGGAGCAGATCACGGAGGACGACGACCTGCGCATCCGCGTGTTGACCCGTCTGTTCGAGCTCGAGGGCTCCAAGGTTGCCGTGGAAATCAAGACGCTTGCGATGTCGCAGAGCCCGCGCGCCCGCATCGCCGGCCTGCGGCTGCTGAGCAAGCTGAAGGGCGACAAGGAAGCCCGCGACATCCTCGAGAAGGCGCTGGACGAACCGGACGAGCGCATCCGCGTCGCCGCCGCCCTGACCTATCTGGGGGGCTAGTTCATGGTGGCGTCCAAGCTTGGCCCCTGGGTGCTGCTGGGCCTCGTCCTGGGCGCATGTCAACAGGCGCCTGCGGCCGAAGTCCGTGACTACGCACTGGAAGCCACGGCGCTTGTGCAGGGTCTGACCGCCACTTCCTGTCGCAACGATCGCGACTGCGCCGTGGGCCACGCAAGCGGCGCCTGCGTGCTCGGCACCTGCTTTGGCCTGTTGACCAGTGACCAACGCTCGGCCCGCCGCGTCCTGGCGGATCGGCTGGCCCACGCTGACTCGCAAGTCCGTGTCGCTGCAGAGAAACTGCTGCTTGGCGCCATCAGTCCGCCGCCCGTGTCCCTGCGAGAGCGTCTGGGCGCCATCGAAGGCCTGGGAGCCCTGCTGGAGGTCGACGCCGCCAAGCCATTCGTGTGCGGCAAGGTCTGCATGGCCTTGCGGTCAGAGACGGCGGCGAGTGACGAGCGTGTGGCCGCCGCGGCGCGACGTGTCCTTGGCAGGGGCGGCGATCCGACCGTCGTGGCTGACCTGATTGCAGATCTCGAGCTCGGGACCCAGCTGCTGCGGGCTGAGGCGGCGACGGCGCTGACGCCATTTGTCGGACGCGGGGATGATTCTGCCGTGGTTCAGGCGTTGATCGCCCGGCTGCATGACCCGTCAGCCGTCGTGCAAGAGGCGGCCCTGCGCACGCTGCTGCCCCGCGCCGCCGATCCGCAGGTCCGACGTGCACTTGCGGGGTTGCAGCAGCACGGCAGCGGCCTTTCCTATGCCGTCGATCAGGCGCTGGCGGGCACGGTGACGCCAACCGTTCGGTAGCCGCGCACCACATCCGGGGGGACGATGAAGCGCTCCACAGTCCTCGTTTGGACCCTGCTTTCCTTCCTGCCAGCGGTCGCTTGTCAGCGCGCCGCAGACTCTGGTTCGACGGCGGCTTCGGCTGCGCCGACTCCACCCGTGCCTCCCGCGGTGGGCGACGGTCCCGGCGACTTCCTGCTACGCTATTTCACCCCGGCCACCGGCGAGCTGGTGGCGGTCGCGGCCAGGGCCGACGTGCCAGAGGGTGCCCGAGGGCAAGTGCTCGTCGCGCCTCAGGATCCTGCCAAGCTTGGACCGTGGCTGTACGTGGCCGACCTGACGAAGAAGGCGGGGAACCACTACGAGGTGCGCGTCGTGAACCGCGCCGATTTGGAGCGCCAGGTGGCCGCCGCCCGCCCCGCGCCAAAGCCCGAACCGGCCGCGGCGGTGGCCCCCCCGGTGGTGGCGGACGGCGAGGTCGTGCTGTACCGGACGTCGTGGTGCGGGTACTGCAAGAAGACGGCAGAGTACCTGACGCTGAAGGGAGTTCCGTTCGTCGAGAAGGATCTGGAACGCGACCCGGGTGCCCGCGAGGACATGCTTGCGAGGGCGGCCAAGGCGGGCGTGGGGCAGGACGGGTTGCAGGGCGTGCCGATCCTCGCCATCCGCGGCAAGATCATCGCCGGCTTCGACCGCAACGCGATCGATCAGGCGCTGCGCTGACTTGTGCGCGGGGCCAAGCGGCGCCCCGGATTTCTTGACGACCCGCGACGGCAGGCGAGGATGGCGAGGCGCCCAGACCACGCGCCGAGGCCGACCCGATGCACGCCCAGCAGAAGCCCGACTCCGCCGACAACGTCATCCGCTTGAGCGACCGCCGGGTGCGCTTGCACGGTCAGGGGGGCGATGACCGCGAGGCGACCGCATCGCGCGTGGACGCCGATGGCATGTTGATCGTGGATGCCGGGGACGTCGACATCGGTCGGTTCGTGTGGCTGGACGTCGACATGCCGGACGACGAGCCGGTGCGGGCCTTGGGGGAAGTGCTGTGGCGCGACCCCGTGTCCCTGGCGCTCGACATCAAGTTCAAGCACCTGTTTCCCGACCAGAAGCGCCGGTTGATGCGCGCGCTGGACAAGTCGGAGCTCGGCCGCTAGGCCGGGTCGACAGGGCGATTCACGAAATCATTCAGGGGATCAGTCGATCTCGAGACCGCCATAGCGGCCGTCACCGGGTCGTGGCGCCGCGGCGGGCTGCGCAGGCGCGGCAGCCGGACGGGCTGGCGCTGCGGCGGGACCGGGCAGCGGGTCGCGCATTTGCGGGGCCTGACGGACGGCAGCTCGCTCTGCGCCGGTCAAGCGAATTTCTTCGCCGCTGACGCCGCGGGCGTAGACGTGGTCGCCGTCGACGCGCAGGTTGGCCAATTCCGGAGGGCCACCGCGCCCTTGCAGCTCGCGCACCATGGCGGGGAACGACAGGCGCAACAGCACCGTCAGCGGGTCCAGCTGGCCCGAAGTCGCCGAACCCGGCGTGGCCGCCGTCGTCTGGTTGCCCCGCAGCAGAGCGGCCGCGGCGACCAGCGCAGTGTGTTCGACCGGCAGGTGGCGCAGCCGCTCGAACACGTCCAGCAGACTGGTGCCGGCCATCTGCATCTCGGTGATCGTGGAGCCCGCCATCTCAGCGCGCTCGGTCTTGACGTCGATCAGGACCGCGTCCTTGAAGCTGACGCCCACCAGATTCGCGTCGCGCAGGTCCACGCCGATCAGCACGGCGCCCGTGAAGTTGGCGCGGAACAGGTTGGCGCCACGCAGGCTGACGCCGCTCAACACCGCACCCGACAGGTTGGCGTTGTCCAGCACCGCACCGCCTTGACGCGTGTCGGTGAACTTGGACTGGATGATCAGCGATTCCGAAAGGTTGGCCTGATTCAGGTCAGCCATCGCGAACTCGCAACCGACCAGCAGCGCGCGGCCCAGGTTGGCGTTGGTCAGCGGTGTCTCGGTGAAGCGGCAGTCGTACATCCGCGCTGCAGGCCACTGAATCTCTTGCGCGTGGGATGCCGACACGTCCCAGTTGCGCAGCTCGGCTTGCTCGAAGCGCGTCCCACGCAGGATCACGCCGCGACATTGCACGCGGGCGGCCTCCAGACCCGCCAGATGCAAGCCGACGAGCTTGGTGCCCGTGAAGCGCACGTGGTTCATCTGCACGCGACCCGCGTCGGTGGGTGGCAGGTCCACGGCCTGAACGTCCAGCCGTTCGAGAGAGCCCGCATGAAGGGCGTTGCGCAGGTCTGACACATTGACGATGGAGGAGAGATCGCTCATGGCCGTGCAGCGTACCATCGCGCGGGTCCGGGTTGAAGGGCGGATCCGCTTCGGTTCCGGTGAGCGCGGATTCGTGCGACACTTCAAGACCTTGCACTGGGGCGTTGGCCAGTCTGGGTTGCGGAGGCATCCGGCGTGGTCCAGCCCATCGCGCAGCCGCCAACTGGCGCAGGTGCGCCCGGAACTTCCTTTGCGGGTCGAGCAGGTGGTGCACAGGGGCTTGTCTCGGGGGGCGGAACGCAGGTATTCCGACGCCTCCGTGTTCGTTCCGGGTCCGGATCAGACGGTTGAGGCCAGGGGGCTGGGCAGCGGACGGTCGCGGGGCCGGTGGACAAGCTGGCTGTGGGGGGGACGGAATTGAAGAGCATCATCGCCTTGTTGGCGGTCGTCATGCTGGCGATCCTCAGTCTGCTGGCGTTGTACCAGGGGTTGCGCTGGCTGGCGGCCGTGCGGGGGCGAGAGGACGGTCTCGCTGCGCTGCAGGATGCCGAGCGCACGCGTCTGGAGGACGAGCGTCGGCGTTTGCTGAATCATTTGAGAGAGATCCGCTTTGATCACGACACGGGCAAGCTGGACGCCGACGACTTCCGCTCCCTGACCGAGCGCTACGAGGCCGAGGCGATCGCCGTGCTTGAGGAGATCGACCGCATGGAGGCCAGTCGCGCGGCTGTGGCCCCCCGGAGGCCCGCATGAAGCTGCGTGTAGGGGCGGGTGTCGCCTCCGTTTTCCTCGGCATGGCAGGTGCCGCAGCGGCGCAGACCCCTTCGGCCGCCCCTGTTGCACCGGCCCATGTTGCCGCAGTGGAAGTGGCCGCGCCGACACCCGATCTGGGGTTGCAAGCGCTGACCTTGACGGCCAAGGCACAGATTCAGGTCGACGAGGGCAAGCTGATCGTGACGGCAGACTACGCGCTGGCGGTCGATCGCCCGGGCACGGTCCGCTTTGATCGCACGCCTCTGGACTTGCCTCTGCTGGCACCGACCGTGCGCGGCGTCGTGGTCGACCGGGGCTCGCTGCCCCCCACCGCCCAGACCATCGAGACCGAGGTACAAGGTGGCGTGACCGTCGAGCGTGTGCAAGGCGCCCTGCAGGTGCGCGGCTTTGTGGACCCAGCGAACCCGGGCGCGGTGCGGATCCGCTATCCGGTCGCGTTCGAAGACGCCAGTCTTGCGCTGGGGTTCCGCGGTGCCACCGGCAAGTCGACGCTGGAAGTGGCGTTCGGCTATCTGCCCCCGGTGCGGCTGCAGCTGGAGGTCGACCGAGGCGCGCGCGTGTCCAGGTTCGAGGAGGGGCGCGAGCGCGTGGTCGGCGCCTTCGTCTCCCAGCCGCTGCGCCAGGGTGAGCACGTGACGATTCAGATCAGCGACTTGCCGGCTGCCGCGCAGGGGCCCCGCCGCCTGCTGATGATCCTTGGCGCGCTGCTGGCCTTGGGGGCGGCGGTGGTCGTGGGGCAGGGCGCGATGGCCCGGTCGCGGCGCGGCGTGGCGCGTCAGGACGCGGCATGACAGCACCCGTCACGACAGGGAACCCGCTGCGGTTGCAGGCGATTGGTGCGGCGTGGGCTGCGGGCGATCGCTTCATCCTGCTGGACGCCTGTCTGGACGTTGCCGTGGGTGAGTGCGTCGTGCTGGTCGGTGAGAACGGCGCGGGCAAGTCGACCCTGCTGGACCTGCTGGCGGGGGTTCGCGCCCCAGCTCGCGGCTCGCTGCGGCTGGACGGCGTGCCGCTGCCGGACATCGACCCGGGGCATCTGGCACGGCGCATCGCCAGGCTGGGGCACCGACCGGGGCTGTACCTGGACCTGAGCGCCCATGAGAACGTCAGCCTTTTCGCGGCATTGGCGAATCTGCCGGTCACCCTTGCCGACGTGACGGCGGAACTCACGCTGGTCGGCATCGCGCCACGCGACCAGCACCGCCCCGTTCGCGGCTTTTCGCGAGGGATGCTGCAGCGCACGGCCTTGGCGCGGATCCTGATGAGCGGCGCGGACGTCTGGGTGCTCGACGAGCCCTCGACCGGCCTTGATGTGGCCGGCACCGAGCTGCTGGTCTCGACGCTGCGGCGGGCACGCGAGCGAGGGGCGACGATCGTGTTGGCCACCCACGACCCCGCATTGCTGCCGGTCGCCGACCGAAAGCTGTGCGTGCGCGGTGGGTTGGTCGTGCCCGAGCAGGAGGTCGCATGACCGCCCTGCGCCTGACGTGGCTGTTGTTCCGCAAGGACGTGAAGATTGCCGCGCGGTCCCGGGAAGTCCTGGGATTCATGTTGCTGTTCGCGCTGCTGTGCGTGGTCGTGTTCGCCTTTGGTTTCCTGCGTGAGGGAGCGGCGGCGGCCGACTACGTGCCGGGCGTGTTGTGGGTGACGCTACTGTTCTCCGGCACGGTGGGCCTGTTGCGCCTGTTCGGTCCTGAGGAAGAGGGCGGGACTCTGGAGACCGTGCAGCGGTCGATCGCCGGCAGTTCGCCGCTGTTCTTCTCCAAGGCCCTGTTGCAGCTTGCCTTTTCAGGCATCGTCACGGTGCTGCTGGTGCCCGTTGTGGCCATCTTCTTTGACGCGCCAGTGCGGGGCGGTTCGACAGTGGTCGCGGCGCTAGCGTTGGGTCTGGTCGGTCAGGCCGTTCTGGGAACGCTGTGTGCGGCGCTGCTGGTTCAGGTGCGGCTGCGAGAGGTGCTGCTCCCCCTGGTGCTGTACCCGCTGCTGGCTCCGGTGCTGATTGCCGGCGTCAAGGCCACCGCGCTTGCCCAGACCGGCGCGGGCGACGAGGCCGTGGTCGGGTGGCTGGGCCTGATGCTCGCCTTCGACGTGCTTCTCCTTGTGATTTCGCCTTGGTTGCACGCCAGGGTGGTGAATGGTTGACGAGGGCGGGGATGCTGGTCCCCCCATGACCTGAAGGAACCTGTCGTGTCGCTTGCCCCTTCCACTGCCCCCGCCGCCGCTCTGCCCCGTCGCGTGGTCGTGCGCGTGCCTTGGGGATGGCTCACCTTTCTGGTCGTCGCAGCGCTGCTGGTGCAGGCCGCATTGTACGCAGTGGCGGCCTATGCGCCGCCCGACGTGACCTTGGGAATCGTCCAGAAAGTCTTCTACTTCCACGTCGGCGGCGCGTTTGCCATGCTGCTGTGTCTGGTGGGGGCGTCGCTCGCCGGTCTGGTCGATCTGGTGACGCCGTCGCCGCGCATGGACGCGCTGGGTCGGTCGTTGATCGAGACCGGTCTCGCGTTTTCCTGGATCGTGCTGACCTCGGGTCCGCTGTGGGCGCGCAAGTCGTGGGGAGCCTGGTGGACTTGGGAGCCGCGCCTGACCCTGACGCTGCTGGTGATGCTGATTGCCCTTGCGGTGTTGGCCGTGCGCGACCTGTCGCAGGGCGAGGTCGGTCGTCGCGTCGGCGCCGCGATGGCGGTGCTGGCGGGTCCCATCGCGTGGCTGATCCACGTCGCGGTGCAGAAGTGGGGCGGCACGCATCCGCAGGTCATTCAGGGGGGCGGCGTGCAGAGCCCGGAGATGCGCGTGGCCTTCTGGATATCGGTGCTCGCGCTGCTGATGTTCGCCGCCGTTTTGGTGGTCGTGCGGTACCGCGGGCTGCGGTTGGAGCAGCGGGTGCTGGCCTTGCGCCTGGACCTGTCAGCGCGCGACCTTCGCAGGGCGAGGGCGGCGCACTAGCTCGAACAACCTCGGAACTGGGTGACGGCCCAAGAAAACACCTTTCGTGGCAAGGAATTAGGATGACGACCTCTCGCGGAACCGCCCTGTTGCTTCTCGCCGCTGCGACGCTGTTGACCTCGTCCGCCGCGCTTGCCGACGTCGCAGTCCCCAAGCCGGTGACGGCCGAACCCGCAGCCGCCGTGCCGCAGGCCGGCGCGCCTTCGACGGTCTTTGCTGCGGCGCCCAGCGATCTGTCGCGGTACAAGGAAGAGCCGATTCCCGGCGGCAACTTGCTGGTCGCCGCCTACTTCGTGATGTGGCTGGTTCTGGCCGGATTCGTCGCCCGCCTGCTGATGCGGCAGGCGCGTCTCGAGGCTGAGATCCGCTCCCTGGAAGACCGCATCGAGCCCGGAGACACCCTGTGACGACTGCTCACCTGTTCTACATCCCTCTGGTGATCCTGCTCGGGACGGCGCTCGGATACTTCATTGGCCGCAAGCTGCTGCTGGCCGAGCAGGAGGAGCAGCGTCGCCTGGCCGAGCGCCGTGCCCGACGCCAAGCCTCCGACACCCCGCCCGCTGCCTGACGGAAAACGAGATGGCAGGGGCTTCTGCGACCGCTCGCTGCACCCCCTTGCGCACGGCAGGGTTGAAAGGCCCGGGAGTGGGTCGTAGGCTGCCCCTGCACTTGCCGACGCGCAGGGAAGCGATCTCCGCCAGTCAGGCCGAGAGGTCGTCCGCGCCCGGAAGAAGGGGACTCCATGAGCAAGCTTGCTGTGTTTGCAGCGCTTTTGACCGCAGTGCCGCTTGCCCTGACCGGCTGCGGCGACGCGTCGTACACCTATGGTGGCGGTTTGGCGATCGACGCGGCTGACGCAGACGCGACCAACCCGGACGGCATCACGGGCACCGACGCGCTGGCCGACACGCCGTGGGCCGACACCACGCCGTACGAAGTCGATGCCTACCCCGACTCGCAGCCCCACGATGTGCCGGACAGTCACACCGACATTCAATCGGACATCGCGGACGTCAAGCCCGACACCGGTCCCGACGGCTTCGACGGCTGGTGCGGCGACGGCCTGTGCGACTGGAACGAAGACGCGAATTCGTGCCCGTTCGACTGCACCCAGACCAAGAATCCCATGACGTGCGTCAACCTGAATTGCGGCAAGGCGATCCAGAAGTGCGCGATGGCGCCCGGCTGCTCCAAGTTCCTCGACTGCGCCAACGGCTGCCCCGACAACGCCTGCATCCTGAAGTGCAGCGAGTCGGTGCCGATCAGCGGCGCGATGCTGACCGTGCTGCAGTGCGGCGCCGATACCGGCTGCATCAGCCTGACGCCCACGAGTTGTGGCAACGGCAAGTGCGAGGACGGCGAGCAAGACACTTGCCTTGAGGACTGCTACACGGGCCCGATGTGCGGCAACGGCATGTGCGAGTACTACGAGACCGCAGCGACCTGTCCCGCCGACTGCGGCGTCAGCGACCCGATGGCGTGCGCCTCGCTGAACTGTCCGAAGGATTGGGAAATCTGCAAAAGCCAGCCCGTCTGCGGCAAGGTGCTGGAGTGCGCATCGCAGTGCCAGGGCTCGATGGACTGCATCCAGATGTGCGCCGTCGAGGTCGGTCCTGAGGGCTTGCAACAGTTCATGCCGCTGGCTCAGTGCGCGCAGGCTGCGGGTTGCGTGAACGGCGGAACCGTGTGCGGCGACGGGCTATGCGACGCTGGCGAGGAGTACTCCTGCCCCAGCGACTGCCCCGCGACTGACGCGTGCGGCGACGGCACATGCGGTCCCAACGAGTCGCATGACACGTGCCCCAGCGACTGTGGCCCTCCCGGCAACCCGATCTCGTGCGCCAAGGAGGTGTGCCCGGACCAGTACATGGCCTGCATCAACGACAAGGCCTGTGGAGCGCTGTTGAATTGCGCGGTCCAGTGCTCGTCCGCCGACTGCGTGCAAAAGTGCCAGGACACATGGCTGCAGGCGGCCGCGCAATGGTTCATGCCGTTGGGAGAATGCGCATCGGCCAAGGGCTGCAACGGCAGCGTCCTGTGCGGCAACGGCACCTGCGACGCGGGTGAGCAAGACACGTGTCCCGAGGACTGCGGCACGCTGCCGACGCCCTGCAAGACGATTCAGGATTGCGGGGCGGGCGAGATCTGCTGCAACACCGGCGCCGACCAGATCTGCGTGCCGTCGGGCCAGTGCGGCTAGCGTTCGTCAGCGCACTTGCGTCAGCTCGGCGAACCGCTGCAAGAACAGCTCGGCCGCCGCCACCGGGTCCAGCCCGCGGACGTGCGCGCCCACGCCCGGCTCGGTCGCCCCCCACTCAGCGTCGCTTGCCGCCCCGTCCAACAGGGGAGCCATCAACACCTTTCGCTCGTCGCTGAGCAGCGCCGTGTCGATCCGCTTCACCTCTGGCGGCTCCACCACCCCTTGCAGTCCGAAGCGCACCGCGACCGCACGCAGCACCGCCGCTTCCAGTGCGTGAAAGCCCGTCAGCTGCTGCTTGACCGGTCGCGGGACGTCGGCCAGATACGCCTCTCCCGCGTCGTGCAGCAGGCCCCACAGCGCAAGCTCTGGCGGCAGGAATTGCGACACCAGCACGCTGT
The DNA here is from genome assembly GCA_903955385.1 of uncultured Myxococcales bacterium. Classification (GTDB taxonomy): domain Bacteria; phylum Myxococcota_A; class UBA9042; order UBA9042; family UBA9042; genus CAJBNH01. The sequence continues at coordinate 6,964 of CAJBNH010000042.1, read as the reverse complement.
GTTCCGCCACGCTGTAGAAGCGCAGGCAGTGCCCGCCGTAGCGACACTTCATGGCCAGCGCGTGGGCGATGTCCTCGATGTGCACGTCCTCAGGGCGCGGGTCCAGCGGCCAGAATTTGCGTCCGGTGCGGGTCTGGATCCAGCCACCTTGGCGGGTGGCGGGCGGGGCGGGCGAAAACCACTGCGCACTGGTGGGCTTGTCGGTCATGGCGCTGCTCCCCCCCGGACGATGATGGCTGGGGCGGCGAAAGGGCTGGCGGGCTTCGATTGCGGACCAACGGTGCCCGCGACCGGCTTGGCGAAGCTAGTACGGACGGGTCAAAACGCAAGCGCAACGGCCTCGGAAGCATTGACCGGGGCTGCCGAACTGCTTAGCCTCACGCACGCCTCTCTGCGCATCACCGACCCTGCGGAACCGCCGGGATGACGGGGTGCCCGGAACACTGGAGACCCCCCCCATGAAGCCCACGATCAAGCCCGATTGCCCCAACTTCTCGTCTGGTCCCTGTGCCAAGCGTCCGGGGTGGACCATTCAGTCCCTGCAGGGGGCGCTGGTCGGCCGGTCGCACCGGTCCAAGCCGGGCAAGGCCAAGCTGGCCGACGTCATCCACCGCAGCCGCAAGATCCTCGGCATCCCGGATGATTACCGCATCGGCATCGTGCCCGCGTCGGACACCGGCGCCGTCGAAATGGCGATGTGGTCGCTGCTCGGGCCCCGCGGCGTCGACGTGGCGGGCTGGGAGGCGTTCGGCCTTGGCTGGGTCACCGACCTGCAGAAGCAGCTGAAGTTGCCGGACGTGCGTGTCTTCAAGGCGCCCTATGGCAAGTTGCCGAACATGACCGAGATCGACACCGACCGCGACGTCATCTTCACCTGGAACGGCACCACTTCCGGCGTGCGCGTGCCCAATGCCGACTGGATCAAGGATGACCGCAAGGGTCTGACCATCTGCGATGCGACGTCGGCAGTGTTCGCGATGGATCTGCCCTGGAAGAAGCTCGATGTGGTCACGTGGTCTTGGCAGAAGGTGCTGGGCGGCGAGGCAGCGCACGGCATGCTGGTGCTGAGCCCCCGCGCGGTCGAGCGGCTGGAGAGCTACACGCCGTCGTGGCCGATGCCGAAGATCTTCCGCATGACCAAGGGCGGCAAGGTCGAGGAAGGCATCTTCCTGGGCGACACCATCAATACGCCGTCGATGGTGGCGGTCGAGGACGCCATCGACTCGCTGGTGTGGGCCGAGCAGGTGGGCGGGCTGTCGGGGCTGCTGAGCCGGTCGCGGGCCAACCTGCACGCGTTCGAGCGCTGGGTGGAGCGGACACCGTTCATCGACTTCCTGGCAGAGGACCCGGCGACACGCTCGAACACTTCGATTTCGTTCAAGTTCGTCGATCCGTGGTTCACTTCCCAGAGCCCGGAAGATCAGGCCGTCACCGCCAAGAAGGTGTCGAGCTTGCTGGATGCCGAGGGCGTCGCCAAGGACGTCGCGCCGTACCGCGATGCGCCTCCCGGACTGCGGTTCTGGGGTGGGGCCACTGTCGAGACCAGCGACATCGAGAAGGTGCTGCCCTGGATCGAGTGGGCCTGGAAGCAGGTCAAGGGGTAGCCGCAGCGGTTTTCGCTGTTTCCCCTGGGAACGATCGCGAGTTCAAGGATTCGCTTTGCGTCGGCCACGGGGGCAGGACCAGCGCCTGCCTGACCGGCCGCACCGCAGCCAGCTGACCCCCCGCCCCTTGCTTTCCTTGCGGCCTACCCGTCGCGTGGCTATTCTGCTGCCCGCGACGCACCGCTGGGCAGCGGTGCTGCATCCAAGCCGAATCACCAACGAGCAGCCCCCCTTCCTCGTGCCTGCGAGTCCGCATGACGTTGCTTCTTCGCCTTCGCGCTCCGCTCGTCCTTCTGGTCGTGCTTTTCGTTGCCGTGTCTTGTGGGGGCGGCGCGGCCGACTCCCCGGATGCAACCGTCGACAGCACACCGGCTCCCCAGTTTGTTCGGGTGCCGGTCGACCTGGCACCGATGGTGGGCGTGGGGACGACCAAGGGCGCCTATCTCCGCAAGATCACCGACGCGAAAGACCTGATCGGCGGTGTCGCTGCACAGGGGCGGGTGGGCGACTTCCTGATTGGCAACGGCGACGTGCGGTTCATCATCCAAGGGCCCGACCGCCACTCTTCGCCTTGTCCGTGGGGCGGAACGGTGCTCGATGCCGACATCGTTCGACCTGCCGGCGAACCCGGTCAGGACAACATGGGCGAGCACTGCCTGCTGTTCAACCTTGGGCGCACGCAGCTGGCAACCGACTTCGAGATTCTGGCAGACGGGTCCAAGGGCGGCGCGGCGGTGCTTGCCGTCACCGGGCCGGACACGCTGCTCGACTTCATCAACCTGCCCAACGTCGTGGCGCAGTACCTGCCTGGCGTCGATCTGGAGATGCCGTTTGACCCGGATCAGGACGAACCCGTCACGATTACGCGCTATTTCGTGCTTCGTCCTGCGGAGCACGCGTTGCGGGTCGCTTCGGCGTTTCGCAACGACGGCGACAAGGAAGTCGCCATCCTGATGGGAGAATTTGTCGAGTCTGGGGGCAGCGTCGAGTTCTTCAACCCGCTGTCCACCACCAAGGGCTTTGGCTACAAGTACACGCCAGAGCCGGTCGACTACCTCGCGTTTCGCGGCGACGCGTCGAGTCACTTCATCGCCGTGGACCCGCTGCCCAACGGCAAGCCCGGTGCTGCCTGCCTGACCATTACCGGCTGTGCGGGGTGCATGTTCGGCACCGATCAGGGCCTGCCGTTGCTGCTTGCTGGCAAGGCAGCGGCGCGTGCGAATTCGGCGACGCTGAAGATCGCTCCCGGCACCGTCGCGTTCCGGACGCATCTCGCGGGCGTCGGTACCGGCGAGCTTGCAACCGTCACCTCTGCCGTGTGGCAGGCGCGGGGCACGGTGACAGGGACGGTGACGGGGCGAGCGGTCGAGATGCCAGGTGCCAAGCCCTTGGCCGGAGTGCGCATTTCCGCAATCCGGGACGGACGTGCGTGGACCCAGTTCCTCACGGCTGCGGACGGCAAGTTTTCCGGCGCGCTGCTGCCGGGCAAGTACCAGCTGGACGCCGACGCTCCCGGGCGCAAGACGATCGAGCCGGGCAGCGTCGAAGTGAAGGCAGGAGAGACCGCACAGGCCAGCGACACTACCTTTGGACCCGCGGGGCGGCTGGAGGTGCTGGTCCGCACGCCCGATGGTGCGCCCATGCCCGCCAAAGTGACCGTGTACTGCGAAGGCGTGTGTCAGAAGGTGGGGCAGAGCCTGTTCGACGACGTCAGCAAGGACCCACTGCCCGCCGGGGCCGCCGCGCTGGCGTTCGCGGGTCCGGACGGCAAGCTGTCGTTCGATCTCGTTCCCGGCGACTACCGGGTGGTGGCGACGCGGGGCCCGACGTACTCGCTGTTTCCCCCCGACGGCTCTGGCGCGCCGGTGACGGTCGGCTCGGACAAGCCCGCGCAGCTGTTTGCGGAATTGGGCAAGGTGGTGGACACCTCTGGCTGGCTGTCCGGGGACTTCCACGTGCACGGCGTCAACTCGCCCGACAGTCCGGTGGCCAACCGCGACCGTGTGCTGTCGTTTCTGGGTGAGGGGCATGACGTGCTGGTCTCGACCGACCACGACTACGTCACCGACTACGGCCCGTTTGTGCAGGCGCTGGCTGCGGGCAAGTTCCTGGCGACCGTGCAGGGTGTCGAGCTGACCACGTTCGACTACGGGCACTACAACGCGTTTCCCTTGGTGCGGGACCCGCTCGACATTCTGGGCGGCGTGTTCGACTGGGGCGGCGGCGAGGGCCCCGGCCACACGCCTGCGGAAATCCTTGCGGCGCTGCAGGCCAACAACCCGAGCGAGCGAGTCGTGCAGGTCAACCACCCAGACGGCGGCTATCTCTCTGCGATTCAAGCAGATTTGTCGCAGGGCATCAGCCTGGCCGACCCCACCAAGTTCCGCATGCCGGCTGTCACCCCCGACCCTGTCACCGGCGACACCGGCCTGTTCACCACCGGCTTCACCGCCATGGAGCTGATGAACGGACAGTCGCGCAGTCGCTTCGCCACGATTGCCAACTGGTGGTACGCCCTGCTGTCTCGCGGTGTGAAGTGGACTGGTACGGCGGTGACCGACACCCACGACCGACACTCCAGCCTGTCGGGCGGTCCGCGCACATGGGTCTACGTCGGCGCGGGCAAGGACACCCCCGCCACCTTTGACGTCCAGGCGTTCGCCCACGCCGTCAACGGCCAGCGCGCGTTCGGCAGCAACGGCCCCTTCGTTCGCATGACGGCGTGGTCCGGCAGCGGCGCCAAGGTGGGGTTGGGCGAGACGCTTGCGGCGGCCAAGGGCGCGACGATCGATCTGGAAGTCGAGGTGCAGACGCCCGATTGGATGCCGGTCGACACGGTCGAGCTCTACCGCAACCCGACCGACACCACGCCGCCCCCCGGAGAGCGCAACGAGACCCCCGCCAAGCCCTGGCAGGTGCAGAAGATCTCGCTGAAGCCCGAGGACAAGGTGGCCGGTGTGACCGCAGGCACGTCGCGGTGGCTGGTCAAGGTGCCGTTCCAGGCGGTGGTCGACGGTGATGGCTACTTCGTCGCCTACGTGTCGGGCAGCCAGTCGATGCCCAAGGCGCTGATGGGCGACGGGACCGCCAAGCCATTTGCCTTCACCAACCCGATCTTCGTCGATGCCGACGGCGGCGGGTACGACAAGCCTCCGCTGGGCAAGTTGGGGTCCGGCGCCAAGCGAGCGCCTCCTCCGCCACGACCGCGCACCAAGGCTCCGGAAGGCACGAACTGGTTGCCTGTGTTGGAGGAATTGGAGCGCTGCAACCGCCCGGGTCATTGACCGGGCGACAGCGGGGACGTACACCCAGCCGCCGGAACGGGCCGTGGACCCGCACCGGACGGAGCGCTTGATGAGGCCTTGCCGCGCGATGGTCGTGCTGTTCGCGCTGGTGCTGCCGGCAGCCTGCTCGGACACCGCAACGGTGGAGTCTGCCGACGCTTTCGACGTCGCCGAGACCGCCGACACCGACCTGCCCACAGACGCGACCGCAGCGACCGACGCCGCCATCGACACCTCAGAACCCACCGACACAACTGTCGATCCCTGCCCCGGTGGTGCCGGGTGCCCCTGCGGCAACGACTTCGACTGCGACGACGGTGACCCTTGCACTTGGGGCGCGTCGTGCGTGGACGGCTTCTGCTCCAAGGGTTTTCAAGAGTCCTGCGACGATGGCAACGGCTGCACGACCGACACGTGCCTGAAAGCTGGCGGCTGTCAGAACACGCTGCAGAACGGGGCGTGCCAGGACGGCGACCCCTGCACGGTCGGTGACTTGTGCGTCGACGGCGCGTGCGTGGCGGGCAAGCCGCGAGTCTGCGACGACGGCAACGGCTGCACGGACGACGTCTGCCAGCCGGGGCAAGGGTGCGCCTACATCCACAACAAGGCCCCGTGCGCAGACGGCAACGCGTGTCTGGAGCCGTCCAACTGCGAGTACGGCTACTGTCCGCCGGGAGACGACAAACCCTGCGACGACGGCCAGATCTGCACCTACGACACCTGTGACCCCGTCAAGGGCTGCGAGCCGCGCCCCGAGCCGGCGCCGCAAGCGTGCTCAGGGTCTGAGCAATTCGGTCGCTGCTTTGAGGCGTTTGGTGGCAAGGTCACCTGGACCCAAGCGCGGGCGGCCTGTCAGGCGTGGGACGGCGAGCTCGTCAGCATCCACAACAAGTACGAAAACAAGTATGTACGCGATCTGGCCACCGCAGAGTGCGGCGTGCAGGCGTTGTGGATCGGCGCGACCGACCGGGCGCACGAGGGCATCTGGCGCTGGAGCAACGCGAAGAAGGGCGGCTTTCAGGGTTGGGCAGGCGGCGAGCCCAACGACGCGGGCGGCAACGAGGATTTTGCCGAGATGTACGACAGCGGCGTTTGGAACGACGTCCCGGACATCGAACTCGGCTGCTATGTCTGCGCCCGCGCGACCGCGACGCCCTGCGACGACGACAAGGCGTGCGAGATCGGCGCCATCTGCGGCGGCGGCAAGTGCCAACCCCCCACAGCTCCAAGGGATTGCAACGACGGCAACCCTTGCACGCTGGACGGCTGCGAGGTCGGTCTGGCCTGCGCCCACACCGTGGTCGACGACGGCACCAGCTGCGGCCTTGCCGACCAGAACCTCGCCGGCACGTGCAAGTCTGCCATCTGCCAGATCAATCAGGTCGCACCGGTCGCCAGCTGTGCAACGTTGCTCGCCGCGCACCCCACGGCCCCCAGCGGCGTCTACACGCTGGACCCCGACGGTGCGGGCCCCATCGAGCCCTTCGCGGCGTACTGCGACATGCACGCCGACGGTGGTGGCTGGACGCTGGTGCTGAAGGTTGACGGCGCCGACAAGGAGGCAGGCTTCACCTCAACGCTGTGGACGGAAGCCAAGTCTCTGAATGGGCAAGCGATTTTGCCAGACTCCCAACAGGCCAAGCTGCCGGGGTTCTGGACGCTGCCGATCCAGCAGGTGCGGGTGGCGATGCGCACGGGCAAGCCCGAAGACAAGGCGGGCGTGGTCGAGCGGTGGCTGACGCTGCCCGCCGTCGGGACGTCGCTGCGGGACCTGTTCGCCGCAGACAAGCCGGTGCCGACGCAGCTTGGGTTGGTCGCATGGAAGTCATTGATGCCCAAGCCAAGTTTGCAGGCGAACTGCCACGCTGAGGGGCTGAACGCGACCGGCGGCGGCACCCGCGTTCGCATCGGCATCTTGGGCAACAACGAAGACGACTGCGCGACGCCCGACTCGTGGCTGGGCCTGGGGGGCACGCCGGGCATCTGCGGCAACCCGGGCTTGCCGACGTCGGGCAACCTCGCCTGCTACCTGACAGACAACGGCTATGCCGACTCGGCCGCGGTCGGTTGGGTGTT
>CAJBNH010000041.1 GCA_903955385.1 uncultured Myxococcales bacterium | reverse complement strand
TCGTCCAGGATCAGGTTGGGGCCGTCACCGGTCGTAAACGCCTCCAGCTGCCGGTCGATGCACCAGTCGTACTCCTCCAGCGTCTCGCCCTTCCACGCGTACACCGGCACGCCCGTCACGGCGATGGCGGCCGCAGCGTGGTCCTGGGTCGAGTAGATGTTGCAGGACGTCCACGTGACCTCTGCGCCCAGCTCGGTCAGCGTCTCGATCAGGACTGCCGTCTGGATGGTCATGTGCAGGCAGCCGGCGATGCGGGCACCTTTGAGCGGCTTGGTCGCGCCGAACTTCTCGCGTAGCGCCATCAGGCCGGGCATCTCCTTCTCAGCCAAGCGGATTTCCTTGCGGCCCCACTCAGCCAAGCTGAGGTCGGCCACCTTCGACGGCTGGCGAGCGGGCTTTGCGGACACGGCAAGGGGGGCAGCGGCAAGGGACATCGGAAACTCCTGAAGAGGGCGTTCCGTCGGCCGTCGGTGGCCGGCGAGGGGGCAGAAGTGTAGGGCGGAGAGGCGCGAAAGTCGAACGACCACCCGAGAATCCGGGCGTACGACAGCGTTTTTGAGGTGTACGCAGGCTGCGGCCCGACCCTTCCGAGTCGAGCGCCTAGAGGATCTGTCCGGCCTTGTCGGCGCGCTTGCCGCCCAGCCAGCCCTTCCACCAGAAGCCAGCCAGCATCCCGGCTGCAATCAGGGCCATCAGCCCCAAGGCGAAGGGATAGCCCAAGAACCAGCCCAATTCCGGCATGTTCCAAGGCGAGACATCGGTGTGGAAGTTCATGCCGTAGATGCCGGCAACGACAGAGAGCGGCAGGAAGATCGTGGAGATGATGGTCAGGACCTTGACGATCTCGTTCATCCGGAAGTTGACAGTTGACAGATAGAGATCCATCAAGCTCGCGGCAAACTCGCGGTAGGTGTCGACCGAGTCGACGACGTGCGTGATGTGGTCGTGCACGTCACGCAAGTAAACACGTGTGCCTGCGGACAGTTGCACTACATCGCCGCGCAGCAGACCACTGATGCCCTCCCGCAGCGGCCAAGTGTGACGGCGCACCACGCGCAGGGTCTGGCTCAACATGTGGATCTGGCGAACGGTTGTCCGCGACGGCGACTGCAACACCGTCGCCTCCAGCTCCTCGATCTGGTCGGACAGGTGGTCGATCACCGGGAACCAGCCGTCCACGATGGCGTCCAGCAGCGCATAGGCCAGGTAGTCGGCCGCATAGGTTCGAATCGGGGTCCCCGGTGCTCGGATGCGCTGACGCACGGCTTCCAGCAGGTCGCCGTTGTGCTCGCTCTCTTGCACGGTCAGCACGAAGTCCGTGCCCAACACGACGCCGATCTGCTCGATCTGCAGGGTGCTGGGGGTCACCGCAGCCATGTGCGCGATGGTCAGCGTGTGGTGCTCGTACGCCTCGGACTTGGCCCGCTGCGGCACGTTGACCAGGTCGGCGACGGCAAGCTTGTGCACGCCCAGCCGCTCGCCGATGGTCGACAGCAGGTCCCGGTCGGCCACGCCCCGCACGTCGATCCAGCGCACAGAGGCAGGACGGGACAGGAAGGCGTCCAGATCGGGCACGCCGGGCAGCGGCAGTTCCTCAAAGCCGTTGGGCCCATAACCCATTGCAAAGACAGCGGTTGGCTGCGCCATCGGGTTGGGAAACAGCGTCCCGGGAGCGGCACCCGGCGAGTGGGGCCGATGACGCGAACGCGAACGGCCAGACTGCAGGACCACCTGCAACCACGGTATCGGCTTGCTGAGTCGACGGCGAACACTCATGGGGGACGAGCGTGCGACCGATACGAAATGCGTCAACTTTCCAAGCGTATGAAACTCCCATGACAACCTTGCACCGGGCCTCCGCTATCCTTGCCGGCACCAAGGGTCGGCCCGAAAGCGTGCGACCGCCCAAAGCAAGGAGCGTTTCCCCCCATGAAGCAAGAGTTCGTCCCCAAGTGGATCGCGTGGGAAACCACCCAGCGCTGCAACCTGAAGTGCGTGCACTGCCGCTGCTCGTCCGACCTGAATTCGTCGACGGGCGACTTCACGACGGTCGAGGGCAAGAAGCTGATCGACGACATCGTCGAGGTCTCCAGTCCGGTGCTGGTCCTGTCCGGCGGCGAACCCCTGCTGCGGCCTGACATCTTCGAGCTCGCGCGCTACGGCACCTCACGCGGGTTGCGCATGTGCATGGCGACCAACGGCTCGCTGGTGGACGACAAGGTCTGCGAGCAGATGAAGGAAACGCAGATCCGCATGGTGTCGCTGTCGTTGGATGGCCCCACGGCTGAGGTCCACGACAACTTCCGGCAGAACCCGGGCGCGTTTGAGGGCGTCATGCGCGCCGCCGAACACTTCCGCCGCCACGGCATCCCGTTTCTGGTGAACTCGTCCTTCACCAAGCGCAACCAGCACACGATCGCCGACACGTTCAAGGTGGCCAAGGCCATCGGAGCCAAGGCTTGGTACATGTTCATGATCGTCCCGACCGGCCGCGGTGAGGACATCATGGCAGAGCTGATCTCGAAGGACGACTACGACGAGATCCTCGAGTGGCACGACCGACAGGAGCGCGAGGAGGACGACATCCTGATGCGCCCCACCTGCGCGCCCCACTACTACCGGGTGCAGCGCCAGTCGGCCAAGCGGGAGGGCTTCAAATTCTCCAGGCGCAACCTGACGTTCTCAACCGGCGGCGGCAAGGGCTGCATCGCGGCGCAGTCCATCTGCTTGATCGACTGCTTCGGCGACGTGAAGCCGTGCTCGTACTTCCCCGTGTCCGCCGGCAACGCCAAGCGCACGCCCTTCCGCGAGATCTGGGAAAAGTCTGCCCTGTTTGAGGAGCTGCGTGACTTCGACAGCTACAAGGGTCGCTGCGGCGAGTGCGAATACCTGAACATCTGCGGCGGCTGCCGAGCACGCGCCTACGCCGTCACGGGCGACTGGCTGGCGGAAGAGCCCTTCTGCAACCACATGCCGTTGCGGATGAAGCGGGAGACCGAGCCGACCGCTCCCTGAGCGTCACACCGCCAGCGCAATCCGGAATCCGTCGCCTTCCAGCAATTGAGGCTCCGGCGGCTTGTCGCACAGGTCCAGCAAGGCGTCTGTCAGGTCCTCCAGAGCATCCAAGTGGGTCAGTCGGACCTCCAGACGGTCCCAGCCGGCCTTGCGCAGCGCATGGCACGCGACGGGCGGCAGCGGCGCGGGGCCGGCCACGGGGTCCAGCCAGTCGCCCTGCCCCGCCAACACGCCGACGCCCAGCGGCCGCAGCTCTCCGGCGACGGCGTCGAGCAACAGCCCGCCCCCCGGCGGGATCGCAGGTACCGCGCACGGCCAGCCCTCGACGCGGCGGCGGCGCACGCACGACGACACCAACAGGTCCTCGATCCAGGCGGCGTCCTGCTCGCCCATGCGCTTGGGGCGCGGCGCTTGCTGCAGCTCAGGCCACGGACCCACCTGCAGCAGGCGGTCCACCATCGCACGGTCCGCAGCGTCCACCGCGTCAAGCCAAGGCACCTGACCCGCCGCGGCTTGCACCAACCCCTCAAACCCCATGCGTCCTGCGAGGTAGCGAGCAGCGGGCAGCCCCAAAGCAACGCGCGGATCGGTGTGACACCCCGGCCCCTCGATCACGGCATCCGGCGCAAGTTCGGGGCTGACCAGCGCTCGCCAGGTGTCGACCGCCAGCAGCGACGCAATCGCCTCGCGTGCAGGCTCGGGGGCGCCGTTCTGCGCGTGGGGAAGGCGACCAAGTCCTCGTAAGAGAACAGGAACCAGAAAGAGATCCACCACCTGGGCCGGGGCCAGCCGGGTGCCCTCGTCCTCCAGCTCGGCAAAGGCCGCATTCAGCCACGCGACCGGCACGAGGCCCGCAGACGCCCAGTCGCGCAAATTCGGATGGTCGCGGAGCAGCTGCGCGGGATCCGTTGTTCCCAAGCAGGCTTGCGGATCGACGTCGCACTCGCGCAGCAACGCGATCAGGCCTTGAACGGCCTCGCAGAGCAGCGGACACGAGCGGGCGGACAGCGTGGCGTCGGCGATTGGTGCAGCGATGGAGCGCAGCATGGGCGGGCCTCCTGGCAGGTGGTCGCAGTCTAGCCGGTGCCGAGGCATGACGCACCTGTCGACGCCCCCCTTGCCAGTCACAGCAAAAGCGGGCATTCAGCGCGCGATGTGACGGCCGACCGCCGCGGCCAGCGTTGGAGCACCCTGCGACCGACGATCACCCCAAGGAGTCCCGGATGTACTTGAATCTCGACCTGACCCCCGCCCCCTCGGCCGCGCGTGCTCGTGCGCCCCAAGGACAAGACGAAGCCAGGCCTGACGGGCTGTTGGCGGCTTACGACGACGACTGGGAGGACGACGAAGAGGAGTCCGACGAGTTCGAAGACGATGACGCCCTCGACGACGACGACGACGTGGACGACGACGACGACGAAGACGACGAAGAGGACGAAGTCGAGAAGGAACTGAACTTCGACGAAGACGACTATCCGGTCGAGGACGAAGAGGACGAAGAGGAAGGCGACGAGGTCGAGAAGGAAGTTGGGGACGAAGAAGTGCCCCGCAAGTCCCGCGACGATCTGGACGACGACGACCTGGACCTCGACGAAGTGGACGGCGACGACGACGAAGAGGACACGGACGACACCCGGTGGTGGGACTAGTCGCTCGAGCCGCGGCGCCCGCACTTGGACGCTGCCGCGGCCGGCACCACCGCCAGCTTCCGGAACTCAGGTCCCTTCCCCCCCTCTCGCCAAATTCTCTAGGCGCCGCCTGACCGCATCAGTGCGCGCAAGTGGTCGAACAAGGTCGGCATCCCGCGCTTCTGTGCGGCATGGATGATCGCATTGGGGACCGACATCTTGGGCTCCACGTGCGCCTCATACGTCAGCAGTGTCCGGGTTCCCGCTGCGTCGAACGGTTGCAGGATCCAGGCACCGCTGTTGTCTTCATAGTCCCCGCCGACCAGCGTCCAGCGCCGCACCCACCGACCCGGGCTCGTCTCATGCACGGCGCGGGTGATGGACGTCAACTCGCCGATCGGAAAGGGGAGTTGGCTGGTCGTCTCGCAGACCGCCACCGCCCCGACGCGGGACAGCTCGCGCGAGCGGATCACCCGAGGCAGCTTGCCCACGTAGCTGCCGCACGCCTCGACCACCTTCCACAACCGCGCTGGCGGCACGTCGATCACGCCACGTCCGACCATCATGGGTAGGGTGCTACCCTCAACCGCCCGCATCCGGACGATCACCTCGCCGCGGTCCAAACGCGCCTGATCGGTCTCGACCGCCCCTGCCGGCGCAGCTGCAAGCAGCAGCAGGCACGCCCAAACGAATCGTCTCATGCCTGCTCCTTGCTATCGTGCGGTGAGGCGACGGGCAGCGTCACGCAAACAGTCGTTCCTTGACCGACACCGCTCTGCAAAGTTGCCGTCCCCCCGTGGGCTTCGGCCACTCGCCGCACAAGCGTCAGGCCCAGGCCCAAGCCCCCGACTTTGCTGCGGCTGGGGTCTGCGCGGTAGAAGGGCTCGAAGACGCGCTCGGCATCCTCCGGGCGCAGGCCCGGCCCCAGATCGCGCACCTCGAACGTCACCATGTCGGCTTGCGTCCTCAGGGTCAGCGTCACCGCAGCTCCGCCACCATGACCCGCGGCGTTGTCCAGCAGGTTGTCGAGTGCGCGCCGCACCAACGTCTCGGCCACCACCACCGTAGCGCCGCTGACGCTGTGCACCTGCAGGTCGATGTGGGGGTGGCTCTTGCGGAAGCGCTCGGCAGCGGCATCCACGATCGTTCCCGCGTCGACCGGAGCCTTTGGCAGTCGCGCCAACACGTCCCCGGCCTGACCTTGGGCAAGGCTGAGACGGGCCGTGGTCAGGACCTCTGCGATCAGGTGTTCCAACTCCGCAAGGTCGCTGGTGATCTCCGTGATGGCTTCTCGGTCGAGGATGGCCCCCTCATTCGCCAAGTCCAAGGCGACGCGGGCCCGTGCCAGGGGCGTGCGCAGCTCGTGCGAGACGTTGGCCAGCAGCTCGCTGTGGGCAGTCACGAGCTTCTGCAGTCGCCCCGCCATCGCGTCGAAGGACTCTGAAAGCCGGCGCAGCTCTGGTGCACAACGCTGCGGACCCACACGGGCGGAAAGGTCACCCTCGCCCAAACGATGCGCTGCGTCCGAAATTTGCAGCAATGGCCGGGCGATCGAGCGGGACAGCACCCACGAGCTCATCGTCAGAACCATGGCCGCAGTCACCGCGGCGGCCAGCCACGCGGCGACGGGCGGGTGCGGCAGTACAGAAGAGCGGACGATCAGGCGACCGACCTTCCGGCCGTCGACCATCACAGGCGCCTCGGCCATCCACTCCATCTGCGGCAGGTTCTTGCCGGCCATCAGGCGACGGACTCCCGCGGCGTCATACAGCTCGATGCCCAGGTCCAGACGCGTCGCCAGCCGGTCGGCGATCCTCTGCGTCTTGCTGAGATCATTCCACGAGTCTTCAGTCGCCACGGAGAGCATCGCGGCCGGCACTTGCAGGAACGGATGCTGCGCAGGCATGTGCGCCCGATAGACGAGGGCCGCGCCTACGAACACGCCCACGAACTGCAGCAGGCTCAAGACCCCGAGCGCAATGGAGAGGCGGGGGGGACGAATCATGGCTTTGCATCTCCAGTCAGGACGTAGCCGACTCCGCGCACGGTCTTGAGCATCCGCGGGTCACGCGCGTCGTCGCCCAGCTTCTGCCTCAGGCGCGACACGTGGACGTCGATGCTGCGGTCGAAGGCCTCGTCAGCGCTGCCCTTGACCAAGTCCAGGATGGTTTCGCGCGCCAGCACCCGGCCGGGCCGCTCTGCGAGCACGCGCAAGAGGTCGAATTCATACGTCGTCAGCGTCAGGATCTCGTCACCGAGCCAAGCCGTGTGGGTACCGGGGTCGACCTTGAGGCGGCCAACCTGCACGATCTCTGAGGGACCCGGCCCTGCAAGTCCCCGAAAGCGCCGCACTTGGGCCCGCAGCCGCGCCAGCAGCTCCGGCGACGAAAACGGCTTCGACACGTAGTCGTCGGCGCCAAGCTCAAGGCCCAACACCCGGTCGACCTCGCCGTCGCGCGCCGTCAGCATCACGATCGGCACGTCGCTGCGTTCGCGGATGCGGCGACAGACCTCCAGACCGTCCAGCCCGGGCAGCATCAAGTCCAACAGCACGACATCGACCGGCTCGGTGCGGGCGACCTGCAGGCCGGAAAGCCCATCGGATGCATGGAGTACCAGCACACCGTGGGCTTGCAGGTAGGCCATCGTCAGCCGCGCAAGGCGGGCGTCGTCCTCGACCAGCAGGACCGTGAAGCTGTTGGTGGGGCTCAGACTCATGAAGGTCTCCCTTTCCGCACGGTCACTTGGGGACGCCAGGCCGGCAGCACCCGGACCAGATGTCCGTTCTCGTACAACAACACCGTCACGCTGCCCGTCGTGCATCGTCTGGGCTGGAGCAGCCACGGCGGCAGCAAGCGCACCCAGCCCCAAGGACCGCTGGCATCGGTCAGGCGGGCTCGCAGCTGGCCCAACCAGATCGGCGACTGGTGGCTGACGATCACGGCCAACCCACCGCGCGCATTGGACTCTGCCTCACGCATCGCCGCCAGTGTGCGGGCTGCCACTTGGGCAAACGACTCGCCCCAAGACGGACGAAGTGGGTTCCACATCGCGGGCCACAGCTGCGGAGCCATCCAGGCGCGCCGGGGTCGACCGTCCAGCGCACTCTGCGCCTCGATCAACCGGTCGTCCGTCGATGGCACCACGCCCAAGGCCGCGCCGATGGGCTCGGCGGTCTCGACGGCGCGTTCCAAGGGACTGCTGACCATCCAGCGGGCGTGCGGCCGCAGATCCTGCACCGCTGAGGCGACGGCCCGAGCTTGCGCAACCCCCTTCGCCGAAAGGTGAAATCCGGGAAGGCGGCCGTAGCGCAGACCCCGCGGATTGTCGACGACGCCGTGGCGGACCAGCGCCAACGCCGTGCGGTCGGCAACGCCCGCCTCGAGCCAGCGGCGAATGGCGACGACCGGGGTCATGGCGCCCCCAGATGGTCCAGGTCCTGACCAAGTGCGTACAGCAGCTGGGCGCGGGCCAGATGGGCGTCGCGGGTGTTCTCGATCTGCGTGCGCCGTGCCGACAGCCACGCCACCAGTCCCTCCAAAACCTCGCGCGCCTCAACGGTGCCCGTTGCAAACCCGGCGGCCGCAAACGCCATCCACTTCTTGGCTGCGCCTGCGCCCAAGTCGGCCTGCACACCGATCTCTTGCGCCTGCTGCCACTCGTCACGCGCCTTGCGCACCTCGATGGGGATGCCGGTCGCGGCAAACGCTGCCAGACCGTCGATCTGGTCGGCGATCGCCAATGCCTGTGCGGACTTGGCGCTGGCCGTCGCCGGGTCTACCGAGAACTGCAAGCCCACCGCCAGCCCGCCGTAGATCTGATTGTAGCGGTCCTGAAAGTACGGATTATCGACGTCCTTGCGCATGGGGGTCCAGTCGGCCGCCACCTGCGCTGCCGCAAACACGATCGGCAGATTGGCCAGCCGCTCAGCCTGGGCCAGCGACACGGCGGCCGCCTTGCCGTGACGGATCTGCGTCCACTCTGGCCGACCCGATGCGGCGGTCTGCAACAGAACCGCCAGGCCCGGCAGGTCGGCGGGCAGCGGCGGCAGCGACTCGTCCGCCAAGGTCAGCGTCGCCTCTTGCGGCAACCCCATGGTGTGCTTCAAGGCCGCCAGCGACAGGTCGGCGCCGATCCGCGCCTGAATGCGATAGCGCTGCAGCTCGGCAGCCCCGTACACAAGCTTCTGCAGGTCGACCGTCGTCACCTCGCCGGTCCCCTTGTCGTTCGCCTCGCGGGCGGTCGCCAGCGCCGACTCCAAAGTCTTGCTGGCGCTGTCCAAGGTCGGCTGCAGCGTTCGGGCATACAGGTGCAGGTAGTAGAGTTTGCGCGTCTCGAGCGCGATGGCGTTGCGGGTCTGCCGCACCCGGGCTTCCTCCACCAGAACGCGATGCTGCGCGGCATCCTTGCCCGCCTGCACCCGACCGAAGGTATAGAGCGGCTGGGCCAGCACAGCCTCGAGGTGCAGGTAGGGGCCCCACTCGGTCCAGTCGCTTTGGGTCTTGTCGAACGGGCCACCGGTCAGCCGGTACATCGGCGCGGCGTAGGTCATGCCGACGAGCTTGGGGTAGTACAGCGCCTCGACCTCGGCCAGCCGCCCGCGCCACTCGCCCACCTTGCCTTCGGATTCCTTGACGAGGCCGCTGTCCCGCAGGGCGATGGCGACGCACGCCTCGACGTTCAGCGGACCTTGCGGCGCACGCGGCTGTGCCTGCACGGTGCCCACCACGGTCCACGCCATAACGAGCGCGAAAGTCGCTTGCAGCATGGATAGTTGCGTGGTGCGCATGGCGTCCTACTTCCGGCCGAGCTCGGCACGCTTGTCTTCCAGTCGCTTCAGCAGCCCGGCCGCGCCTTCCTTGGTCAGGATCCGCCCGAACTGATTCTGATAGTCGCGGATCAGCGAGTCGCCGTCGAAGGTCAAGTCCGCCACCTTCAGCGTGCCGCCGACCGACTTCCACAGCAGGCCCACGCGCACATCCACGCTGTCCTCGGGCGAGCGCGTGTCCAGGTCGACCCACGAGCCACCGTTGCCGGGGCGGGCGGCGCCGACCTTGACCTTGGCGCTGCGGAAGAAGGCTCCGGTGTCGGGGTAGGCCACCAAGCGCACAACCTCACGAAATTTCGCGGTGTACTCGGCCCTTTGCTTGGCGTCCAGCTTGGCCAGGTGCGGCCGGATCGGGTCCTGGGTGATCGCGTCGAAGTCGAGGAAGCCGTCCAGCTCGGCAAACCCCTTGTCGCTGGGGACACCCTTGACGCGTGCCGGTACCTTCTGGAAGGCGGCGATCAGCGCTTGGGTGCGGGCAACCGGGTCGGCAACGGCAGCGGCCGCTGGGGCGACGACAGGGGCCTTGGCTGGGGCTGCGGGCGCCTTCTTGGCGAGCGCGGCGAAGGCGACAGAGGCGGCAAGGCACAGGGTTGCAACAGACGCGGCAACGGGGAGATGGCGGGGGGTCACTTCGAGGCCTCCGGGGCCGCGCTTGCGGCAGCAGGGGTTTGCCAACGCCGGGCGATCCACAGCGACGCCGGCAGGAACAGCAGCATGAACAGCAGGTTGACGGTGAAGCCAAGGATGGCCAGCTTGCCGACGCTCTGCAACCCGGGATGGTCCGCCATCAGCAGCGCGCCGAAGCCGACCGCGCTGGTCAGCAGGCCACCGGCCACCGCGCGGCTGGTCTCAGCATACGCAGCCTCGAACGGCTCGCCGGGTTCGCGAAGTCGCGTCACCAAGTGCACCGCACCGTCCACCGTCGTGCCCACGAGAACAGGAACTACCAGAATGTTCAGGTAGTTGAAGGGCAGGCCCAGCAGCGGCATCACGCCCGCCAGCGCCACCATCGACAGCACCGTCGGGGCGATGCACACGAGCGCCAGCCCCAGCGAGCCGAGCATCAGCCACGTCGCCAGCAGCACCGACAGCGTCGCCGCCAGCAGCACCCACGGCGACTCTCGCACCACCATCTCCAGAATGTCCGCCAGCACCATCGCATCGCCCGATGCCGTCACCGTGCGGCCATCGGCCAGCGGGACCTTGCGGACCTCTTTCGCCAAAGCCTGCACCTTCTCGCCGTCGGCCAGACTGACGCTGGGAAACACCAGTACGAACCCGGCCTTGGACACGCCGATACCCTCGAACTGCCGGCGAATCCCGGGGGGAAGGTCCGCGCGTGCGAAGGGTTTGGCGGCCACCGCACGGCGCAGATCCTCGAAGCGGCCTCGCTGGTCCTTTTCAATGCGCGCCGGATCGATGCGGTCCGTCACCAAGGCGATGCGGTCGAGGATGTCACGCTTGGCTGGCTGGCCCAGCGGCACCAGATCCTCCAAAGCCCCCACGAAGTCGATCGTCGTGGCCTTGCCCAGCTGCTTGCTGCGCCTGTGCAATTCATCGACGACAGCGCGCTCGTCCTGCGGTCGGTCGGTCAGCAACACCACGGGCGTCTGCGAGTAGCCCAGGATCTTGTTGACGTCGTGGTCCAGACGGAACGAGGGCAGCGATCCGTCCTCCAACGCCGCGAAGTCGTAGTCGAAACTCACGTCGCGCGCCATCACCGTCAGCGCCAGCATCGCCAGCACGCCCACGACGAGAATCGGCCGAGCGAAACGGGGAACATAGCGTGCGAGATAGGATTTCGCCGGTCGCACCGGGGGCGCCAGCGGACGGTTCGGGGCCCACCGCGTCCATAGCGCGACAAGGGCGGGCAGCAGCGCCATGTACGCCACCCAGACGGCCACCATGCCGAACGCGGCGATCACGCCGAACTCGCGAAACGCGCGGAACTCGCTGATCGCAAGGCTCAAAAATGTCAGCGCGGCGACGACGGCGGACACGAGCGCGGAGGTCCCGGTGTGCGCAAAGGCCTCGGCGGCGGCGTCCTCCGGTTCGCGTCCCTCGCGTCGCAAGGCCGCGAATCGCCCCAGCAAGTGAATGCCGTGCTCGGTACCCAGACCGCCCAGGATCGCGCCCAGGAAGCCCGTCAGCAGGTTCACCGAGCCATAAGCCTCGCCCACGAACCCATACGTCCACACCAGACCCACGGTGGTCGGCAGCAGCACCATCGCGACGGCACCGATGCTGCGGAAGTGCGCGATCAGATAAAGGATCACCAGCAGGAAGGCGACGCCACTCGACACCGCGATGTCCGAGCTGATCTGCGCCTGCTGGTCGACCTTCTTCTGGAACGTCCCGGTCATCGCGGTCTGGAAGCCGGGGCCGTACTTCGTCAGGTCCATGGCCCGGACCTCGACCTTCACGCGATCCAGCAGTTGTTTGGCGTACTTCAGGTCGACAGACGTGCGCGCCGGCTTGGCCATCACGACCACCTGCCCGGCCTTGGCGTCCAGATAGTACGGCTCGCCGTCGCCCGCCAACCGGTCATCCGTGCTTCCCGCCACACGGTCCAGAATGTCGGTGAAGTCGACCGACGGCGGTGCCTCGTCCTCCAGCTGCACGTAGAGCGGATTCGCCTTGCGCTTCTCAAACTTGTAACGCGCCTGCAGGCGGTCGTGGATGGTCTCCAGGTCGGAAGTGCTCAGGTAGTAGAGACCGTGATCCTTGAAGAATTCGGTCTCGCGCCGGTAGTCGACCCATCGGACGTCCGGCAGCTTCTGCAAGCGTGCTGCCGCGTCCTCGGCAAAGCGGCGCAACCCCTCGATGTCCTTGCCCTGCCCGACGACCACCACGTAGCCGATGCCGCCGAAACGCTTCTGCAGCTCTTCCAAGCCACGGATGCTCTCGAAGCTCTTGGGCAGCAGTCCGGTCAGGTCCGCGTCCAGCCGCACACCCCACGCCCACGCGCCGGTCACCGCAGTCATCAGCGCCACGATCACTAGAGAAAGCAGCGGCTTGCGAAAGCCCACGCGCGCCACGTGGGCCAGCGCGCGCTCGAGGGTCTGACCCAGGGTTCCGGTCACGGGGCACTCTCCGGGTCAGGCGGCCTTGATGCCATTTGCGTCTGTTGCATCTGACGGCGCTTGGAAGACAAAGTCGCGCTGCATCGGCAGGTTCCACGTCAACCACACAGCGCCACGAACCAACCACCACGCGACGCGGTAGTCGATGGCAGGGTGCAGCGCCAGCAGGGCGATGCCCGCCGCGTTCAGCAAGGCACTGGAAGCACTGATGAAGGTATAGCGACCCACCTGAGCGCCAAGGGGACCGTCGCTGCGGAAAGTCACGGCGCGGTTCAAGCCGAAGTTCACCGCACCGCCGACCAGACACCCCAGCAGTGTCGCCAGGGCCGGCGGCAGACTGAACATCTGGACCAGCACCAACACGACGCCGTAGTCGATCAGCGTCGCGCCCCCTGCGGCGGCGGCATTCCACACCACGATCGCTCGGTGCGACCGTCGCTTGCCGGCGGCGGCATCCGGTGGCGTCAGCGCGTTCAGCAGCCCGACCAGGCGTTGCACTGCCGTGATGTTCGACAGCACGGCGACAAGGCCGATGCCCGCCACGGCCAGCCAGTGCCGTGGGTGCGGGTCGGTCGGGTTCAAGAGCGCCTCCAGCACCGGACTCAGCGCGACCGCCACGCCCATGTACAACACGCGCTCGGCCCTACCCATCAGGCCGTCCTTTTGCGGAAAGCCCAGACTCTCGCTTTTGGCGCGAACGTAGGGCACCAGCGACGACCCGACCAACGCCGCCAGCACCACCAGCAGGATCCACGAGTCGCGGTAGTACCACCCCAGCCCGATCAGAATGGCGGCATCGGCGTAGCGGTCCATCACGGAGTCCAGCGCGCCGCCGGCCGCCGTCACCTCACCCCGCGCGCGGGCCACGCGACCGTCCAGCGTGTCGAGCACGCCCGACGCAAGGAACAGCCAGCCGCCCAGCGCGAACCGCCCCGCCGCCGTCGCCACGCCCGCGGCAATCCCGACCAGCACCGCCAGCGTGGTGATGCCGTTGGCCGGGATGCCGCTGCGGTACAACAGGCGGTCAAGGGGGCGGATCAGCCAGAAGAGGAAGTGACGGATGTAGGCGCCGGCCAGCAAGCTGTCGCCGCGCTTCACGGTCTCAGCGTCGATCGGTACGCCGTGACGCCAAGCCTGCAGCGAGAAGATCGCGAAACCGACCAGAAACCACGCCGACACCGCCAGAGCAGGCGACAGGGCCGTCCACACCCGCGCGGCGGGAGAGAGGTGTCCGGCCAGACCGTCCAGCACCGTTTGCAGCCAATCCATGTCCTTCTCCTGCTAGGGCGGCGGGCGCGGGAAGCTACCTTTCTTCAGCGGCTTCCAATGCCTCGGGCAGGGGCAGGTCGTCGCCGTAGTAGTCCAGACCCAGATGCGTGATGGGCTCCTCGCCGGCCAGCACGCGCAGGGTGTTCTTCAGCTTGGTGAGCTGGATGAACAGGTCGTGCTCCGGATACAGGCCCACCGGCGTCGTCGGCAGCTTGAAGTAGAAGGAAAGCCATTCCTGCACGCCGCGCCACTCCGCCCGCTTGGCCAGGTCCAGGAACAGCACGAGGTCAAGGACCAGAGGCGCGGCCAGAATCGAGTCGCGACACAGGAAGTTCACCTTGATCTGCATCGGCATGCCCATCCAGCCGAACAGGTCGATGTTGTCCCAGCCTTCCT
Source organism: uncultured Myxococcales bacterium (assembly GCA_903955385.1). GTDB lineage: Bacteria > Myxococcota_A > UBA9042 > UBA9042 > UBA9042 > CAJBNH01. The sequence continues at coordinate 2,134 of CAJBNH010000041.1, read as the reverse complement.
TCTGGTCACCGCGGGGCGGGTAGTAGTGGATCGAGACCTTGTGCGAGAACTTCGAGTACAGGTCCGGGTATTCGCCCGGCTGCAGGATCGTGTCCAGCACGCTGGTCTTCGTGACCTCCTTGGCCTTGAACGCCTGCGGGTCGTCCAGCACCTCGCCGTCGCGATTGCCCAGGATGTTCGTCGAGAACCAGCCGTTCAGCCCCAGCATTCTCGCCTTGAGCATCGGCGCCAGCACGGTCTTCATCATCGTCTGGCCGGTCTTGAGGTCCTTGCCCGCCGTCGGCACGCCCTGCTCGCGCGCCAGCTGCAGCAGCGCCGGGGTGTCGGCAGCCGCATTCGGCGTCGAGTTGGCGTACGGAACGCCCTCGCGAATCGCGGCATACGCGTACAGCAGCGCGGGCGAGATGTCGGGGTGGTTGGCATCCAGCGCCTGTTCCAGCGCGGCCAGATCCTGCAGGCAGTCGGGAGCCGGGCGCCAAGTCTCGGTCGACGCGCACGTGATCATCACCGCGCGGTCGGCGCCCAGCTCGACGATGAACTCACGAATGTCCTGACGAACTCGAGCGATCCGTGCGCGATGCCCCTGCTCGGGCATGGCGTGGTCGACTTCGATCCGGCGCACGAACTCAGGGTCGTAGATGCCGCGACGGGGCTGAATCTGCTCCAACTGGTCGCGAATCGGGTCCAGCTGCGCGCGCGGCAGCACGTCTGAGCGCAGGGCCACCTGCCACGCGTTCTCGCTGACGATGTCCCAAGCGCCGAACACCAGGTCGTCCATGCTCGCAAGGGGAACCAGCTCCTTGATCGGCACAGTGCGCCCGTCCGTCCGCCGACCGACGCGGGCGGTGCCCAGCTGCGTCAGCGAGCCAATCGGACGCCCGAGGCCAAGGCGAGACAGCGCGACGCCGGCGATGAAGGTGGTCGCTACGGCGCCCAATCCGGGGATCAGGACGGCCACGCGGCCGCGGGCGGGTGTGGAGACAAAGCGGTTGGACATGAAAGCACTCCTGATGGAATAGATGCGGTCCCGTAACGCGAGGGGCGTGGTGGGGGGGAAGCGAGTCCGGCCAAGCAGTCGCCAGCCTGTGTGACGCGCTTGGGTAGGATGACGTTGCGGGCCACCGGATGCTTGTCGCGCGTGTTACGGATTGTTGCGGCGAGTGGTGGGTTGCTTTCGCACATTGGTTCGTTGCCTTTCGCAGCAAGCGCTGGTACCCCAACGTCGCGGGCGCCCTGCCCGGCTGGAGCCGCCGATGTCCCAACTGTTCTCGCCCCTTTCCCTGCGCGGCCTGACCCTGCGCAATCGCGTGTGGCTGCCGCCGATGTGCCAGTACTCTGCCCAGGACGGGTTTGCCTCGGACTGGCATCTGGTTCATCTGGGCGCTCGCGCCGCAGGCGGTCTGGGACTCGTCATGGTCGAGGCCACCGCCGTCGCCCCGGAAGGCCGCATCTCCATCGCCGACCTTGGGATCTGGTCCGACGCCCACGGTCAGTCCTTGGCACGGGTCGCCGCGTTCTGTCGCAGTCAGGGGGCCGCGCCTGCCATCCAGCTGGCTCACGCAGGTCGCAAGGGCTCAACCGATGTGCCTTGGCGGGGCGGCAAGCCGTTGGCCCCGGAAGTGGGAGGCTGGCAGACCGTCGCGCCCAGTGCCGTCGCGTTTCAGGGAATGCCGGTGCCGCAAGCGTTGGACGAGGCGGGAATTCGCAGGATCGTCCAAGCCTTTGCCGAGGGTGCTCGCCGCGCCCATCAGGCCGGGTTCGAGGTCGCCGAGATCCACATGGCCCACGGCTACTTGCTGCACGAGTTCCTGTCGCCGCTGTCGAATCTGCGCACCGACGCTTGGGGCGGGGACCTGGAGGGACGGCTGCGCCTGCCGCTAGACGTCGCGCGCGCGGTCCGGGCATCGTGGCCACAGCACCTGCCGCTGTTCGTGCGCTTGTCTGCAACCGATTGGAAAGAGGGCGGTTGGGATCTGGACAGCTCGATCACCCTGGCCCGGCGACTGGGTGAGCTGGGGGTCGACCTGATCGACTGCTCGACGGGAGGGTTGGTCGCCGACGCGGTGGTCCCGGTGGCCCCGGGCTTCCAGGTGCCGTTCGCCGCAGCGATCCGCAGCGCCACCGGGCTGCCGGT
>CAJBNH010000040.1 GCA_903955385.1 uncultured Myxococcales bacterium | reverse complement strand
GGAGAAGTCAGTTCACCCGGAACGCCCGCGTGCCAGGCCTCCCATCGGCGCAGGTGGGCCATGAGGATCTCTGCGCGCACCGCCACCGCTTCAGGCCCTTGGGCGCAGACAAGCGGTGTGGTATCGACGACTTCCGCGATCCAGCCCCGGGACGCCAACAGGTCCGCGGCCCAGACCAGACCGGCTGTGGTGTCGACCGGCATCTCGTCGGCCGGACACCCCTTGGTGACATCCTGCATGCAGCGGTCGCCGCCCGTCGCGCTACGGCACTGACCGTGGTTGCCGGGCATCAACAGGACGAACGGATGGCGCCCTGGAACCTGCGGGTAGCGCACGATGCCGTGCAGGACAAAGGAGTACGGCCCAATCGGCACCTTCGTCGCCGACCGCCAGTCGGCCGTTCCGACGGGGAGTGAGAGTCCCTGTGCAGTGGCAGGCAATTGGGCCAACCGACCGGCAAGCTGCTGTTGCCACTTCGGATCCCCGGGCTTGCCCATCTGGACGGGATTGGGACGAGGACGCTCCATGGCGACCATGACCGAAGCCTGCGCCGGGGACACGGACGTGCGCGCGGCGGCCAGCGCTTGGACTACACCACGCTGCACGGCCGTCGTAATCTCAGCGCCTTGCGCCACATGGTGGCGGTCCATCAGCGAGTACGTGGCGGCCGTCGTGACGCCTGCCAAAACGACGACAGCGATGGCCCGTCGCATGGACCGGCCGGTGCGCGGGGCCTTGGCATTCCGCGAATCCGTGATTGTCGATGCAGCAGGGACAGGAACCGGAGGGGGGGAGGACGAGGGCATGTCGTTGCTGGCCCGGCGTCACGCGATCGACGCCCGCGAGAAGCCTCGCGATCCGCCTGCCGGAAACAAGGAGGAAAGAGGTCTTGAACACCAATTCTCGCCGTTCGCACACAAACGCTCTCGCTTGGCGCTGGACGATGCGGTCACCGGAGGCGAACGGATCTCCTCCAAGTCTTTGAGATCACGATAACTCCCGGTTCTCCCGACAAGTCGACCTGAAGGAGCGAGCCGCCGAGTCCAGCGAGCAGTGCGAACGCAAAGGCGATCATGTCGCGGCAGCGTTCACCGTCGCTGGTCACCGACGACGACGGGAACGGCGGCGTTGCGTCAACGCTTGCCCGTCGACAGCCTCGCTCGCAGCGACTTTGCCAGCTCGCGTTGCTCAGGCGTCAGGTCGGCCCGCTTCAACACCTCGTCCGCCAGCTGCCGTGCGCGGTCGATGTTGCGCGCGTCGGCCCATGCTTGAGCCGCTGCAAGCTTCAGCAGCGGATCCGTGGGCTTGCCTCGCCTGGCCGTGCATCGCGCCGCACGTTCGAAAGCGATGGCCCCGCGCGCTGGCTGGCTGGTCAACAGGTACCCGCGCCCCAAGTGCAGCGCCAGACTGCAGTCGCGCTGGCCCAATGCGTCGGCGTTGCGCAAGAGGCGCACGGCGTCGGCGGGTTCTCCCGTTTCGAGCAGCAACGCTCCCCCAAGGTGCAGCAGTGTCGCCTGCAGCCACCGGGGGGCTGGCGGGCGGGCAAGCAAATCCGGCAGCATTGCACGGGCTTGCAGGGTGCGATTGCGCGCGGCAAGCGCTGCGAACACATGAAAGCGATGCTCGGCATCGATGCGACAGTCGACCGGCAGCTTCTCATTCTCCGCCAGCACCGCGTCCAGCGCCCCCGGCCCCCGCGCAAGCGCCAGCCGTCGAGTCGCATGTCGGCAGCGGTCGGCGGGGGTGCGCACCGCCTCTGGCGTCGTCAGGTATCTGGCTTCGGCAAGCTGCAACAGCGCGGGTTCACTGCGATAGGGCGCACGGGCGTCGGAAGAGTGGTCCAACGAGAAGGCGACCCACACGACCAGAAACGCCAGCGGGATCAAGCGGATCCGGGCAGGCACGTGTCGGACCAACAGCGGCACCAGCACGGCCAACGCGGCGACCGCCTGCAACAGTCGACTGTCCGACAGGGGAATCCGGCCTTCGGCGGCCGCACCGTCCAGATCGGCCAGCAAAGCGATCGGCAACAGCGAGGCCAGCACCCACGTCCCCAGCGCCAGTGCCGCGCCGGCCGTCTCCGTTCGCTGCGGGTCCACGACGCTGTCCGGTGGCGCCCCGGGCGAAGGGGGCAGGGACGGCCGATGCCCCAGCACGCAAGACCGCGTCATGCCCCGCGCACCTGCGAAGCGATGCCTCCAAGCGACCGCCAGTGCGGCAAGTCCGCCGATGCAAGCCAGCAGGGCCGGCAACCAGACCGACCTTTCCACCGCTTCGCTGCGGGTCAGGTCACGCCATCCGGTGTCAAAACCCAGAGAAGCGACGCGCAGCACCGAGTTCCCCAATCCGACCGCCCAGCGCAGTGGATCGACCGCCACCGCCGGCCAGCCGTCCGCCCCAAGCACGGTGAAGCGCAAGGCTGCCCACGCAACGACCAGCACCGCGGCCGGGGCCACCGAGGCCAGCACCAGCCGCACACGAACCTGCCATGGCGTCCACCGCACCGAGCCTTGCCTATCGCGGTCCAGCCACGACCACACGACCAGAACGGGCAGCGTCCAGGCCGCCGTGCCCGCGCTGCCCAACGCCACCGCCAAAGCGCCCAGATGGACCAACCGCCAACGACGGAACCCTTGGAAACCGGGCCGGGATCGCGCCTGACGCGCCCTCAGCCACGCTGTCAGCGACCAGACCACGCCCACGGCCGCGACCAGCTCGCTCCGGGCCAGCAACTGGCTGGCAGGCTCGACCACCGCCGGGTGCAGACCGAACAGCAGCCCTGCCGCGATGGCGCCCCCTCGCCCCGCCCCCAGCGTCCGCGCCAGCGCCTGAACGCCGACCACCGCAAGCAGCAGCCACAGCAGCTGCATCCACAGCAGGCCTGCCGACTGCCCGCGCAAAGTCCACTGTTCCAGCAAGAAGAACGTGCGCGTCGCGGGTTGCCAGCTGGCACCGCTGCTGCCCTCCACCGGCGGCCCCCACGCCTGGGCCAGACTCGTCCAAACGGAGCCGCTGTCTACGCCGCGGAGGTCTTGGGAAACGGCAAAGCGCGTTTCTCCCGACAGTTGCTGCATCGGCAGCCCGCGATAGGCCACGGTGACCACGACGACCGCCACCAACACCCAGAGGGCGCGGCCAATGGCGGCGGTGCGGGACACGGGCGCGGACATGCAACTCCTGGCGACGGCACGGGGCGGCGCGCGATCCAGCCCGGAACCCGCGGACCTGTCAACGCTTGAGCCCGGTTCGCGCATTCCGCAGCCGAACCCGATGGCGGCACGGCGCAGGTTGCGGTCGCCCTTGACCCCGTGGATGGTGTAGTCTTGCACACCGATATCGCTCGACGAGGCTCCCCCCATGCGCACATTTCCCAGCTTCATCGGCGGCCAGTGGCTTGAAGGTCCTACGCTGCACCAGGTGACGTCGCCCTACGACGGCTCGCCGGTCGGGGCGGTCCACGTGGCCGACGCTTCCCACATCGAGGCCGCTCTCGCTGCCGCCCGCAAGGCCCGCGAGCCCATGGCCGCCCTGCCCGCCCACCGACGCCGAGCAATCCTGGATCAGGTGGCCGCCCAATTGCGTTTGCGTCGTGCGGAGTTCGCCAAGCTGCTGTCCCGCGAGGCTGGCAAGCCGATCGACCTTGCCATGGCAGAGGTCATGCGGGCCGAGGACGTCTTCACCTTTGCCTCGGACGAGACCGGCCGCCACGACGAGGAAGCGCTGGACCTGGGCGTCGCCTCTGCGGGCGAAGGGCGTTACGGCGTCATCCGTCGCTTTCCGGTCGGTGTGGTGGCTGCGATCACCCCATTCAACTTTCCGCTGAACCTGGTCGCCCACAAGATCGCGCCGGCGATCGCCGCGGGTTGCCCGATCATCGTCAAACCGTCCCCGCACGCTCCGCTTTCCGCCTTTGCACTGGCTGAGCTGTGCTGCGACGCGGGTCTTCCCTCCGGCGGCGTCAACGTGGTGCTGTGCTCGACCCAAGACGCCGACCCGTTGGTGACCGACCCACGCGTCCACCTGCTGACGTTTACCGGCAGCGTCGACGTCGGCTGGCAGCTGCGATCGCGCGCGGGCAAGAAGCGGGTGGTCCTCGAGCTGGGAGGCAACGCGGCCGTGCTGGTCCATGCCGATGCCGACGTGAAGTTCGCCGCCGCTCGCATCGCGTCGGGCGCATTCGCCTACGCTGGTCAGTCCTGCATCTCGGTCCAGCGCGTCTACGTCCACCGCTCACAGGCCGATGCCCTGCGCGACGCGCTGATCCGTCAGGTGCGCGATCGCGTGCCGACCGGCTCGCCCGACCAAGCCGGGGTCGTCTGCGGTCCCGTCATCGACACGGCGGCGGCCGACCGACTCGAAGCTTGGACTCAAGAGGCGGTCGCAGCCGGCGCACGGATCATCGTCGGCGGTGGGCGCACCGGGAACATCATCGAACCCACCGTGCTGGAGGGCGTTCCCCACCACGTCCGAATCGCCGCGCAAGAGGCGTTCGGTCCGATCGTGTGCGTCGAGGCCTATCACCACCTGGACGACGCGCTCCACTGGGTCAATGACTCGCCGTTCGGCCTGCAGGCAGGCGTCTTTACCGATTCGCTGGCGGTGCTGTGGCGTGCGTATGAGACCCTCGAGGTCGGCGCCGTGATCCACAACGACGTCCCCACCTTCCGCGTCGATCACATGCCCTACGGCGGCGTCAAGGACTCGGGCGTGGGCCGCGAAGGTCCGCGCGACGCCATCCGCGACTACACCGAGCCCCGTCTCTTGGCCCTGCGTCCCTTTCCGCCGACCTGACCGCCGGCCTTCGTTGCACCACAGGAGTTCTTGCCCCACATGAAGATCGCCATTTCCACTTACGACGACCGCACCGTTGGCGGCCACTTGGGTCGCGCCAGCCGCTTCTTCATCTACACCGTCGACCAGAACCAGCCCGCCAGTCGCGAGCTGCGCCTGGTGCAGCCCATTCACGCCCCGGAGGGCAGCGGCCTGCCGAATGGGTCGCACGAGGCGATGGTCTTGGCGCTGTCGGACTGCGCCGCGGTGCTGACGGGCGGTATCGGCCCAGGCATGGTGCGCGCGCTGAATGCCGCCGGGATCACTGCGGTTGTCACGGACGAGTCGGACCCCGAGGCGGCGGTCCGGGACTTTCTGGCGGGCCAGCTGATTCCGGCACAGGCGGTCGGTTCCTGCGGCTGCGGTTGCCACGGCCATTCCAGCTAGCAAGTCCTGACCGAACGGTCAGTTTCTTCGCCGTACCTCCGTCAACAAGCCTTCCAGCATCACCCGCCCGCCGACCGGCCCCAGCTCCGCGTCGACCGCCCGCTCCGGGTGCGGCATCATGCCGATCACGTTGCCCTTTTTGTTCGCGATGGCGGCGATGCCGTGGGCCGAGCCGTTGGGGTTCGCCTCACGGCTCGCCTCGCCCGTCAGCGGATCGGCATAGCGCAGCAACACCCGCCCGGTGGCTTCCAGCGCTGCCAGCGTGGGCTCGTCCGCAAAGTAATTGCCCTCCCTGTGCGCCACCGGCATCACGTGAAGGCTGCCTGGCTGCAGTCTGGCGGTCAGGGCGCTGGCTTGGCTCTCGACCCGCAAGCACACGTCGCGGCACACGAACTGCACGCCCGCGTTGCGCAGCAGCGCACCGGGCAGCATCCCGGCTTCGGTCAGCACTTGAAAACCGTTGCAGATGCCCAGCACGGTCCCACCCGACTCGGCAAACGCGCGCACCGGCACCATGATCGGCGATCGGGCCGCGATCGCGCCGCTGCGCAGATAGTCGCCGTACGAGAAACCCCCAGGCAATACGACCAGATCGGTACCCGTCGGCAACCCCGCATCCCCGTGCCAGACCAGACGCGCATCGGCCCCCAACACCGTCCCCAGCGCGTGCACGACGTCCTGGTCGCAGTTGGACCCGGGAAACTGCAGGACAGCGACGATCATCGGGAGCTCCGGAATTCGATCCTGACCGATCGGTCAATCCAGCCAGTCGATGCGAAAGTCCTCGATCACCAGATTCGCTAGCAGTTCTCGGGTCATCTGCTCGAGTTTGGCCTCCGCCGCCTGTCGGTCAAGTCCGTCGCTGAGCTCGACGTCGACGATGCGGCCGACGCGAACGCCCTTCACGACGCCAAAGCCCAGCCCTTCCAGCGCGTGAGCCACCGCACGGCCTTGGGGGTCCAGCACTTCGGGACGGGGAACGATGGTGACGCGGGCGCGCATGCGAGCTTCCTGTTGCGTTTAGCGCAGATCGACTTCCAGCGAGGTCGTCATGCCCGGTTGCACCCGCACTTTGTACTCACGGCGCAAGCCCAAACGCTCGTTCTCCAGTACCACCACATGGCTGCCGGGCGACACCGGGTACGACAGGATCGGCGTCTCAGCGTCCAGCGCGACTCCATCGACCGAGACCTTGGCGCCGGGCACGCTGTCGATGAACAGGTAACCCTCCTGCCCGGTGGGACCCGATGGCGCCTGATAGCCGATGTCGCCCGCGGTTGCGACAGCCAGCTGGCGTACGGCGTCGATGAAGGCGGCATAGCGCCGGTCGTCCAGGCGGTAGGGGTCCGCGACCAGAATCGTGTTCTCCTTGCCATTCAGGCGGAACGAAAGTTCGTACAGCGGCACAGGCGACGTCGGCGGACCCACCCAGTCCTCCAGCACCTCGGGCTCGACGCGCTTGCCCTTCGCCTTGGCTTCCTCGCGGTCCTTGACCAGCTTGGCGTAAGCGGCCTTGTCCTTCTCGACTGCGGGCGGCAACGGCGGCGCAGGCAGGTCCATCGCCCCCAGATCCCGCAGGTGGCCCAGCAGCTTGCGCAGGGTTTCGCGGGACAGCAGCTCCGTGCGGGCGGTCACGTCCCGGCGCCCCATCGCCCCCCGGACGTGCGATGCGATGCCCGCGGATCCGCGCACCGTCAGCTCATAGGCGACGTATTGGAACGGCCCCGGATTGGCGCGCAGCAGCACCCGCGCCCAGCTGTCGGCCAGCTCAGCGTCGGTCGGCAGGCTGCCCGGCTCAGGCACGGCGACCGCAACGGGCTCCAGCGGCTCGTGGGAATCGCCCGGCAGCTCGGGGGCTTCCGCGTCGTCCGAGGACGCGAACCGGTCGACGGGCGAGCCATGACCGGACGCTTCCTGCGGCTCGGCCACGGGCGGCTGGGGCTGCAGCAGGGGTTCGTCCGCCGCCGCTACCGGAACGGGGGGAGCCTGCACGGGCGCAGCGCCGCAGCCGACCATCAGGCCAGCGGCAAGCGCAAGGCGGCCCAAGGTCGCGACGATTCGGAAGTTCATGCGGGGCCTCGCAGCGGGTCGCTTTCGTCCGACGCATCGCTTGACGCTGCGCGCGCCGACACGGGTTCCGACGCTTGGGAGGGCGCTGCGGTCTCTGCCGGGTCGGCCTCGATTGGCGCAACGCTGGACTTGAACTCGCGGCCGGCATAGCGCCCGGTCGAGCGACTCCCGTCGGGAAGGGCTTCGCTACCCTCACGCAAGTTCTGACGATCACTGCGCATGCGCTCGATCACCCGGCAGATCTCTGCCGACGTTTCCGCCACCGGCGATAGCGGAGTGACGTCCGGGTACGACGTCAAGCTCTCAGCCAGCTCGGGCGACAGCAACCGCACGACCGTCGGCACGCCGACCTTTCTGTCGCTCATCTGCAGGCCGATGTGCAGGTTGACGGTGTCCGAGTCCGTCAGCGCAAGCGCCACTCCCGCCCACCACGCCCCCGCAAGGTCCAGCGTGTCGTCGACCTTGGCGTCGCCCACGACGACCGGAATGCCCACCGACCGCAGCCGATGCACGTTTCGGCAAGCGGGGTTGCTGTCGATGACGACCACCTTGACCTTGGCTTGGTGCAACAGCTCGGCCACTCGCGCGCCGACGTTGCCTGCGCCCATCACGACGACGTGGTCCTGCAGACGCACGGGAGTCAGCCCGGTGCCGGCAAAACGCCGCGTCAACAGCCAATCGGCCAAAATGCCGATCGTGCCCGCCAGCAGCAGCGGTGCGACGATCGACAGGGCCATCGCGACAACTCGCACGCCCTGATGCGCCCGCAGGATGTGCAGATCGCCGTGGCCCGCCGAGACCATCGTGGTCCAGGATGTGTAGAACCCTTCGAACAGACTCAGCTTCAGCGCGCTGGCAAAGTACAGCGATGCGGGCAATAGCGTCAGCAGCAGCAACGCCATCATCGCCAGCAACAGCACGCTCGCTCTCGGCAGGCGGTGGATCGCGGGGCGCCTTCGCTTCGCGCCGGGGTGCAGGCCGCGCCGTTCCGCCAGCAAGTGCATGGCCAGGTCAGCCGCCACGGGTGCCGTCGTCGATCCCATCGAGTAGACGTAGACGTGCGGCACCGTCATCCGCAGAAAGCGCACCAGCGTCGGGTCGCCCACGCGGACGACCAGCGGCGCATGACCGCTCAGTCGGCGCATCATCAGGCACGCGTCGACGTTCAGCGCGGCGTCGTTTGCGGCCAGCACCAGAGCGCCGCAACGCGGCAGGTCCAAGCGCTCGAGATCTGGGGCCGAATTTGGGCTGCCGACCAGCGTTTCGATGTTCAGGTTCGCCAGCTCACGACCGTAACGCTCGAACTCTGCGGGCGTCACCAACGCGCGGACCGGCACGTTCAACGCGTGCAGGCGGTGCAGCACGGCTAGCCCCAGCGGCTCGAGTCCGGCAACGACAACGGGCCAGGATTGGGCGGGCATCGCTTCGCCTTTGGACCGCGATCTCGTTCAGGCGTGCATCGCCCCTGACGAATCGGCGGCTCGTCGGGACTCCGGGAGCCCCGCGCGCATCAGGGTTTCCACATTGCTCGCATCGGTCAAGGTGCGGCCGCGAACTTCGCGGGATTGCGGGGGCGCCGCAAGGGTGGCATGGATCCGTCCGATCCAGGGGGACCGATGGCCACCGAACACCCAAATCCGACCGACTGGCGCACCGATGCCGCAGCAGTGGCGGCCTATGTGCAGGCGATCGAGGGCTGGTTCGTCGAACTGCGGGGCCGTGGCGTGCAGTGGTCGCCGACCGATGCCGCACGGGCCCAGTCGTGGTATGCGATGGGGGTGCCACTGGGGACGGTCCTGCGGGTGCTGCGGGCCCGGGCCAAGGCGTGGCGCTATCAGCACGGCGACGACGCGCGGCTGCCGGTGGGACTGGCCTGGTACGACAAGGCTATCCTGGAGCAACACCGCCATCTGGCACGGCTAGGTCGCCCCGCGCAAGTGCCGTCTTCCACACAGGAAACCGGTCTCGACGCTGAGCTACCACCGGATGAAGCGACGCTGACCGACCTGCTGGACCCCTTGCCGGAGCTCGCGGAATCGGCCGCCCATCCGGTGATCGCCCACGCTTACCGCAAGGCCCACGGGTGGTTGGACAAGCAACTGCACCCGCCCAAGGACACCGACCCGGCCGACCACGAGCCGCCCGGCGATCTGGATGCGCAAATCGATCGCTGTCAGGCGGTCTTGCGCCGCACGGTGCTGGCGGGGCTGGAGGATTCGGAGATGGCGCTGGTGGACGCAGCGATCGACGCGCAACTGAAGCCGTTCATCGGACAACTGGGCCGCAAGGCATTGTTGGGGCGACGGCAGGCGCTGTTGGACCGCGAGCTGGCAGCGCGCTTCGGCTTGCGAATGCCGACGCGAGCGGGTTGGATCGACCCGCGAGACGTTTGAGGGCATCCTCTCGGCGCAAGGGGCCGCGGCCCTCACGGCAGGAGACGACATGACTCGGTGCAGGGCAGCCCAAGGCATCCTCGGATGCGAAAAGTGCGGCGACGAAGGTGTGTTGACGCGTCCGGGCGCTGAGACCGCCGAAGCGACGCTGTGCGACCACCTCGCTTCGTGCCCGGTGTGCCGCGGTTCGGGCTTTCGACCCGGCAAGGACGCAGCTGGCTACGAGATCATGCAACCCTGCGAACTGCAAGGGATCCGCAAGCGCATCGCGATGTTCAATCAGGCCGGGATCCCGCCGAGCTACCACGGTGTCACGCTTGAGGCGTTCGAGAACCGCGGCGGCAACCAGCAAACCGTCAAGTACGACATGATCAAGCTGCGCGAGCGGTTGCGCTCCGCCGTCCAGCCCGGCGGCAAGCTGCCCCGCGGTACCAAGGGCGTGGGGATGTCCGGCCAGCCGGGCGTGGGCAAGACGCACCTGATGACAGCTCTGGCGCGCTATCTGGTTCTCGAGCTGGGCGTGCCGGTCAAGTTCACGGACTTTGCGCACCTGCTGTGGTCGCTCAAGGCGGGCTTTGACGCCGGCCGGGGCGAGGTCCAGCTGATCGCGCCGCTGGTCGATATCGAGGTCCTTTGCATCGACGAGATGGGCAAGGGCCGGGGCAGCGAGTGGGAGATAAGCGTGCTCGATTCGATCGTCAGCGAACGCTACAACCGCAACCTGACGACGTTTTTCAGCACCAACTACCCGTTTGCCGCCGCGGTGGCGACGGGCAACTACAACGATGCGGCGCGCGCCCGCTCTGCCGGTGACACCCGGCTCGAGACGCTGACCGACCGTGTCGGCGAGCGCATTGCCTCGCGTTTGGCCGGCATGTGCGACCTCGTCGAGCTCGAGGGGCCGGACTCCCGGCAGCCGGCGCTCGGATCGACAGCACCCAAGACCAGCGCACGTGGACCCGCGGCCCAACCCAGTCACCGCCGCTAGTCGTCAGGTTCGGAGCAGGAGACCCAGCATGCAGTTGAAGTGGCAGGCGTTGATCGCGCTGTTGGCTAGTGGAGTCGTGGGGTTGACCGTCGGGTATCTGGCACTCGGCCGGTCACAGGTCCCGCCCGAACAGGCGCCGTCGGCGATCGCCCTGCCACCGCCGCCGCCTGCAGCTCCGGCCCCGCCGCCCGTTGAGGCTGCGCAGGCCGATCCATCGGTGAAGGCCAAGGCGCCCGCGGCCACTCGCGCGGTCCGCGCTCCCCAAACGCAAGCCCCCACGGTTGCCGTCCCGGGAGGTGTCGCACCTGGCGCATTGGGCGATGACCCGTTCGTGCCGGCCCGCGCCAGTCTGGATGCCGCTGCGGCGACGACCGACACGTCGATGCTGACCACCGGTCCGGGTCGCTTCGTGTTCCTGGAGCTGCAGGCCGCCGCCATCACCTCGCTGACGATGCGCGAGGGCCAGCTGGCGCGCAACGGCGCGGCGACCTACGGCAAGTTCGCCCAGAACGCGAAGGTGGGCACGGTCAAGGGCGCGCGGCCACGGGTCGAGCTGCTGCACGTCGGCTGGGATCGCGAGGCCCGGCCTGTGGTTGCCCACATCCGCACCACCGGCTCGCCGCCGATCGAGGGCATCGTCGCGCTGAAGATCGGCGAAGTCTTCGTGGCGGTCACGCCGGACAAGAGCGCCCCTGCGGTGCTGCCGCAGTAGATTCCCATCCAGCTGTCACATCGCTAGGAGCCCCTTCTGGTGCTTGCCGATCGCCATCTGACGATCGCCAAATCGCTGTACCGAAGAGGCTCTGACGATCGCCAAGTGCGCTTCTTTCGTGGCTTCCCGACAGCATTCTGAGGTTTACAGAGAATCACGTGTACTATCGATGTCTTGTAAGCGCGAGCAGCCACAACGCGCGGGTCATGATCACGCGATCTGCGGGGGATCTGCTTCGACTCACTAGACGATCGTCATACACCGCATCTCGCCAAAGAACCTACTGTTTACGAACCGTTATCGCAACATACCCACAGGATGGGCGACACTCGCCTTGCCGACCCTTTGATCTCCCGTACAAAAGTCTCCTGCTAGATGGTTGTCAAGCTGGAATGGTCCCGACATGATGCGACTCAAGAGACGGGTCGGGACGCCCCCAGCGGACACGCGGCGGGACGGCAAACCACTTCGGACGTCTCTTCCCGCGCACTGGAACGATAGGGGAAGTCGTGGAAGGTCCTGGAGTGGGCACGGCCGTGGCACGGCTGTTGGATCCGGGACTCGTCGCTGTTCGGAGGGAACGGCAATGGACGCACTGGCCAGGCTGCAACGCACCCAAGGCACCCTGACGTGCCAGGCTCGGAGCATCATGAGCGACAGCAAGAAGGACCGCCCGCGGCCACGCACGATCCCGCCGCATCGCCTCTCCCGCGCTGAGATCCAGGAAGGCATTTCGCTGGCCGATGCGATGGACTATCGCCGTCCCAGCAGCCGCGCCGACTGCGTGGACGGTCTGCGCCCCTGCCCGTTCGTCGCGTGCAAGCACCACTTGTATCTAGACGTCAACCCGACGACCGGCTCGATCAAGATCAACTTCCCGGAGCTCGAGGTCTGGGAGATGCAGGACACCTGCGCCCTCGACATCGCAGAACGCGGCGGTGTGACCCTTGAGGAGGTCGGCGCGATCATGAACCTGACCCGCGAGCGCATTCGCCAGGTCGAGGTCAGCGGTCTCGAGAAGCTGCAGCAGCAGGACATCGCCAGCGATCTCGAAGACGTCTTCCGCAGCTAGCCCTCCCGGACCCTCACGCGGCCGCGGACAGACCCGTCGGTCCTCGCTCGCTGCGCCCGCCTGGGCTACCCTCGGGGCTGTTCTCCACCCTCAGGAAGGCTTGGATGCGTCGCGCGCTGTTGTCCGTCTTTGACAAGCAGGGTCTCGCAGAGCTGGGGCGCACGCTGGTGCGGCTGGGCTTCGAGCTCGTCTCGACGGGCGGCACATCTGCCTGCCTCCGCGACCACCAACTGCCCGTCACGTCTGTCGAATCCGTCACCGGCCTGCCAGAGATGCTGGGCGGACGGGTCAAGACGCTGCACCCCGCGCTGCACGCCGGCATCCTTGCGCGAAGGCAGGACCCGCAGCATGTCGAGACGCTCGAGCGTTCCGGTTTTCAGCCGATCGACCTCGTGGTGGTCAACCTCTACCCTTTCCGACAAACCGTGTCGCTTCCCGACTGCACCCGCGAACAGGGCATCGAGCAGATCGACATCGGCGGCCCCGCGCTGCTTCGTTCGGCGGCCAAGAACCACGCCGACGTGCTGGTGGTCGTGGACCCGGCAGACTACCGCGAAGTGGCGTTGGCGCTTGAACAAGGCGAGACGACGCCCGATCTGCGCCTGAAGTTGGCGGCCAAGGCGTTTGCCCACACGGCTGCTTACGACGCCGCGGTGGCCCAGTGGCTCGCGCCCGCGCCCCAGCCGCTGGCGGTGCTGCTGACGGACCCCGAGCCCCTGCGTTACGGCGAGAACCCGCATCAGGCCGCTTTGCGCTATCTCGACGCCGACGCCGTGCTGGTCAAGCAGGCCAACTGGCGATTCCATCAGGGAAAAGAGCTCAGCTACAACAATCTCGTCGACGCCGATGCGGCTTGGGCCTTGGTGGCCGATCTGCCGGTGGAGCGGGCGGCTGCCGTGGTGGTCAAACACGCCAATCCGTGTGGGGTGGGGAGCACGCCGGGGACGCTGGCCCGGGCGATCGCTCGCGCAGTCGCCGCCGATCCCGTCAGCGCGTTTGGTGGCATCCTCGCGGTCAATCGCCCATTTGACTTGGAAGCAGCCGACTTTCTTGCGGATCGCTTTCTCGAGGTGGTGCTGGCCCCCTCGTTCACTCCTGAGGCACTGCAACGCCTGTCCCGCAAGCCGAATCTCCGAGTGGTGGCGATGGGGCCCGCGGACCCCGATGCAGTGCGGCGCGTGCTCCAGGTGACCCGGCTTGGGGTGCTGCTGCAGACGCCGGACACCGCTCTGCTGGACCTGTCGCAGGCCCGCGTCGTGACCGACGTGACGCCGACGCCCGTCCAGTGGCAGGCGCTCGATCTGGCTTGGCGCGTCGTCAAGCACGTGAAATCGAACGCGATCGTGATCGGTGATGAGACAGGAACGCTCGGTGT
>CAJBNH010000039.1 GCA_903955385.1 uncultured Myxococcales bacterium | reverse complement strand
CTCGCACTCGTTGCCTTGAACGACGTCGACCGGATTGACGTCGTGGTCCGTGGCGTCGGGTTCCGGCGCATCGACGCTGGCGTCCGTGCCCGCCGTGTCCGTGGTGGTGTCGTCGGCGTCCGCCACAGCGTCGGGCGGAGACCCTGCCGGCACGACGAGTTGGCCGCAGCCAGCAAATCCGAGGACGATGACGAACGGCACGAGCCACTGGGTGCGCATGGGAGACTCCTCGCTGAGGACGGGCCACCTGTACGGCGCCCTTCCAGACGTGTCGGGGGGGCCTCAAACGATAGCTTCCCGCTTCTTGCGCGTCAAAGAGGGCAGGCCCTTGAAGGGCGCACTGGCCCCACCGCATCGTTTCATCCCGGCCACGTCGGGGGTGCGTGCACAATCGCTTGTCGCATCGTGGCCTTTGCACACATCGTTGACCGGCCTGCCGTCGGCGGCGATGCTACCCATCGGTCCTTCGAACCGACAAGGAGTGCGCGATGTACGACGTCAAGCTGGTCTCGCTGCCGCACCACCACCATGAGCGCGCTGAGCGCGTCGTTCAGAAGCACAATCCGGGGTTGGACCACGTCGCGCGGTTGGCTCTGCTGGCCAAGCTGACCGTCGGCCCCCAGAACGTCGCGCGGTATGAAGAAAGGGCGTCGGCGGAGCACGTCGCAGCGGAGTACCGGCTGTTGGGCGGCGTGGTCGAGATCGTCGCGGCGGGCGGGGAGGCGGCGTGACCGACCGTCCGTCTCTCGCGGAAACCGCTTCTCGCACGGCCGTTACCGCGCTTTCGCTCGGGGCCAACGCGGTTTCTGACCCGGCACACAGGCGGTTGCTGGCGCCGGAGGTTGCTGGGAATCCCTACGATCTTGTGGATCTGCAGGCGCGCACCGTCTCGTACCTGCGCATCAGCGTGACCGACCGCTGCAACTACCGTTGCGCGTACTGCATGCCGGTCACGGGTGTGGACGTCGTGCCCCGCGCCGACTTGCTCTCGTTCGATGAGCTGGAGCGGTTGACCCGGCTGTTCGTGTCGCTGGGCGTGCGCAGGGTTCGCCTGACCGGCGGCGAGCCGTTGGTGCGGCGCGGGATCGCGGATCTGGTGGCACGGCTGGCGGCAGTTCCAGGGGTCGAGGACCTGGCCATGACGACCAACGGTCATCTGTTGGGCGAGTTGGCGGCGGACCTGCGACGGGCGGGACTGCAGCGACTGAATGTGTCGATCGACACGCTGGACCCCAAGCGATTCGCTGAACTGACACGGCAGGGCGACGTTGCCGCAGTGCTGAACGGGCTGCAGTCGGCGCAGTCGGCGGGCTTTCGCGACATCAAGCTGAACATGGTCGTGTTGCGCGGGATCAACGAGCGCGACGTCTTGCCGTTGGCCGACTATGCCGCGGCGAATGGCCATATCCTGCGTTGTATCGAGTACATGCCGGTCGGCATCGACGCCGCCTGGGGGCCGGACAAGTGGTTCCCCGCCGCAGACGTCCGCGCGTTGCTTGCCGAGCATTGGGAGCTTTCACCTGAGCCCGGGCCGCCACCGGTCGGCGGTGGACCTGCCGTGGCGTGGCGCGGGCGACGGCGCAGCGACGGAGTCGAAGTACGGCTGGGCTTCATCTCGGCGCTGAGCGAGAAGTTCTGCCAGACGTGCAACCGCGTGCGCCTTTCTTCGACGGGTACGTTGAGGGAGTGTCTGTCGGCTCCGGGGACGCTGTCACTGCGGGACCTGATGCGCGCAGGTCGAGACGATGCCGACCTTCAAGCGGCGATCCGGGGGGCGTTGACGGGCAAGGTCGACGCGCATCGGTTTGAGGTCGCCGTCGCCACGCCAGAGTCGATGAGCGCGATTGGCGGTTAGGCAATTCATCAGGAAGTGAGGCTACATCCGCACCAGGCTGGACGCGAACTGGAACGCGATGCCCAGCACCACCAGACACGCCGACACGGCTGCGGCTCGGCGGATGCGGCTGGGCTGCGGTGCGGGCGGCAGGTCGCGCGACAGGACCACGCCCGAGGCAAAGCCGACCACGAGGCCGCCAATGTGAGCGGCGTTGTCGATCATGGGAAAGCTAAGTCCAAACGCGACGTTGACTACGGTGAACATCAAGGCTGAGCGCGTCAGCCCGCGGAACACCTGGGCCGGCACCGAGCCTCGCCGCGACAGGGCGAATCCCAGCAGGCCACCGATCAGACCGAACACGGCTCCAGAGGCACCCAGACTGGGCAGCTGCGGCGAGTCGGCGAGTGTCCACCCCAGCGAGGCGATCGAGCCGCCCAGGCCCGCAAGCAGATAGAGCACACCGAACATCGCGGACCCGAACAGCCGCTCGGCCGTGTCGCCGACCGACTTCAGCACCCACATGTTCATGCCGATGTGCAGCAGGTTGGCGTGCATGAACGTGCACGTCAGCAGCCGCCATGCCTCGTTGGCACCCACCGTCAACGCAGCGATGTTCGCGCCGGTCGCTGCGAGCTGCTTGCCGTCAAATTCGCCCAGGAACCCCGAGAACGCGTCGGGGCGCATCACCATCATCGCCACAAAGACCAGTAGGTTCACGGCAATGAGAGCGATCGTCACCGGCGAGCCACGGCCGGTCCGCCGCAGGCGCTCGAAGAAGACGTCGGGGTTGCGGGGATCCCCCAGCGCCGCAAGATGGTCCAAGGGATTGATGTTGTTCAGGGCCTGCAGCTGCTGCGGTTGAAACAGCGTCTGCAGTGCCGCCGCAGCCGTCGGGTCTCCGTAGGCCATCGCGTCGATCGCCGACACTGCGACGATCCGCACACCAAACTGCCGGGCCAACTGCATCAACGGCGCCTCGCGCAGCACGGGAGTCAGCAGCACGAGCACGAAGACCGTTGGCATCATCCGGGCGTCGGCCAGACGCTGCAGCCAAGCCTCCACGTGCTCGTAGCTGGGGGCGTCCCACGGCAGCACCAGCCAGGCACCGGGCGGCAGCGGCGGGGGGGGCAGGCGGCCGGTGTCGGCGTCGTCCACGTTGAGGGGCGGCACCTGCAGGGTCACGGGCACCCGCTTCCAATTGTCCTCAGACGCGCGGCTGACATAGCGCGCGCCGTGGTAGAGCAGAAAATGCTGCACCAAGGCTGAGGTTTCGGCGGTCGTCGTCGGCATGGTAGGGGACATCGGCCTGCTTTGCGCCCGGACAGGACGTCTGCAAAGAGAAGCAGCCGCGAGGGCGGCGCGCAAGGTCATCCTTGACGAAAAGCCCATGCGTCGGGGGCTCCCGGTGTTGGCGGCTTGGGTGTATCCTCTTGCGGTCGGCCCGCCCCCGGGCCATGGGAGCAGACGATGATCAAGCTGCCTTTCGCCGTACAACATGCGGCGGCCGTGTTCCTGGGGATCACTTTTGCCGTCGCGTGCGGCAATCCAATGGTGCAGCCGGCGCCAGACCCATCGACGGTCCAGAAGCCCACCCCGCGTGAAGAGGCCCCGCCCAACGCGTGGAACTCCTTCCGTGGCGAGAAGTTCCAGCTGGGCGACGTGTTCCGCGTTGGTCGCCATCCGGTTGGCATCGACGGGCCCAAGGTCGTGGTGTCGCTGGTAAGGACCGACTGGCAGACGATGCAGGCGCCCAACGGCAAGGAGCTGCGGACGGCCACGGCGTCGCTGGTGGTCCAGCAGGGCGAGGACGATCGCAAGGTCGTCATCAACGAAAAGGACGACCGAGTCGTGTTCGACGTCCGCATCGAGGTCGTCGCAGCGGGCGAGGACTATGATGCTGAGCACTTGCTGTACCTTCCGTGGGTTGACTTGAAGGTGACGATGGCCGCGCGCTAGCGTGCGCGAGCCGTTCTCTCCACGACCCTGATTTCACGGAGTCCCATGACCGAGACGAGACGCATGCGGTGCCTGTCGGGCATCAAGCCGACCGGGCAGCCGCACTGGGGTAACTATTTCGGGATGATCCGGCCCGCGCTGGAGCTCGCCCGCGAGCACGAGGCGTACTACTTCGTCGCCGACCTGCACGCGCTGACGACGGTGCGGGACGCCGCCCAGCTGCGCAAGGACAGTCTGGGCATCGCCGCGTCGCTGCTTGCAAGCGGTCTGGATCCGGCGAAGTCGGTGCTGTGGCGGCAGTCGGATGTGCCCGAAGTGCTCGAGCTGACTTGGGCCCTGTCTTGTGTGACCGGCATGGGTCTGGTCGAGCGGGCGCACGCCTACAAGGACGCGCGGGCCAAGGGCAAGGACCTGAACTTGGGCGTCGTCACCTATCCCGTGCTGATGGCGGCCGACATCCTGTTGTACGACTCGGACTTGGTGCCGGTCGGCAAGGACCAAGTGCAGCACTTGGAGATGGCGCGCGACATGGCCACCTACTTCAACGTCGCCTTCATGGGCGCGCCAGAGGGGGGGACGGTCGAGGACGTCACGTGGGACGGTCGGCTGCTGAAGCGTCCACAGGCTCTGGTGCAGCAGGCGTCGGCGGTGGTGCCGGGGCTGGATGGCCAGAAAATGTCGAAGTCGTACGGGAATACCATTCCGATGTTCGCGGGTTCCAAGGAACTCAAGCAACGGGTCATGGCCATCAAGACCGACTCGACGCCGCTGGAGGAGCCCAAGGATCCGACCACCTGCAACGTCTTCGCGCTCTACTCGCTGTTCGCGAGTCCGGAAGAGCGGGAGGCCTTGGCCGAGAAGTACCGGGGTGGAAATTTCGGCTATGGACACGCCAAGTTGGCGTTGCTGGAGCTTGCCGAACGCCACTTTGGCCCCGCCCGCGTGCGTTACGACGAGCTGATGGCGCGTCCCGATGACTTGGAAGACATTCTGGCGGACGGTGCGGCCCGTGCTCGCCTTGTGGCGCGCGGCGTGCTCGAGCGCGTGCGCGCGGCGTGCGGCCTGTCGTCTGTCGCCCACACCCGGCCCCCAGTGGCCTGAGCTGACCCGGAACCGATGCAGAACGGACCGCGCGACCCCGAACGTGACCCTGAAGTCGAGATCCTGCCCGCCGACCCACGGTGGCGTCAGGCTCGGCCGTCCGTCGTGTATGAGGTCGACCCCGCCGACCAAGCCGCGCCAAGCGAGCCCCACACTGTCCGCCGCGTCGAGACCGCGCCCCGCCGTCCGCTGGTCGTCTCGCAGCTGTGGAAGGTGGCGAAACGCTTCGCGATGTTCGTGGCGCTTGCGTTGTTTGCCGTGTGGCTGTTCGAGCCTCTGGGGCCCGAGCCCTTGGCCCGCGCGACGGTGCTGCTGCGCGATGCGGGGTGGATGGGCAAGGGTATCGTGGTGTTGAGTGTGGCCGTCCTGGTGCCGACGCTGGTGCCGGTCGGACCCTTGGCGATCGTTCCCGGCTATGTCTGGGGCACTGTCGAGGGCACGGCGCTGGCGATTCTGGGCGCGGTACTGGGCGGTCTGCTGAACCTGTGGATCGCTCGCCGCTTTCTTGGGCCGCATGTGCAAGCGTGGATCGGCACGAGTGAGCTGCTGGCCTCGCTGGCGGACACGATTGACGCCCGCGGCCTGCGCATCCTGTTGGGCCTGCGCTTGTCGCCGGTGATGCCGTATGGGCTGCTTTCGTACCTGACGGGTGTGACGCGCATCGTGTGGTGGCGGTTTGCGCTTGCGGCGGCGCTGGGCGGCATCCCTTGGACTTCGGTCTACGGCATGGCGGGTGCGATGATGGCCGAGTCGGCCCGGGCTGTGTCCTTGGACGGGGTCGCGACCACCCCTGAGACGACCTGGCTGCGCTGGATCGGTTTGGGCTTCACGGTGTTGGTCGCCGTCTGGATTGGCCGGGTGGCGCGTGCCGACCTGACGCGCAATCGGGCAATGCGGAGGCCCGGATGACCAGCGCGGCGCCGGTGTGGTCCGAGCCTGCCCGACGCGCGCTCGACCAGACCTGTGTGACCGTGTTGGGCTGCGGCGGTTTGGGCGTGCCGGCTGCTTGGACGTTGGCGCTGGGCGGGGTGAAGCGGCTGCGTCTGGTGGACCCCGACGTCGTCGAACTCGCCAATCTGCATCGACAAGTGGCTTTCGGACAAGGCGATTTGGGCGTTCCCAAGGTCGACGCGCTGGCGCGCTGGCTGCAGTCCAGGGTGCCGGGGCTGGTCATCGAACGCGTGGTCGCCCGAGTGACGGCCGACACCCTCGACGAGGTGCTGCGGGGCTGCGACGCCGTGGTCGAAGGGACCGACGACACGCTCTCGAAATTCCTGGTGAATGACTGGGCCATCCGTCCCGGACGGGACGGGCGCACCCGAGTCGCCACGATCGCCGCCGCCATCCAGCGCAAGGGCCAGCTGTTCACCGTCACGCCCCACGGCGCCTGCTACCGTTGCCTGTTCGAGGAACCGCCCCCGCCGGAGTGCGTCGGCACCTGCGCCATCGCCGGCGTGATGGGACCCGCAGTGGGGCAGGTCGGTGCTTGGGCCGCGCGGTCGCTCTTGGCGGTGCTGCAGGGGCAGGCGGACCCGGCCGAGTCGGCGTTGCTGCGGCTGGACCCGCGCGGCGTGCACCGCACGGCGGTTTCCCCAGCCGGCGACTGCCCTTGCGCAGCGTCACGGCTGACCGGCGGGAGGGTCCATGCGTGACCCGCGCCAGGTCTTCGCGCGCTATGGTCGGCAGCTGCTGGTGCCGGGCGCGGCTTTCCACGGCCAGGCAGCACTGCACGGCTGGGCGGCCGTGTTCGGCCACGACGGCTCGCCGGTCGCTGCGGAGGCTGCTGCGGTGGCCGCCCGCTATCTGGTCGGTGCCGGACTGGGACGTGTGGCGATTCCGCAGGCCCAACTGCTGGCCTTGGCCGACCTGGACCCCGAAGTGCAGTTGATCGATGGACCCGGGCAAGCGGTTCCTCCGGCCGCGCACTTCTTCTTTGCCCAGCGCGGGTTTGGCATGACGGTCGACGTCGTGCGGCTGACCTCGGCGGACACCTCGCCCACGGTCTGCACGTTGCGTTGGGACGTTGGCCATCCCGCTGGAACGGTCGACGCGGTGGCGGTGGGCGCTGCGGCGGCCGGGCTCTTGCTGGACGACGTGTTTGAGCTGGCGCCGCTGCCCTCGTCGCTGTGCTGGGACTGGACGGACCCGGTCCTGCCCCGCTTGTCGCGAAAACCCCAGCCTCCGCAGCCGGTTGGCACGGTGCGGGCCGACGCGGTGTTGCAAGGCGAGCTGCTGGCCGACGCCGGCGCGATGCTGGCGCTGCAGCACGAGTGTCTGACCCGCGCGCCCGCCGAGGCCTGCGGTCTGTTGGTGCGAAACGGGGCAGGGCGGCTCGAAGTCGTGCCGACGAAGAATCTGCAGGACGAGCGCCATGTTGCGGATCCAGAACGCCATCCCCGCACTTCGCGGACGGCCTGGCAACTGGACACCCGGGTCGTGGCGCAGCAGTCCGAGCAGGGGCGGTCGCTGGTCGCGTTCTGGCACTCGCACGTCGACACCGACGCACGCTTTTCGGCCGACGACCTGGCCGGAGCAGCCCCGGACGGTCAGCCCCTGTACCCGGGAATCGCCCACGTCGTGGTGGCCGTCATTGCGGGCAAATGTTCGGAAGTCAAGGTGTATCGTCTGGAAGACTGACCGGACCTCGGGTCACCACTCGGTGTCGCTGTCCAGCTCGTCGCGCAGCCGCTCGCGGGTTCGCGCGTGCGTCGCAGCCTCCGCGGGGGTGTCCGGCGCCGCAGCGGCCGCGACCGTATCCTTGGTCGCCTTGTCGCGCCGCCCCTTGCGCACCCACCCGACCAGCAGGAACAGCAACAGCAGCGCGCCGCCGGGGACGACGACGGCAGGAACAAACCAGCCGTAGTCCTTCTGCTTCTCGGGCAGCAGCCAGTCGCGGCTCGCCTGTTCGCGGGGCGGCTTGTCGGCGTTGTACTCAGCCAGGTAGTAGTCCACGAGCTCGTCGCGGGAGAACCCCATCGCCATGAACACCCGCGCTCGCAGCTTGTACAGGATCGCGGGCGTACAGGTCAGCTGGCACTTGCTGAAGAAAACCGTGGCTTTGCAGCCCTCACACACGCAGCGGACATGCTCCATGAACCACAGGTAGTCTGCCTGCGGATAGCGGAACACCCGCTCGTACTCGGGACGCAGGGGCACGAACGTGCCTTCCAGCGCCTCAGCCACCTGCCGCTTGTCCGCCAGCTGGGGCGTGGACAGGGGCGCGAGGCTGCGCTCGAGGTCCTCCCGAACGATCTGCGCCTGCGGGCACCCGCACTCCTGGGGCAGCACGCTTTTGTCCGTGTTGATGACAAGGTCGCCGTCCTTGTAGCAGGTGCACGCGATGCGCTTCATCACCGCAGCCAACGCGTCGGCACGGCTGCCTTCGCTTGTCGGCACGGCGACACCGGTCAGGGACACGGCCTGACGCTTGCGGATTCCGGTGGCCTCGTGGAATGCGGGGTCCTCGGTCCCCGGCAGCGGGGCAGGTCCCGGGGCGGCGGGTGCATCGGCGGCCATCGCGGTCGCGGACCAGACGGCGGCGGTCAACGACAGGGTGAACCAGACGGCAAGACGGGGCGACGGTCGAACGATCACAGGGACCTCGCGGGCAGGGAAGCGACGTCGCTGACTGTGCGGGCACCCCACGGCGATTGCAAGTCGATCGCGTGCAAGGCAGCGGGTCTGCGGGCCTGTCGGCGATCAAACGACCTCCATTTCGGGCTTGAGTGATGGGCCGGTGAAGCCTATTCTATTGGGCCCGTGAGGCGGCGGGTGCACGACATGCCGCCAGGAGACCATCCGACATGCAGCGATTCACCCAGTGTGCGGCGTTCTGTGCCCTCTCCGTGGCCCTCTTCAGCGGCTGCGGCAGCTCGGCCGGCGGTTACGGCGGCGGCTTTGTCACCGACGTGACGAACGACCAGACGACGGGCGACACCACCATCGTCACCGACACGAAGGACACGACGACGCCGGGTGACTCGACCACGCCGCAGGACACCACACCGGGAGGCCCGACGGCTTCCCTGAAGTGCGTCCAGACCGCCTGTGCGTCGCAGTGGGACGGCTGCAAGAGCGATGCGTCCTGCACCAAGGGCATCACCTGCATGGATGCCTGCCCCCTGAGCAATCAGGCCTGCGTCCTCGCGTGCTACGACACGTCCGGCAAGCCCCAGGCGCTGACCAACCTGCTGATGTGCGCCCAGAACACCGACTGCATCGGTCAGGGCCCCACCTGCGGCGATGGCAAGTGCGAGACCGGCGAGACCCAAGCCAACTGCGCCGCCGACTGCGGGGCCGCCAACCAGTGTGGCAACGGCAAGTGCGACACCAACGAGACGTCGTCGACCTGCCCGCAGGACTGCGGCACGACCGGCCCCGTCTGCGGCAACGGCAAGTGCGAGTCGGGCGAGAGCAAGGCCAACTGCGCGTCCGACTGCGGCTCCACCGGCCCCGTCTGCGGCAACGGCACTTGCGAGTCCGGCGAGACCAAGAGCAACTGCGCGGCCGACTGCAGCACCATCACCCAGTGCGGCAACGGCAACTGCGAGTCCGGCGAGACGGCCGTGAACTGCCCGGCCGACTGCGGCGGCAGCACCGGTTCGTGCGGCGACGGCACCTGCGGCGCCGATGAAACCGCGCAGACCTGCCCTCAGGACTGCGATGAGGTGATGGCGTGCGTCGCCCAGAAGTGCGCGACGGAATACAGCGGCTGCTTCAACAGCGCGGCGTGCAAGGGCATCTTCAGCTGCTTCGACACCTGCCCGGACGGCTCGTGCTATCAGGCCTGCTATGATCAGGGCACCGCGGCGGCTCAGGCGGGCTACGACGCGCTTGCCTCTTGCGCCCAGGCTCAGGGCTGCGTCAGCGGCGGCGGTGGCGGCGACTCGTGCCAGGGCGTGTGCGACAGCCAGCCGGCGTCGGGCGCCTGCTACTGTGACGCCGGTTGCGTGGACTACGGCGACTGCTGCGCAGACTACGAGCAGTACTGCGGCGGCGGCGGCACCCCCCCCGGCGGCGATTCGTGCCAGGGCGCGTGCGGCGGCCAGTCCGGTGCCTGCTACTGCGACACGCAGTGCGCGCAATACGGCGACTGCTGCCCGGACATCTCGCAGTATTGCCCGTAAGAACAGCGAGTTCCTCGACAATCCCCAGCCATGGCGACGTGTTCAGCGGGGCCAACGCCACCTGAGGCGCAGTCCTTGTCGCCTCTGCCCCTGCGCTGCTGCGCGTCCGCCCTGCACATTCCATAACCATTTGGAACGCCTGACCATTGCGATGGCAGAACGGGGATGGCGACTCCCCGATCCACGCGCGATGACTCATGACGTGGGGCTGAGGACTGGCGCACGCTTCGAGGACGGGAGAGGCGAGCTTCGTCCGCCGCCTCGACCGTGACTACAGCGCCTTGATGACCGTCTTGGTGCCCTGCTGACCCGACACCGGCGGGCGGTCGGCGAACACGTCCGACACGCTCATCTTCTTCTTGGTCGGGTCTTTGGTGATCTCGATGCCGCGCTCAGTCAGGGGGAACTCTTCGGTTCCCGCCCACTGGCCTTCGTTCTCGGGCAGGCCAATCGTGTACTTGTACTTCAGGCTTGCACCCTGCGGGAACGCGAACACGCCTGACCAGATGCTGTCGCCGGCCTTCTCGTCTCCCGACAGACCATCGTCTCGCAGGCCGATCTTATTGGGCACCCACTTGGCCTTCATGCCCAGCTTGGGGTCGTTGCCCGTGATGTAGACGATGCCCTTTCCGTTTGGCGGCGGCCAGTTGTAGATCGGTCCGAAGGCGTCCAGCGGGGGATTGCTTGCCGTCGCTCCCCTCGCGTCGCACTGGAAGGTCACGAACACGGCCAGCGTCGGGTCCTCGACCAGCAGTCGGGCCTCCAGCGACGGGGCCAGGTCCTTCGTCACGCCGTCCTTGGTAAACACCAGCTGCATTTGCAGCGGATCGCCGGCCGAGATCCCGAGATCCGTATACGGGATGAAGACTTCCAGCAGCTTGCCGCCGGTCACCGGGCCTCCCACCTTGCCGCCGAACGCCGACGCCGCGATGCCCGTCCAGTTGGCCGTGCCGTCGCTCTTGCGCCACTCAGGCGTTGCCTTGCCGTTCTTCAGGTCGATCCACAGTTCGCGGGCGGCGCCCTTGCCCTTGAAGCTCAGGGTGTCGCCGTTGCGGCTCTTGTTCACGCCCGCTTCCTCCGTCACTTGTCCGGTTGCGGCGTTCACGATGTGCTTGTTCGAGAAGTACAGGCCGATGCCACCCTTGGACAAGGTCGTCAGGTTCCAGTTGTGGGCCAGACCGACGAACACGCCTTCCTTGGCGTCCTGCTTGCCGAAGCCGTAGTAGACGGTCGCAAACCAGTCGTCGGGCGATGCCTCTGCCCCCGAGGTGTCGGAGTCGAAGAAGAAGCCACCGTCAACGGTCCACTCCCCCTCGTTCGGCGTGAACAGCCCGTCCAGCGTCGGCGGCGGATCCAAAGGCGCCAAGGGGGCTTGCGGGTTGGCCTGAATGATGGGCTTGAACTCGGGCGGCGTGATGGTCGGCTTGCCCTGCAGCGTCAGCGCCTGATTCATGTGCAGGTACATGCCGCCCAGGTGCGCGCGGAAGCCCTGGTCGAACGGCGAGTCGTCGTTGCTGGGCGAGGTCATGTCGGACCCGTACCACCAAAACCAGTCCGACCCCTCTGCCGCATAGATCTCGTCGAACGCAACCCAGATGTGGTAGTCGGCGGACTTGGTGTCGACCGGACGCTTCAAGTACGGGTCGGGCTGCACAAGTCCGCTCTTGGCCAGATCATTGCGCGCCTGCAGCAGGTAGCCCCACGCGACGTTCTCCTCGCCCTCGCCGATCCACGTCGAGAACGTGCCGCCGATCCACGAGCCCGGGAACAGCGGCTCGAGCTCCTTGAGCTTCTCGACCGGGTGAGCCGGCACACCGCGCTCCGGGTTGCCCATCAGGTACTCGCTGCCGGTGACGGTGACGATCTCGCCGGTCTGGAAGGCCAGCTCCAGCTTGCTGTACAGCTTGTGGAAGAAGCCCTTGCCGTCGTGCTCGATCACGAACGTTTCCCACGCGTTCTCACCGTCGAGGATCAGTGTGATCACGCGGTCTTCCGACGAACCGAACGACGGGGCTTGGGCGTTGACGTTCTTGATCAGGTCGTTGGACGAGTCCTCACCCGCCATGCCTTGGTACTTGAAGCCGATGTCGTTGGACATCTGGGTGTTGCGGAAATAGACGCCCAGAACGTCCTCGGTCGACCCTCCGGAACCCGACGCCGTGTCCACGTCCACCTGAAAGGGGTTCTGCGGGGCGCCGCCGGGCGACTGGCCGCTTTGCGCCATCACCTGCTGGTCGGTGGCGACCCACATGACCTTGTGCTGGACGAAGTGCTGTACGACCGCCTCTGCGACCGACCCTTCGCCCGGCCACATGCCGCGCGGCTTCTCGCCGAACAGGTCCTCGAAGTACGCCACCGCACGGCCGACCTGCGCTGCGGCGTCCTTGGGATAGCTGAAGGGGGACGCGGGCTTGGCGTCGAACGGCTGACCCTGGCTCATCAGGTTCGTGTCCTGCACCAGCGGCAGGATCGGGTGGTAGAAGGGGGTCGTCGTCAGCTCGATCTGGCCCGTGTGCTCGACCGGGTGATAGGCCAGCTTCTTGTGGATGGGCACCACGGCCTTCATGATCTTGTACTCTTCCACAACGACACGGCGCGCCAGCTCGTCGGTCAGCGGCACCTTCAGCCCGTACTTGCCGCCCGCAAGCGGCTGCAGGAAGTCGGTCAGGTTCACCACGTCGCCAGTCGCCAGCGTCACCGGACCCTGCAGGAAGTCGGGGTCCATCCACGCGATCTCGAACCAGAACTTCAGCCCCAGGAAGTCGGCTTGGGTGTAGGTCGCCGGATTCTTCTCCCGCAGCTTCTTGTAGTCGGGAAAGCGGTCCATCAGCACGGGCGCAGTCGACACGCAGCTCCACGGGTCGGCGTACAGCAGGCCCAGCTGCTTCTCGGTCGCCGTTTCGGGCGACGGCGTCGGTTCCAGCAGCAGATCGACCCACGGGTCGGTGTGCCCCTTCCACTTGGCCAGAAAGCCCGCGACGTCCATGGTGGTGGCCTTGGTATCGACGAACGGACCCATGCGGTCGACGTAGTAGGGCAGCAGCTGATTGAGCAGCACGGCCGTCAGGTTCATCGTCAGGTGCACGTTCGGATACCCCTCGAGAATCGAGGCCATGTCGTAGTAGTCCTTGGTCGCGTGCTTGCGAACCCAGGGCGACATCAGGACGTCGCCGACCGGGTCCAGATAGGTCGGCTGGTGCTGGTGGAACAGCAGCTGCAGGTAGACCGTGCGCGTGATCTTCAGCTTGGTCGTCGACGACGAAAGGGCCTGTCCGTCTGCGGCCTTGAGCTTGGCCTTGCTGGGCAGCAGGTAGTACGTCACCGCGGGGTTGGGCTTGGCGTTGGCGGCCAGCGTCAGCTCGGCGATCGGCTTGTCGATCAGGACCTTGACCGAGGCCACGGCCAACGACGAGTTGTCGGAACCGGTGATGCTCCACGCGGTGGGGTCCTGGCCCTTCTGCACGTCCAGCGGCTTGTTGAAGCGGGCGCGCACCTGAACGCCGTCGGGAGACGCAGCGCTGAGGAAGGTCGCGGGGCCTGTCGGCCATGTCACGGTGTCGGTGTCGAGGATGTCGGTGTCGAGGATGTCGGTGTCGGGCAGGGCGATGTCCGAGCCGTCGACGAGATCCGGTGTCGTGTCGGGCAGATCGGTGCCGTCGGGCAGGGCGTCCGTCAGCGTGTCCTGAGGCCACTCCACATCGGTGACCGGCACGTCCAGCAGCGGGCCGCCGTCCAGCGTGGCGTTGTAGTCCGCGGCAGGCGAGTGCCAAGGGTCACCCGAGGCGTTGCGCGCCAGTTCGTCGGGCGTGCGGACGCAACCCATCGAAAGCAGAAGGAGCGCCAGCGTCGTCAGGGCAGCGGTCCGGGCGAGCGGGAGGAAGATCTTGGCCACGGGATTGCCTCGCGGGGGGAGGGAGATTCGCAGTCGCCGAGTATAGCCCACGGCAAGGCCGCGCACAGGGCGCCGTGACGCTTTCGATGCGGATTCGGGGGGCGCGT
The DNA here is from genome assembly GCA_903955385.1 of uncultured Myxococcales bacterium. Taxonomy (GTDB): domain Bacteria; phylum Myxococcota_A; class UBA9042; order UBA9042; family UBA9042; genus CAJBNH01. The sequence continues at coordinate 34,020 of CAJBNH010000039.1, read as the reverse complement.
ACCCCGCCGGGCTGTGGGCGCGTCCGTTGCCTTTCCCGCCAAGCATCCGCATGATTCGGGGCACCGGCCCGGCCGGCGTCCATTCTGGGGGAGCGTTCCGACATGCGACTTGCCACCTGTGCCGTGCTGGCCCTTGCCATGTCCGCTTGCGGAAACGAGATCGTCCTCTGTCCGGCGGGCTATTACGCCGTCGGCAAGGAGTGTCACGAGATCGCGTCCGAGCAACAACCCGACGTCAAGGACGCCACCGACACCAAGAAAGACACCACGCCAACCGATACCACCATCGTCGACAGCTTCACCCCCAAGGATGGCCAGGACACCGAGGAAACCGCAGAGGACGTTGACCTCGACGCCACGGACGACGCCGTCGATACCGGTCCCGACCTGAAGCAGGACGTCAAGGAGCTGCCCCCGACCGGCACCATGGCCGTGGGCTCTGCGTGCATCGACGACTTCGACTGCCTGCCCGGCCTGTCATGCTTCAACTGGCCCAAGGGCTACTGCACCATCACGAATTGCGACGCGCCCGGCACCTACTGCCCCGGGTCGTCGGTGTGCTGGGGCCAGACCGAGTTCACCCAGTCCTGTGCCCAGGGCTGCGACACCGACGCGGACTGCCGCAAGGGCGACGGCTACGGCTGCAAGCGCATGACCCAGGACTTTGGTGGCATCGAGGCGTCGATGTGCCTGCCGGGTGGCTCCAGCCCGCTCGGGTTTGCGTGTGAGAAAGCGCTCGACTGTGCCGGCTCGTCCACCTGCCTGACGGACATCCCCGGCGGCTACTGCGCGCGGGTCGGCTGCGGCGTCGACGATCCGTGTGACGCGGGCTCTGCGTGCGTGTTGCGCAACGGCAAGCCCATGTGCCTGAAGTCGTGCGCGGTGGACGGAGACTGCCAGATCCCCAGCAAAGACCCGCGCTCCTGCGTCGCCAAGACCGATCTGGGCAAGAAGGCGGTCAAGGTGTGTCTGGACACGGCCAAGGCGTCGCCCGTCGGAGGCCCCTGTCTGGCCGATCTCGACTGCGAGTCCAAGCTGTGCAGCATCTTCGCCAAGGGCACGTGCGCGATTGGCGGCACCTCGTGCCTGAACGACGCCCAGTGCGGGGCCGCCGGGCCGTGCAAGCTGGCGGCTGCAGCCGAGAAGGGCATCTGCGGCGCACCATGCTCTGGCGACAAGCCGTGCCCGTCGGGCGGTGTGTGCGTCCCCGCCAGCGGCTCCAACTACAACGGCAGCTGCCAGCCCAATTGTCAGGGACCGGGCGACGCTGCGAGCTGCGGCGGCGTGCCCGACCTCGAGTGCCTGTACGGACAGCCGATTCCGCCCCCGGGCACCCCGGCGATGCTGGGTTACGCCTGCGCTCCGCGACCCAAGTCCACCGCCGGAGCGCCCTGCACGGCCTCGTCCGACTGCCTGTCCAAGAACTGCTTTGCCAACAAGCAGGGCACCGCAGGCTACTGCGCGGCGACCTGCGGCGGCGCCGTGGCGTGTCCATTCGGCACGATCTGCGTCGACATCGGCGTGTCGCTGTGCCTGCGCACCTGCAGCGTGGACTTCGACTGCCCCTCGCTGATGACGTGTCAGTCCAGCGCCTCGGCAAGTTCGAAATTCTGCATGAATCCGTAGAGATCTAAGCGGTCACCGCTGCCACAGCGGCTCGGGCTCGCCGTTGCGTCGGGCGATCCACCGGCTGGCGACGAACAACAGGTCGCTCAGGCGATTCAGGTACATCAGATCGTCGGGGCTGACCGGCTCCAGCCGCGACAGATGCAGCGCCTCGCGCTCTGCCCGCCGGCACACCGTGCGCGCCAGATGCAGGGTCGACGCCACCGGCCCACCCCCGGGCAGCACGAAGGACCGCAGCGGCGGCAGCTCGGCGTTCAGCTCGTCGATCGCCTGCTCCAACGCAGTGACATCGTCCGCGACCACCACGGGCTGACCGGCGAAGCGGCTCTCCAGACGGGTCGCCAGGCTGGAGCCCAAATCGAACAGTTTCTGCTGGATGCCATACAGCAACGTTTCCAGCCGGGCGCGCGCCAAATCATCGTGGCCATACCGCACGTTCTGGTCGCGGGCCATGCCCAGCGTTGCGTTCAGTTCGTCGACCGTGCCGTAGGCGCAGATGCGTGGGTCGTCCTTGCCGACCCGCTCGCCGCCGACCAGCGAGGTGGTGCCGTCATCGCCGGTGCGTGTGTAGATGCGATTGAGGACGACCATACGGCTCCGGCTAGCGCAGGATGGAGATCCTGGCGAGATCGTTCGTCATGTTCTTGTGGTGCGCCTCATTGGTGCCGCCGCCGATCTCGAGCAACTTCGCATCGCGCCACAGCCGCTCGACGTCGTACTCACCGACATAGCCGTAACCCCCCAGCACCTGAATGGCGCGGTCAGCTACGTTCTTGGCCATTGCCGCGCAGTACAGCTTCACGCCGTCCGAGTCGATGCGGTTGCCGGTGCTGTGCAGGTCCAACGCTGCGGCGGTTGCGTAGGCATACGAGCGCCCCGCCTTCCACTCCGCATACGACTCTGCGATGTGGCGCTGGATCTGCCCAAACGACCGCAGCGGCTGGCCAAACGAGTGGCGCTCGCTGGCATAGCGGTTCATCACCTCGACGCAACGGCGGGCGATGCCCAGGCTCATGGCGGCAAGGGTCAAGCGTTCGATCTCCAGGTTTCGCATCATGTGCAGCGTCGACTCGCCCTCGGCCCCCAGCAGGTTGGCCACCGGAACCTGACAGTCCTCGAACACAAGCTCGGCCGTGCCGGACGCCCGCATCCCCAGCTTGTCCTTGATCTTCTGGCCCAGACGGAAGCCGGGCATCCCCTTCTCCACCAGAAACGATGAGATGCCTCGATGGCCCGCAGAGGTGCGCGCGTAGATCAGGAAAACGTCGCCCAACGCGTGGTCGTCGATCGCGCCGTTGGTGATCCACATCTTGGCGCCGTTCAACACGTACACGTCGCCCTTGCGCACCGCAGAGGTCGTCATCCCCAAGGCGTCGGTACCGAACTGCGGCTCGGTCATGCCCATGCCCGCGACCCACTCGCCCGAGATCACCTTGGGCAGGATGCGCTTGCGCTGGTCGTCGTTCGCGTTCTGAAAGAAGTTGTGCACGAACAGCATCGAGTGGGCCAGGTACGCGAGCGTGAAGCCCGGGTCCACGGCCGCCAGCTCTTCGTGCGCGATGACGGCTGCGGTCGCGTCCATGCCGGCGCCACCCCACCGATCCGGCACCGTCAGGCCCAACAGCCCCAGATCGCCCGCCTTGCGGAACAGGCGCAGGTTGAAGCGCTCTTCGCGGTCGAATTGGGCGGCTTGCGGCTGCAGCTCGCGCTCGGCGAACTCGCGGACCATGGCCCGCAGCGCAACATGCTCTTCGGAGGGTTGAAACAGGTCGGACATGGGGGACCTCGGCCTTGCGAAAGGTTAGAACGGCTCTGCCGCCGGCCGGGGGGAAGCGGTGCGGGAGATCTCCTAGCACGAAGCGGGGGTTGGCGGCTAGCGGTCGCGGCCTGAGAGGATCAGGGCCACGTGCTCGCCAGCCGACAGGCCGTCCCGCAGCGCCAGCAAGCCGCCAAGGCCAGCGGCGCCGGTCGCGCTGATCGTCACGCCGGTTGCGTCGCGGCTGTAGGCGCGCGCGCGCACGATGGTCGGATCGTCGATCACGATCGGCCAGCCTCCGGTCCGCAACATCGCCTCGACCAGCACGCGCCAGTCATACGTTTCGTCGTCCAGAATGCCGTGGGCCACGCTGTGCGGCACTTCCTCCCAAGGCCACATGAAGTCGGAGCGATGGGTGCGCATCCGCTCCAGCACGCGGTCGGTGCAGGAGTTGTCGAAGTGCCTGTGCAGCCACGCTGCCCGCTGCGGTAGCGGGGCCGTCGTGCCCGGCAGCTTCTCGCCACAGCCACACTTGTCGACCTCCGCCTCGATCGCCGCTGCCGCATTTTCCCAAGCGCGCGCAAGGGGATAGCAGCCACGGGTTTGCACGGCGTGGATGCGGGGCAGGGCAGGCAGGGCGCCCACCGCAACCGCGTGCTCCAGACCCTGCACAATGGCGCTCATCAGGGCGCCGCCACCCACCTGAACCAGCAGGCGGTCCAGTCGCGCACCCTGCTCGTGCAGCTGCTCGACCAGCTCGTAGCCCAGCGTCTCGCCGCCTTCGATGGTCAGACCGTTCTCGTTGCCCTGACAGCAGAACGGCAGCGCCCCCGCCACCACGGCCTCACGGAAGCGCAGGACGGTGGGGTCGCCCGCCTGACCGGGCTGCCGCGCACACAGCTCGACCGAGGCACCCAGCTTGGCCAGCCGGTCCAGCACGACGGCCTCGGCGTCCGGCGGCACGAACACCTGCAGCGGCCAGTCCGCTGCGCGTGCGACCACCGCCGCCGCCAGGGCCGCGTTGCCACAGCTGGCGATAGCAAGCGGCTTGCGCCCGACGGTATCGCCCAGCCGCTCCCGCACCAGCAGGGTCAGCATGATCCCGAACAGATGTCGGGCCTTGTGCGACCCCGACACGCTGGTCGCGTCGACCTTGCCGAACAGCCGACTGTCCGAGCCCAGATTCAGCACGGCCTCGACCTCGCCCAGACGCACCAGCGGGGTTCGCGTGAACGTGGCCTCGTCAATCTGGACGATGCGGGCGTCCAAGTCCTGAACGAGTTGAACGAATTCCGCGTCCGACAGCCCCCGCGCCCGCGCCACCGCGTAGCTGTACAGGCGATGGCGGTAGCGCAGGAACGGCTCGAATGTCCCCGCGTCGGTCCACAGCGAATCGCCAGGACTGGACGGAAGGGTGCGGAACAACAAGTGATCTGCGTCATCCCCTGCGTCGGCTTGGGCACAGCGAAACGGCAGAACGACGTCAGACCCGACCGGCTGATGGCAGCCGGCGCAGGCGACGCGCACATCGAGGTGGCTCATGGTGCATTTCCCTGTCGGGTGAGGATCAGAGTACGCCAGACTCGGCGTTGAACTCGTTGATCAGGCGGTCCCACTCGGGGACGACCTTGCGCAGGTCGCGCCAGAACTTCTGGTCCCGGCGGGCGATGAACTCGGGCAGCGAGACGCCCTGCTGCTCGACCCAAGTGAAATAGCCGAGGTTGAAGATGCGCTCACGGTCCTCGCGCGTCAGCTCCTGCAGCCAATCGACGCCCTGACCCAGCATGTACTGGCCGAACACCTGACCGGCGTCGACGTCGTCGAAGCGGTTGTGGAAGCGCTGCTCGAGGATCTTCTGCTTCTCGGTCGAGTACATGGCCGAGCCATCGGTGGCGACCGTGATCAGCGCCTGATCCGGGCCGAGATCGTAGTACTTGGCGACCTTGATGGCGGCCAGCACGTTGGCGATGCCCGAGAAACCGAACGATGGCAGGGCGGCGAGAACCTCAGCCGGAACCCCGCGGCGCTGGGCCAGGTACTTGCGGCCCACGTCGGTATTGAACAGGTAGAACAGGCTGTCCGACGCGGCATCCGACACGCCGACCGCGAAGTCGGTGTTGAAGACGTTGTGGACGTACGGCACGTGCTTGTCGCCGATGCCCTGGATGTTGTGGGCGCCGAAGCCGTTCTTCAGCAGCGTGGGGCACTCGGCGGCCTCGACGGCGACGATGCGCGCGCCGTAGTCGTCCTTCAGCCGGTCACCGGCGGAGAGGGTGCCGGCCGAGCCGGTCGCCGACACGTAGGCGAACAATTCGAGGCCGGGGTGGCTGTTGCGCACGTCCTCGTAGATGTGACCCAGCGCCTTGCCGGTGGCGGTGTAGTGCACCAGCACGTTACCGAACTCGCAGAACTGATTGAAGATCACGTTCTCAGGCTGGGCGTCCAACTCGGCGCATTTGTCGTAGATTTCCTTGACGTTGCTCTCGCTGCCGAACGTCTTGATGACGTCCTCGGGCTGCGAGACCCAGCGATCCAGCCAGGCAAAGCGCTCCTTGCTCATCTCTTCGGGCAGGATCGCGACGCCGCGGCAGCCCATGATGCGCGACACGGCCACACCACCGCGGCAGTAGTTGCCCGTCGAAGGCCAGATCGCGAGGTCTCGCGTCGGATCGAACTGGCCGGTCACCAGTCGCGGCGCCAGGCAGCCATAGGCCGCCAGCACCTTGTGGGCTTCGATCATCGGAAAGCGCTCGCCCAGCGCGACCAGAATCGGGGCCTTCACGCCGGTCAGCGACGGTGGCAGCACCACGTAACCCGGCACAGCGGCAAGACTCTTGCGATCCGCGCTGTTGTACCAGTGGATGCGGAACAGGTTCAGGGGGTGCGCCGCGTCGGGCTCGACCTTGGCCAGCTGCTCGCGGATATGCGCGGGAATGATCGAGGGGTTCTCGAGCTGAGCGAACGTCGGCAGGGCGATGCCCTTGTCGCGGAAACGCTGCACGGTGCGCTTGTGGACGCCCTGGTCGACGATGTGGGATTCGAGTCCTAGCTTTGCCATGAAATGCCTCTAGTGGGGGGTGGCGATTGCCAACGGGGCGCCTGCCTACACGCGGTGGGCGTCTGCGTCAACTCTGCGAAGGGTCACGTTCCAGATCTTCCTTGCGCGGCACCGGCGAGCCGATCGCCGGGGTCTCGTCGTTTGCGCGAACCCGCTTCACACCGTCCACGGGGGTTTTGGCGAACGGGCGCACCATGCGAAGGGTGGGCTCCACCGACGTGGGCGTCTGGGGGGCGGGGGCGCTGTCCGGCAGCTGCACCGGCTGGCTGCTTGGACGCGGTGGGGCGATATCGGTGCGGGCAAAGCCCCAGTTCGGTTGCCGCGGCCTCACAGTGGGGGACGTGCCGGTCATCGTGTCGCTGAACGCGGACTTGCGGACATCGAAGCCAGGGCTGGTGTCGCCGAAACTGGCCTTGTAGGGCTCAGTCTTGCGGCGATGCGAGGCGACGGGAACGTGGACGATGATGCGCGCAAGCAGGACTGAGACGTTGTCCTTGCCCCCGGCCTCCAGCGCCAGCCGAATCAGCTCGTCAGCACCTTCCTGCAACACCTCAGAGCGGTCGCGGAGCACCTCGGCGATCTGCTCGTCGCCCACCATGTCCGTCAGGCCGTCCGTGCACAGCAGGTACAGATCGCCAGCCCGGTAGGGGATCGACTGCACCTCAGGCTCCACCGTCTCGTGCAGTCCAACTGCGCGCACGATCACGTTCTTGCCTTGGAACGTGCTGATCTGCTCCGCCGTCATCGCGCGGGTCCGCATATAGTGGTTCAGCAGGCTGTGGTCGTCGGTGACCTGCTCCAGCTCGCGGTCGCGCATCCGGTAGATGCGACTGTCCCCAACATGGACGACACCCAGCGCGTCGGTGCCCGCCAGCAGGCTCACGATCGTCGTGCCCATGCCCTTGTGCGCCGGGTGGCCCAGCGAGTGGACGTAGACCTCGAGGTTGGCCTGGCGCACGGCAGCGTCCAACGTCCGCGCTTCTTCCGTGGGCATGTGGCGCGAGGCTGCCGGCCACTCGAAATCCGGGCGATGCCGGTCCAAGGCGACAAAGCGCACCATCGCGTCGGCCGCGATCTGGCTCGCCACTTCACCAGAGGCGTGTCCACCCATGCCGTCGCAGACCAGAAAAAGGCCGGCGTCCGGGGCCAGGCGGAACGTGTCCTCGTTGTTCTTGCGCACGCAGCCGACGTTGGTCGCGCCATGTGCGAGGACCTTGTACATCGCTCGATCTTCCTCGCGGGGGCTCGCCTAGGCGAGCAGGCCCAGGGCCTTCATGTCCTTGCGCAGCTGTTCGGTCGTCGCGGGCAGGGCGGTCAGCAGCGGCAGCCGCGTCACCGGCTCCATCAGCCCCAACAGGTGCATCGCCATCTTGGCGGGCTGCGGATTGGGCTCAGAAAACAGGGTCTTGATGAAGCCGTGCAGGGCCACCTGGCCGCGTCCGGCTTCTGCCGTCCGACCGGCGCGGAACAGGCGGTACAGGGCCGTCGTCAGGGTCGGCGCGGGGTTCGACGCGACGGAGATCGCGCCGCGGCCACCCACCGAGTAGATCGGCACGTTCAGGCCGTCCTCTCCCGACACGACGCCAAAGTCCTCGCGGCCCAAGGCGGCCACACGCCCTACGATTTCCTGCACCTGATCGAGCGAGCCCGAGGCCTCCTTGACGCCCACGAACCGCGGATCCTTGGCCAGCTCGGCCGCGGTGGCCGGCAGCAGGTTGCAGCCGGTACGGCCCGGGACATTGTACAGGATGATCGGGGTCTTCACGGCGTCGGCGACCGCGCGGAAGTGCGCCAGCAGGCCCGCCTGGGTCGGCTTGTTGTAGTACGGCGTCACCACCAGCAGGGCATCGACGCCCAGCGACTCGGCCAGGCGCGCGTTGGCGATCGTCTTGGCCGTGCTGTTCGAGCCCGCACCCGCGACGACCGGAACGCGACCGTGCGCCAGCTTGACCACGCCGCCGACCACCAGAGCGTACTCCTCGTCCGACAGCGTCACCGCCTCACCCGTGGTGCCACATGCGACCAAACCCTCGATGCCGCCTGCGATTTGCTGCTCGACCAGCCGCGCCAGAGCGGGCAAGTCCAGGCTGCGGTCGGCGTCGTCCCGCATCGGGGTGACGAGCGCGGTCATCGTGCCTTCGAGTCGAAAGGTCATGGGGGCAGGCTCCTGAGCGTGGTGGCCCGGCTGCATACCGGGGGGGGAGAGAGGACAACAGAGAATCCGTGGATTCGCAAGTCAGCGACCGCGGTTCGTGGGCGCGGCCGGGCTGGGGCGGGCGCGAGCGGTCTCGCGTTCCTCGATACGCTGCAGGCTGGCCATCACGGCATCGCGCACGGTGGCATCCTTTTCGCGGTCTACGTGGTCCATCAGGATCTCGCGCACCCGCAGGTCGTCGATGTCACCCAAGGCCAAGGCGGCGGCCTCGCGCACCAGCGGATTGCGGCTTTCGAGGTGCTCGCGCACCACCGGCAGGACCTCGACGCCAAACGCGGCAGAGAGGGCGCGCAGGCAGATCCGCTTCTCCGTCACACGCGCATCGCGGGCCCGCAGGATGTCCAGCAGCACCGCGCGGGTCTGCGGGGTCGGGAAGTGCTGCAGCCACGCCATCGCGCGCAGGCGAACCGGAGGTTCGGCAGTGGTCGAAGTGGCGAACTCTACAAGGATTGTGTTGACGTCCGGACCGATGCGCTGCAGGTGGCGCGCCTCGACCTTGGGGTGTGGCGCCTGCAGCAGGGCCAGCACCGCGCCGGTCTGCGCCGACCGCGACGGAGGCGGCTCGTCGGACGGGGCTTGCGCGAACGCCGTCCCCAGCCACGCCACGCAGCACAGCAGAACGGCGGAAATCATAAGCTTGCGATTCATGGGCTCTTCCTGGGCGACAGCTTCGGCGTGGGGGGCGCGGCGGGGAGACCGGGGGCGGGGACGATGTGTCCTCGTGCGTCGTGATGAACAACCGTGGGGCACGCCGCATTCAGATCGGCGCCCATTTCGCTGATCGGTCCGACGATCACTGCCGTTTCCGGGCCCTGACCCAGATGGTCGCGTGTCGCCGCCAGCACCCGCTCCGGCGTCGCTGCTCGCAGCGTTTCCGGCAGGCGGGTCCAAGCGTCTGGCGGCAGATCATACAGAGGAATCGCCGCGAGTCGATCCGCGACTTCGTCACCCGCCGCAAGGGCAAACGCAAACTGTCCCCCAAGGTACCGCCGGGCTGCCAGCACCTCGTCCGGAGACGCCGCGACTTCGCGCGCCCGACGCACCTCTGCGCGAATCGCCGCCAGCGCCTCGCCCGCAGAGTCCGGCCGCACCGAACCCGTCACCGACCACTCACCCGCGTGGCGACGGCCCGACCAGCTGCTGTAGATGCCGTACGAGAGGCCGCGTTTCTCCCGCAGCTCCTGAAACAGGCGCGACGAGGCCGACCCGCCCAAAACCTGATTGGCCACGGCGATGTCCACCCGATTCTGCACCTGACGCGGCGGCGCCGGCCACGCGATCACCAGCGCCGCCTGACCCGCGTCGGCCACGTCGACCACATGGCACGCGGCGGCTTCGGCGACTGGGGGCGGTGGGGCAGGGGGCACGGGCACCGTTCGATCGAGCGCCTTGCCGAACGCACGCTGCAGCTGCGCGGCCAGATCCGCGGCGTCGACGTCGCCCACCACGACCAGCGTGCTGCCGCCCAGAGACAGCGCATCCAGTGTCGCTGCGCGGACTTGCGCTGACCCGATGGCCGCCAGTGAGTCGAGCGTCGGACCCGATGAACCGTAGGGGTGCGGCGCGCCGGCCATCGTGACACCGAACACCAGCCGCTGCGCCAGCTTGTCCGCGACGGTGGCCGGGTCGGCCTCGTCATTTTCCAGCGACGCGTGGTAACGCCGCTTCAAGCTTGCGAGATCTTTGGCGGCAAGCGTCGGCTCCGTCAGCACTTCTCGCAGCAAGTCCAGATAGGGCGTCAGCTGATGGCTCAGCACCTGCCCGTCGACGACGACCGCGTCGGCCAGCGCCGTCAGCGAGATCGCGCCACCGTGGGCCCCCAACGTCTCGGCAAACCGGGTCCCGGGGTGGCTGCGCGTGCCCTGCAGCGCCAGATCGGCCGCCAGCTCCAGCGTGCCCTCCGGCCACTGCAACTTGCCGTCCTTGCCAGCGAATTCCCGGGTCTTCCCGCCGGGCAACACCCAGCGCACGAACACCGCGGGCGCTTGGTGGCGCGGCACGATCACCACCCGCACCCCGGCCACTTGTTGAACGACGGGCGTGGGAAAGATCGCGTCAGCCAGGTCCGGCACCGTCGGTCTGGGCGCATCCACGGGCGGAATCCGTGGAGGTACTTGCCCTTGCCGATGCTCGGCGGCGCGTCGTGTGGCCAGGTCACGGGCGAGGATCTCGCTCAGGGCGGCCGGCGGAGGCGGCGGCGGTGCCAGGCGCGGCACGACGGCTCCGTGCGGCGTCGGAAAACCCTGAGGCAGCGCCTGCACTTCCACACCAAGGTCCCAGTCCAGCAGGTCGCGCGCCACCCGCTGCACGTCGGCCGCCGACACCGAGCGGTACCGTTGCAGCACTTGGCCCAACGCATGGGCGTCGCCGGTCGTCAGCTCGAAGGTCGCCAGCAGCTCGGCCCGCCGCCCCACGCCCAGCGACGCGAAGACATAGCCCGTTTCGAAGGCCACCTTGGCGCGGTCGAGCTCAGCGGCGGTCGGGCCACGGCGCGCCAGATCCTCGAGTTCCCTGCGAATCCGCTGCCGCACCTCGGTTAGTGCCTTGGGCTTGACGTCTGCCAGCTCGACGTAGATCTGGAACAGGTCCAGGTCGCGCCGCCCGTGGGTCGTTGCATAGTAGCGTGTGGCAAGGGGTTTCTCGCGCACCAGCCGCTTCTCCAGTCGGCTTGCGTCACTGCCCGCCAGCAGCTCGGCCAGCAGGTCCAGCACCAGCGCGTCGTCGTGGGGATACGCCGGCACCCGCCAGCCCAGATGCAGGGCGGGGGTCTTGCCCAGCTTCTCCTCGTGGACGCTCAGAACATGCGTGCGCGTCGGCGCCGACGGCAGGTAGACCGCGGCGGGAGGCAAGTCCTTGGGCAGCGGAGGCCGGTCGACGGTCGCGCGATTCTGTAGGCGGCCCAACGACTTGCCCAACAGCGACTTGGCCTCGTCGACGGTGATGTCGCCCGCCAGCACGCAGATCACGTTGTTGGGCGAGTACCACCGCTCCCAGAAGGCTTGAAACGCCTCGACGGGCGCGCGCTCCAGATCCTGCGGCTCGCCGATGACGGGGTGGCCCAGCGCCCACGAGGTGAAGGCCAGGCGCTCCAGCGTCTCCTGCGAGGCGGCGTAGGGCGTGTTTTCGTTGCGCTCCTTGCGCTCCTCGAGCACCGTCGCCCGCTGGTTGTCGACGTTGGCGGGGTCCATCTGCAGGGCGGCAAAGCGGTCGGCCTCGAGCCACAACGCGAGCTCCAGCGCGGGCTTGGGCACCACCTCGTAGTACCAGGTGCGGTCGGTCGAGGTCGAGGCATTCAGGTCGGCGCCGACTGCCTCCAGCGCGGTGAAGTGCTCCATCTTCGCGACCCGTCGCGACCCCTGGAACATCATGTGCTCGAAGAAGTGCGCAAGTCCGGACAATCCAGGCGTTTCGTCGCGGGCACCCGCATCGACCATCAAGCCAAGCGCGACCACGGGAGCCGACCGGTCGGTCTGCACGACGACGCGCATGCCGTTGTCCAGCGTGAAGCGGTCGAGGGCCAGCGGCGGCGGTAGTGGCCAGACGGCGGGCGCGGCCGGGGCTGAGATGCCGAGCAGCAGGACGCACAAACCCGCGGCGGCCGAGGCGGTGGTCAAGTGGCGAAGGCCGTGAGTTGGCACTGGAAAAGTCCTTGGAACGGGGTTGCGTCCAGAGCGAAATCGCGTGCGCGAAGGGTAGACGGCGGGTTGCGGGAAGTCGAGGCCAGCCCTACCATACTTCGCCTCGCTCTCCAGCACCTCGAGCACACAGGATTCAGCCATGGGTTTCATCGGTCAGCACAAGCGCACGCAGGGCAACGGCAACTACCGCATCGGTCAGGTCGGCCAGCAGGCGGTCGTCTACGGTTGGGTGCAGTCGTACCGCGACCACGGCGGCGTCATCTTCATCGACCTGCGCGACCGCACCGGGTTCGTCCAGTTGCGCTTCGAGCCGTCGCATCAGGTGGAAGCCCACAAAATCGCGAACATGGCGCGCACCGAGTGGGTCCTGGCCGCGCGGGGCGAGGTCATCGCACGCGGCGACAACATCAACCCCAAGATCCCCACGGGTGAGGTCGAGATCCTGGTCGACGAGATCGAGATCCTGTCCGAGGCGCTGACGCCGCCGTTCGAGATCAAGGACGGCATCGACACCGGCGAGACCACCCGCCTGAAGTACCGCTATCTGGACCTGCGCCGCCCTGAGCTGAACCGCAACTTCGTCGCGCGCTCCAAGGCCACGCAGATCACGCGCCAGTACTTCTGCGGCGAGCACGACTTCCTCGAGCTCGAGACCCCCATCCTGATGAAGTCGACCCCGGAAGGCGCGCGCGACTATTTGGTGCCCAGCCGCGTCCACCCCGGCAACTTCTATGCGCTGCCGCAGTCGCCCCAGCAGTTCAAGCAGCTGCTGATGGTCTCAGGCATGGACCGCTACATGCAGATCTGCCGCTGCTTCCGCGACGAGGACCTGCGCGCCGACCGCCAGCCGGAGTTCACCCAGATCGATCTCGAGATGAGCTTCGTGTGTGCCGAGGACATCTACGAGATTCTGCAAGGTTACGTGGCCCGCGTGTGGCGCGAGATGCTGGGGGTCGAGCTGCAGCTGCCCCTGCCGCGCCTGACCTACACCGAGGCGATGGACAAGTACGGCTGCGACAAGCCCGACCTGCGCTTCGACCTGCCGCTGACCGACCTGACCGAAATCCTGCGCGGCCGCGTGGAGTTTCGCGTGTTCGCCGACGTGCTGGAGCGCGGCGGCATCGTCAAGGCGCTGTACCTGGCGCAGGGCGACGCGTTTACCCGCAAGGACCTCGACCGCACCTTCCCGCAAGAGGCCGCCCCGTTCGGCGCCAAGGGCGTGGCCTGGGCCCGCATCGGTGCCAACGGCGAGTGGTCGGGTCCGGTGGCCAAGGGCCTGACGGACGAGCTGCGAGCGGAAGTGGAAGCCAAGCTGGGCACGGCAGAGGGCGGTCTGATCCTGTTCCTGGCCGACAAGGCTTCGGTCGTCAACGCGTCGCTTGGGCGGCTGCGCCTGGTGGCCGCCGAGCGTCTGGGGCTGCTCGACCCGACCAAGTGGGCCTTTGCCTGGGTCACCGACTTCCCGATGTTCGAGCACGACGAGGCCGAGAACCGCTTCGTCGCGATGCACCACCCCTTCACCAGCCCGCGTCTGGACCACCTGGACAAGCTGGACACCGACCCGGGCAGCGTGCTGGCGCAGGCGTACGACTTGGTGGTCAACGGCGTCGAGCTTGGCGGCGGCAGCATCCGCATCCATCGCAGCGACGTGCAGAAGAAGATCTTCTCGCTCATCGGGTTGTCGGACGAGGAGGCGCGCGAGAAGTTCGGCTTCTTCCTTGACGCCCTGAAGTACGGCACGCCCCCGCACGGCGGCATCGCGCTGGGCCTGGACCGGATGATGATGCTGATCACCGGCTCGGACTCGCTGCGCGACGTGATCGCCTTCCCCAAGACGCAGAAGGCCACGTGCCTGATGAGCGAGTCGCCCAACGTCGTCGACGACAAGCAGTGGGCCGAGCTGCATCTGTTGCCTCGACGGGATTAGGGGCGCTTCACAGGCGGCCGCGAACCCAGACCATTACCCATTGGAATGATGTGCCTATTGTGTTTGGCGCGGGTGGACGCTGGCCGTGGCCGGTCCTCCTGCCGACACTGCCGGTCAGGTTCGGGTGCGAGCCCGCCTTCAGCCAAACCGAATCCCCCCACCGCTCCCCGCGTCTTGCATCACGTGCTAGGCTTTACCCGGCTTTCCCCCGGAGGTTCCCGATGCATTGCGCCCGCCTGTTCTTCCTGGCCGCTGTCCTTGCCCTGACGCTGGCTCCCGTCGTCGCTCACGCGCAGATCTCCGCAGACGACCTTGGCTTTGGCGTCAAGACCAAGGCCCTGTTCGGCAAGGAGAAGCCCGAGATCATCCTGCAGCCCACCATCCCGCTCGCGTTCACCAAGTTCGACTGCACCCGCGCCGACGGCAAGAAAGTGCTGTTGGGGTCCGGAGCGATTCGCGCGGGTGCTGAGAAACGCATCGTCATTCCTCAGGAAAAGGGCGTGTTCGTCTACAAATGCAACCTGTTCGGCAAGTCCGGGCGCGAGTCGTTCGGCCCCTTCCCCGCCGAGTTCGAGGTCAAGGTCGGCCAGCCGCCGCGCATCGACATCAAGCCTGAGGACGTGGACACCGAGAACCACCGCATCACCGTGCGGCTGTCCGAGCCGGCGTGGAAGATCGAGCTCGACATCATCGGCGACAACGGCAGCCCGATCGCGACCGTGGTCAAGGAGTTCCAGAGCGCCCCCCCTGGCACGCCGCTGACGGTCGAGTGGAAGCAGCAGCCCGACGAGGTGATGGCGCGCTTCATGCTGCAGGCGTTCGAACCCGCCGAGTTCTTCAACGGCCTCGAGTCGGTGACGTTCGTCGACATCCCGCACGAAGACGTGGTCTTCGAGACGAACAAGTGGGACATCCTGCCGTCGGAAGAGGGCAAGCTCATCGCTCCACTTGGCGAGATCATGGGTGAATTGCGCAAGGTGGCGGGTGCGGTGCCGATCGAGCTGTACATCGGCGGCTACACCGACACGGTGGGCCAGCCGGCGGACAACATCGAGCTGTCGAAGAAGCGTGCCAACTCGATCGCCCAGTGGTTCGCGAAGAAGGGCTTGAACGTCCCGATTCACTTCCAGGGGTTCGGCGAGGGCGTGCTGAAGGTCCCGACGCCCGATGGGACCGACGAGATCCGCAACCGCCGTGCCTCGTACGTGCTGTCGACGCAGCCGCCACCCGCCAACCGCGGCTTTCCGACCAAGAATTGGATGCGCGCGCGGTAGCTTGCCGGGCCTGATCCCGAAGCAAACACACGCAGCGGCGCACCCGACAGTAGCGGGCGAACCTATAGGAAAGTCAGGGGATTGTGCGCAGGCTTAGTGCTCGGCGGACTCGGCCACGTGCGTCTCGTAGGCGGCGGCGGTCATCAGGCCGTCCAGCTCGGCCTTGTCGCTCGGCTGCAGGCGGACCATCCAGCCCTTCTGGTACGGCTCTGCGTTCAGCAGGTCGGGCTGCGAGTCCAGTTCGGCATTGGTCTCGACCACTTCGCCGCCGATGGGGGCGTAGAGCTCGGACACGGACTTGGTCGACTCGATCTGGCCGATGCTCTGACCGGCGCTGACGGTGTCGCCTTCCGCGGGCAGCTCGACGTAGACGATGCCGCCCAACGAGTTCTGGGCGAAGTCGGTGATGCCGATGGTGACGGTGCCGTCGGCCTCGATGCGGGCCCACTCATGGTCACGGGTGTAGAGCAGGTTGGCGGGAATGCTCATGATCCTCTCCTTTCGGGGTGCGGGGGAAGCGCCTTGGCGGTGCGACGGGACCTAGCCCGCGCTGGTGTGGCGCACGAAGGGATAGCTGCAGACCTGGGCCTTGCGGTTGCCGCCGCGCATGCCGATCTCGAAGATGCGGCCGTCGGTGGCGAGCAGGCTGGGAACGTACGCGAGGGCCACGCCCTCCTTCAGGGTCGGTGAGTGGGTGCCGCTGGTGACCTTGCCCACCACCTCGCCGTCGAACAGCACGGGGTAGTCGGCGCGGGGGACGCCGCGGTCGATCATCTTCAGGCCGACCAGCTTCTTGCGGGGACCCTCGAACTTGACCTGCTGCAGGGCCTCGCTGCCCACGAAGGGGCCCTTGGCCAGCTTGACGGCCCAGCCCAGGCGCGCTTCCAGCGGATTGGTCTGGTCGTCGAGCTCGTGACCGTACAGCGGATAGCCCATCTCGAGCCGCAGCGTGTCGCGGGCACCCAGACCGACGGGCGAGAGGCCGAGCGGTTCTCCGGCTTCCATCAGGGCGTTCCACAGGTCGACGGCGATCTCGGGGGGCGTGTAGAGCTCGAAGCCCGCCTCACCCGTGTAGCCCGTGGTGGCGGCCAGCACGTCGGCGCCGCGGAACGAGTGGACGCGGATGAAGTTGCGGGGCAGGCCGATGGCCTCTCCCGGGGCGACCTTGGCCAGGATCTCTGACGCCTTGGGTCCCTGCAGCGCGATCTGCGCGAAGTCGTCCGACCGGTTGCGCAGGCGCTCGGGCTTCAGCGCCATCGCCTGCATGTGCGCGAAATCCTTGTCGACGTTCGAAGCGTTGACGACCAGCAGGAACAGCTCGGGGGCCAGACGATAGACGTACAGGTCGTCCACCGCGTTGCCGTCCGGCTGCAGCAGCAGGGCGTACATCGCGCCGCCGTCGATCAGCTTCGACGCGTCGTTGGTGACGAGGTGGTTGACCTCGTCGACCGCACCCGGACCCTCGACCAGGATCTCGCCCATGTGGCTGACGTCGAACAGGCCGCAGGTGTTGCGCGTGGCCTCGTGCTCGGCGACGAGGCCGCGGTTGGCGTACTGGACCGGCATCTCCCAGCCAGCGAACGGCACCATCTGGCCTCCCGCGGCCACGTGGGCGTCGTAGAGGGGAGTGCGCTTCGGCAGGGCGGTGGAATCGGTGGACATGGGTCCCTCCAGGGGGGGCTGGGGGCCTGGCCGGATGGGCCAGATCGGGGGGAGCGGATTCGACAGCGTGCGCCTTGAAGGCGACGTTCGCGGTGTCCTCGTTTCGGGGGGCAAAGTCAAGGCGTCGGGCCGCGGCGGGCGCGGCAGGCGGTCAGGGTGTTGCGCAAGAGCAGGGCGATCGTCATGGGTCCCACGCCGCCCGGGACCGGCGTGATCGCCGAAGCGCGGGTGACCGCGACGTCGAACTCCACATCGCCCGTCAGCTTGCCGTCGTGTCCCCGGTGGATGCCGACATCGATCACCACCGCGCCGGGCTTGATCCAGTCGCCCTTGACCAGGTGCGGCGACCCCACGGCGGCGACGACCAAGTCAGCTTGTCGCACCAGATCGGCCAGTCCTACCGTGCGGCTGTGGCAAACGGTCACCGTGCAGTCCTGCGAAAGCAGCAGCAGTGCCATGGGTTTGCCCACCGTCACCGAACGCCCGACCACCACCGCGTGCTTGCCCGAAAGCGACCAGTCGTGGCGTTGGCCGTGGCGCAGCAGCAGCTCCAGCACGGCCGCGGGGGTGCACGCGACCAGCCGCGGCTGCCCCGCCACCAATCGCCCCAAATTGTCGAAGCCGAAGCCGTCCACGTCCTTTTCCGGCGCCACCCGCTGCAGCACGCGCTGCGCATCCACTGCGCGCGGCAGGGGCGTCTGCACCAGAATGCCGTCCAGGTCGTCGCGGGCGTTCCAGTCGTCCAGCAGCCGCAGCAGCTCGTCGGTCGAGGTGGTTTCCGGCAGCTCGCGCTCGACCGAGGCGATGCCCACCTCTGCACACGCCTTGATCTTGTTGCGGACGTAGATGGCCGACGCGGTGTCGGCACCCACCCGGACCACGGCGAGGCCGGGAACGACGCCAGCGCGGCGCAAGACCTCGACTTCCGAGGCGATCTCGCTGCGGATCGCGGCTGCGGTCGCCTTGCCGTCGATGACGATCGCGCGGGGGGCGTCGGGCATGGGGCACTCCTTCGTCAGGAAAGGGTCGTCCAGCCCCGCAGCGGCAGCACCTGAACCTGCGGTGCCTGCGGGTGGCGGGCCACGTCGGCCAGAAAACCCTCGAGATCGTTGCCGGGAATCTGTCGCGCCGTGGCCTGGATCGGCCGCCAGAACTGGTCCCAGTGGCATGGGATCAGCAGCTTGGGGCGAAGTGCGTCGATCACTCGGTGCACAAACCGCGGCGTGGCATGTCGGCCGATGGTGCAGCACAGGACCACGTCAGCCTGCAGTCCTCGCAGCTCTGCGTCGATCAAGGCGGCACTGCCCACGTGGCACACACTGGTTCCCGACGCTTGCAGGTGCAGGCCGAACACCTCGCCCACGCGATAGGCGGACAGCGGCGCTGGCACGTCGAAAGGCTCTGTGATCCTGCCGGGATAGGGAACGTGACCGAGGGCGAGCGGACTGTGCTCGGACCGCACCGCACGCAGGGTAAAGGGACCGACGTCGAAGGTTTCTCCCCAACCGCGAAGCTCGTGCAGCTGCCGCTCAGGCACGCCCTGACCGCGGCAGATCTGCAGCGTGTCGCGAGAGCCATAGACCTGAGCGCCGTGCAGCCGGGCGATGGCGGGCGTGTCGATGGCGTGGTCGTAGTGGCTGTGCCCGACGGCGACGGCGTGGGCGAGGTCCACCTCAGCGAGGATGCGTTGCAGGTCGGGCGACACGCGTCCGGTCGCCAGCTCGAACGGGCGGTGGCGGCTGAGGTGCGGGTCCAGCCAGAAGTGAAACCCCTTGTGCTGCAAGCGGAAACCGGCGGTACCCAGCCACTGCAGCAGCAGGCCGGCAGCGTCGGGAGCGGGCCGATCCTCGCGGTGGAACAGGGCATCGGGGACCCGCGTCGTCAGCCGCGAAAGCATCGACATCTAGCGGACCTGCGAGTACTTGAAGCGCACGTTTGCGGTCAGCGCCACAGCCGGTTCGGTGGGCAGCGTCTGCACCTCGGCGTCCGCGCGGGCCTTCAGCGTGTAGGTCACGGGATGCATCAGCGCGCCCACGGCCTTGCGGGCCAGGAAGTTCAGGTCAGCCAGATCGTCTTCGCGCGACACCTGCTTCTCAGCCGTCAGCCGCACCGCCGCGCGCCCCTCGCCGCGCTTGGCCAGCACCGAGACCGTGTACGGCACCTGGTAGTCGATGGCGGAGTCTATCTTCTCGTTCTCACGGGTCTCCGAGGCGACCTCGCCCACGAACGTCTTGCCCTTGCCACTGACGACCACGAACCCAAGCGGCTTTCCCCCACGTGAGGCAGGCGTGACGATGTAGTCGACGATCATGTAGTTGCCGCCCACCAGCGAGTGCAGCTGCACGGAACGGTCGAAGACCTGATGCGCTGTCGCTGTCGAGGCCTCGTGGACGCAGAAACCCGTCGCGGTGACCGTGGCATTGCGGGTGGCGTCCTGGGCTTGAATTGTCGCGCGGCCAATCGGGACCAGCAGGGCGCGCGAGACGTAGCCGGGGCCGCCGCGGTTCATCAGCGCCAGCGACCCGGCCGAGGTGGTCATGGTCACGCTCGCCTTGGTCGTGCCGAAGTCGAACGTACCGACCAGTTGGCCGTTCTTGAGCTCGAACAGGTGCTTGCCGGCCTTCAGCCCCAAGTGGTCGGCGAACACGGTGTAGTCGCCCTCGTCGAACGTTTCCTTGGCATAGATGGTGCCGTTCGCGGTTTCCTGGCGGAACGAGATCGTCAACTCGCCGTCCTTGAACCCTGCGTTGGCCATGGCGAAGCGGATGAAGGTGTCGAGGCCCCCGGACTTGGCGCGGATCGTCAGGCTCTCGACGGCCTGGCCGTTGTCGCGAAACGCGGCCTTGGACCAGTGGAAAGGCTGAGCCGTGATGCCTGCTTGTGCGGGACGCGCGGCGGCCACCAGCGTGATGGCGGCGCAAAGCAACGCGGCGGCGAGGGGGGCGAAGCGAAGGGGGCGATGGGCAGCTTGCATGTGCGGGCCTCGGGTGGGGGTGCGGTCGACAACCGGCGGGTTCCACCTGACAGTACGAAAGCGGGGCAGGGCGGATTCACTTGGGGTGCGGCAAGGCCCTGACTTGGTCGGCGCGGCGTCGAGTGTAGCCCGAATGACTGGGGCGACAACCCGACGGTTGGCGAAGCGGCGGCAGCGGCGCGATACTGCGGGCGATCGGCGACGGTCGGACGAGGTGTGGGATGGCGAGGATCGCAAGCATGTTGGGCATGTTGGTGCTGTTGGGGGCGTGCTCGGGCGGAGGCACCAGCGCCACCAGCGGGGCGGACACCGGCGACGACACGACCGCGCGCTTTGGCGATGTGGTGCTGGACATCCTGAGCGACGCGGACACCACGCCGGACGTCAAGGTCGACGTGCCGCCGGATGCGCTCGCACCGGGGGCGTGTGAGCCGATGGTCGTCTGCCGCAAGGACGGGCGCTGCACCGAGGACGGCATGAAGTGCATTGCCGCCAGCGACGAGGACTGCTCGTTGTCCGAGGGCTGCCGCATGTGGGCGCGCTGCAAGGCGAAATCGGGTGCGTGCGTGGTCGGGTCAGCGGACGATTGCGCGGCGTCCCCCGGGTGCTCTGAGCAGGGACAGTGCGGGTACGACGGCGTCGAGTGTGTGGCCGACGACCCGAAGGCGTGCAAGATGTCCGACGCTTGCTTCGAGTGGGGCCGCTGCACGCTGGACGCGGGCGAGTGCAAGGTCATGTCGGACGCCGACTGCGCGCCCTCGACCGCGTGTGACGTCAAGGGCGCGTGCACGGCGGACAACGGTTGGTGCCTGGTGGGCAAGGACGCGGACTGCCAGAAGTCCAAGGGATGCGTGTACTTCGGGTTGTGTACCGCCAAGGACCTGGGCTCGCTGAACCCCTCGTGCATCGCAGCGTCCGACGCGGATTGCGCCGGGTCTTCCGACTGCCAACAGGTGAACAAGTGTACGGCCAAGGACGGTCAGTGCGTGGAGACGCCCGCGACCCCTTGAATACCCGAGGCATTTGAGGGTTTCGTTGGGCCTAGCGCGGCTGCAGCGTCGGGTCGGTCGGCTGCGGTGCGTAGGGCTGCGGCGACGGATAGGCCGGCGGTGTGTCCATGTAGGGACTCGGGTTGCGGTACTGCACGTCTGCCGGGCGGCGCTTCAGCGAGCTGAACGTCGGCCACGTGACCGAGATTCCGACCAGACCGGTGAAGGCCGGCATCTCGATCGTCGAGCTCATCGACCCCGACTCGCGGGCATTGACCTGAAAGCGATTGTCGGTCAGCAGGTGCAGCGTCTGGTCCTCGTTGCCGGAGTCGTCGTGGGTCGTGAGCGTCAGGTCCTCGCCGCGGTCGGCGCTCTCGGTCAGCAGGGCGTTGAGCTGGACGTAGATGTGCAGCCAGTCCGCCAGCTCTCGCTCGATGCCAAAGGTGGCGTAGAAGCCGGTTCGCATGTCGGCCGCTTGGTAGCGAACGACGTCGCCGTTGCGCACCACCAGACCATCGACCGTGATCGGGTCCGTCAGCACCAGCGATTGGCTCGTCTCGACGCGTGACTCGAGGATCCCGAGCGTCAAGCCGCCCATCCACTGCCAGGTAGGGTCGTCGCCAAAAAGCTCGTGCTTGTACAGCAGGTTCATCTCGATCAGGTCGAGGTTCGGGTCATTGTCCACCGCCACGGCCACCGACGCACGGGCAAACGGCACATCCAGACCCAGCATCAGCTGCGTCGCGGTTCGCACGCTGTCGATCCGCCCGGAATCGCCCGGCATTTGCACATCGAAGGCGAGGGGCTCTCCCGTGTCGGCCTCCGCGCCGGCGGTCAGATCGACGCCAGAGAAGTGCCACGTCCCCTGCACCGGCGGCACCAGCATCGACTGCTGCAGACCCAAGGTGCAGCCGGTGAGGCACAGCAGTAGCGGTAGGGCAAGCGTCAGGCGCTGGGGCATGGGGTCAGACCTCGTCCAGACTCGAGATCAACCGCGACCGGCCGCCGGCGATGGCGGGGTCCGAGGCGCCTTCCAGCCAGCCCGCGCAGTTGGCGTAGTCCCAGATCATGTCGTCGATCACGCCCAGTACCTCGTCTGCAGCGATGGCCGCAGCGGGAGCGCGCCGACACAGGACGACTGCGATCTCGTCGTCGTTCAAGGGCATCAGGCCCACCGCGCAGGTCATCAGCCGGGGATTCAGGGCGAAGAGCTGCGCGCCGCCTTCCTTCTCCTGTGCTTCCAGCCAGTCGCCGATCACGATCGACACCAGCAGCGTGGGCACCGAGGTCGCGCTGTCCGCCGCCTCGACCAGCAGCACGACAGTCGCCTCGTGGACGGGGTGCACGAACGTCAGCGCAGAGGCGTCGTCCCCCGGCTCCTCTGCCACGTCGACACCCGTCAGCGTCTGGGTCAGCGCGTCGCGGATGGCATTGGCGAACTGCGCGCAGTCGAAAGGCTGATGCATCTGTAGACCTCGGTTTCGCACGCGCCGAGGGGATCCTCAGCGCCGCCGCCGGGCAGCGTAGAGGCCCGGCACCCCGCGTGCAAGGGGGAGAACGCCCGCGCGAGTGGCTTGCCCCTTGACCCCCCGCGATGGCCAAGGAACGATGCGACCGGCTGCAGACGCCCTTCACCGACAGGCTCCGAGGTCCATCATGCGTCACCCCCTCATCCACTTTGCCCTGATCCTGACCGGACTTGCGCTTGCCGCCTGCGGCACCAGCTCAGTGCAGATGGTGGTCGTGCAGCCCGCTCTGCTGAACGCCCGACCGTACGGCGGCTCTGTCAGCTTGGCAGGCTTCCAGGCGATGCACCCGGATTATGCCGAGGTCGCGGGGCAGATGCGGCTTGAGCTGCAGCAGCGGATCCTGCAGTCGGTGGGCGGGGTTGTTGCCCTGCGCGAGTATGGTGGCGGTCTGGTCGCGGCGGGTCAGGTGGACGACTACTCGGTCAGACTGGTCGAGGGCATGCGCGCCCAGAAGTGTCAGGAAGACGTCGAGGTCGAACAGAACGGCGTGAAGGTCAAGCAATCGGTCGAGCGGGACTGCCCGATGAAGTGGTTCGACTGGCACGCGCGGGTGGCCGTGCTGCTGCGCGTGACGACGGCGCAGGGACAGGTCCTGTATCTGCGCCATCACGTTGCGGAAATGACCGGCAAGACCGACGAACAGCGCGACCGGCCTCCCCTGCCGAAAGAGGCCCATGCGACGCTGCAAAAGCTGCGAGCGCAGGTGGTCGACGAGATGGCCCAGGTGCTGTCGCCGCAGCGCGTGCAGGTGACGGCGACCTTCTACGACTGCGAGGACCCCGCGGAGAGCGTGTGCGAGCACGCCGTGAAGTTCATGGCGAATTCGCAGTACGATCAGGCCGTTGCGGCCTACACAGAGGCGATTCGCCTGCTGACGGATGCCAAGGTCGAGCGAGACGAGCTGGCCAAGGTCTACTGGAACCGCGGCGTCGTTTACGAGTACAGCCGCCAGTTCGATCTGGCCATTGCCGACTACCGCAAGGCCGACGAGCTGGACCCCGGCGAGGGCTACCTGCACGGCGTGGACAGCGTCGAGCGTACCCGGATTCGCCATGAGCAGCTGATCGACCAAGGGCTTGGCGCCCAGTGACCTGCAACCTCAGGAAATGGCGATGAACGAGGCGATCATCTCGCATCGCGGCCCGGGCCACTTGTGGCTCGCGTCGCTTGGGCGCCGTGGCATGGAGCTGGGCCTCGAGCGGGTGCAGACGCTGTTGGATCGCCTGGACCGTCCTGACCGCGCGCAGCCCAACGTCGTGGTGGCGGGGACGGACGGCAAGGGGTCAACCTCGTCGATGCTGACGGCGCTGTTGCAGGCGTCGGGGCTGCGGGTGGGGCACTACACGTCGCCGCACCTGCGGGAGACGCGCGAAAGGGTTTGGATCGCAGGGGCTTGCGTGACGGCGGACGAGCTGGACGCAGCCTTGGAGCAAGCGAGCGTCGCCTGTGCCCGACAGCCTGCACTGGACCCGACCCCGTTTGAGGCGCTGACGGCCGCTGCGTGGATCCTGTTTGCCCGAGCTGAGTTGGACGTGGCGGTGATGGAGGTCGGCCTGGGCGGGCGTCTGGACGC
This sequence comes from uncultured Myxococcales bacterium, assembly GCA_903955385.1. GTDB lineage: Bacteria > Myxococcota_A > UBA9042 > UBA9042 > UBA9042 > CAJBNH01. The sequence goes on along the minus strand of CAJBNH010000039.1, from coordinate 9,799 downwards.
CGTGAACGCCTGCGACCCCATCGTGAGCGTGGTCACCCACCTGTCGCACGACCACATGGCGGTGCTGGGCCGGACGCTGGCCGAGATTGCGTTTGAGAAATGCGGCGTGGCCCGCGATGGTCGGATGCTGGTCGCGGCTCAGCCGAGCCTGTGCAAGTCCGCATTGCGCAAGCATGGTCGCTCGCCGCGGCTGGTCGGTCTGGCGCACGAGTTGGTGGTCGGGCCGTTCGCGCTGCGGGGGCCAGACTGGCGCTCGGCCGGCGTGCTGTCGGGGCCTGCGCTGGCCGAGGCGCTGGAGCTCGAGGTCGGACTGCCCGGCGCCCACCAGCTGGAGAACGCCGGTCTGGCGGTCGGGGCGTGGCAGGGCGTGGCCGAGTGGTTCGCGGTGGAACAGGGGCGGACGCTGCCGCCGGTCGAGGACGTGGTGCCAGCGCTGGCCCATCTGGACTGGCCGTGCCGCGCCGAGGTGGTCGAGCAGGGGCCGCTGCTGGTGCTGGACGCTGCCCACAACCCCGCGGGAACAGACGCGTTGGCGGCCTTGCTGGCAGAGCGTGGCCGGGCCTGGCAGATCGTGCTGGCGGTGCGCAAGGATCGCGATCCGGCAGAGGTGGTGCGGGCCCTTGCGCCGATTGCCGCGACGTTCTGGTTGCCGCGCATGTCGGGAGAAACCCTGCTGGAGGCCGACCTGCTGTCGGACGTCATCGACACCGTGGCGCCGGGGGCGGGTGTGGCGGTGGGGTCGTCGGCCAAGTGTCTGGCCGAGGCGCGGCGAGAGGTCGGCAAGGGGCCGGGCGTCGTCGTCACGGGCAGTCAGCACGCGCTGGGCGAGTGGCTGGGGCAAGAGCTGGTGCGCAGCCCGCGGCTGGAGCGGCGATTGGGGCGCACGCCGGACGCCCAGCAGGCGATCGACCGGCGATAAGCATTCGTTTGTGCAGGGAGTTCGGCCGGGCCGACGGGCGCCGTCAGGTCACCACGTCGGGAGCGGTGCGGCCGGTGCGTGCGCGAATGCCCGCGAGCTCGTCGGCGATGGCGGCCAGGTCCCGCAGCGCGTCGTCGGCCGATACGGCCTGGCGCGCGGGGTTCGGCTCGAAGCGTTCGAGGTAGACGCGCAGGGTCGCGCCCGCGGTCCCGGTGCCCGACAGCCGATAGACGATGCGCGAGCCGTCCGCGAAGAGGATGCGGATGCCCTGCTGGGTCGAGACGCTGCCATCTACGGGATCCGTATAGGCAAAGTCGTCGGCGTGCGCGACCTCGTGGCCGCCGATCCGGTGCCCCGCAAACTCGTGCAGCCGGGTGCGCAGGTCGGCCACCAGCCTCTCGGCGACGGCGCTGTCGATCGCCTCCCAGTCGTGCCGGGCATAGACGTTGCGGCCGTACTGCCGCCAGTGCTGCTCGACGACGGTCCGCACCGACTCGTTGCGCGCCGCCAGCACGTCGAGCCAGAACAGCACCGCCCACAGCCCGTCCTTTTCGCGCACGTGGTCCGATCCGGTGCCAAAGCTCTCTTCGCCGCACAGGGTCGCCATGCCCGCATCCAGCAGATTGCCGAAGAATTTCCAGCCCGTCGGGGTCTCGTAGCAGGCGATCCCCAGTTGCTCGGCCACGCGGTCTACGGCCTGGCTGGTGGGCATCGAGCGGGCGACGCCGGCCAGGCCCTTGCGGTACCCGGGCACCAGCGTGGCGTTGGCGGCCAGCACGGCCAGGCTGTCGCTGGGAGTGACGTAGAAGCCCTTGCCCATCACCATGTTGCGATCGCCGTCGCCGTCCGACGCCGCGCCGAAGTCGGGTCCGTCGGCGGCATACAGCGCCTCGACCAGCTCGTGGGCGTGCACCATGTTGGGGTCGGGGTGGCCGCCGCCAAAGTCGGGCAGGGGCGTGCCGTTGCGCACGGTGCCGGCGGGGGCGCCCAGAATGCCCTCGAGAATCGCATGGGCGTACGGCCCGGTGATGGCGTGCATGGCGTCGAATTGCATCCGGAAACCCGAGCGGAACAGCGCGCGGATGCGGTCGAAGTCGAACAGCGTCTGCATCAGCAGGGCGTAGTCGGCGACGGGATCGATCACCTCGACCGCCATGCCGTCGAGCGTCGCCTCGCCCAGCACGTCCAAGCGAACGTCGGCCACGTCGCTGATGCGGTACTGCCGAATCTGCTGGGTGTGGGCGTAGATGGCCTCGGTCACCTTTTCCGGAGCAGGACCGCCGGCGCCGATGTTGTACTTGATGCCGAAGTCGCCGTCGGGGCCGCCGGGGTTGTGGCTGGCCGAGAGGATCAGGCCGCCGAAGGCCTTGCGCTTGCGGATGACGCACGACGCCGCGGGGGTCGACAACAGGCCGCCACGGCCGACGACGACGCGGCCAAAGCCGTTGGCTGCGGCCATCTTGACGATCGTCTGGCACGCCTGCAGGTTCAGAAAGCGGCCGTCGCCGCCCAGCACCAGCGTCTGGCCTTGAAAGTCTGCCAGGCTGTCGAACACCGACTGCACGAACGCTTCCAGGTAGTGCGGCTGCTGGAAGACCGGGACCTGCTTGCGCAGGCCGCTGGTGCCGGGTTTCTGGCCGGGAAAGGGGGTGACCGGGATGGTAAGGGTGGCCATGGTCGACTCCTGGGGGCGCGGGGGGGGCGGCGGGGTGCCGGACGCGGCCTGACTTCTACCCGTGCGGGGTTGCGGCTGTCCAGTTGTGGGGGGGGCGGTTGGGGTCACGCCTTGAGAGCTGCCAGCGCGCCTTGCAGTTGCGAGAGCGCGGCCGTCAGCTCGCCGCGCAGCGCGGTCCGCTGCGCAGGCGTCAGCTGACCCAGTCCTGCGTGCAGGTCCTGGGCGTCGCGCGCGGCGGTCACAACCCGGCGCCACGCCTTGACTGGGGGCGGCAGCTTGGGGCGACCGCGCGGCGGGCTGCCGGGTGGTGGCGCGCGCTCGGCTTCGATGGCGCGGTCGAGCTCGCGCGTGGGCCACCGCTGCTCGGCGGCCTCGTGTGCCAGGCGGGCGCGGGTGATCGAGTCGGGGATGGTCGCGAGCAGATGCAGGTGCGTGAGGTCCAGGCGGGTTCGGACGCTTTCTGGCAGCTCGCGCCAGACGGCATTGGCGAGCATGTAATTGCGTAGCGTGTAGGCGGACAGGTTCAGGTCGGCCAGGGCCTCGCGGCGTTCGCGGAGCAGGGACTCGAACGCGCCGTGATGGGGCGAGCGGCGGTCGCGGTAGACCTTCAGGTCGTCGTCGAACCAGGTGGCGATCAGGTAGCGGCCGACTTCGAGGGCGTAGGTCAGGAAGGCGGTGCGGTTCAGGTGGCGCAGGTGGCCGAGTGTGGCGTCGAAGGCGGCGGTTAGGGCGGGGTCTGGGGTGGGGTCGGTGGTGGGGTCGGTGGTGGGGGTGGCGACGGCTTCCGCATCGGGGGTGGGGGTGGGAGAGGGGGCGGGCGCGGGGGTAATTAGGTCGGCCATTTGGCGTGATTCCTTTGTGTGAACAGCGGGTTGTCGTCCCGTTGAAGCGCTTCTCGGGCGGGTGTCTCGCAGTTGCTTTGGCGAAGGTGACAGGGTGTTTCGTGTGCGTCAAGTGCCGGTGGGGCATGGGCGGGCTGAGGGCGGTGGGGTCGGCTTGCCCCGTGCGGATGTGGTCGGGCGCGGCGTTTGTGGCTGGCGGGCGATCTATGGGGCGTGCCGAGGAGGGAGGCGCCCGGCCACTGAACTGGCGGGCTATCTTTGCGCCGTCCACCTCCGTGGACGGCCACGCAAACCCCAGCTTTCGAGGTCACCATGTTCGAGAGGCGACAGGAGATGTTCGTTCACCTGGTCTGGTCTACCTGGGACCGGGCGCCGATCCTGGATGCGGCAACACGTGACTGGCTGTGGCCCATGCTGGCAAACACCGCACGCGAGCGTGGCTGCCCGTGGGCGGTGGTCGGTGGCATTGAGGATCATGTCCACGTTCTCTGCGCGCTCCCCACGACCCTCGCCGTCGCCCAACTCGTCCGCGACCTGAAGGGGGTGTCCGCGCGTGCGGCGAACCAGCGTCGACCAGAGTCGTTTCGATGGCAGGGAGGCTATGGCGCCTTCTCGGTGTCACCCGATGCCGTGGCAGACGTCCGCGCGTACGTCGTCCAACAGGCAGAGCACCACCGAACCGGCACAACCGACGACCTTTGTGAATCGGCGGTGCAGGAGACGTCCGCGCAGGCGGACGGCGCAATCATAGCCAGCCAGTTCAGTGGCCGGGCCCCCCAGTAGCCGGACCTGCTCCCGACAATCGACACCCGGCAAGCGGCTGGCGGTCGGCAAGGGTCCGGTGCAACCCAAGCCTCACGGGCGGAATTGCGCGCAGGCGTTGGGGTTCTCGCTGCACGCCAATACCCGGGTGGGCGAACTGAACCGGTCGGGGCTGGAGAAGCTTTGCCGGTATGTCTGTAGGCCTGCGGTGGCGGCGCATCGGGTGGAGGAGACGGCCGACGGCAAGATCCGCATCACGTTGAAGAACGAATGGGCCGGTGGTGTGCGGGCCGTCGTGATGTCGCCGCGGGACCTGGTACTCAGATTGCTCGCGCAAATTCCCCTGCCTCGTCGCGCGCTACTGCGATATCACGGATGTTTTGCCCCGGCGTCTCCGTTGCGGGCGCAGGTGGTTGCGGCGGGAGCGAAGGCTCCTCGGCGGCGCAAGAAGGACGCGGGTGCGGCGGGCACGTCGGGCACATCGGGCGAGGCGCGGGTGGAGACGCCCGAGGCGACAGCGCAGCGAATGACCTGGGCAGTTTGTCTGCGCCGGGCGTTCCAATTCGACGCCCTGGTACTGTCGCGCCCGCGGCTGCTTCCCTCCATGTATTCGGGCGCCGCGGGCTTGACGGTGGTCGGCGTCGGATCGTTGCGGCGGTTCAGGACAAGGCGGAGGTGCAGCGGTTCCTCACGCGCGGTCTCGTACTGCCGCGCCCGCTGCTGCATCCCTCCATGTATTCGGGCGCATCGGGCTTGCCGGTCGGTGCCTGAGGACATCGTGGCGATCCGGGGACCGCCCGAGGACCTGTTTCCGGTCGAGCCGGCGCCCCAGGACGATGGGGACGGCTGGGACCGGGCGGACGGGGAGTGGGCCGCGTAGGCCACGGGGTCCGGGGCGTCCAGGAGGCGCGCTGGGCGGGGGCCCTTTATCACCATACCAAGAAAGACACGCCTTGACGGCCGGTTGGAGCGGGCGTAGACGCTGGAGTACACCCTGTCGGCGGCTTCGGAGGGTCCGTGGCGGACGGGCAGGGGGCTCGCGGGGGTTCGGATGCTCTGGCTTGGTCGCTTGCGTCGACTTCCATGACCCTCCTTGAAGTCAAGCGTCGATTTACCACGCTCGCAACCACCTGATCTACTGTCGAGTTCGGGCCCGGTCCCTTGAGCGAGGGCACCACCTTGGGCGCTCCTCGAACTTCCATCCGGCGCCGGCCCGCAGGCACGACGCCACAATCCGACATGCGACTTGCGCGTAGGGGACCGGCGGGCCGGACGTCCAATCTACAACTGACGATCGCGTTGGCGACCCCGTCGACGCACGGACGTCCGGACCCGACCGGACAGCAGCCTTCGGGCTGCGTTCTGTGGCGAATGGCGATTCGCTCGACCTCCTGGATGAACATACAGAACGGTGACGGATTTGCGGCGCGTCAGCCGACAGCTTCAGCGCAAGGGCGCCGACGCGGGATGGGGAACGGTTTGTCCTTGAGCAGAGCACCCTCGGGAATGACCCCGTCGGTGTGGTACCGCCACAGCGCCACCGCGAGCTTGCGCGCCACGGCGACGATGCCCACGCGCCTGGAGCGCTTGCCGGCCTCGCCGAAGCGCTCCTGGAACCACTTGGTCAGGGCGCTCTCGGGCTGGTAGCGGAGCCAACTCCACCCGATCTGGATCATCAGCGCGCGCAGCCGGTCCGACCCAGCCTTGCTGATGCCCTGCTCGCGGTCGACGCTGCCGCTGGCCCAGGGTGTGGGCGCCAGGCCGAGGAAGGCCCCGACCTGCTTGGCATTGTCGAAGGTGCGCCAGCCCAGCTCGGCGGCCATGGTCCACGCGCAGACGGGGCCGATGCCGTTGAGCTTGGCCAAGTGATTGGCGCGCTTGTCGAGCTCGGCCTTGGGCTTGGCGATGCGCTGGTCGCGCTCGAGCTCGCAGGCGGCGATGTCGGTGTCGAGTCGCCCGATCTGCTCGCACAGCAGCTCGATTTGGTGTCGCAGCGAAGCGCCGAGCGGTCGGTCGTCGCCGGTGCGAAGTTCGCTGAGGTCTTGGCGCAGTCGCTTGTCGTAGCCGCGGTCGATGCCGTGCGCGAACAGCATGGACTGCACGGTCACGGCCCACCTGCGGCGGGTGCGCTGCAGGCGCTCGAGGCCGCGGCCCAACTCACGGGCGTCCTGGTCTTCGACGTCGGGCACGGCGACTAGGCGAAACGCCTTCTCGCCGCGGTGGTGGCGAATCAGCAGGGCGACGAGCGCCCTTGCGTCGATGGCGTCGGTCTTGCGGTGCTTGGCGCGACGGTCGACCAGGATGCTGCTGGGGTCGATGACCAGGCACTGCACGCCCTGGCTCTGCAGCCAACGCGCCAGCCAGAAGCCGTCGCGGCCAGCCTCGTAGACGGCGTGCAGCGGCGCTTCGGGTGGCAGCCTGAACGCGGCTCGGGCCTTGGCGATCTCGGTGAGCAGGGCGGCCTTTCCGGCGCGGATGTCGGAGCGGTCGACGGCGACGTCGCGGGTCTTCTGGCCGCCATCGGTCAGGCTGACCTGCCAGGACGAGCGGCCCAGGTCGAGAGCGATGTACAGGCTTGGGATGGCGGCGTTAGACTGCGTGGCGGTGGTCGGCTGGGTCACGGCTGTCTCCTTGGTGATGAACCGTTTGGACGCAACAACGGGCCCCTAGCCCGCGCGTCCGGCACAGCGTGGCCCAGCCACCGCCGCCTTGTCAGCCCTGGGGCGGCCAGAAGGAAACCCCCGCGGGATCCAAGGGCCGGCAGGTCCTTGGCGCCGGCCGCGTAGGCCGCAGGGGGTCGGGGGCAAGGCCCCCGAGTGGGATTTCGCGGCAGCCCGTCGCGGTGGCGGGCGGTGTCCATAGGATCTACCCGTCATTGACCGACGGCTGCTGAGTTGGCCGACGTGCTGGAGGTCCGAACATGGGGCGACTTCAGGACGGGGTGATTCGACGATGCAGTTGAAGGTATCTGCGTGCGGCGTCCCGACGCGGCTCCTTGCCAGGCTAGCGTTGGGGCTAGCATTTGGCGGGCTGCTTGTCTTCGCTTGGGGATGCGCCTCCGCTCCGCCCTACAGCATCGGTTTGGGCAGTGCGGATGCCGTCGTTCCGGACACCGATGCGGTTGCTGCGCAGGACGCCGATGACACCGGTCCTGGCGACGATGGGTGGGCCCGCGACCCCCGCTGCGCCGTCGGCTACTGCGAATGCTGCGGCTTGTGCCAATTCGCCGGCGACGGAAAGCAGTGCATCGGGCTCACGGACGCCGACTGCGAGCAATCCACCAACTGCCTGGGACCGAAGAGCATGGGCAAGTGCATGCTTCAAGACGGCCACTGCGTGGTAGGACCCGACAGCGCGGCTTGTGCGGCTTCCGGCGTCTGCCTGAAGCTCGGGAATTGCGCATTCGTCAATGGCACCTGCAGGCCGGGATCGCTGGCGGACTGCCAGGCGGCGGTCGTCTGCAAGACTCACGGTCGGTGCTCGTTCGTTCTGGGCAAGTGCCCCCAGACGGACATCGCGTGTGGCGCATGCGTCCCCCAGACGGACGCGGACTGCGCCGGGTCGGATCTATGCAAGATTCAAGGAAAATGTCACTACGTGGTCGGGTTTGGCGGCGCGGGGGAGCGGGGCGTGCACTACGAGGGGGGGTGCCATCCGAGCAGCGCCGCCGATTGCGAGCAGTCCGTCGAATGCAAGCAGTACGGCCGATGCACCTACAAGGCCGGGAAGAAGGACTGCCTGTTGGAGTAGCGGTCAGCGCTGGCGCGCCTCGCCCTCACAACCCCCGATACACCTCGCGCCGGTGCCGAACACGAGTCACCGTCACGACGAGCACTGCGTCGCGTGGTGAGGGTCAGGTATTAACCCTTTCCCATTTCCCGCGACACCCGAATCGGTTAACGGTGAATACCTGACCCTCGCGTCTCGCTTCCTCGATTGACATCCACCGACCGCCGCATACCCTCCTGCCGCCGGGCACGCTACCGGCCTCGGGGTCGCCGATGGTCGGGACGCGCGAACAGCAAGCCCTCCGCCGCCAACAGGTGCTGGACCACATCCGCGACGAGTATCCCGAGCTTTGGCGCATGAGCTTCGAGGTCGATGTGTCGCTGCTGGACTGGGCGAGCGAGCTGAGCGCACAGGAGCGCCTGGAGTCCATGCGCAACTTCGGCCGACTGTGGGAGATCGGGCATGGAGCACCCAAGAGTCGCTGACGTCGTCGCGGCGATCGCGTTCCTGGCCGAGGCGGGCGTCGACTTCATCGTCATCGGTGGGGCAGCGGCGACCCTGCACGGCTCGCCGCAAGGCACGCTGGACCTGGACATCATCCGCCACCGGACCCCAGACAACATCGCCCGCCTGCTGCGCGTCCTCGACGACCTGCAAGCCTACACGCGCTTGGACCGTCGCCGGGTGCACGTCGATGAGTCGCACCTCGAAGGCGACGGCGCCCTGTTGCTGGCCACGCGCCTGGGGCCACTGGACCTGCTGGGCACCTTGAACGACGGTCGCGGCTACGAGGAGTTGCTGCCGCACACGGATCTGTTCGAGATTGCCGGCCATGCCGTGCGCGTACTCGACCTGCCGACGCTGATCGAGGTCAAAGCGGCTGCGGGGCGCGATAAGGACAAGCTGGCCGTTGCGCACCTGCTGGCGATCTTGCGGCGGCCGGCGCACCAGGACGGCGAGGACTGACCGAGACGCCCTCGGACACCGCCCCGCGGGCGTCCGGCGGCCGGCAGTTCGAGCGCGCGCCACGGCTGCGGCAGGTGGACGCGGAGGTGTTGCTGGTCGATTCCATCGGCCGGATCGAGCGGCAGCTCGATCGGCACGTGGGGGGGCCGGGGACGACGACCGAGACCGGCTTGCAGAGCGCGATCCGGCGCTTGCGGCGTTGCTCAAGGCGGCGATCCTGGGACAGCACGTGTAGGAGCGAGCGGAGACCGCCGGGCCGACCACCCGCCCCGCCACGCATCCCCGCCGACCCACTCAACTCAAGAAGAACGCGAGGATCACCGCACCCGTCACGAACGAGGTGGCCTCGATCAGGCCCACGCCGACGTTGCGATCGCGCACGATCTCGTCCTTCAACCGCGCCCCACCGAGCATCACGCGGTCGGTGGCCACCCGCATTGCGAACAGCAAAGCCACCATGGCGAGCATATCGACGCCCATCGACTGCAGATCCGCCGCCCAGCCCGCGCCCTCGCCGTGCAGCACCGCCTCGACCGTGATGCCCACGGCCAGCAGGATGCCGGCGATCGGCAGACCGGCCGCCAGGTTCTTGCCCTTCAGTTCGGCCAGATCGTCGTACGGTGTCAGCTTCTGGTACAGCAGGCTGACGACGACCAGCGCCGCCTGACCGATGAAGGCCCACAGGATGCGGTCCAGCAGCGCCGAGTCGTGCCCCAGCGCACCGCGGATCACCAGACCCGTCGCGACGGCGCCGGCCGCCCGACCCACGGCGACAGCAACGTTCTGATTTTCGTTGACTTCCTTCTGGCAGTTCAGGCCGCGGAACACGACCTTTGCCGTCAGCCAGTCGTTCAGCAGCAGCATCGCCGTGACGAGCAGGCCGGTCATCGCCAGCTCGGACGCCTG
>CAJBNH010000038.1 GCA_903955385.1 uncultured Myxococcales bacterium | reverse complement strand
GTTCATTTGGATGGCCTTTCTCATGTTCGCTCTCCCTGTTCGTATGCAGTATGCATGTGCTCGAGTTCGGTGGCGGCCCGTTCAAGGGCCCGCCGGAGGATCACTGCGTCCAGTCGCCCGTCGCCGTGTCCAGGTCGTCGACAAACTCAAGACCGGCCGGAAGGGTCAGAGAGTTGTTGTAGAACGCCAACCACAGACCACGCATCTCGCCACTGTTCTGGGGGCCCGAGCTCACCACGAAGATGACCGAGCTGGTCCGATTCCCCGGCACCGCCATGGTGGGCGCGTCCGTGCAGCTGCCGGCATAGCAATCGCCGGTGTTCTGCCACGTGCCGGCGCCGTTCATGGTGATGCTGGTACGCTCTGACCACCCGGCAAAGCTGGTGAACGAGAACTGGGGCTGCCAATTGATGGCGTTCGCGGTCGTGTTCTTGACGCGGAACAACACCACCAAGTGCCTGCCGTTGGTAGACGAGTAGGCCTTGTGCTCCTCAGCCCACACCTGCATGTTCGGGTAGATCTTCATGCTCTGGTTGAACACGGCGCGCCACAGGTTCTTGTCGGGGGAGATGCTCCAAGCCACCGCGTTGCCGTCGCTGTACTGCTGCGGAGCGATGCCGAGGAAGAACCGGCCGTTGTTGTTGTCGAACCACGTCCAGCTCTGCTCGAACGTGCTGAAGACCTTGTAGCGCAGCGTGGGCCACTGCTTGGCCGCGGCCAGCTTGGCATCCAGCGCCGGGCTGATGATGTTGCCGTCGATCACCAAGTCTCCCGCGACGCGGATCTTCTTGCTGGACAGCGTCTGCAGGTTCACCGACCACTTCACCACCTGACCGTCCGTCGTGTTGTTCAGGAACGAGGTGTCCACCACCTTCAAGCGCCACGTGCCCTTGGGGTTCTTGCCCGCCCAGTACGTCAGATCGCCAGAGATCGTCTTGGTTTCATCGGGATACACAGTCTTGATGCTGTCGCCCTTCTTGCCGCCCTTGTTGTAGATCACGTACTCCTGATTCGCTGAGTCGTACAACCACACCTGCACCGTCGACAGGTCCGAGTTCGTCAGCTCCAACGAAACCGACAGCTTCTGCGCCACACCAACGTCACCCACCACGATCTCCGAGAAGCCGCCGATCGGGTTGTTGTCCGGAATCGGAAGCGCCGCTGCCGAGGCGAACACGTCGGTGAACTGGTTCCAGATCAGGCCGTTGGAGATCTCGTCGATGTTGTCCGCAGCGATCGTCGCCGCCGCGCTCGCCTGCGCGCATTCCAGGCTGCCGTCCGCCTTGATGCCGATGACGACCAAGCCAGAGCCGCAGGACTTGCCGAGCTGAGCCATCGCCGGAATCTCAGCCAAGTCTGCGTACTTGCCCGTCGTCGCGACCTTCGCCAGACCCGCCGTCTTTGCGTACGCCGCCAGGTCGGGGGCGCCCGTCAGATCCGCGTACGAGCCCGTCGTCGCCACGTCCGCAAGATTCGCCGCCTTGACGAACGACGTCAGGTCAGGCGCGCCCGACAGGTCCGCAAACGAGCCCGACAGGGCCACCGTCGCCAGATCGCCAGCCTTCAGGTAGTCCTTCAGCGCCGTGGCATCCAGCTGGCTCGCTCCGACGCAACCTGTGCAGGAGAGCCCTTCCGCGACTGCAGCCCGCAGCGCATACGCCACCGAGTGCAGCGGCTTGCGGGCCAGCTCCGGGTCCTGACCGATCTTCATGCCCAGCCACGCGCCCGTCGTCAGGTCGGCCGCCTTCAGCGCCGTCGCCGT
>CAJBNH010000037.1 GCA_903955385.1 uncultured Myxococcales bacterium | reverse complement strand
CTATCTGGAATTGCTGCCCGGCTCGATCGCGCGCGCCACCGACTACCACGTGCATCGGGGCGTGGTGGCGGCGCTGGACGACGCGGCAAGGCTGCCCCGCTGCGTCATCGGTCTGGGTACCGGCAACGTCCGCCAGGGGGCACAGGCCAAGCTCGCGCCGGTCGGGCTGCACGATCGCTTTGCGTTTGGCGGGTTTGGCTGCGATGCCGAGGACCGCACCGAGCTGCTGGCCGTCGGCGCCCGGCGTGGCGCGGCGCTGTTGGGGCGCGCGGTGCAGGACTGTCGGATCGTGGTGATCGGCGACACGCCGCGCGACGTGACGGCCGGGCACGCGATCGGAGCGGACGTGCTTGCGGTTGCGACGGGTCTCGTGTCTCTCGACAAGCTGCAGGCGTGCGGGCCGAAGTGGGCGTTTGCCGATCTGGAGCAGGCGGGACCGCTGGGTGCGTTGCTGGCCGGGTGATTCACGTCGGGCAAGCTGGTACAACGCGACGAGCCTCGACCGTGGAGCCTCTCATGCACCAGTCCCGACTCGTGATCTCCGTGGCGCTGCTCGTACCGGTGCTCGTGCTGGCGGCGTGCGGGACCTCCGACGACCCGGCCGTCCCCGTCAAGTTCCTGAACAACGGACTGGAATTCCGCCATGGAGACGCACGCTTGCGCCTGCTGCCACGGGTGCTTGTGAACGGCGCATGGAAAGGATCCGGGTATTGCTCCGGGTCGAGCGTACTGCAGTGTCCGATCCCGCACGGCTACCTGCTGGTGTACGAGCCGCTCGAGCAGCCCGGCAACTGGCAGGTGCAGGTGCATCTGGCCGAGCCGGCAACGGTGGAAGCGCTTGAGCTGTCTGGCGATCTGGTACTGCCCGGAGCCAATGCATGGATCTCGAACGGCTTTCAGTCCTGGTCGCAGAGCGGTGCCGTGGCCCTGGGCTACCCCCCGGCGGACGTGACGCTGGCCTCGGCCCTGGCGATGCGCGGCGACGGCGAGGTGATCCGCGCGGGACGCGAGCTGTCGTGGCAGTGGACGGCGGCGGGCGGCGGCGGACCGACGTTTGTGGCCGGTGTGACCGACGCGAAGACCTGGAAATGCTGGACCCAGGTGGCCCGGACCGATGACAGCCTGCCCGACCAGCTGACGGTGCGGCTGGTGTGCGGCGGCGCGGGCGAGCACGTGGCGGTTGCCGCAGGGGGCGGGGTCGCGAGCGAACCGTGGTCGATCGGCCTGCACGACACGGCAGAAGCAGGACTGGCGGCGTACGCAAAGCGGCTGACCTCGCGGCGGTGGGTACATCCCGTGGCGGCCGAGGCGGGCTGGAACTCCTGGTACGAGCTGTGGGATGCGGTGACAGAGCAGGACGTGCGCGCCAACGCCGCGCTGGCCAAGGCGTGGCTGACGCCGTGGCTGCCCAAGGACGCGCCGCCGCTGCGGATCGTGGTCGACGACGGCTGGCAGGTGAGCTGGGGCGACTGGCGGCCGAACGCGAAGTTCCCCTCGGGTCTGGATGGACTGGCCAAGGACATGAAAGCGCAGGGCTTCTGCATGGGCGTGTGGCTTGCGCCGCTGCTGGTGGCCGAGTCGGACCCACTGGTCGCCGCGCACCCCGACTGGTTCGTGGAGGGTGCCGCCTACCTGCACTTGAAGAACGGCAAGATGCGCGTGCTGGACGTCACCCACCCGGACGCCGCGGCGCACCTGCAAGCCGTGATCGCCCAGATCGTCGGGTGGGGGTACGACTTGCTGAAGATCGACTTCCTGTTCGCGGGAACCTACGAAGGGGCGCGGCATCAGGCCGTCACCGGGACGCAGGCCTATGATCGTGCGCTGGAATTGATCCGGCAGGCGGCCGGCCCCGATACGGTCCTGCTGGCCGTGGGGGCTCCGGCGTTGCCGACCCTGCGTCACGTGGACGCCTGGCGCGTGGGCGGCGACATCGCGGTCGAGAATTTCGGCGCGGTGTGGGCCTTCCTGCCGAACCAGCTGCGCAGCATCGCCGCGAGATTGCCATTCTGCCAGGCCACCTTGTGCGACGCCGACCCTGCGATCCTCCGCACGATGACGCAGGACGAGGTGGGGTTCGGGGCGTGGACGGTGGCCACCGCGGGCGGCGCGGGCTTCCTGTCCGACGACCTGCGCAAGGTAGACGCGGGTCGCGCCGATTGGGCGCTGGGCGACGGCCGGGTGCCGCTGTGGATGACGGGCAAGCCGGCGTTTCCCGAGGACTTCTTTCCTGCGGGTGCCCCTTCCTCGCTGGCCAGCGCGCTGGTCGACCACCTGCAGGGCAAGAGCTCGCACGTGGTGCCACGGATCTGGCGGATGGCCGACGGGCGTCGCGTCGCGTTCAACCCGGGCGAAACGCCGTGGACGGTCGAGGGCATCGTCGTCCCGCCGCACGCCGCCCGCAGGATCGACTGACCGCATCCGCAGTTCCACCCGCCGACGGCGTGCCACGCGACGCAAGCGCTGCTAGACTCGCCGCATGCCTTCCTCCTTCCAGCCCGCGCCACCTTCCGCCGCCGCCCTCGCCCTTCCGGTCTACGCCCACGAGGCAGAGCTGCTGGCGGCCATCCGCAAATACCCTGTCGTCGTCGTCGAGGGTCCCACCGGCTGCGGCAAGACCACGCAGATCCCGCAGATCCTGCTGCGGGCCGGGCTGACCGACCGCATGATCGGCGTCACCCAGCCGCGCCGCATCGCCGCCGTCAGCGTCGCGTGGCGCATCGCTGAAGAGCAGGGCGTGCCGTTTGGCGCCGAGGTGGGCTACGAGATCCGCTTCGACGACCGCACCAGCTCGGCCACCCGCATCAAGATCATGACCGACGGCATCCTGCTGCAAGAGGCGCGCAAGGACCCGGACTTCGACGCGTACGGCGTGCTGGTCATCGACGAGGCGCACGAGCGCAGCCTGAACATCGACTTCATTCTGGGCCTGCTGCACGAGATCCTGCAGCGACGCCCTGACTTGCGGGTCATCATCAGCTCGGCGACCTTGCAGCCCGACCGCTTCGTCAAGTTCTACAAGTCGTCGGTGGGCGAGGTGCCGGTCGTCTCGATTCAGGCACGGCCGCACCCGGTCGACATCGCCTGGCGTCCCCCTTTTGGCGACCGGCCGGATGAGCTGGCGGAGTCGATCGCTCTCGAGGTGCAGACCATCCACCGCTCGGGCAACCCGGGTCACGTGCTGGTTTTTCTACCGGGCGAGGACGCGATTCGCCGCACCGGTCTGGCGATCGCCCAGTGCCGACTGGGGCGCGATTTGGTGGTGCTGCCGCTGTATGGCGCGCTGACCCGCGAAGAACAGGAGCGCGTGTTCGCCAAGTACCCCGGCCAGCGCAAGGTGATTCTGGCGACCAACATCGCCGAGACCTCGATCACCATCGACGACGTCCGGTTCGTGATCGACTCGGGTCTTGCCAAGGTACCGCGCATCAGCCCCGCCGGTGTGCTGTTCCTGCGAGAGGAGGGCATCAGCCAGGCGTCGGCCGAGCAGCGCAAGGGACGCGCCGGTCGCACTGCTCCAGGCACGTGCATTCGCCTGTTCAGCCCCGAGTGGTTCAAGCGCCGGGATCGCTTCACCGACGAGGAGATCCTGCGTCTGGATCTCGCCGAGGTGGTCCTGCGGTTGATCGATCTGGGTATCCGCGACGTCGAGTCCTTCCCGTTTCCCACGCCGCCCCAGAGCAGCCGCCTGCGCTCGGCGCTGCAGCACCTGCACGCCTTGGGGGCGATCGACCAGGACCGCCACCTGACGCCGGTCGGCAAGCGCATGGTGCCGTTCCCCCTGAGTCCCACGCTGGCCCGCATGGTCGTCGAGGCCGCCGATCGCCATCCCGACGTGGTGGACGAGGTGCTGGTCGTTGCCGCGTTCCTGTCGGTGCGCTCGCCGCTGCTGTATCCCCCAGAGCAGGAGGAACCGGCCCGCCGCGCGCACGCCAAGTGGGCGCATCCTTTGGGAGATGCCGTCACGGCCGTGCAGGTCTTCCGAGGCTGGCAGCAGGCAGAGGACAAGGAAGCCTTCTGCACCAAGCACTTCCTGGACGCGGGCGCGCTTTCCTTCATCGACAACGCCCATCGGCAGCTGCGCGACATCGCCAAGCGTCTGGACATCGCCGACGGTTCTGGCGGCGATCCGTTGGGTATCGCGCGGGCGGTGGCGGCTGGCTTCGCGCACCAGATCCTGGCCAACCGGGGGCGGTGGTACGAGGGGCCGGGCGAAGAGAAGATCTCGCTGCATCCCTCCAGCTCGCTGTACGCCGCGCTGCCCCGGTTCGTGGTGGCCGTCGAATTGGTTGTGTCCGCAAGGGCTTACGCGCGCCAAGTGTCCGTCGTCAAGCCCGGTTGGGTCGTCGAGCTGCGGCCGGATCTGGCAGAGCGCTGGCACCTCGACGCTGAACGAACCCGCAAGGCCGAAGGACCGGCCGCGCCGCCCGCACCCCGCACCTTGCAGCTGGGCAACGTCACGCTGGAAGTCGACGGGCGCAAGGGGCGGCCCCGCATCGACATTCCGTTCGAGGCAGTGGACGAACTGTCGCACGTCGACGTGGCCGAGCTGCCCGCGGGCGCGGCGGCGTGGCAGGCGCGGATTCTGGTGGGCGACCTCGTGTTCGCGCAGGGCACGCCGCTGGGCGCCTTGCTGCCGACGCTGCGCTTTCTGCCCCTGCCGCAGCCGGGCGACCCGCTGAAGTGCACGGTGCCGGAAGGTGCGCTGCTGGAGGTCGACCGCAACGGCCACACGCTGCAGCGCCACCTGCCAGAGCTGCTGAAGCCCATGCGTTCCAGTGCGGCAAAGCGTCCGGGTTGGCTGATGCTGGTGGCCAATGGTGGCGGCGGCTACTGGTTCGAAGTCGGCATGGACTATCGGGAAGTGCTCGAGACTACTGCGCTGTCGTTGGACGACCTGTTGGGCCAGATCGAAGACGACGACCCGGTGGCGCTGGAGGCGCAGAAGCAACTCGAGCGCATCCGGCCGCAGCTCGAGGCCGTGCTGGCCGCGCTCGCCGTCGCCCGTCAGTCGCGCCGCCGCGGCTAGCCGTCCTTGACCCAACGCTCAACGGAGCCTCGCTTGACCCTGCATCAACTTGCCGAACGCCTGGGACCCGGCCTGCGCCCGTGGTTCTTTCGCGCGATGAACCTGTATCCGCCGTTCGTCGGCGCGGGCATTCGCATCACCCACGTCGCGGCCGATTGCGCCTCGTTCACGGTCGAGATGCCGCTGACGCCGCTGAACCGCAACTTCGTCGGCACCCAGTTCGGCGGGTCGCTCTACGCGATGTGCGACCCGTTCTTCATGCTGATCCTGATCGTCCAACTGGGGCCGGGGTACGTGGTGTGGGACAAGTCGGCGCAGATCGCCTTTCGCAAGCCGGGAAAGGGCAGGGTGCGCGCGCACTTTGCGATCTCGGCCGAGGAGGTGGCCCGCATCCGTGAGGCGGTCGAGGCCCACGGCAAGGCCGAGCCGACCTTCGAGGTGGACGTGCTGGGCGAGGGCGGGGAGATCGTGGCCCACGTGACGAAGGGGCTGTGGGTCAAGCGGAAACGGGCCTGAGGGTCAGGCTTCGGCCAGCGTCGCGACCCGGCGCGCCTGCTTCTGCACCTCGACCGCGTGCCGGATCTGGTCGGCCAGCTGCTCGACGTTGCGCAGGCCGCGCAGCTCCAGGTGCCCATCGGTGCGGTCGGACGACAGCAACACCACGCGGCCGAAGCCGAGCAGGCGCTCGCCGAACGGCTCGACGACCGTGATGTCGTTGACGCGGTACAGCTCGAAGTTCTCGGTGCGCAGCGTGAACAGCCCGGTCTTCAAAATGACGCGCTGATCGGTCACGCGCACCCGCGTCGACAGCCGGCCGATCCACCACCACAAGCCCGCCAGGCCCACCGTCAGGACGGCGATCGTCCAGCGACCCAGCGAGTCCAGCGCGGCGGGGCGGCCCTCCCACAGCGTCTTCTCGGACTCGGGGGCGGCGAACGGTGCGGCAACAGGCGGCGTGAAGGGCTCGGTCATGGCAGTGCCTCGGATGGGGGTCTGGCGCAGAGCGCGGGGACGTCGTGCAGTGTGCGACGGAAGGCCTCGGCCTGCAACGCAGCGACGCAGCTTGCCGCGCGGCCCGACTTGCGCTACCCAGCCTGCCGGCGACGTCGGGGGCCAGAAGTCTCTTCTGCCCCAGTACCTCGTCACAGTGGGTCTGACCGGTTGCCGACGCTCGGCCATGACAGAGGCCCTGGGGCTGAACCCCCGGGCTATGATTGCGCCGACCGCCTTCGCGGGCGGCTCGGGCCCGGGCGTCCACGGAGGTGGACGCAGCAAAGATAGCCCGCCAGTTCAGTGGCCGGGCCGCCACGATCGCCTTGCCGTTGCTAGCCCAAGGAGTTCCCCTGCCTCCGCACGGTTCCCACATCCCCGGATCGCGCCGCGCCAATCGCACCGACCCGCCCGCGCAGGAGCGCAAGGGTCTGTTGCCGGACGGCTTCTTTGCGACGTTTGCCTTCAGCCCCAGGGCCTTGCGTCTGGTGTGGACGACAGCTCCCGGGCTGACGATTGCGCTGAGCCTGCTGACGCTTGCGGCCGGTCTGTTGCCCGCGGGCATCGCCTACATCGGCAAGTGGATGATCGACGCGGTGGTGGCGGCTTCGCGCGATCACGGCACCGCTGAGACGACCAAGGCGTTGGGCTATGTGGCGTTGGAGGGCCTCGCCGTCGCGCTGCTGCTCGCCTCGCAACGGGGCATCGCGATCTGTCAGGCGTTGCTACGCGCGCGGCTGGGCAATCGCATCAACGTGATGATCCTCGAGAAAGCGCTGGAGATGTCGCTGCCGCAGTTCGAGGACTCCGAATTCTACGACCGTCTGACCCGTGCACGCCGCGAGGCCTCCGTGCGGCCGCTGGGTCTGGTGATGCGCGTCTTCGGGTTGGTGCAACAGTCGATCTCGCTGGCCGGCTTCTGCTTGATTCTGCTCGGGTTCTCCCCGTGGGCGGTGGTGTTGCTGGTTCTGGCCGGGGTGCCGGCCTTCGTGGCCGAGGCGAAATTCTCCGGCGAGGCGTTCCGACTCTTCTCTTGGCGTTCGCCGGAGTTCCGTCAGCAGGCGTACCTTGAGGTGGTTCTGGCGCGCGAGGATTTTGCCAAAGAAGTCAAGCTGTTCGACTTGGGGCCGCTGCTGCTCGGACGCTACCGCGCGATCTTCGACAAGCTGTTCGATGAGGACCGCCTGCTGACCTGGCGCCGCAACCTATGGGGCCTCGGACTGGGGCTGGTGGGGGCCGTCGCGCTGTATGGCGCGTTCGCGTGGACGGTGACATCGACGATTGCCGGCGCGTTGACGCTTGGTGGCATGTCGATGCTGCTGATGGTCTTCAAGCAGGGGCAGTCGGCGGTCTCGGCGAGCCTGCAGGCGGTCGGCGGGATGTACGAGGACAACCTCTACTTGTCGCTGCTGTATGAGTTTCTCGACCACCGGACACCGCGACCCTCTGGCACGGCCACTCAAGGACCGCTGCCTGGCGATGGCGTGCGCTTCGAGGGCGTGTCGTTCACCTATCCCGACACCGATCTGCCGGCGCTGGTCGACATCGATCTGCAGCTGCGGCAGGGCGAGACGCTGGCGCTGGTGGGGGCGAATGGCTCTGGCAAGACCACTTTGATCAAGCTGCTGACGCGGTTGTATGAGCCGACCGGTGGCCGCGTCCTGCTGGATGGCCTGGACCTGCGCGAGTGGGACGTGGACGCGCTGCGGCGGCGGATCGGCGTGATCTTTCAGGACTTTGCGCGCTATCAACTACCGGTTGGCGAGAACATCGGCGCGGGCGACGTGCAGCGGTTCGACGACGAGGCGGGCTGGCGTGAGGCGGCCGACAAGGGCATGGCAGCCGATTTCGTGCAGGCGCTGCCGAACGGCTACCGCACGCAGCTGGGCAAGTGGTTCCGCGACGGGCGTGAACTGTCGGGCGGGCAGTGGCAGCGGGTCGCACTCGCGCGTGCCTTCATGCGGCAATCGGCCGAGATTCTGGTGCTGGACGAGCCCACGTCGGCCATGGATGCCGAAGCCGAGTCGCAGATCTTCGATCGGCTGCATGAGCTGTCTGAGGGGCGCATGGCCGTGCTGATCTCGCACCGCTTCTCCACCGTGCGCCGCGCTGACCGGATCGTGGTGCTGGAGGGTGGTCGCATCCTCGAACGCGGCAGTCACGCCGAGCTGCTTGCAGAAAACGGCGTGTATGCGCGGCTGTTCCAGATCCAGGCGCGCGGCTATCGTTGAGGCCCTCTCGACGACCGTCACACGTAAGCATTCGACTTTACATAGCTCCCGCGACATTGCCTGACGTGCGTGCAGCCCGACGCGGTTTGACACGGCGCGTCGTTCCACGGCACACTCCCGCCCCCAATGGCGGCCTTCGGGCTTCGGAAGTCGCCATCCCCAGGGGAGATCCGGGGGCCGCCGCACATCGCCGTCACCGCCAACGCAACGCCGCGCCCGCCACCCCCACAAGACCACGGGAGGACCGGAATGCTGGTCGCCATCGCCAAGGAAGTGCTGCCCGGTGAAAAACGGGTCGCCGCGTCGCCCGACAGCGTCCGCAAGCTGATCGGTTTGGGATTCGAGGTCGCCGTCGAGTCGGGCGCAGGCACCGCAGCCTGTTACACCGACGACGCCTACCTTGCCGCGGGTGCCCGCATCGAGGCAGACGTTCGCGCCCTGTGGAGCGCCGCCGACGTGCTGCTCAAGGTCCGCCCGCCGGCCGAGCGTCCCGACCTGTCCGCGCACGAGGTTGACCTCCTGCACGAAGGTGCCTGCCTGGTCTCGTTCATTTGGCCCGCCCGCTCCAAGGAGCTGCTGGACCGCATGGCCGCTCGCAAGCTGACCGTGCTGGCGATGGACCAGATTCCGCGCATCAGCCGAGCGCAGAAGATGGACGCGCTGTCGTCGATGGCCAACATCTCGGGCTACCGCGCGATCGTCGAGGCCGCCAGCCACTTCGGCAGCTTCTTCACCGGTCAGATGACGGCCGCCGGCAAGGTCAACCCCGCAAAGGTCCTGGTGATTGGCGCAGGCGTCGCCGGTCTGGCCGCGCTG
>CAJBNH010000036.1 GCA_903955385.1 uncultured Myxococcales bacterium | reverse complement strand
GGGAAGGGTGACGGCCGAAAGGCTAATTCCGAGGCGTTTATGACCTGATGTTGCGTGGTTGAGTGCCTCGTTCAAGCGCTTGAACGGGGCGAGCGACGGTCAAGTGCGCGCCGTCACGGCGGCGAGGCCACGCTGGAGGTTCCCAGGCTATCGCCGTGATCCGAACGCGGCGAAAACGCGCGATCCCGCGAGGCAGGAACTGCGGCGCGGCAGGACACCGAGTGCCGGCTACCTGCCTCTTCCGGCTCGGGAAACGTCACTCCATCCTGCAGTTGATCTCGATCGAACCGGTGCACGTCTCGACGAGACGCACGCCGCGAACCAAGCACCCGTTGACCGAGCCGAAGTCCCTGAGCCAGATCCCATCGCCTTGCCAGTTGATCAGGCAGTGCCGCCGCGACACGCCGTCTCCTTGAATTCGGACATCTGCCTCAGCGTCGCGGCCGACAGTCTGCTCACCTCGGCGAAGCGTGAACAAATTAGAGAAGTTGACCTCGGCGGTGCTGCCGAACATGCGTGCGGTGCAGCAGCTCGCGGTCCTGATGGGCAAGACGCACATCCGCGAGCTGTACGGGATGCGCAAGTCCGCGTTTTCGGCGCATTTGGCAAAGAAGGCGGACGAGACCGAGATCCGCCCGTACCTCGCGATGCACCGCGTCTCGACGTTGACGGATCTCGGGGGCTCCAATGCCGAGGGGCGCCTCGAGCTGGACTTCCTCGACAACCGCCTGTACCGAATCGGCAACTACTACAAGGTGTCGAGCCCGCAGGAGGTCCGGCAGCTCGTGTCCGCACTCGGAGCGCCACGGTCCACCGAGGAGACCGGGGCCGACACCACGTACTGGGCCTTCTACACCGACCAGGGCATCCTGCGCCTGCGTGCCAGCTCCGAGGCAGCCCAAGGCGCCAGCTGGTGGCTGTGCAACCCAGCGAAGTACGACCGCTATACCGTGCGGGATGACGCGGCGACACGAGCCTCGGCCTTCCTGGAGCAGGCCGACATGGCGCAGAAGGCCAACAACGTCGCCGCGGCCGAGGTCAGCCTGCGGGCCGCGCTCGAGATCCTGCCGAGCTATCCGGGCGCCAAGCTCGGCCTGTGCCAGGTCCTGCTCGATCAGGGGCTCCCGAACCAGGCATCGGACTACTGCTCGTCAGCGGCTACGTCCGGGTCGACTGGGACGCGCCGCCGAGCGAAGGCCCTGCTGGACAAGATGGCGGCCCTGTAGCCGCCCCTCGTGCCCGCGGCGAACGACGCGTTCGGGCCTGCGGCCTCCTCGCTGCCCCCTTCGATGCCACCCCGCCGATCGAGCGCCGATCCGGTCGCCGCGCGCCCCCCCCCTTCGCCGCGCGCAACCGCCGTCCTGTGTCCGGCAGGCGCTCCCATGCCCGGCCGATATCAGACGACCCCGCGATCGCCTAACCAGCACGACATCGGCCCATCTACGGCGATCATCCAGCATCCGAACATTGAACTTCCTGCTTTTGCGTGACTAACCTCGACCACCCCCCATCCAAACACAATTGACATTCAACTCCATTGATCGCTGGACAGGGCGGCGCAGCTCGGCCTAGACTCCGTCCCGCCGGGGCCACCACGACCGTCGTCGGAGTCCCAGCCCAGCCCTGCGCGGGCCCCACCGGGTCGGAGCAGGCTGCAGCGAGACGCCGCCAACGGGAGGAACCATGGAATCGAGCCGCCAGCCCTCAGCCCCGCCCCCACGTGTCCCATCCCCCGGGTCCGCCGTCGCTCGGTCTGGACGCTGGGCGAGCGCCCTCGTCGCGGTGGCGTGTGCGACCTGGTTCGCCGCGTGCCAGCCGCCCGCCAAGCCGGGCGCCACGCCTGCCGACGGGGCAGCCGGCGCACGTCTCGGGGCGTCGTCTTCGCTGAAAGAACTCATGAAGGCTCGCGGGTTGAGCGAGGCCGACGTCGAAGGCGCGCTCAAGACCTACGTGCCCACGGGCGGCCGCGACGAGTACCTGATCTTCGCCTCGGGCGGCCACGGTGGTCAGGTGCTGGTGATGGGCGCGCCGTCGATGCGCCTGCTCAAGGTCATCGGCGTGTTCACCCCTGAGCCGTGGCAGGGCTATGGCTACGGCGGCGAGGGCGACAAGGTGCTGGCGATGGGCCATCAGGCGGGCCACGCGCTGACCTGGGGCGACGTCCACCACCCGAACCTGAGCGAGACCGCCGGCGACTATGACGGCAAGTTCTTGTTCGTCAACGACAAGTCCAATGGCCGCGTCGCCGTGGTCGACCTCGAGGACTTCACCACCAAGCAGATCGTCACCAACAAGCTGGTCGGCAGCGACCACGGCGGCGCGTTCGTCGACCCCAACACCAACTACGTCATCGAGACCAGCCAGTACCCCGTGCCGTTCGGCCGCAAGTACGCGCCGCTGAGCGAGTTCAAGGAGAAGTACCGCGGCCTGGCGATGTACTGGAAGTTCGACCGCGCCAAGGGTCGGATCGACGTCGAGAACTCGTGGGCCATCGAGCTGCCGCCCTATGCGCAGGATCTGGCCGACGCCGGCAAGCTCGGCTCCGACGGCTGGGCCTTCGTCAACTCGTTCAACACCGAGATGGCGACGGGCGGCACGCTGGAAGGCAAGCCCCCCCTCGAGGCCGGCGCTTCGCAAAACGACATGGATTACTTGCACATCATGAACTGGCGCAAGGCCGAGGAGCTCGTCAAGGCGGGCAAGTTCGAGCTGATCGAGGGCGTGCGCGTCATCCGCATGAACGTCGCCGCCGAGGAGGGCGTGCTCACGCTGGTCGGCGAGCCCAAGTCCCCGCACGGCTGCGACGTGACCCCGGACGGCAAGCAGATCGTGGTCGGCGGCAAGCTCGACACGCACGGCACCATCTTCAGCTTCGCCAAGATCAAGGCGCTGATCGACCAGAAGAAGTACGAGGGCAAGGACGCGTTCGGCATCCCGATCCTCGCCTTCAAGGACGCCATCGACGGCCAGGTCGAGATCGGCCTGGGGCCGCTGCACACCGTGTTCGACGACAAGGGGTTCGCCTACACGAGCGTGTTCCTCGAGTCGGTGGTGGCCAAGTGGGACCTCAAGACCCTCAAGATGGTCGAGAAGCTGCCGGTCCACTACAACATCGGCCACATCATGGCGGCCGAGGGCGACACGGTCAGCCCCGACGGCAAGTACGTGGTCGCGATGAACAAGATGTCGATCGACCGGTTCAACGCCGTCGGCCCCCTGTATCCGCAGAACTTCCAGCTGATCGACTCGACCGGCGACAAGATGCGCGTGCTGGTCGACGCGCCCGTCGGCATCGGCGAGCCGCACTACTCGCAGATGATCAAGGCCGACAAGCTCAAGCCGCTCAAGGTCTACAAGCCGGGCACCAACTACGTGTCGGGGCAGAAGGATCCGGAGGCGGTCGAGTCGGGCAAGGAGCGCATCGAGCGGCGTGCGGACGGCGTGCACGTCTACATGACCGCGATTCGCAGCCACTTCACGCCCGACCAGATCGAGGTGGTGGAGGGCGACAAGGTCCACCTGCACATCAGCTCGCTCGAGCAGGCCGAGGACCAGACCCACGGCTTCGCCTTGAACATGTACAACATCAACTTGAGCCTGGAGCCGGGCAAGCACGAGAACGTGAGCTTCGTCGCCGACGCGGCCGGGGTCTACCCGATGTACTGCACCGAGTTCTGCTCGGCGCTGCACCTGGAGATGGCCGGCTACCTGTTGGTCAAGCCCAAGGAGGCTGCCGTGCCCGCGCTGGCACCGGCCGCCGTTCCGGGCGGGCCCGGCACCGACCGTCTCCCCCCCGCCAAGCCGTAGCCCCATCGCTCGTCCAAGCCGGCGAGCCGCAGGAAGAACATGAAGCTGCTGTATTTCGCGCTGTTGACCGGGTTGCTCGCCCTGGCGGCCTGCGGCAAGGCTGCCGAGGTCCCCGATCCCGCCGATGGCCCCGTCGCGATCGTCATCCCCGAGAAGCTCGACGACCTGGTGGCCGCGGCCGACGCCAAGAAGGGCGAGGAGCTGTTCGCCGCCAAGGGCTGCAAGGCCTGTCACAAGCTCGACGGCACCAAGTTGGTCGGCCCTGGCCTGCAGGCCGTCAGCCAGCGCCGCTCGGTGCCCTGGATGGCGCGGATGATGCTCAAGCCCGAGGTGATGGTGCAGACCGACGCCGAGGCCAAGAAGCTGCTCGCCGCCTACATGACGCAGATGGCCAACCAGAACGTGGCGGCCGACACCGAGCTGCCGCACCTGCTGGCGTACTTGAAGACCCTGTAGGGCAACAGCCTGGGAGCTCCACGGACGTGAGTCCGACAGGCTCCGAGGATCGCCGGTCACGCCGCCCCCGAGGCCTGCCATGCGTTCGGATTCCTCAGCACCGTCCGGTGTTTCCTCGCGTCGCCCCGGTCGCATCTTCTCGTCGCCGCGCCCCGGACGGCCGGCCCCTCCCAAGCGCGTCCTCGGCTGGGAAAGGCTTGCCATCCTGGGCCTTTCCCTGCTCGCGATGGGCCTGTGGGTGACGGCGTACTTCCAGCCGTGGTGGCAGTTCTACCTGTTCGCGCCGCAGTACCCCAACGGCCTGGTGCTCGACATCTGGCTGACGGGGCTGGGCGGCGACTACAAAGAAATCAACATGCTCAACCACTACATCGGCATGAAGGGCCTGGACGAGGCGGCACAGCTGGAGCGCCAGCTGGCGGTGTGGGGCGTGGGTCTGGTGGCGGTGGGGTCCGTGGCGCTGACGCTCGTCGTGGGCAAGCGCTGGAACTGGCTGGTGTTGTTGCCGGGTCTGGGCTTCCCGCTGGGGTTCGTCGCCGACAGCATGGCGTGGCTCTACCACTTCGGGCACCACCTGGATCGCCACGCGCCACTGAACATCCCGACCTTCACCCCGGACTTCTTCGGCTGGGGAAAGATCGGTCAGTTCAGCACCTACGCGATGCCGCTGACCGGCTTCTGGCTCACGCTGGCGGCGCTGGCGGCGATGCTTGCGGCGATGGTGTGGCGCTATCGGATCTGCCGCGCCTGCCCGCAGGGCGACACCTGCGGCCACACCTGCGCCGGCCACCTCGTGGGGACGTTGCCGCCCCTGCCCAAGGAGCCTGGCCACCAGGCCTAGCGGAACGCAGGAAGACACCATGAACGCCCGACCGATTCGCCGCTTTCCGCCTTGGCTGCCGCTGGGGTCGATGCTTGCGTGGCTGGGGCTGGCGGCGATGACGGCCGGCTGCGCGGTGACTGCGGAACCCGGAGTCGCCAAGGATCTCGGTAGATTGCCCATCGAAGGGCTGCTCACGCTCGGGCGCATGGACGTGGGGCCGGTGGTGGCGAGCAAGCCCGCGGGGTTTGCCGAGCCGAGCGACGAGGCCGAGCTGCGCCGTTGGCTGGCCCAGAGCGACGGCCCCGAGCGGATCTGGCTGTCGGCCAGAACCTGGCATGGCGACTGGCAGATCCACCGACCGGTCGAGCTGCGCGGTGCGGGTCCGGGCACCGTGCTGCAGGGTTCGGGCACGGGCACCGTGGTCGACCTCCAGGGCGAGCGCTGCGTGCTGGCCAACCTGACGATCCGCGGCACCGGGACGCGGCACACGACCGAGGACGCGGCGGTCCGCGCCAAGGGCCACGGCCACCGGCTCGAGCGGCTGCACCTGCAACACGTCCTGTTCGGCGCGACCCTGGGCGAGTGCAAGGACTGCGTGGTCGAGCGCCTGCACGTCCAGGGCACGGCGGGCGACGCCGAGATGCGCGGCGATGGCATCAAGCTGTGGGAGTCGCACGGCTCGACGGTGCGCCACTGCCTGGTCGAGCAGGTGCGCGATCTGGTGGTGTGGTACTCGCGCCACGTGACCCTGGACGGCAACGTCGTGCGCGGCAGTCGCTACGGCAGCCACTTCATGTACGCCCACGACGCGGTGGTGCGGCGCTCGGCGGTCATCGACAACGTCGTGGGGATCTTCGTGATGTACAGCGCGCGGTTGCGAATCGAGGGCAACGTGCTCGCCGGGGCGCGCGGCGCGGCCGGGGTGGGCCTGGGCTTCAAGGACAGCGACGACATCATCGTGCAGGGCAACTGGCTCGTCGCCAACACCGTGGGCAGCTACCTGGACACCACCCCGCGCACGCCGGACCAGCCCGTGCGCCTGACCGGCAACGTGCTCGCGCTCAACCAGGTCGCCCTGCGCTTCCACGCGCAGCCGCACGGCGTGCACCTGTCGGGCAACGACTTCGTGCAGAACGCCGAGGTGGCCCAGGTCGACGGCGGCGGCGACGCGACCACGGCCGAGATCGAGGCGAACTTCTGGTCGGACTACGCGGGCTACGACATGGACGGCGACGGCGTGGGCGACGTGGCGCACGAGATCCGGCGGCTGTCGGCGGCGCTGACCGACGCGAACCCGCCGCTGCAGTTGTTCAGGGGAACCGCGGCCTTGGCCAGCCTCGACGCGATCGCCCAGGCCGTGCCGGTGCTGCCTTCACGGCGGCTGCTGATCGACCGGCGACCGCGGATGCAGAGCCATCAGCGACTGCGCTGAGGCAACCTGAGAGCCTGTGAATCTACTGGATTCACGGCTCTCACAAGGCCGCGGCAGCGGACTTGCAGCGGTCGAGAAGGGATTGAATTCACTTCAATCACTTCTTGACTGCTGGACAAGAACTGAATGGCACGAAGAGGTTGTTTCACAACCTCTGAGAAGAAGGGGGAGTTGATGACCGCCCTGGTCGACATCCAGCACGTCAGCAAGCGCTTTGGCGCGGTGCAGGCCCTGAGCGACGTCTCGCTGCAGCTGCATGCGGGCCAGCGCGTGGCGTTCGTCGGGGCCAACGGCTCGGGGAAGACCACCCTGATGCGGTCGATCCTCGGGCTCCTCGACATGCAAGGTACTGTGACGATTGATGGAATCGACGTGCGCCAGCGCCCCGACCTGGCCCTGCGGCAAGTCGCCTACATCCCCCAGGTGGCGCCCCCCTTGGACGCGCCGGTGCGCGAACTGGTGCGGGCGAGCACGGGGCTGCGCGGCGGCGACCCCCAGCACGTGGCCGATCTCGCGGGGGCGCTCGGCATCGACTACGCGCGCATCGCCGGGGTGCGGCTGCGCGACCTGTCGGGCGGCACCAAGCAAAAGGTCCTGGCGGCACTCGCGCTTGCGGCGCGCACCCAGATCCTCGTGTGCGACGAGCCGACCGCCAACCTCGACGAGGCCGCGCGCCTGGCCTTCTTCGCGCTCGTCGAGCGACGGCCCCCGCAAAGCCTGCTGGTGCTGTGCTCGCACCGCAGCGAGGAGGTCCGGCAGCTGGTCGATCAGGTGATCGAACTGCGCGAAGGGCGGGTGGTCCGCGACGCCCGCCTGGACAGCGCGCTGGGCGAGCGGGCGCTGTGCCGGGTGCAGGTCAAGACCGCCCGCGCCGAAACGCCCGAGCCGGTGCGGCATTACCTCGAGTCGCTGGGCTTCGTCGCAGCCGGCGGCCGGGTCTGGCGGCGGCCGTGCACCCAGGCCGAGAAGGTCGAGGTCGTGGCGCAAGTCCTTCGCATCCGCGCGGAGTTGGACGACCTGCAGGTGGTCGACGACGAGCGCTGGATCGAGACCCCAGCGGCGGCATAGGAGAAACCGATGGCACGATGGTTGCTTGTAATTTCGATGGCCTTCCTGCTCCTGGCCGGCTGCCAGCAGAGCCCGCCCGCCGCCGAAGAGCCGGTGTGGGGCAAGCAGAACTGCGCCCACTGCGCGATGCTGCTGAGCGAGCGGCTGCACGGCGCCCAGGCGCTGACGGCAAGCGGCGACCGGCTGTTCTTCGACGACACGGGCTGCCTGATCGCCTGGGAGGGCGAGCATCCCGGCCAGGCCAGCCACCGCTGGGTGCGGCAGTTCGACCAGGATCCGCATGGGACGGGCTGGCTGCCGGCCGAACAGGCCGCGTTTCATCGCGTCAAGCACACGCCGATGGGCTTTGGCTACGTCGCCGTCGCGCACCCGCGGGCCGCGCCGTCGGGCGAGACGGCGGTGCCCTGGGCCGAAGTCGTGGCGGCCGTCCGCAAGAAACTTCAAGGGATGCAGGGACCGCAATGACCCCACCGCTCCCCCGCGAGACCGCCCCGCACGAGGCCCCGATGACGACCGACACCCTGACGCTCGACCCGACGCTGCTGCAGACCGTGGCCCCGCAGCCGCCCGTGACCCGCTGGCGGCGGATCCTGGTGGTGGCCCGGCTCGAGGGCGCGGACTCGCTGCGGTCGCGCTGGCTGCAGTTCGCGACGGCGATCTATGCCTTGGTGTTCGGGGGGTTCATCTGGCTGGGCCTGCGCGAGTCGTCGGTGCTCGGCTTCACCG
Organism: uncultured Myxococcales bacterium; assembly: GCA_903955385.1. GTDB lineage: Bacteria > Myxococcota_A > UBA9042 > UBA9042 > UBA9042 > CAJBNH01. The sequence goes on along the minus strand of CAJBNH010000036.1, from coordinate 1,336 downwards.
GTCTGTCGCGGGTCGTGCTGCACATGGCCAACGCGGCGGTGCTGGCGGTGCCGCTCGTCGCGCTGGTGGCGACCTGCCAGGCGGTGGTCAAGGCGCGCGCATCGGGCCACCTCGAGCTGCTGCTGGTGGCGCCCCTGCGCCGCAGCGACTGGTTCCTGGGGCTGGTGTTGGCGCGCACGGCGGTGCTGCTGGCGCCCCTGCTCGCGATGCTGGGCGTGGCGGCGCTCGTCGGGCGGCTGCTGGACCCCGAGGACCAGGCGCTCGTGCCGATGACGGTGCATGCCTTGCTCGTTTCGGTCTCGCTGCTCTGGGCCTACCTCGGGCTGGGGCTGCTGATCTCGGCCGTGGCGCGCAGCCTGGAGCGGGCGGTGGTGCTCGCCCTGCTTGCCTGGCTCCTGTCGGCCGCCCTGCACGACTTCGCCCTGATCGGCCTGCTGCTGCAGTGGCGCGTGCCGACCGCGGTGGTGTTCGGTCTGGCGGCCGTCAATCCGGTCGAAGCCGCACGGCTGGCCGTCCTTGCCGCGGTCGACCCCGATCTCGCGCTGCTCGGCCCCGTGGGCTTCTGGATGGCCAACCACCTGGGCCCGCAGTGGACCTACACGTTCGGCCTGGGCTGGCCGGCGCTCGTCGGCACGGGGGCGGTGCTGCTGGCGGGACGGCGCGTTTGGAAGCGCGACGCGGTGGCGTAGGAGCGGGGCGGACCGGGGGGGTCCGACCGGCTCGCAGCCGCGACGAGAGGACAGATGGATGCGGCGTCGGCCACGGAGGCCGGTGCTGCGCGGGGTAGATGGGGGGGACCCGCCGGGGCCTGATGGGGGATACCATGAAGAGAATTGCTTTCTTTGCGATGACCTTGAGCCTGCTGGCCTGCAACAGGCAGGAGGCGCCCGCGCCGGCAGCGGCCCCCGCGGCGGTGGACGAGCCGGTGACGGAAGCTGCCCCGCCCCCCGGCCCGGAGAGCCGCCCCGACTTCGCAGCCACAGTCGCCGGCGTGGCCGTCGCGTCCAAGGATCACACCACGCTCGTGGCAGCACTCAAGGCGGCGGATCTGGTCGTGTCGCTCGCCAGCCCGGGCGGCGCCTACACCGTGTTCGCCCCCACCAACGAGGCGTTTGCCAAGCTGCCCGCCGGCACCGTCGAAGGCCTGCTCAAGCCAGAGCAACTGGGCGCGCTGCAAGGCATTCTCAAGCATCACGGGGCATAGGACACGCAAACCACCTATGCCCGCAAGCCCACCATCGCCCGCCGCGAGACCGACCCCAAGTCGGCCCATCCCGAGCGTCCAAGCGAGAGTCTGCGCCGCCGGATCCCCCCGGTCAACCTATCGAACCGCCCG
>CAJBNH010000035.1 GCA_903955385.1 uncultured Myxococcales bacterium | reverse complement strand
GGGGATGCCGACCGGCTACGTCATCAAGGACGTGGGCGTGCCAACCAGCGCGCCGGCCGATCCCGGCCAGCCCGTGTCGCCGGTGAACCCTGGTCCCACACCGTATGTCATGATGCCGTCTGGGTTTTCCGAGATGGTCATCCAGGCCCAGCACCAGTTTTCCGGTCAACTGCAGGTGACGCAGACGCTGTTCGCCCCGGCGCTGTGGGCCTCTGCCAGCGCGGCTTCGACGGCGTTCGAGATGACGGCGCTGGGCGTCGAGACGGCCCGACGTGAGGTCCTGTTCGGCACCGCGCAGCTGTACTACGGCGCCGTGGGGCTGCAGCAGGCGGTCGAGATCCAGAAGCGCTTGCTGTTGGCCAGCCGTGAGCACGAGAAGGACGCGCGCACGCGGTTCGCCGCCGGCAGCGTCACGCAAGTCGCCGTGCTGCGGGCGCAAATTGAGGTGGCGCGGGGCGAGCAGGATGTGCGCCGCGCCGAGCTGGCCTACCAGTCCGCCAAGAGTGCGCTGGCCACGCTGCTGGACCGGGCGCCCGACTTCGAGGTTGCTCGGCCGCCGGCTCCCCCCGCGGTCGACCGCAGCGTCGATCTCTCTGCGCAAGCCATGCGGGATCGGCCGGACATTCAAGCGGCCAAGGTGGCCGTCGGCCTGGCCGAGACCAACCACCGCGCCACGCTGTATCGCTATTTCCCGATGCTCGCGGCCTTTGCCCGCTACCAGGGCTCGAACACCAAGGGCTTCACGGGAGAGCAGACCAGCTGGGTGGCGGGCCTGAGCCTGAACTGGAATCTGTTCGACGGCGGCCTGCGCGAGGCCGAATTGCGCGACAGCGACGCACGCATCGCCGAGTCGGTGGCGACGTCGCGAGCGGTCGAAGCGAGAGCGCGCGATGAGGTGCGGCGAGCTCTGCTGGACCTCGCCTCCGCAGAAGCGAACCGCGTCAAGGCAGAGGAACAGGTCAAGCTGGCTACCGAAGCCGTGCGGCTGACCGACAAGAGCTATCAGGCGGGCGCTGCGAGCTCTCTGGAGCGCGTGGACGCCGAGACGGGGCTGGCCGCTGCTGAGCTGGCCGTCGTCGCCGAGACCCTGAACGCTGAGCTGGCCGTCGTCCGCCTTGCCAAGGTCGCCGGCCGTCCCCTGACCCGCTAGACCCATTTCTGTGGCGCCCCCCGGCGTCCGACCATGGAGCCTGAGATGAATCCGCGCGTGACGAAGATCCTGTGGACTGCTGCGGCGTTGCTGCTGCTCGCTCCGTTGGCTGGGTGCAAGGGCAAGGCCGCTGACCCCAAGACGGCGACGGCCGCTGTCGTGCTGACCGTGCAGGCGGCTCCGGCCGCGGAAGGCACCGTGCTCGACACCGTAGAGGTGCTGGGCGAGTTCCAAGGACGCGAGGAAATTCGCGTGTTTGCAACAGTGCCCGACCGCATCCGCGAGCTGCTGGTCAAGGAGGGCGACCGCGTCAAGGCGGGCGACGTGCTGCTGACGGTGTGGAACGACCTGCAGGGCGGCGCAGTGGCGCAGGCGCAGGCGGGGCAGGCGGCGGCGTCGGTGGGGGCCAAGGCGGCGCACGACAACCTGGTGCGGATGCGCATGCTCGCGGCAGATGGCGTGATTCCTCCGGCGCAGCTGGAGGCGGCCGAAGCCCAGGCCAACGCGGCGGCGGCCCAGGTGCGGGCGGCGTCGACCGGCGTCGGCATGGCCGGGCTGCAGAAGGACCGGACCGTGGTGCGCGCGCCCATCGACGGCGTCGTGACGTCACTGGCGGTCAAGGCGGGCGACATGGCAGGCGCGGGGATGCCGCTGCTGACCCTGGTGCAGCCGGACCGCTTGAAGGCGGTGCTGAAGGTGCCCGAGCGCAGTTTCCTCAAGCTGACCCAAGGGATGCCGGTGACGCTGAGCCCCGTGGCCCGCCCCGACCTGACGCGCGCGGCGCAGGTGACGCTGAAGGGACCGATTGTCGACCGCATGACCAAGACCGGCCAGATCGAAGCGGAATTCGACAACGCCGACGGCAAGTTCGTGCCGGGCAGCACGGCGCGTGCGGTGTTCGAGCTGGGGCGGCGTGACCGGGTCGTGCTCGTTCCCCCGGAGGCGTTGCAGCTGACGGCGAATACAGAGCTGACGCGTGAGGCGACGCTGTTCGTGACCGACGGCAAGGTCGCCCGCGAGCGCAAGGTCAAGATCGGCGCCCGCCAACCGGGCCAGATCGAGATCACCGAGGGCCTGAAGGCAGGCGAGCGCATCGTCGTGGTCGGCGCCTACCTGTTGCGCGACGGCGCGCAGGTGCGGATCGAGGAGGCGCGTCGATGAGCATCGCCGAAATGTCCGTCCGCAAGCCGGTGACCGGCGTCATGATCTTCATGGCGTTGACGGTGTTGGGCGTGTTCACCTTCTCGCGCTTGAAGCTCGACATGTTTCCGGACATCGAGTTTCCGATTGTGGCCGTGATCGCCACCTACCAGGGCGCCGGGCCCGAGGCCGTCGAGCAGCTGGTCGCCAGACCGATCGAGTCCGCCCTCGCGTCCGTCAAGAACGTCGAGAAGGTCACGTCGTCCAGCGACCAGGACAACGCCATCATCATCGTCAAGTTCGCCTGGGGTACCGACATGGACCAGGCTGAGCAGGACGTTCGCAAGAACCTCGAGCTCTATGCCGAACCTGCGCTGCCCGACGACGTCGAAAAGCCGATGGCGTTCGCGTTCGACCCCTCGATGCAGCCGATTGCCATCCTGGCCGTCAACGCCCCGGGCACGGCGGCCGAGGCCCGTCGCATCGCCAAGGACGAGGTCGCGCCCTATCTCGCGCGCATTCCGGGTGTTGCAGCGGCGGACCCCTTGGGCGGCAGTGAACGTGAAATTCAAGTGCGCCTGAATCCCGAGTGGCTCGAGGCCTATGGCATTCCGGCTGCCCGTGTGACCGGAGCGCTTCGCGGCGCCAACGTCGTGATCCCCGGCGGCAAGATCGAGTTGGGGCGGGAGCAGATCAACATCGCCACCCGCGCGCAATTCAAGACGATCGAGCAGATGCGCGACCTGGTGGTGGGCGCCAAGGGGACGCAGCCGGTGCTGTTGAAGGACGTTGCCGACGTGGTCGATACGTTCCAGGAGCAGACGAGCGTGGTGCGCTCCGACGGTGTCGCGGCGGTGATGTTGGCCGTGCGCAAGCAGTCCGATGCCAATACGGTGCAGGTCGCGGCGCGGGTGATGAAGGAGGTCGAGACGCTGCAGAAGCGCCTGCCGCCCGGCGTGACGGTCAAGCCGCTGTTCGACCAGGGCGAGCCGGTGATGGCGGCGATCTCGAACCTGACGTCCAGCGCCTACTTGGCGATCCTGCTGACCGCCATTGTGCTGCTGGTGTTCCTGCGCAGCTGGCGGACCAGTGTGATCGTGCTGGTGGCGATTCCGCTGTCGATGCTGTTGACGTTTGCGGTCATGGACTTCTCGTCCGTGACCCTGAACATCCTGTCGATGGCCGGTCTGGCGCTGGCCGTGGGCATGCTCGTCGACAACTCGATCGTGGTGCTGGAAAACATCATGCAGCACCTCGACGCGGGCGAGGACCAGATCACGGCTTCGATCAAAGGCACGACTGAGGTCGCGATGCCCGTGACGGCGTCGACCCTGACGACCATCGTGGTGTTCGCGCCGATCCTGTTCGTGCCGGGCATCGCAGGGCAGCTGTTCCGCGACCTCAGCCTGACGATCTGCATCTCGCTGACGGCGTCGTTGCTGATCTCGCTGACGCTTGTGCCCATCATGTCCAGCCTGATGGTCGTGGCCCACCGCAACAAGATCGAGCGTGTGATCATGTGGTTGACGCGCTGGCTCGACCCGCTTTCCAACGGCTATGCTCGCTTTCTGGCGCTTTGCCTGCGCCACAAGGGCAAGACGATCTTCGTCACCTTCCTGGCCTCGGTCGGCACGTTCGGACTGTTGCCGCTGATGGACATCGACTTCATGGCGGCCAGCGACCAGAGCCAGATCCAGCTCAACGTCACCACGGCGCCGGGCAGCTCGCTGGCGGCGACGGACCAGGCGTTCTTGCGGCTCGAAGCGATCGTCAAGGCCGAAGTCCCTGAAGCGGAAGTGATTGTGTCCCGATTTGGCGCCGGCGAAGGCTTCATGGCGCTGATGGGCCAGAGCGCGAACAGCGGCATGTTGCAGGTGCGCCTGCCCGGCCGCTCCCTTCGCAACCGCTCGCAGCAACAGATCGAAGCCGTGTTGCGCAAGAAGTTCGAGGTCGTTCCCGGCGTCGAAGTCCGGCCGCAGACCATGGGATTGGGCGCCTCGACCGGCGGCGACATCGAGATCAAGGTGTTCGGCGAGGACCTGCTGGCCGTTGGACAGTACGGTCAGCGGCTGAAGTTGCGGCTGGCGCAGGTCAAGGGCGCGGGCGACGTCAAGTTCTCGATGGAGAAGGGCGCGCCTGAGCTGCGGGTCGAGTTGGACCGCGAGCAGATCCGCCTGCTGGGGCTGTCGCCGGCTGAGGTTGCGTCCACCGTTTCGACGTACTTTCTGGGCACCACCGCCAGCATGTACCGGGATGGCGGCGACGAGTACAAGATTCTGGTGCGCGCGCCGCGCGAGGTCCGCGACGACGTCGACCGACTGCGCGCGCTGCCGATTGTCCTGCCGTCGGGCACCAGCGTGCCGTTGTCGACGGTGGCCACGCTGCATCAGGTCCAGGGGCCCACCAAGATCGCCCGCGAAAACAAGAGGCGCTACGGCAGCATCACGCTGGCCGCCGTCAACACGCCGCTGGCCACCCTGACGGCCGGGGTGCAGACCGCACTGGCCGACGTGCCGCCGCCGCAGGGCGTCCGCACCGAGATCGCCGGCAGCGCACAGGACATGCAAGAGTCGTTCATGGCGCTGGGCATCGCGTTCCTGGTCGCCGTGCTGCTGGTCTACATGGTGATGGCGAGCCAGTTCGAGTCGCTGCTCGAGCCCTTCGTGATCCTGTTCGCCGTGCCCCTCGCGCTGTCGGGCGTCGTGGTGGCGCTGGTCGCGACGGGCACGCCGATGCAGGTGACGGCCTTGATCGGCATCATCCTGTTGGTCGGCGTGGTGGTGAACAACGGTATCGTGCTGATTGACCTCGTGAAAGTGAAACGCGAGGCGGGCGAGGACGTGACGGTGGCCGCCGTGGATGCCGGTCGCAGCCGCCTGCGCCCGATCCTGATGACGACGCTGACGACCGTGCTCGGCATGGTGCCGCTGGCCTTCGAGATCGGCGACGGCGCCGAGATGTGGGCGCCCATGGCGCGCGCGGTCATCGGCGGCATGACGCTGTCGACGCTGCTGACGCTGATCGTGGTGCCGACGCTGTACGTGATTCTTGCCGGGTTCGCCGACCGGCGTACGGCACGCAAGCGGGCCAAGGCGGCACCCGCCGTCGCCGCACCCGCCTCTGCACCGGCGAGCTGACCTGCAGCAAGTGCTGGGCGCCTCGTCCGCTCCCCCCCCCTCGCGGTACCGCACGAACTTCACGTCGCTTCCGTGCTTGCCGTTGGCGAAGCGCCGTTGCCCCATTTTCCGCCAGTGCTAGCATCGCCGCGCCTTCGTCGGGCCGTTCCGCGTGCTTTCGTTCCCAGGAGCTTCCATGACCCGCTTTGCCAGATGCCTTGCCGTCGTCGGCATTGGTCTCGCCCTTATCGCCGCCTGCACCCAGGACGTGGGCCTGATCGACCGCGTTCAGCCCGGGGCGCTGCAGAAGGCCGCCTTCCAGGGCGAGTGGTACTTCCAGCGCACCGTCGTCGACGCGCCGTACACCGTCGGCTTCACCTTCATCGGCGAGGCTGAGGAGCTCGAGCGCATCCGCTGGGAGGTCAGCGAGGACCACTTGAGCGCCTACCGCGCGTACGACTTCGTCGCGGGCACCGATCTCGACCACTCCAAGCGCGGCAAGCCCGGCGAGAACGTCACTGGGCAGCCGGTGGCCGTGTACAAGATCTCGAAACACTTCGATATTACGCGCGGCTACAGCGAGGCGACCGGCGAGCAGGACAACGTGCTGCACGAGAACGACGAGGACAAGCCCTGGTACGACCGCCAGTACATCCGTGTCGACTGGTCCGAGAACCTGGCGCGCAACTTCAACTTCACCCTCGACACCATCGAGACCGAGCCTGTGAAGTTCGCCATCACCGACCCGGCCGACCCTGACGCCTTCACGATGGCCTGGCGCGACGCCAGCAAGCCGTCGGGTTGGCGCGACAGCCGCGACCCCATCGACCACCGCGACGCCAAGAATCCCGCGTACATGGACTTCGTCACCAAGGTACTGGCAACCCCGGGCGTGATCTCGGGCGTCGACGACTGGGGGGCCTACAGCTATCCCGTCTGCTGGTTCTACTTGAACGAGGACTGCAAGCCCGCTGAGATCGAGGTCCGCACCTCGCTGCGCCGCGTGGACCCGAACGACGACTACGAGCCGCTGGACTACCCCGACAACTACGTGGCCCGCGATGCCCTGGGCAAGCCGATCCGGGTCGTCGAGTACACCGACGGCACCGTCGAGCAGGACCCCACCGGTTCCGAGGTCCGCATCCCGATGTTCGACAAGTTCGGGTACTTTCGCGCCGAGCGCTTTGGCTACGACGACAAGCTGGGCGAGGTCGAGACCGCGCGGCGCCTGATGATCTCGCGCTGGAACCTGTGGGAGAAGTCCAAGGGGTTGGACGGCAAGTCGATTCCCTACGCGCAGCGCACGCCGCGGCCGATCGTGTACTGGCTCAGCCAGGGCTTTCCCGCTGAGCTGCGCGCCACCGCGACGCTGGTTGCCCAGGGCTGGAACAAGTCGTTCAAGCGCACCGTCGCCGCGCTGCAGGGCAAGCCCGTCGACCAGGTGCCCGACATGTACGTGGTGCGCGACAACACCCTGAGCTTCGACGCGAAAGGCAAGGTGCTCGACCGCGGCCAGCGCACCGGCGATTTGCGCTACCCGATGCTGAACTACATCGAGGAGCCGACACGCGCCGGGCTGCTGGGCTATGGACCGACCGCGACGGACCCGACGACGGGCGAGGCGATCTGCGCCACCGCCAACGTATACGGCGGTCCGCTGAAGGAATTCGCCACCAGCGGCCGCGATTTGGTCCGTCTGATGCGCGGCGAGATCGACCCGATGGACTACGGCCTGGGCGAGATCGGCCAGAAGGAAGTGCTTGCGGCGCTTGGCAAATTCGCGTCGGTGATCCCCGCCCCGCCGCCCCAGTCTGGCAAGACGCCGCTGCCGGGGCAGGGCAAGGGCAACGGCGGTGCCGACCCGTGGGCGCAGTGGGTCAAGCAGGACGACGGACCGCACGAGGCCAACACGCCTGAGCACACCGACGACGTGGCCCGTGCCCGCGCGTTTGCCCAGCAAGTGACCGGGCCGGCCAAGCAGAAGTTGGTGCAGCAACTGAAGAAGACCACGATGAAGGGGCGCGACGGCTGGGCCCAGGCGCGGGCTGCCCTGGTGCGCGACACGCCGTTGGCCGCGGCCACCGTGAATCGCGAGATCCTGGCCGCGTTTGGGTCGCCGCAAGACAAGGCGATGTTGGCCGACCTGCCGCCCGGAGCCCCGCTGCCGGCGTTGAGCAAGGAGCAGATCGCCCGCCTGACGCCCGACAACTGGGCGCCGCTGGCCGCCCGTCGCCGCATGGCCAAGCGCGAAGAGTTCTTGAATCGACACACGATTGAGCTGGCCGCCTTTGCCGACGACTCGGTGCTGGGTCTGGTCGCCGACCTGAAGGACAAGCCGGTGGCCGAGGTCTGGACGTCGATTCACGCCTCGGTGTTCCGCTCGACCGCCGAGCACGAGATCGGCCACACGTTGGGTCTGCGCCACAACTTCGAGGGCTCGACCGACGCGCTGAACTTCCCCGACAAGTACTGGGAATTGCGAGGGGCCAAGGGGCAGCCGCTCGACAAGCCCACGCAAGCGCAGCTGCAGGCGGGCATCCAGGACTATGCGTATGCGTCGATCATGGACTACTCAGACTCATTCCACTCTGACATCCACGGCGTCGGGTACTACGACGATGCGGCCATCGCGTTTGGTTACGGCCAGCTGGTCGAGGTGTTCGCAAACAAGCCGGTGGATCCCGTGACCGAAGTGCTGCCGCTCGGCTCGGCGCTGCGGTCGGTGCGCCACTACACGTCGATTCCCGACATGCTGGGCGGCGTGGACAAGATCGGGCAGCGCAAGCTGGTTCCGTATGCTGAGGTCATCGCCGACATGACGGGCGAGGGCTCGAAGCCCGGCAAGGGGCGCGCCAAGGTGCACGTCGAGGTGCCGTATCGCTTCTGCTCGGACGAATACGTCGCGGGCACGCCCACCTGCAACGTCTTCGACCGCGGCGCCGACGCGTTCGAGATCGTCGATGCGGGGCTGCAGAAGTACCGCGACCACTACATCCTGAACGCGTTTCGCCGCGACCGCGTCGACTTCACGACCGAGGGGTACATCGGCCGCGTCTGGGACCGCTACTTCATGCCCATCGTGCTGCAGTACCAGAACTGGGTGTTCGACCAGAGCCCGTACGACTATGGCAAGCCTGGAGAACTGTGGGACTATCTGCGCACGACCGACGCGGCCTACTACGGCATCGAAGACGTCCCGTGGGAGCAGGCGGCGCAGGGCGGTCTCGTCGCGACGGAGTCGGTGCGCACGGGTCTGGAGCGACTGACGCAGGTCATCGGTACCCCAGAGCCGGGCGGCTACTGCCTGGACACCGACACCAACACCTTCTGGCAGGCCACCACCGCCACCGATCTGCCGGTCTGCCCGACGCCCGTGGGCTGCACCGACGCGTGCGTGGACGTGAACGTGCCGCTGGGCATCGGGCGCTTTGCGTACACGGAGTTCGACGAGTCCACGGGCTATTACTACTACGACCGCCTGCGGCACATCGGCGCCTACTACGACAAGCTGGGCGCGATCTTGATGTTGACGGACCCGTCGACCTACTTCGTCGGCGTGGACTCGTCGCAGTCGGTGAACAACTACATCCTGCCGATCTCGCTGTATTTCGGCAAGGAACTCAATGGCTTGCTGGGTGCCGTGGCAGCAGGGCGCGAGGACATGCTGGGCGCCGTGCGGGGCAAGGACGGCAAGCTGCAGCTGCGCAAGCTGTTCGGGGCCGAGGCGGCGGCGCAGGTGGGTCTGCCGGCGGTGGCGCTGCAAGACACGTTCATGCTGCGCAGCGACGCGATGTTCTACGGCATGGCGTGGCTCAACGCCTTGCTCGACCAGACGTTCAACGACTCGATGAAGATCTGGCTCGAAGGGCACGGCGAGGCCTTTACGCCGATTCCAGGGGCCGACATCGCGACGTTCGTCAACCCCACGAACATGCGGACCTATCACTCGGTCAAGCTGGCGACGGCAGGCGTGTTCAGCCCCGGCTACACGATGGTCAAGGACGCCCAGAAGCGCGCCGACCAGTACGCCGCCAAGCCCGGTGACGAGTGGGCCAAGTACCTGGCCGACGACACGGCGCAGTGGCTCGACATCGCCCGTGGGTACTACGACATCTTCGGGTATGCGTGGTTCTGAGCGCGTGTGCGCTTGTGCATCCCACTCGAACTTGCTACCTAGCCGCGCCGATTGCCCCGCCCCCGCGGCGCACGGAGGAACGTTGATGACCAAGCGCGTGTATTTCTTTGGTGATGGTGTGGCCGACGGCGAATCCGCCATGAAGAACCTGCTGGGCGGCAAGGGTGCCAACCTGGCCGAAATGAGCCGACTCGGCATCCCTGTCCCCGCCGGCTTCACGATCACGACCGACGTGTGCACGGAGTTCTACGAGGCAGGCGAGAAGTTCCCCGCGGCCCTCGAGGCCGAAGTCTTCGAGAACCTGCGCAAAGTGGAAGCCGTCATGGGCGCCAAGTTCGGCGACCCCGGCAACCCGCTGCTGGTCTCGGTGCGTTCGGGCGCCCGCGCCTCGATGCCCGGCATGATGGACACCATCCTGAACCTGGGCTTGAACGACACGACGGCCAAGGGCCTGATCGCCAGCACGGGCAACGAGCGTTTCGTGTACGACGCCTACCGCCGCTTCGTCGCGATGTTCTCGGACGTCGTGTTCGGCATCGGCAAGGAAGGATCGCACAACAACTTCGAGCTGATCCTCGAGGCCAAGAAGCACGCCCGCGGCGTCAAGCAGGACATCGACCTGTCCGCCGCCGACCTGAAGGAAGTCGTCGCCGAGTTCAAGGCGTTCTTCGTCAGCCGTATGGGCCGCGCGTTCCCCGACGACCCGCGCGAGCAGCTGTTCGCCGCCGTCGGCGCCGTGTTCAAGAGCTGGGGCAACGATCGCGCCAAGGCGTACCGCGCCATGTACAACATCCCCAACGAGTGGGGCACCGCCTGCAACGTCCAGGCGATGGTGTTCGGCAACCTGGGCGACGACTGCGCGACCGGTGTGGCCTTTACCCGCGACCCCGCGTCGGGCGAGCACCGCTTCTACGGCGAGTTCCTGATCAACGCCCAGGGCGAAGACGTGGTGGCCGGCATTCGCACGCCGCAGCCCGTGTCCAAGCGCCCGGGCGAAGAAGGCCCGCTGTCGATGGCCGAGGCGATGCCTGCCGCGTTCGGTGACCTGGAGCGCATCTACAAGAAGCTCGAAGCGCACTACAAGGACATGCAGGACATCGAGTTCACGGTGCAGCGCAACAAGCTGTGGATGCTGCAGACCCGCAACGGCAAGCGCACCGGCTTTGCCGCCCTGCGCATCGCGATCGACATGGTCGACGAGGGCGTGATCGACCAGAAGACCGCCGTGCTGCGCATCGACCCCGAGGCCGTGACCCAGCTACTGCGCCCGATCTTCAATCCTGACGACAAGGCCAAGGCCATCAAGGACGGTCGTCGTCTGGCCAAGGCGCTGCCCGCGGGTCCCGGCGCCGCTGCCGGCAAGATCGTGCTGACGGCTGCCAAGGCCGAAGAGCAGGTCAAGAAGGGCGAGAAGGTCGTGCTCGTCCGCCACGAGACCAGCCCGGAAGACATCCGCGGCATGACGGTTTCCGAGGGCATCCTGACGGCGCGCGGCGGCATGACCAGCCACGCGGCGGTCGTCGGTCGCCAGATGGGCAAGGTCTGCGTCGTCGGTTGCCACGAGCTGGACGTCGACTACGCGAACAAGAAGATCACCATCGGCGGCAAGTCCTTCAACGAAGGCGAGTGGCTGTCGCTCGACGGCTTCACGGGCGAGATTCTGGCCGGCGAGATGCCCACCAGCCCGTCTGAGGTGCTGCAGGTGCTGTTCGAGGGTCGCGACCCCGCCGGCGCCGAGAACTACCAGCGCTATGCCAAGCTGATGTCGTGGGCCGACGGGCTGCGCCGCCTGAAGGTGCGCGCGAACGCCGACCAGGGCGATCAGGCCGCCAACGCGATCAAGCTGGGCGCCCAGGGCATCGGCCTGTGCCGCACCGAGCACATGTTCTTCGGCGGCGTGAAGATCGACGCCATGCGCGAGATGATCCTCGCCGAGGACAAGGCCGGTCGCGAGAAGGCGCTGGCCAAGCTGCTGCCCCTGCAGCGCGACGACTTCGCGGCGATCTTCCGCGAGATGAAGGAACTGCCCGTCACGATTCGGACCTTGGATCCGCCGCTGCACGAGTTCGTGCCCCACACGGACGCCGAGATCCAGGACCTGGCGCAGAAGACCGGCATCCCCGCCGAGACGCTGAAGGCCAAGGTCGAGTCGCTGCACGAGTTCAACCCCATGCTCGGCCACCGCGGCTGCCGCCTGGGCGTCACCTATCCCGAGATCACCGCGATGCAGGCCCGCGCCATCATCGAGGCGGCCTTGGACGTGGCGAAGGAAGGCGTGGACGTTCACCCCGAGATCATGATCCCGCTCGTCGGCTTCAAGTCCGAGCTCGTCGACCAGGAGAAGGTCGTGCGCGCTGAGATCGCCAAGGTGTTCGCCGAGCGCGGCGCCACGGTGAACTACACGGTCGGCACGATGATCGAGCTGCCCCGCGCGGCCCTGACGGCGGACAAGATCGCCGAGTCGGCCGAGTTCTTCAGCTTCGGCACCAACGACCTGACCCAGACGTGCATGGGCCTGTCGCGTGACGACTCCGGGCCGTTCCTCAAGCAATACATCGACAAGGGCGTGATCGAGCAGGACCCGTTCCAGACGCTGGACCAGGAGGGCGTGGGCCAGCTGGTCGAGATCGCCGTGCTGAAGGGCCGCAAGACCCGCCCCGGCATGAAGATCGGCATCTGCGGCGAGCACGGCGGCGAGCCGAACAGCGTCGAGTTCTGCCACCGCACCGGCTTGGACTACGTCAGCTGCTCGCCGTTCCGCATTCCGGTCGCCCGCCTCGCCGCCGCCCAGGCTGCCGCGCGCGAAATGTAGACCACACCAGAGGCAGTGGGAGGACCGACGGCGATTTCCGCGTCGGTCCTCCCCCGCCTTTCGTGACGATACGTTTCCTTTCGACACACACGCTTGCGTTCCCCCACCGGCAACGGTAACTAGACGGGTCGCTTTCTTGCGTCCGGACAGTTCATGCCTCGGCTCTCCTCCTTTGCCATTGTCCTCTGCCTCGTCTTCGTCGGCGTGGCGTCCGTGCGGGTGGCGTCGGCGCAACCGGTCGAGGCAGACGCACCCGCCGCTCCCCGCTTCATCGCCGACCTGGCCTTTCTGTCCAGCTTGCCGGCTGCACTTGAGACGGGGCAATCCCTTGGTGTTGCAGCGGGTTGGCGCACGGCCGGCACGGTCGGCTGGGGCGTTCGCGCGTCGTGGTCGCAGGCCGCCGAACACAGCCTGCTGTGGGCGGTGACCCAGAGCGAGACCCGCGTGCGCGGTCTGGTCAGCGTCGACGCGGCAGCGGGACGTGGCCGCATCGGCGCGCGCGTTTTGCTAGGCGGCACGGCGATCTACGAGTCACGCCAGCGCGCACAGGCCGGCCGTCTGGGCGACTCGGGCCGCAGCCTGGCCGACAGCGCGTGGGCCTTCCTGCCAGGCGGCGAAGTGCAGGTCGGCGTCACCCTTCCGCTGGCGCTGGGTTTGGGCGTTTCGGTGTTCGGAGGACCCTCGCTGCACGGCGCGGACGCTGGCGTGAAAACCGGGTGGGCAGGCGAGCTTGCCCTGGTGTGGGTGCGCTGATGGCAATTCGGCGGCGACATACGCTGGGAGTCGTGGCGTGCCTTGCGCTGGTCGGGTGCAACGTCGGCCTGAAGGGACTCGACGAGACCGATCTGACGCCGCTGGCGACCCTGACGGTTCAGACCACCGGAGACTTCCAGAAGTTGCGTCCGCCAGAGACCTTGGCTGAGACGCCTCGCCTGCGGGTGGCACTCGTTTGGGCCGGTGTGCCGGATCCTGACCGATTCTGCTTGGAAAACGCGCTCTTGGGCTTTGGCATGCCAGGGGATGCTTCAACGACTGCGGTGGTGGCGGCGGGCTGCCCGGACGTGCTGGGCTTCGTGCCGGCGCTGGCCTCCGTCGTCATCCCGATCGAGCCGGGCGTTGCGGCGAAGATGGACCTGCTGTCGCTGCCCACCGCTGAGGTGCTGGTCGGGGCGCCCGAAGGCCGCGTCGCGTACGGCAGTCTGGTCGTGTTCGATGACCGCAACGGAAATGACGCGCTGGACCTGATGCGCACCCAAGTCCCCGACCAGGGCCACGGCGGCGGTCCCGGCGGCGGCGGTGGTGGACCCGGCGGCGGCATGGGCGGCGACCAGCCCAAGGAACCGGTCGATTTCGTGTATGGCGCCAGCTTCGTCACGATGCGCCAGGGCCACACGCGGGTGGCGTTCCGCGAGGGAACCTTCGACCTCGCCTCGTATTTCTACCCGACCATCGGCTGCGACCCGCCGGCCCAAGGGTTCTCGATCCGCAAGGTGGTGGGGCTGCCGACGGCCTCGACCTGTCAGAGCTTCTCGTTCGATGCGCAGGCCGTCGAGATTCCGCTGCAGGCCACCGAGACCGTCCGGGAAGTCGCCTGCAACAGCGTCAAGGCCCGCTACCGCGACGTGCAGGAAGCGCCCGTGTTGACCACGCCGTGGGTGTGCGACGGCCCGAACCACCTGGTCGTGGCCAACGTGGCGGGCGACTGCCGGGGCTTGGGGCACTTTCTGCTCAAAGGTTGTGAAGACGACCCGAATTGCGAGACGCCGTCCTGGGATGTGACCGCCACTCCGCCCCATTGGTGGCCGTGCATCGGCGTGCCGGAGAAGCCGAAGAAGCCATGACGAAGCCTGGCACGACAGCGATGCGGGTCTTGGCCGCGGCGGCTTGCTTGGCGTTGGCGCCATCGGCGTGGGCGCAGCCCGCAGCAGCGACCGACCTCGCCGCTGCGGAAACGGCAACGGCAGAGGACGGCGGCCTGACTGCGGGAACAGCCGAACCCGACGACAAGATCGAATTTCGCCTGTCGCTGCCCACCGAGGCAGACACCGCCGCGTGGCGCAAGCCCGGGTTTCGTCTGCAATTGGGCTACGGCTACGGCCGGCTGTTCGGCATCGGCGGCCCCCCGGACGGTTCGACCCACTCGGCCATCGTGCGCGTCGGCGGTCGTCTGGACGACGACTGGTCGCTCTACACCACGTTTCAATACGGCGCCGCGCTGGGCGGGCTGAGCGGCGCACGCTTCTCTGGCACGTTGGACCCCACGTGGCACGTGTCGGACCGCTGGCGGCTGGCGATTGGCATGGGCTTCGGCGGTCTGGTCGAGGGACGCACTGGCCGCGATGACCCCGACGCCGAGCAGGCGCAGAGCTTGGTCGAGTCCTACACCTTCCCCAATGCGCGTCGCCCCTTGGCCGCGTGCGTCGGCATCGGCACCGCAGGCTTGGTCCGCGTCGGCTGGACGGCGGTGCTGGGCGCGCTGTCGTCCACCGAGCTCTCGTTGCAGGTCGACGGTCAGTGGACCGGCTGCGAGCAGTCGCTGGGACGCGTCGAACCCGACACCGCCGAGCCCATCGTCCGCCGCCAGTGGTGGCCTCACGTCGGCGCAAGTCTGGCGTGGCTGGTGGGGTGGCGATGACGCACGCCCTGCACGCACGTTTGGTGCTGGTATGGTGCACGGTTGGTGCACTGTTGGTGACCTCGACCGCGATGGCCCAGACGGCCCCGGCGCCGACGTCGCCGCCTGGCGCTCCGGTGGCCGACGCGACGCTCGAGCCGCCGCGCGCCATCACGGCCACCACCGTCGAGCTGCCGCCCGATGCGCCTGCGTTCGAGCAGCCGCTGTCGGTGTCCGTCAAGCTGGTGGTCGGCGTCGACGGTTTGGTGAAGAAGGTCGAGCTGGTCCAGTCCTGCGGCATCGAGGTGCTGGACCAGGCGGTGGTCAAGGCGGCGCAGGGCTTTCAGTTCGTCCCGGCGCGCTACCAGGGCAAGGCCGTCGCGGTCGAGATCACGTTTCGGCACACGTTCCTGCCGCCTCCCCCGCTGGCGGCTCCGGCGGCGGACGGGGGGCCACCGCTGACGGCGGTGCTGCGCGGCAAGCTGGTCGAGAAGGGCACGCGGGCGCCAGTGACGGGTGCGACGGTGGCGGCGCAGGTCGGTGACCGCCACTACACGGCCGAGGTCGATGGGCGAGGGCGTTTTCGCTTGCCGCTGCCGGCGGGCGTGGCGCGGGTGACTGTGCACGGGTCCAACTACCTGCCGTTCCTGCAGATCGAGATGCTGGCGGCGGGGCAAGAGCTGGCCATCGCCTATTACGTCGAGCGCGACCGTTATGACCCCTACGAGATCCTGGTGTTCGGCCAGCAACGTCGGCAGGAGATCTCTCGGGTGACGTTGCGCGGCGCCGAAATCAAGCAAGTGCCTGGAACGTTTGGGGATCCCTTCCGCGTGATCCAGACGCTGCCCGGCGTGGCGTCGATCATGGCGCTGTTGCCGTTCCCGGTCGTGCGCGGCGCCAGTCCCGGCAGCACCGGCTTCCTGGTCGATGGCACCCGCGTGCCCTTGCTGTACCACCTGCTGGCCGGGCCGTCCGTCATCCACCCCGAGTTCATCGACGAGGTGCAGTTCTATCCGGGTGGTTCTCCTGTGATCTATGGCGGTTACACTGCTGGCATCATCGACGGCCGCACCCGCCGCGCGCGCCCGGACGAGTCGCTGACCGACATCGACATCAACCTGTTGCAGACGGGGGCGTTGGTCCGCAGGCCGCTGCCGTTCATGAACGCAACGGTGACCGCCGCCGCCCGCGTGGGCTATCCCGGCATCATCATGAGCCTTGCCACCGACGAGGCCTCGTTGAGCTACTGGGACTACCAGTTCCGATTGGACGGCGGCACCCCTCGCAAGGGCTACACCGTCTTCGCGTTCGGGGCCAACGACGAGGTCGACGCTGTTTCGGCCACTGCCGACCCCGCGGACACCAGCCCGCCGCTCGAACCGGTACTGGTGTTGTCGTTCCACCGCCTGGACTTGCGCGCCAACTGGGGCAGCGGTCGCTTCGACGGCCTGTACCGCGCAGTGGTGGGCGTGGACGAGACGCTGGCGGGCGCCACCAGCTCGGTGCGGATGCTGGTGTTCGAGCCGTCGGCACGGTGGCGGCTGGAGTGGAGCCGGGACCTCGAGCTTGTCGCCGGCCTGGAAGGAAGCATCCACGAGACCACGCAGAGCGATTCGGGCACGGGCGGCAACTCGGGCCTGCAGCTGTTTACCGAAGACCTGTCCACGTTTTCGATGGGCACGGCGCTGACCGAGGCGATCTGGCGGCCCAATGCCGACTGGATGGTTCGGCCGGGCGTTCGTGCCGATCTGCACTACGACGGGGCGACCACGCAGCTGGGCGTGGATCCGCGCCTGACCCTGCGCTGGCGGCTGACCGAGCATGACCTGTCGGGCGACGCGACCGCAACGACCGCTTCGGCGAAGGGAAAGGCGGACGACGACCGCGGGATCTGGCTCAAGGCCGCCGTGGGTGTCTACCACCAGCCGCCGCGCTTCTTCCTGCCGCTGCCGGGTCTGGACGCGATGCCGTTGCGGTTCGGGCTGTTGCAGGCGATCCAGTCGAGCGCCGGCGTCGAGATGCCGTTCGGCAAGGGCCTGAGCCTGAACCTCGAGGGCTTCTACAACGACATGGATCCCGTGGTGTTTGACCTCGAGACCAACGCGACGTCGCTGGTACAGACCGGCCCGACCAGTCTGCCCGGCACGGTGCCCGACGACACCTCGTCGCAAGACGGATTCGAACAGGCGCTGGACCGGCTGGTGGCCGCGCAAGTGGGCCGTTCGTATGGACTCGAGGTGCTGGCCCGGCGGCAGGCGCGCAACGGCTTGTACGGCTGGCTGTCGTACACGCTGTCGCTGTCCGAGCGAAAGCGCGACGCCGACTGGGTGCCCTACGACTACGACCGCACGCATCTGGTGAATCTGGTGGCGGGCCTGCCGCTACCCCGCAACTGGGACTTGGGCGTGCGCCTGCAGTACCAGAGCGGCAAGCCGGCAACGACCACGTTTGGCTACAACACCGCAAGGACAGAAGGCTACTTCCGTGTCGACGTCCGGGTCGACAAGCGTGCGGTATGGAACAAGTGGCTGCTGGACTTCTATGTAGACCTGACGAACGTCGCCCTGTTCCCCGAAGAAGTGGCGCCCGGCAGCACAATCCGCTACGTCCTGCCGACCGTGGGCCTGCGGGGCAGACTCTAGCGAACGTCGCAGCAGCACGGCGGGACGACGCCGGACTTGGAACCTGAGAGGAGTACGCATGAATCCTGTGGTCGAGACCGGTGGAACGCTGGACGCCCAGCTGCTGGAGCTGATGCTGCGGGTAGGCTCGCGCTGGGTGCTGTGGCTGCTATTGGGGCTGAGTCTGCTGGCCGTGGCGATCATGCTCGAGCGTGCCTGGTTCTTCTTTCGCGAGCGCCGGCCCCAGGGGCTGCTCGACAAGTCCCTGCAGACGCTGGACAAATCCGGCAGTGCCGCCGCATTGGCTGAGCTGGGCTCGGCCCGGTCGATGGAAGCCGCCGTCGCCCGCGCCTGCCTGACCCACGCGGATGCGGGCGCGGCATCGGTCGAAGAGCACGTCGCCGCGACCATCGAAGGGGAGCGTCTGCGTTACGAGCGCGGCCTCGCATTCCTGGGCACCCTGGGCAACAACGCGCCGTTTATCGGGTTGTTCGGCACGGTGCTGGGCATCGTCCGCGCCTTCCACGACCTGGCAGCCAACAGCGCGTCCGGCGCCCAGGCGGTCATGGCCGGCATCGCCGAAGCATTGGTCGCCACCGCCATCGGTCTGTTGGTGGCCCTGCCGGCGGTGGCCTCGTACAACACCTTCGCCCGCCACGTCGAAACTTGCGCCTCTGCCGCGCAGGGCATCGGACACGCGATTCTGGCGCGCTTGAAGAAGGGGAGCTGATGGGGGGCGCCAGTCGCAAGGGCCGAGGGCCCATCACCGACATCAACGTGACGCCGCTGGTCGACATCATGTTGGTTTTGTTGATCATCTTCATGTTGACGGCCAACCTGATCAACAAGCAGGCGATCGAGGTCGACCTGCCCAAGGCGTCGCAGGGCACCACACCCACGCCGCCGACGCTGGCGGTCACGCTGACGCAGGAAGGCGGACTGTATCTGGACGGCAAAGAGGTCACGCCGGCCGAGCTGCGCACGGCGGTCAGCGCCTCAGTCGCCAAGGACCCGAAAACACAAGTGATCATCGCAGCGGACAAGCACACCAGCCACGGCAGGGTGGTGTGGGTGCTGGACGTCATCAAGTCTCTGGGCGTGGGGGCATTCGCCATCCAGATCGACCCGGCCGGGCTTGAACCGCCGACGCCAGTTGGCGCGTCAAAGCCGTCGAAGTCGGCGCCGGCGACCCCGTAGTCCACGCGGACCCCACCGAGATTCCTCTGGAGTAAAGCGATCTTGTATACCGTTCGGCTGGCAGCTTTCCTGATCGTGTCGGTGGTGGCCCACGTGCTGCTTGCCGCCGGATTGGATCGCCTGCCGGCAGAGCCGCCGCCGCGTCGCGAGCTGGTGTTCGTGTCGGTCGCGCCGCCGCCCCCGGCCCCTGAGCCAGAGCCGGAGCCCACGCCGCCTCCGCCCCCTCCCACCGTCGACCCGAACGAGGTCGTTCACGAGGCCCCGGCCAAGCCGCAGCGCCCCCGTCCGCGCACGAACAAGGTCCCGCCACCCGATACCCCGCCGCGCGACGTGGCGGCCACCGAACGGCCAGCCCTGCCCGGTGAGGTGGCGTCGGACACGCCGGTCTTCGGATTCTCGCTCGAATCGACTTCGCAAGCGGGGCAGGGGCCGGCCATGCCGGTCGGCAACACGCTGCAGCAGCCACAGTCCGGGCCGTCGCAGGCGCCGAAAGCGCTGAAGCCACTGGCGGCTCCGGTGCCTGCCTACGAAGTCTCGAAGATGCCCACCATGCGAGAGCGCTGCGAAGGCAAGTACACCGATGAGGCCAGACGTGCCGGCATCGAGGGGACGGTGGTGCTGGACCTGATCGTCGGACTGGACGGCCGTACCCGCGACATTCGGGTGGTGCAGGGGCTGGGCCATGGCTTGGACGAGGCCGCGATCGAGGCCCTGCGCGACTGCCAGTTCTCCCCGGGAGAACGCGACGGCAGTCCGGTCGCCGTGCGGGTCAGAACGTTCAAGATCCGCTTCTTCCTCGAAGACGAGTAGCGGTCGGTCCCCGGTTGTCGGCGGATCCTCCCTGCGCTACAAGCTTGCACAAGCACGGGCCTTGACCGGGGGACCCGGGGCTTGACGGTGTGGCTGTGCACGGGGGGCATCATGGCAAGGGTCCGCAAGGCGCTAAAGCGATGCGTTCCGTGGGCGGTGGTGGCCGTAGGGCTATGGACCTGCGGCGGCGAGGCAGACTCACCCGACCTCGACTACACCGGTTCTGAAGGCGCGATCTGCCAAAAGGCGAGCACTCCCGACGGTACGGCCTGCGACGATGGGGACCCGTGCACCGCGAACGACCTGTGCAAGCTGGGCACTTGCGTCGGCAAGGTGCAGGACGGCCTGCCATGCGACGACGGCGAACCCTGCACATTCTATGACAGTTGTTTGGCCGGCAAGTGCCAAGGCGAGAAGGTGGGCGTGCTGTTCG
The DNA here is from genome assembly GCA_903955385.1 of uncultured Myxococcales bacterium. Classification (GTDB taxonomy): domain Bacteria; phylum Myxococcota_A; class UBA9042; order UBA9042; family UBA9042; genus CAJBNH01. The sequence goes on along the minus strand of CAJBNH010000035.1, from coordinate 4,445 downwards.
GCGGCAAGTCACCGGACGAGGCGAACGCGGTGGTGGCGATGGCGGACGGGGGCGTCGCGTTCGCCGGCTACACGCAGACCGGCACCGATGGCTGGGGCGACCTGTGGATCGTCCGCACCGACCCGCTAGGGAACCCTTTGTGGACGCGCATTTACGGTGGTCACTTCTTCGAGGCGGCCAACGCGATGATCCAGCAGCCGGACGGCGGCCTTGTCCTTGCGGGCTACACCAATGCCCAAGAGTGGAACGTGGGGTCGGACCTGTGGATCGTGGGGCTGGACGCCAAGGGCGAGCAGAAGTGGAAGCGCACCTACGGAGGTCCCGAATCCGACCATGCGGCGGCAATGGTGCGGTTGGCTGACGGCGGGTTGGCGGTCGCGGGATTCACCGAGTCCTGGGGCGCGGGAAAGGGCGATGCGTGGCTGGTCCGCACGACCTTTGACGGCAAGAAGATGTGGGATCATCCGTACGGCGGTGCTGAATACGACTCGGCGCGCGCGCTGGCAGCCGTGCCCGGGGGCGACATCGTTTTGGCGGGGCAGACGTTCTCGTCAGGCGCGGGAGCCTCAGACGGTTGGTATGCCAAGGTCGATGCTCAGGGCCAGCTGCTATGGCAGAAGACCGCGGGCGGAAAGAACGACGACCTGTTCCGCGCCGTGGCCGTGCTGCCGGATGGTGGTCTGGCGCTGGCCGGCGTGACGCGCTCGACGGGCGCCGGTGAAGAGGACGCGTGGCTGGTTCGCACGGACGCTGACGGCGAGGTGTTGTGGCAACACGACTTCGGTTCCAAGCAAAACGACGGTGCATTGGCGCTTGCGGTTCTGCCCACGGGAGGCTTCGCTCTTGCAGGGTACCGCGACTCGCAGCTGAACGAGGGTGCGGAGTCCTGGCTGCTGCGGACGGATGACGCGGGTGCGGTGGTGGCCGACCAGTCCTATGGCGCGACCGAGACCGGCATCTACATCGCCAATGCAGTCGCGGTGTTGCCCAAAGGCGGCTTCGCACTGGCCGGACGGATGCAGCTACACGGGCAAAGCCAGTCGGACGCGTTGCTGGTGTTGACGGACTCGACCGGCAAGTCGACCTGCGACTGAGGGCACGTCCATGGCACCGTCGCCTCATCTGGTCGTGCCGTCGGTCGAGCCGCCTCGCGGACCGGAGTCCGTGCGACAGACGTCTCGCCTGATCCTCATCGTGGCAAGCGTGCTGCATCCCGCTTGGTACGTGCTGATGCGCTTCGCTGCGCCGGAAGGTCACGACTCGCTGCGGGACCGTCTGCTGCTGGCGGCCGTGTCGCTGCTGGCGCTGGCCCTGTCCTATCACCCGCGGTTGCAGGCGGGCCTGGTGGTCGCCAGTCACGGCGTGCTGTGGGTCATGACGGCCCACGTGTTCTGGCTCGTCGCCCTGAATGCCGCAAGCGCGGTGTACCTGATCTCTCTGTTCATTCTACTTGCCGCCGTCAGCATCAGCTTCTTCAATTTGCGGGCGGTGATCCTGTACGCGGTATTCGTCGTGGGGTTGGCGCTGGCGACGGCGACTCTGGCGGAGACACCTCCCAGCGCGGCGCTGCTGCTGGCCGGTGTGCTGGCGACCCAGGGCGTCATCGTGGCGGCGGCTTGGAGGCGGTCGCTGGCCCAGCGGTCGCTGGCGGCAGAGCTGCGAGACTCGCGCGACCTGTTCAGCACGCTGCTGGACACACTGCCCGATCCTGTGTTCGCCAAGCAGCCGGGCGGCGGTGTCACCCTCGCCAACGATGCCTTCTGCGCCATGCTGCGTCGGCCGCGTGAGGCGGTTTTGGGCCGCAGCGCCGAAGAGCTGGTGATGGAGTCGATGGTACTGAGCCTGCGTGAGCACGAGGCTCGGGCACTCGCCACGGACGAGGCCTTCGAGGTTGAGGATTCCTGGACCGACCGCCGCGGTGCACAGCATGTGGTCTCGACGAAATTGCGCAAGATCGAGCTGGGGTTGCGTGGGCCGACGCTGGTGGGCGTGGTCCGCGACATCACCGCCCGCAAGCAGATGGAACGCGCGCTGGCCGAGGCCGAGTCGCGGTTGAGCAGCGCCTTTGACCACGCTCCGGTCGGCATGGCACTGGTCAGCACCGACGGCCGGCCGCGCCGCGTCAACGGCGTGTTCTGCGACCTGGTGGGGCGCGAGGAGTCTGCGCTGATCGATCGGGACATCGCGGACTGCGCGCATCCCGACGACCGCGCGGCCCTGCACGCCCTGTTCCAACGGCTTGCAGCCGGCACCACGGAAACCTGCACCGTCGAGCAGCGCTGGGTGCACGCTTCGGGGCGTTTGCTGCGGGTGTTGGTTGGTGCGTCGGTGGCTCCGGTCGGGACTGACCGCGCGACCTGCATCGTCCACGTCGTCGACTGGACCGCCAGGCACCAGACTCAGATGCACCTGCAGCACGCGTTGGACGAGGCTGAGGCGGCAACCCGGGCAAAATCGGAATTCCTGGCGAAAATGAGCCATGAAATCCGCACACCGATCAATGGAGTTGTCGCGGCCATTGATCTGGCGGCACGTGGGCCCACCGGAAGTGAGCAGGCAGAGCACTTGGGCATCGCACGGCGGTCTGCCTTGGACCTGACCGCGATCCTGAGTGACATTCTGGACTTGTCGAGGCTCGAAGCGGGTCCGGTCGGCCTTGTCAGAACGCCGTTCCGGTTGCGGCGCGCCGTCGAGAGCGCGATGGTGCCGTTGGCTCCCTGGGCTTCGGAAAAGGGGCTGGCCTTCGAGGTCGATCTGGAGGAGACGGTCCCCGATGTGCTGGTGGGCGACGAGCTGCGGTGGCGGCAAGTCCTTGTGAATCTTGTCGGAAATGCGATCAAGTTCACAGAGCGAGGGCGAGTCTACTTGCACCTGTCTGCCTCACCCGTGGAGGACGGCGAAGCGGAGCTGACCCTCGAGGTTGTCGACACCGGGGTGGGCATCGAACCCGACCGGCAAGCGCGCATCCTCGAGCCCTTTGTGCAGGCGGACGACTCGATCCGGCGGCGCTACGGTGGCACGGGGCTGGGGTTGGCCATCGTGGCGCAGATTGTCGACCAGATGGGGGGCCGACTGCAGGTCCGCAGCCAGCCGGGGCAGGGAAGCACCTTCCGGCTCACCGCGCGCCTGCCCGTCGCGCGGCCAGAGGACGTCGTCGCGTCCCCATCGGCCAGTTCTCCGCCAGAGCCCATCGATCCCAGTCAAGTCGCGGGGATCGCGGTGCTGGTCGTCGACGACAACCCTGTGAATCTGCGGTTGGCTCAGCGGCACCTGCAGCTGGCGGGATTTGCGGTCGAGACCGCGACCGGTGGGATGCAGACCCTCGAAACAGTGCGCGCGCGACGTTTCGACGTTGTGCTGTTGGACGTGCAGATGCCCGAAATGGACGGATTCGCCACGGCGCGGGCGCTGCGGGCCGAACACCCAGAGGATTGTCCAGCCCTGCTTGCGGTGACGGCTCAGGCAATGCCCGGAGACCGCGAGCGGTGTCTGGAGGCCGGCATGGATGGCTATCTGGCCAAGCCCGTGGAATTCGACGTGTTAGCGGCAGAGGTCGTGCGACTGGCCATGCGAACTGCGGCTCCCGTGCGGCACTTGACCCCGTCCCAGGACGCGGCGGTTGCGGGTGACCCGGTGCAACGTGCGCTCGCCCGGATGGATCGACTGGTGGACGGTGACCGCGAGCTGGTCGCCGAGCTGGTCGAGCTGTTCGAGGCTGGACGCGACGCGTCGATTTCGGCCGTGCGCGCTGCGATTCGCGAGGAAGCGTGCGAGGCTCTGGCACTGGCGGCGCATCGCTTGAAGGGGAGCTTGTTGCACGTCGGCGCCGACGAGGCGGCTGAGCTCGCGCGGCGCATCGAGCTGTTGGGTCGGGCCGGCTGGACCCGGGGCGCCGATGAGCTGCTGACTCAGCTGGAGCAAGAGGTCGCGCTGGTAGTGCCGGGCCTGCTGGCAGCAGCGGCGAATTCGTCACATTCTTGAGTCATTTCATCGATTCCCCCGCCACTCAATCCGGGGCTATCCGGCGGGTCGGCGACGTGTTAGCGTCCTCTCATCCCTCCGTCGACACGTCGTTGCCGTAGGGATGAGCACGTCCTTGGGGACGCACGGAGAGGGTTCGATGGCAAAGAGACTGTTCGTCGGTGGCTTGAGTTGGGACACGGCTGACGCGTCGCTCCGCGAGGCGTTCGAGCGCTTCGGTGAAGTCACCGACGCCAAGGTGATCACGGATCGCGACACTGGCCGGTCGCGTGGATTCGGATTCGTCACCATGGCTGACGAGACGGCGGGAGCGACGGCTCTGGCTGAGATGGACGGCGCCACGGTTGACGGCCGCTCCATCAAGGTCAGCGAAGCCCAGGCCCAGGCGAACTGCGATCGGCGAGCAGGGTGCGGGCGATCAGACCGATGGCAATGGTGTTGCTGACAATGATCAGGGTTTCAAT